>JBMNPM010000003.1:0-161706 GCA_050943595.1 Thermoleophilia bacterium | reverse complement strand
AGGCAGTTTGACTGGGGCGGTCGCCTCCTAAAATGTAACGGAGGCGCGCAAAGGTTCCCTCAGCACGGTCGGCAATCGTGCGTAGAGTGTAAAGGCATAAGGGAGCTTGACTGCGAGACCAACAAGTCGAGCAGGTGCGAAAGCAGGCCTTAGTGATCCGGCGGTAGCAAGTGGAAGCGCCGTCGCTCAACGGATAAAAGGTACTCCGGGGATAACAGGCTTATCCTCCCCAAGAGTCCATATCGACGGGAGGGTTTGGCACCTCGATGTCGGCTCATCGCATCCTGGGGCTGGAGTAGGTCCCAAGGGTTGGGCTGTTCGCCCATTAAAGCGGTACGCGAGCTGGGTTCAGAACGTCGTGAGACAGTTCGGTCTCTATCTGTCGTGGGCGCAGGAGATTTGAGGGGAGTCGTCCCTAGTACGAGAGGACCGGGATGAACAGACCTATGGTGTATCAGTTGTCGTGCCAACGGCACCGCTGGATAGCTACGTCTGGTTCTGATAACTGCTGAAAGCATCTAAGCGGGAAGCAGACCCCAAGATGAGATCTCCCACTAGGTAACTAGGTAAGACCCCTGGAAGACCACCAGGTTGATAGGCTGGATGTGTAAGGGCAGCAATGTCTTCAGCAGACCAGTACTAATCGGTCGAGGTCTTGACTTTATACATCACTTATTCACTATGCAGATTTGAAGGTGCGCAAGCCGAGGAAACGTCCCAAGGTTTCCGGTGACCATAGCGAGGGGGATCCACCTCTTTCCATTCCGAACAGAGAAGTTAAGCCCTTCAACGCCGATGGTACTGCGGGGGGGACCCCGTGGGAGAGTAGGAAGTCGCCGGGATTGATTTGAGCCCGCCAGTGATGGCGGGCTTTTTTTTACCTGTGCCGTACGTGTTCCCGCGGGTGTGCGCACAGTATCTGATTGCCTATAATGGGGCGCTACAGTTGAGGAAGTGCGGAGGCTCGACAACGTGGAGGAGGCGGCAGTGGTCGCAAAGGTGGAGTGGGGGCTACGGGGCGTCATCGTGCCTGTGGTCACCCCCTTTCTTGAAGATCTGAGTGTGGATTACGCGGGACTGGGTCGTTTGGTCGACTATTTCATTGAGGAAGTGGGCTGTGATGGCATTGTCCCGTGCGGCACTACCGGCGAATCTCCCACGCTCTCTCACCAGGAGCACGCGGACGTGATCCGTGTGGTCATCGAAAGAAGTCGCGGACGGGTTCCCGTTATAGCCGCGACCGGCTCCAACTCGACCCGGGAAGCGGTGACCCTTACCCGCTTGGCTGAGGAGTTGGGCGCAGACGCCACTCTGCAGGTGGGGCCTTATTACAATAAACCTACCCAAGAGGGGCTCTTCAATCATTTTGCGGCTATAGCTAAGGCTTCTGGGCTCCCCATGATCCTGTACAACATTCCCGGGAGAACGGCGCGCAACATCGAGCCCCATACCATCGCGCGACTATGGCGAGAGGTCCCAGAAGTGATCGGGGTGAAGGACGCCTCAGGTGACCTTCATCAGGCCATGGAGATCTATCAATCAACCGACCCACAGACGTTCTGCATCTACTCGGGGGAAGATGTGATGACATTCAGTCTTCTCTGTCACGGTGCCGCCGGTGCGATCGCTGCTGTGGCCCACGTGGTCGGTAAAGAGGTGAGAGAGCTATGCGAAGCGGTATGGGGCAATCGTCTCGACGATGCGCGCTCCATCCACTACCGGATCATGCCCGTGGTTGACGCACTGTTCGTCGAGCCTAATCCCACCCCGGTGAAGCAGGCGCTCGAGTGGCTCGGTCTCCCTGCGGGGCCTCTACGCCCGCCTCTTGAGAGAATGACCCCTGCGGGCCAGGAAGTTCTGCGCACCGTGTTGCGCGAAGGCGGTTGGTTGATGTAGGGCGTTTCTTCGATCGAGCGTCGTATCCTACCAAAGTCCCATTTATGTGCTCGCTGTGCCCTACTAGTATCGATGATGATCTAGCGGGCTGCTGAAAATGATGCTTCGCCGCCGGAACGCGGGTCGGCGCGTGCGATAGAAGGATAGAGGAAGCGCGAATAGCAGCGCTATTCGCGCGACCGATGACGTACTATCGTGCCGTTCAGCACGTTCCGATGACCGGGACTTCGTTTTTCAGCAGCCGCCTAGGACGGCACACGGGGTCGTAGGAGCCCCGGCAGTCGCCGACATAAGAGGTGAACGTCGTAGGGGGCGAGGCCGGTGATCTATTACTTCGGACTACTATCATCCTTGCTGGGTCTGGTGGTGGGCAGTTTTCTCAATGTCGTCATCCACCGATTACCACTGGGCGAGTCGTTGATACATCCGGGTTCCCACTGTCCGTGTTGCGGCATGCCGGTGCGCTGGTATGACAATGTCCCCGTCGTCGGCTGGCTGTTATTGCGAGGCAGATGTCGTCACTGTCGGGAGTCCATCTCTGTCCGCTATCCACTCGTGGAGGGACTCACAGGAGTGCTCTTTGTAATCGCTTTCTGGCGCCTGGGAATCGGCTGGCCGTTGCTGCTGGCGTGGATGTTCCTCTCCGCGATGATATGTGTTGCCTTCATTGATGTCGATCACATGATCATCCCGGACAAGATCGTCCTTCCCGGGGCCCTCATTGGCCTGGTGGCGTCCGTTGCCATCAGTCCACATGATTGGTGGAAGCACCTTGCTGCGGGTCTCGGCGCTGCGGCTTTCATGTTCCTTCTCGTGATACTCTGGCCGGGTGGGATGGGGGCCGGCGATGCGAAGATGGCCCTACTCATGGGGGCGGTGTTGGGAGCATCCGTCTTGGTGGCGCTTTTTCTAGCCTTCATGGTGGGTGCGGTGGCCGGTGTCCTCCTGGTGGCCGCCCGTCGACGGACTCCCCGGGATCAGATGCCCTTCGGTCCTTATTTGGCTCTAGGGGCAGTTGTCGCCATCCTGGTGGGGCAGAACATGCTTCGGTCCTATCTGGGTCTATTTCAATAGAGGACGGGGTCGAGCGTTGCTGGAGTAGACCTGCGTGATAACGTTACTCCTTGAGGACTTTGAGGAGTGGCGATAGGAATACACATGAAGAGACAGGACAAGACTCATATATGGCTCTAGGTCTTCCGCAAAAGGGAGAATATGCACTCGATATAGGCGGATCGAGTGTAGTTGTGCTTGGGGTGGTGGGAAAGCCTGGGAACCTGAAGTTGAAGGTCTGTTATGACTGGGCTGTACCCCCGGGTCTCGTGGTGGACGGAGAGATCATCGAGCCCGATGCGTTCGCCGACGAACTGAAGGTCTTAGTCAACCGCCACAAGCTACGGGGTAAGGCTGTCCGCCTGGCTGTGAGTAACCAGAAAGTGATCGTTCGCAATATCGCCATGCCCGATCTCGCAGAAGACGAGTTGCTCAGCGCCATTCAGCTTCAAGCTCAGGAGTATATCCCCATCCCTATCGATGAGGCCGTACTCGACTCGCAGGTTCTGGGTCGTCGGCCGGCGGCGGATGGGACCACCTATCAGGAGGTCCTGTTGGTGGCCGCCCAGCGGACGATGATCATGAATCTGCTCTCAGCCGTGAGGCGGGCAGGACTCAAGGTACTCGGCATCGACGTCTCAAGTCTTGCCATGGTGCGGGCGCTCATCCCCGATAGTCCGTTTGTGCCGGATTCGGAGGCTGCATCGGAATATATTGGCCTGGTGGATGTGTCGTCATCCGTTACTACTTTGGCCGTAGCAGTCGATGGGCTGATGAAATTCACACGCGTCATCAACTTCTCGAGCGACCGCTTTGCCCGCTTCCTTAGTGAGGGCAACAATATCCCCCTCGGTGACGCAGAGATGCTTGTACAACGAGTGGGCCTGGCAGGTCCACTGGCGCCCGATAGGGATGCCTATCGCGACGAGATCGTGGACCAGAGTTGGCGTGGGCTTGGGGGGATAGCAGTCGAGTTGGGTGATGAGATCAAACGTTCGCTCGATTATTTTGAGGCTCAAGGCCGGTATAATGCTGTGAGTCGGCTTATTCTCAGTGGCAAGGGGGCTCTCGCCCGCAACCTCGATTCATATCTGGCGGAGCGGTTGGGTGTGCCGGTCACGCTTGCCAACCCTTTGACGCACATCATCGACAACTCGTCGGAGGTCCCCGACGCCATCCTGGCCTCGGTGGCGCCCTGTCTTGTGGTTGCTATGGGCCTGGTGCTGCCGGAGAGGGACTGACATGAAGCGCCGTATCAACTTGGTACCTCTCTCCGAACGGACGCGGACGGCTACCGACATCAATCTGCTTCTGATGATCGCCTTGGTTATAGTGGTCGTTTTCGCTATAGGTTTCGGCTACTTCGCTCTGGATATTCGGCTTGAAAATAAGGAGCGGGAGCTTACGGAGTTGCAGCAGCAGGCGGCCCTTATCGAGAGCCAGACGGCTACGTTGCGGCAATACGAGCTCGTACAACAACAGGCGGCTAAAGCTGAGTCCGTCGTCACTGAGATCTATGGGGCCCAGATCTCCGTGTCGGATCTTCTCAACGATATCAGCCTGGTGGTGCCGGATAGTGTCTGGTTTCAGAACGTGAAATTGACCGTCGCCGATCCGGTGGTCCTCAAGACGGGGACCGGCGCACAGGATGAGCAGACGTCGATCGTGTTCGAGGCTAGTACGCGCACTTTCGAGAGCGTTGCACAGTTGATTGTCCGTCTGCGGCTTGTTCCAAGCCTGACCGATGTGAAGCTGGTTGGCGTCACCGACCAGGAGGACCAGGGCACGAAGTCGTTTTCCGTGATGGCGACGGTAGTCGACACTACCCCTGAGGCTAAGTTGCCGCTGCGTCAGTCAGAGGTCAGTACCCCATGAGCCGTATGCTGAAATTCATATTAACGGGCGCTGGGTTGGTCATCTTGATCGTCATCGCCTGGTTTGTCTTGTTGGGCCCGGTAAGCGGTGACCTGACGGCCGTTTCCACATCGATAGGCGAGGAGAAGACGCGGCTGGCCGCTGCGCAGGCGAAGTTGGCCCAGGCAGAGGTGACGAGAACCGAGGGCAAGAAGAACCAGGCACGATTGCTGGATCTGGCCAAGATGGTCCCCGGCTCCGACGAGGTGCCGAGCCTCCTCCTTCAGATTCAAGCCCTCGCCGATGAGTCGGGAGTTCAGTTCGTCTCCATCACGCCCGATGAGGCGGTGGAGTCTCGGCCGGTTCGGATGCTGCCGTTCTCGGTCGAAGTCAGCGGCTCCTTTTTTAACGTGAGCGACTTCATGTATCGGGTCGAGCAGTTGGTGGCGGGCCCCGGTAGACTACTGGCCGTGAAGCAGCTGGATATCAGTGTCGCTGAGACCGCCGGCCGGGTTACTGATCAGGTCGCTGCCGGTACCATTCTCGGAGGTCAGGGCGGGTTGAGCCCAGAGCTTGATGCAAGTATGATTCTCTATGCCTTCGACACCGGGGGGGTTCCGCTGGCCGCGGCGGATACCTCGCCGGCTGTGAGCGAGACGACTACGTCTACCACTACGTCTACGTCCACTACTACATCCACTACGACCGAGGCAAGCGGCTTTTAGGGGGCATTATGAAGTCCAGGTCTTATGCGTCGGTCTTGGTGGCGGCCCTGCTAACTCTCAGTGTGCTCTTTTCTATTGTAGGGTGTACAGATGACGGAGGATCCACCGATGATACGGTATCCGTCGTCTCCGGCCCCCCCACTACCTCGACGTTCGTGTCGTCGTCGGACACGGCCCCTGTGTATGAGTCTTTACCCGTCGACGAGTTGTCTACGTTCCAGAGCAAGGATCCATTTGTGCAGCAGGTTGTTCAACCGCCTACCAGCACTGCTTCGGTCACGAGTCCGACCTATGCGACGGCCACCACGCTTCCTTGGAGTCCACCTACTACCAGCTTCTACACAACCACTACGCGTGCCCAGTACGCCAATCCGACGCGGCCTGCGCACACACCTACGACTCAACGCACAACCACCACCAAGCGTGTCACCACTACTGCTAAACGCACAACTACCACCCGGCATGTCACTACCACTACTAAACGTACCACCACCACCAAGCGTGTCACCACTACTACTCAGCGCACAACTACCACTCGGGTCACGACGACTACGACGCTGACTCCCACGACGATCACAACGGCTCCCCGCGTCCACAGCCTCAAGGTGCTGTCGATCGACACGGTCGACGGTGGAGTGGCGGTTACGTTTGAGGTCGATGGCATCATCTACACCGATAGGTTGGTAGGTGATGTCGTGGCGACGACCTGGGGGCGGATGCAGGTGGTCGACATCGCTCTCTCAGATAAGACGGTGACTCTGCTTTACGGCAACGGCAACAAGACGGTGACACTGAATGTCGGTGGACAGATCTACGATTATGACCTACACACAATGAGGTCAACATCCTAGTCGGCTTCGTTTTGTAGTCGATTTTTTGACAGTCGACGTTCTTGCAGAAGGGAACAAGCGTGACTCAGCTCCGTCTTACCACTGCCGGCGAATCGCACGGTCCGGGGGAAGTATGTCTGATCGAGGGCATACCAGCCGGTATGCGCTTGGAGACGAAAGACATTGATTTGGACCTTGCCAGACGGCAGCAGGGCTATGGGCGCGGCGGGCGCATGGCCATTGAGTCCGATCGGGCGCGCCTCCTGGCCGGTGTCCGCTTGGGTCGTACGCTGGGTACGCCCATTGCCATCCTGGTCGAGAACCGCGACCATGCTAACTGGCTACGCCTCATGTCCCCTGATGTCCCCGCCCCCTCCATAGACGACGAACCATGGCCGCGCGTGACCGTCCCGCGGCCGGGTCACGCTGATCTGGCCGGCATGATCAAGTATGGCCATGCTGATGTGAGGGACGTGCTGGAACGGGCCAGTGCACGGGAGACGGTGGGGCGGGTGGCCGCCGGGGCCGTCTGCAAGAGGATGCTGTCCGAGTTTGGAGTGACCGTGCGGGGGAGGGTGCTCAGCATCGGCTCGATAGACACCTCCTGCGGAGATATCACCGACCCTTCGGCCGTCGACTGGGGGGCGGTTGAGGAATCTCAGGTGGCCTGCGCCGATGACGTCGCTTCTGCAGCCATGTGTGCAGAGATCGACCGCGCCCGTGCTGCGGGTGAGTCGTTGGGGGGGATCTTCGAGATCTGGTGCTGGGGTGTATGCCCGGGTTTGGGCGGTTACGCCGCTTACGATGACAGGCTTGACGGACGCCTTCTGGGGGCCTTGGGAAGCATCCCGGCTATCAAGGGCGTTGAGGTCGGCCGGGCGTTCGCCGACTCGGCGTCGCTCGGCTCGCAGGTGCACGATGCGACATACGTCGGTGAGGGCGCCGGAGGCAGATGGATAACGCGGCGGACCAATCGTGCCGGCGGTCTGGAAGGGGGCATGACCAACGGGATGCCCATCGTGCTGCGGGCCGCCATGAAGCCCATCCCCACCCTCACGACGCCGCTGCCTGCGGTGGACGTTGATACTTTGGAGGCGGTCTATGCACATGTGGAGCGTAGCGATGTCACAGCGGTACCGGCGGCCCGAGTGGTTGGTGAAGCCATGGTGGCTTTGGTGGTAGCGCAGGCCTATCGGGAGAAGTTCGGCGGAGACAGTCTTGAACAGATGAGGGCTGCGATAATCGGCTATGAACATGAGGTTGAGGAGCGAGGACTGTGGCGCCGGTGATTGCGCTCACAGGATTCATGGGGAGCGGCAAAACGACTGTGGGGAAGATGACGGCCGACTCGCTGGGGTGGACATTCGTGGATCTCGATAAGATCGTGGAGACCCGCTCGGGGCGCAGCGTCCCCGATATTTTTGCCAAGGAAGGGGAGACGGTGTTCCGGGGTATGGAGTCCGCCGCGTTGCTGGACCTTTTGGAGGGGGCATCGGATGGGGGCGGCTTGGTCCTGGCCCTCGGTGGCGGGACTCTCATCAGCCCGGAGGTGCGTACCCGGCTGCGCGAGGGGGCCCTGGTGGTCTATCTGGAGATAGACGCAGATGAGGCGTGGCGCAGGGTGTCGGCTAGTGACAGACCCCTGGCTCGCGACCGTCGGGCCTTCGCGGACCTGCTCTCGGAGAGGCAGGCGTTGTATGAGGCGGCTGCGGACCACACGGTTCGTGTGGCCGGGAAGAGTCCCGGTGTCATAGCAGGCGAGGTGGCCGGTGTCGTGCAGGCATACATGGGGGAGAAATCGTGATCTGGCGTTGTGAGCTCGCCAAGACGAGAAGGCCCTCCCTCATCCTGGCCGGACCGGGTGCGCTCGGTTTGCTGTCCGGGTATGCCGAAGAGGCGGCTGCGAATGGGGCGCGGCTGTTCATCATAACCGATGACAACGTGCTGGATGCATGGGGCCATAAGGTGGTTGCCATCCTCGATACCTACCTGCGCTCTGACGACATTCTCAGCGTACCCCCCGGTGAGACCAGCAAGAGTGTTGATAGATTGGGGGATTGCTGGGATTGGCTGGCCGGACGAGGGTGTCGCAGGAACGATATCGTCGTTGCTCTAGGTGGGGGGGTAGTAGGAGACCTTGCCGGCCTAGTAGCCGGTACCTATCAGCGTGGGGTGGGCCTCTGGCAGATACCAACCACCCTGGTCGCCCAGGTGGATTCCAGCGTCGGAGGGAAGACCGCGGTGAATCTCGAGTCTGGGAAGAATCTCGTAGGGACCTTCTACCAGCCGGATCTGGTCCTAGTGGATCCGGCAACACTGACCACGCTGCCCGCCGGTGAGTATGTCGGTGGTCTGGGCGAGGTGGTGAAGTACGGTCTGCTCGATCCCGGACTCTTCACTACGCTGGAACGCGACTACCAGCAGGTGCGCGACCGGCACGGTGGGACCATGGCCGAATTGGTTAAACGGTGCATCGCCTACAAGGCCCAGGTGGTGGAAGAGGACGAGTTCGACCAGGGGCGACGCGCGGTCCTCAATCTGGGGCATACCGTGGGGCATGCCCTGGAGGTGACGCTGGGTTTTGGCGCTCTCACTCATGGTCACGCCGTAGCTCTCGGCCTTCTGTCGGCCCTCATGGTGAGTGAGCGTACGCTGGGTTTGGACCCGGAGGTGCGCACGCGTACTCGTTGCTTGTTGCAGGGTCTCGGGCTTCCCGTTGTTGTCTCACTACCCTCCGTGTCGTCCCTGCTTGCAGCCTGTGCCAAAGACAAGAAGGTCACGGCGGATACCACCGGGTTCGTCGGTTTGCGTGACCTGGGAGTTCCGGTGTGGGGGCTGAAGGTCACAGCCGACCTGTTGGGCGAGTCGCTCGACGCAATACGGACATGACCGGATCTATGATGACCGGATCTTCTCCTGTGCTGATCGTGTTGCACGGTGTGAATCTCAACCTTCTCGGTGAGCGCTCGGTGCAGCACTACGGGACCATCACGTTGCTGCAGTTGGAGAGGGTGGTGGTCGAGGAGGCGGCTCGTCACGGTTGGGGGTGTATCTGTCATCAGACCAACCACGAAGGGGTGTTTGTCGAGTATCTCCACGAATATCGTCATGCCGGCGCACTGCTCGTCAACCCGGGCGCGTGGACACACTACAGCTATGCCATCCGCGATGCCCTTGAGATTGTCACCGCTCCGGTGGCGGAGGTACATCTTTCGGATCCGGCCCGCCGCGAAGCCTGGAGACGTCATTCTGTGCTCTCTGATGTCGTCACCCTGACCGTCGCGGGCAAGGGTGTCCACGGCTATGTGGAGGCGGTAACCCTCCTGATGGAGCTGGGTAAGAAAAGGAATGGAGGAGCATGACGGTCTCCAGCAGCGTGCCGAAGAGAGTGGATCGTCTCCGGGCCCTGATGGCGAAGGCAGGTCTGGGGGCACTGGTGGTCTTTGCTCCGGCCAACTGCCGCTACCTGACTGGCTTCACGGGTGAAGCTGCGAGTGTCATCGTGACAGAAGAAGACGTGGTCATAGTCACCGACGCACGTTTCACTGTGCAGGCTGAGGTTGAGGTTCCGAGGACTCGTGTGATTCTGGCAGTGGGCAGCCGCGATGAGCCGGTAAGAGACTTTCTCACCGAGGCTCGGTATGGCGATGGCGCTGCCGGCGTGGTTGGTATCGACAGTGGCCATCTGACCGTAAAGCGCTGGGAGCCGTTGCGGGAGCTCTTGGACGAGTGCTCGGTCGAATGGAGGCTCGTGGATGGGCTGGTGGAAGATACGCGGTGTATCAAGTTTCCGGATGAGCTGGTCGCTCTGCGCGCGGCAGGTTCGCTGGCTGCTTCGGCCTTCACTTACCTGGAGAGTCTCCCTGTGATCGGGCGTCGAGAACGGGAAGTGGCTCTCGATCTAGAGATGTTCTTGCGCCAACACGGGTCGGAAGGAGTGCCGTTCCCCTTCATTGTAGCCGCAGGCCATCGTGGAGCCATGCCCCACGGGGAGGCGTCCGCTGCCGTCATCGAGGCGGGACAGTTGGTGGTCTTCGACATTGGGGCGGTGGTGGACGGCTATGCCAGCGACATCACCCGCACCTATGCCACCGGTCCTCTGGACGATGATCTGCTGGAGGCCTATGCGACTGTGCGTGCCGGCCAAACGGCCGCTGTGGCGGCCGTCAGAGCCGGTATCTCCTGCCGGGAATTGGACGAGATTGCTCGGGCCCATATCCGCGATGCCGGATTGGGTGAACTTTTTGTCCACAGTCTGGGGCACGGTGTCGGATTGGAGGTGCATGAAGGTCCGACGATCAGTCCACGTTCTGATGACGTCCTGCAGGCGGGCATGGTGCTCACAGTGGAGCCGGGTGTCTACATCCCCGGTCGCGGCGGCGTACGGATCGAAGACAGCGTTGTGGTGACCTCGACCGGTGTCGAGGTGCTGACCGAGTGTCCTCGGGACCTTCGTACCCTCACCTAAAGAGGCGTTGGTCTGGGAGGCTGCTGAAAAACGAAACCCCGGCCGCCGGAACGCGCTGAGCAGCACGATAGTGATAGTACGTCATCGGTCGCGCGAATAGCGCTGCTATTCGCGCTTCTTCTATCCCTCTCTCGCGTGCCGACCCGTGTTCCGGCGGCGAAGTGTCATATTTCAGCAGCCTGTTGGGATGGGTAGTGTACAATGTGCGGTTGCGGTATGTGGATGCGAGAGTGTGGTAGCAGCAGTCGCTGGAGGCGGAACACGTGATATCGACAAATCAGTTCAAAGTGGGCATGACCGTGCGGTACGAAGGCGAGATCTATCGCATCGCTGAGTATCAGCATGTCAAACCGGGCAAGGGGGGCGCTTTCGTGCGCACCAAACTCCGTAACCTGGTGACCGGATCGCTGGTCGAGAAGACCTTCCGTCCCGAGACCAAGTTCGATCAGTTGCACACTGAGAGCCGGCCTATGACCTACCTTTATGATGAACCCGACCAAGTTGTGTTCATGGATGCCGAGACGTTTGAGCAACTGTCTCTGCCCAAGAGCACTCTCAAGGACAGCTTTGACCTTATGACGGTCAACATGCAGGTGGAGGTCATCTACGTGGATGGTGATCCGTTCGATGTGGAGCTGCCCACGTTCGTGGATCTCAAGGTCGAAGAGACTGCCGCCGGCGTTCGTGGAGACACGGTGTCTGGCGGCAGCAAAGAAGCCATCCTAGAGACGGGCGCGAGCGTGCAGGTGCCGCTATTCATCGAGCCCGGGGATGTCGTGCGGGTGGATACGCGTACTCGCGAATACGTCACTAGGGCGTAGACCGTATGGCGCCGGTGCGCAAGGTCGGCTTGGCCGATACCAGTCTCCGGTCGCTGGTCAATCTCACTTCGCCTTCTCAGGCCTCCATAGGCACCCTTCTTCCTGCACTCTTGGCCCTCGACAGAGCCGGTTTCTGTGCCGTCGAAGCGTGCGGAGGTATGACCGTCGATCACTCCTTGCGGGTGCTTGAGGAGAGTCCTTTCGAGAGGCTGCGGGCGTTGGTGACCCATGTGACCGCTACTCCGGCGCAGGTGACTCTATGGGGACGGTGTCTCCTGGGTTTCAGACCATACTCCTGGACGGTGGTGGAGGAGTTCGTCAGGGAGGCGGTGGACTGTGGTGTGGGTTCTTTCCTTGTCTACGAGCCTCTGAACGAATTGGCTGCACTGGAGCGTATGACCGCGATCATACGTGAGGTGGGAGCTCAGGTGACGTTGGCCATGATCCAGGTCGGCGGTTCGGCTGTGCGGCCGGCCGAAAGCGCGGCTCTAGCGCGGAAGATGGCCGATATGGGGCCGGATGCCATCTGCATCAAGACAGCGGGTGTTTTGGGACCGCGGATGGCCGCCGATGTGGTGACGGCTATCAGGGACGTCATGCCCCTGCGTCTGGAGGTCGACTTCGATAACGGTTCGGGGCTGGCCGTCATGGCCGCCGTTGCTGCGGTGGAGGCAGGCGCTGATGTGGTGCACTGCTCTGCCGCGCCTCAGTGGCTTGATCCGTCTGCACTTCCGCTTACCCAACTTCTTCCCGCCCTCCAAGACGCCGGTGTGAGCATCGACGCCGACATCGATGCGATCGTCGCATTCGTCGAATCGGTGGCTTCACTCGTAACCGCCGGTGGTACAGCGCTGTTGGCTCATGCGGGTAGCGCAGCTGCGCGCGCTGGGGTCGACTTTCGCCGTCTCACAGACATGCCTGGAGAGCTCCTCTTACAGGTGAGTGAGCGTCTGCGAGACCATGGAGGCATCACTCGGCTGGCGGAGATCCTCGCTGAAATAGAACGGGTCCGGAAAGAGATAGGAGGGGTCACCCTTGTGGCCCCCATCGGGCAGCTGGTGGCCACCCAGGCGATCCTCAATGTCGTATACGGAGGGCGTTGGCGCGTAGTATCGGACGAAATGAAGGCCTTCCTGCGTGGAGAGTACGGCCGTTCGACAACAGCGGTTGCCCCAGAAGTCGCCCGTGCCGTCCTCGGAGACGGCGCGGAAGCCTGTGGCACGACGGTACCCTCGGCCCCTTCCTTCGACGATTTTCGGGTGAGCATAGGCGATCTGGCCCAGTCTGCCGCCGACGTGCTCCTTCACGCGTTGGCACCGGGACCGGCCGGAACGTTTCTCACCAAACGACGGGCTGCTCTGCAGGTGGATTTATCCACTTCATTGACTCCGGACGAGGCGTACGCAACCGGCTTGGAAGATCACTGGCGCGACCTCGGTCCTGAGCGGATCCGGGACCTGGTTGTCCTCCTGGAGACATCCACAGTGGACGAACTCACCGTTGAGAACCAGGGAACACGGGTGACTCTGCGCAAGTCGGCGCAGGCTGCCGTGGAATCCCCCACCCAGGAGACGGCCATCTCATTAACACAGCATGAGACGGCTGAACCCACCGCTCTCATCGCACGCGAATCGCAAAGTACGATCTGTGCCTCAATGGTCGGTACGTTCTACAGGAGTCCGGCGCCGGGGATGGACCCCTATGTAGAGGTGGGGCAGCGCGTAGAGAAGGGGGACACTCTGTGTGTCCTTGAGGCGATGAAACTCATGAACGAGATGCTTGCCGAAGAGGCAGGTACCATCGCGGCCGTTCTCGTCGAGGACGGCGCGGCGGTCGAGTACGGGCAACCTCTCTTCGTCATGGACACCGACGAATAGGATACCCAGTGTTCCGCCGAGTCCTGGTCGCGAATCGAGGGGAAATAGCCCTCCGGGTCATCCGGGCCTGTGATGAACTGGGTGTGGAGACGGTGGCCGTCTACTCCACCGCCGATACAGAGTGTCTGCACACCCGGCGGGCGACGATGAAGGTGTGTGTCGGGCCTCCCGATGCACGCAGGAGCTACCTATCCATACCCAGCATGATAGCGGCCGCTAAGAACACAGGGTGTGATGCCGTCCACCCTGGATATGGCTTCTTAGCTGAGAATGCAGCCTTCGCGGAGGCGTGTACGGATAACGGTCTGGTCTTCATCGGTCCGAGCCCTGACGCCATCCGCCAATTTGGGAACAAGGCACTTGCCAAGACCATGATGGCCGAGGCTGGATTGCCGGTCGTTCCCGGAAGCCGGGGGGCCGTTTCCGGTGTACATGAAGCCACGGCCGTTGCCGATGAGGTGGGGTACCCGGTCATGCTCAAAGCCTCTGCGGGTGGTGGGGGCCGGGGTATGCGGTTGGTTGAAGATCCGGATGATCTCGAGCAGCAGTACCTGGCTGCATCCGCCGAAGCCGACGCAGCATTCGGCTGCGCCGACATGTATATCGAACATGCGATAGTAGATCCGCATCATGTAGAAGTGCAGGTGTTGGGAGATGGTTGCGGGGGGGTGGCTACGTTTGGCGAACGGGACTGTTCCATCCAGCGCCGGCACCAGAAGGTGCTCGAAGAGACACCGTCTCCTCTTTTGGATCCATCGACCAGAGAGAGTCTGCAACACTTGGCTCATCGTGCCTGTGCCGGCATCCGCTACGCGAGCGCCGGCACGGTCGAATTCCTGGTCGATGCTCAACAACGCTTCTACTTCATGGAGATGAACACTCGGGTGCAGGTTGAGCATCCTGTGTCTGAGATGGTGAGTGGTGCGGATATTGTACGCGAACAGATTCGCTTGGCCGCCGGCGAGCCGATGGAGTTGTCCGGCATACAGAGGACCGAAGGTCATTCCATCGAGTTCCGTATCAATGCCGAAGATCCCAACAATAACTTCCTGCCCTGCGCAGGCACGGTCACGCGACTCATCCTGCCGGGCGGACCCGGTGTGAGAGTGGACACCCACCTCTATGAGGGGTATGCGGTCCCACCCTTCTATGACTCGTTGCTGGCGAAGCTCATCGTGTGGGACGTTGATCGCCGCTCGTGTATCCATCGGAGTATTCGGTGCCTCGAAGAGTTGGTGTTGGAGGGGCTTCCCACGACTCGCGACCTGCATCTTGATATACTTCGCCATTCGAGCTTCGTTGAAGGCCGTTATTCAACGGGGTTCTTGGACAAAACTATAAGAGAATCATCCTCTCTCTCCTGCAAGGAAGGCGTGAGTCGCTCATGACCGAGTATCTGATCGCCACCTCTGTACTTGAAGACATCGTTCGTGGCGCCCTGGCGGGTGACGCACGCGTGCAGGTGCATGCGCCCTCACCTCTTACGCGCACCCGTGCCGTGGAGGTGGGTGTGCAGGGAGAGGAGTGTCACGTGACGGTGCAACTGAACGCGCTTCTGGGTGAGAACCTGCCTGTGTTGGCTCAAGAGGTACGCCAGAAGATCGGCACCTCACTCGTACAGATGACCGGGCTCACAGTTACAGGTGTCGACGTCGTGTTCGCCGGTGTCTTTCCGTCCGACAACTGACGCCGTCGCAGGATGTCTCCTCCCGGACGCAGAAGTGCACGGCGTCAAGCCGTCTTCGTTCTGTACCAACTGGACCTGCTTGATATCAGCGCCCTTGCCGCACTGGCTCGCGGAACACACACCGAACTTGATGCTTACAGCCGGCGCCTGGTTATCGGTGTGGCGGAGAACAGGCAGGAGATCGACGATCGCTTGGTTCCCCATCTGGCCAACTGGAGTCTGGAGCGATTAGGGGTACTCGAACGATCGATCTTGCGCCTGGCGGTCTACGAACTCTTGTGGGAGAAAGACGTTCCGGCGGCGGTGGCCATCAACGAGGCCGTGACGCTGGCCCGAAAGTTTTGTTCGGACGAGGCTGGGGCACTCGTCAACGGCGTGCTCGGGTCTCTGCAGACTTCGGAGGGGACCCGTCATGAAGGGCCGCAGACCGGGGGTGACGTCGGCGAGTACTCATCCGATGGTTAAAAACGCCTGCAGACTGATCGACCAACTGGAGCTTCCCAGGGCCCTGCGGGACTTGGAGATGCCGGCTTTGCGTGTGGTGGCTAAGGAACTCCGCGAGGAGATGATCGCCACCATCGTCCGCAATGGCGGCCACTTGGGCTCCAGCCTGGGCGCCGTCGAACTGGCCATCGCCCTGCACGCCGAGCTCGACACACCACGTGATGCCATCGTGTGGGACGTGGGCCATCAGGCGTATGCCCACAAGCTGCTCACGGGCAGGCTGCGGGCTTTTCATTCCATCCGCACACAGGGGGGGCTCTCAGGATTTCCTTCCCGCCGGGAGAGCCCTTACGATGCCTACGGCACGGGGCACAGCAGCACATCCATCAGTGCTGCCCTGGGTATACTGGAGGCGCGTCGGCGGCAGAGCGCTGAGACGACTGAGATTGACCGGCCGGGGCGCGTGGTGGCCGTCATCGGCGACGGCGCGCTGACCGGAGGTATGGCTTACGAGGCCCTCAATCACGCAGGTCAGCTGGGCAGTCCCCTGGTGGTGGTGCTCAACGACAATACCATGTCGATTGAGCGCAACGTCGGCGCCATGAGCAACTACCTATCACGCCTCCGCATCGATCCCACGCTCTACCGTCTGCGCCGCGACCTGGAACGTCGCGTACAACGCCTCCCCGGAGTAGGAGAGCGCATGGCGATCATGGGTAGCCAGCTGAAAGAGGCCGTCAAGGCCGTCCTCGTTCCCGGCATGATCTTCGAGGAGCTGGGATTCACCTATGTGGGGGTGGTGGACGGTCACGACATAGAGGAGCTGCGGGCGAGTCTCAGGCACTCACTGGCCGTTGAAGGGCCGGTACTTCTGCATTGTCGCACCACTAAAGGCAAGGGATACAGGCCGGCGGAACTCCATCCCGGCCGTTATCACGGCATCCCACCTCTGTCTGCCTCTAATGGGGAGGGGCCCGATCCAGAGGCACCCACGACGTACACCCGGGCCTTCGGTGAGGCTCTGGTGGAATTGGCGCGCGATGATGAGCGGGTTGTCGGAATCACGGCCGCTATGGCCCATGGCACCGGCCTCGATCTCCTGCAGCGCGCTCTGCCCGAACGCTTCTTCGACGTGGGCATAGCCGAGCCCCATGCAGTTGCCTTCGCCGCCGGGCTTGCTGCGGAGGGGAAACGTCCGGTCGTGGCCATCTATTCGACCTTTCTGCAGAGGGCCTACGATCAGATCATCCACGATGTTTGTCTGCAGGGACTCCCGGTGGTGTTCGCGGTGGACCGTGCGGGGCTGGTGGGTGAGGATGGGCCCACTCACCATGGAGCTTTTGATTTGTCCTTTCTGCGGACTATACCCGGCCTCACACTGTTTGTACCCAAAGACGAGGCCGAACTTCAGGGGCTTCTGGCGACCGCGCTCACCCTGGATGGGCCTTCCGTCATCCGTTATCCGCGCTCGGCAGGCATGGGTGTACCTCTTCCGCGGCCCATTCTTCCACTCGATGGACCGGGGGTTGAGGTCGTCCGCGCAGGATCTGACATAGCCATCCTCTCCCTGGGGCCCGGTGTGGGATGGGCTGAGGAGGCCGCCCTTCTCCTCGCGCAGGAGGGCATTCGGGCGACGGTGGCTAACGTCAGGCGGGTGCGCCCTCTCGATGTCACAATCTTGAGCTCGTTGGCAGCAGCCCATCGTGCGCTACTCACGGTGGAGGACAATGCGCTGGCCGGCGGGTTCGGCTCATTGGTTCTCGAAGTGCTCAGTGAGCAAGGGTTCTGTATCCCCGTAGGACGCATCGGCCTGCCGGATCGATTTGTGGAGCACGGCCCACTGCCTGCTCTACGCTGCCAGGTGGGGTTCTCACCGAAGGCCATCGCAGCTGCAGCGTTCTCACTGCTCAACCGGCGGGACGACCGCGGGGGCTGAGGGGGATGGCCAAAAGCTCCCGGATGCGCTTGGACGAGGTGGTGGTGGCGCACGGGTTGGCTCCTACCCGCAGTGCAGCTCGCGGTCTCATTATGGCCGGCCTCGTCCGGGTCGATGGACAGATGCGTGACAAGGCGGGCATGCTTGTAGCGTCCGATGCAGACATAGCCCTCAAGCAGAGGCCGCGCTTCGTATCACGAGCCGGAGAGAAGCTCGCGTACGCACTCGAGACGTTTGCCGTAGATGTGACAGGAGTATCGGCTCTGGATGTGGGTGCCTCCACGGGGGGATTTGTGGACTGCCTCTTGCAGGCCGGGGCTCGGCGGGTGATCGCCTTGGACGTTGGCAGGGGGCAGCTCGACGGGAGGTTACGCAACGATCCTCTCGTCCATCCGGTGGAGAGGGTGAACGCGCGCTACCTCACTTCCGAACTGCTTCCCTTCATCCCCGATCTGTTCACCATGGACATCTCCTTTATCTCCGTCAGCAAGGTACTGCCTGCCGTCATGGGTTGCATGGCCCCCGGTTGTCGGGGTCTGGTACTCGTCAAGCCACAGTTCGAAGCCGGACCTCACCAGGTGGGGAAGGGGGGGATCGTCCGCGACCCTGAAGTGCACCGTGAGGTTCTGCTCAACCTGGGGCGCTTCGTAATTGTGGAGTTGGACGCCCGGCTCCTGGGCGTCTGCGGGTCGGGATTGCCGGGCACCAACGGCAATGTGGAGTTCTTTTTGCATCTGGTGCGGGGTGGAGAAAGCGGCTGGGGACTTGATACGCTGGAGGCGGCCGTAGATACGCTGGTCCCCCGAGTGTCCAACGATGGGGCGGTGAGTCAGACGTGACACATCACATAGGGCGGGTCGTCATCATGACCCATGGGAATCCTGCCGTGGCTGCCGGTCCCCTACATGATTCGTTGGCCCTACTGAGGAAGCGTGGCATTGAGGTGTTGCTTCCTGATAGCGAATGGGACAAGCACCGAGTTCTTTTAGGGGAGGTGGGCGCGAAAAACATGACCGACGGCTCCGCTGGCCTGGAAGGAGTCGGTCTATGTCTGGCGCTGGGTGGAGATGGCACCATGTTGCAGGCCTTCCACCTCACGCGCGATCACGGGATACCGGTGGCCGGGGTCAACCTGGGACGAGTGGGTTTCCTCACCACCATACTGCCCCAGGAGCTTGATACCGGGATCGATCGTCTGATCGATGGCGATTTCGTGGAGTATCCGCTTCTGGACCTGGAGGCGACTCTCGGGTCTACGACGTTTCGTGCTACTAACGACGTTGTGGTGAGGAAGGGGGATGGTTCACGTCCCTGTCCTCTGGCTCTGACCATCAACGGCGTAACACTTTTCGAGGTTTTGTGCGACGGTGTCGTAGTTGGTACGCCGGCAGGTTCGTCGGCCTACAGCTTGGCTGCGGGCGGACCACTTATCAGCATATCCGTCCAGGCCTACGTCATCAGTCTGGTAGCGGCGCATCTGGTGGGTGTACGTCCGGTGGTGGCGGCTCCGCAGGATGTCCTCAATATTGTCAACATCGGAGGTGAGCTCGACTGTCACGTGGACGTCGACGGCCAGCACCTGGCTGTGCTGGCACCAGGGGCTACACTGCAGATTCGCACTACACCGGCGATGACGTCACTGGCCCTCCTCAAGGGTGACAGCCTCTATCATCACTTCCGTGATCGCCTGCTCTAGAGCGACTGGGCACCATGTTGGTATCACTCAGCATTCGTAACTTCGTCCTCATTGAGGACGCGGTGCTGGAATTCGGCGATGGCCTCACAGTGCTCACCGGGGAGACGGGGGCTGGCAAAACCCTCCTCACCAAGGCTCTGGGTCTTCTTATGGGAGAGCGGGCTGAGGAGGGACTCATCGGCCCTGCCGGGGAGGAGGCCTGTATAGAGGCCGTCTTCGACGTGGATGATGCACTCCTCAGCGGCGTGTCTGAGCAGATACGCGATCTCATCTCTCCCCAGGCAGGAGGCTCCGTAGAGGAACTCATTGTCACGCGGCGTCTCAGTCGCGGCGGACGGAACCGCTGCTACATTAATGGGGCTGCCGTGACGCTAAATGCCATGAGCGTGTTGCTCGCCCGGCTGCTCTCCTTCGCAGGACAGCACGAATACCGGCAGCTTCTCGACCCTGCGTATCAGCTCAGGGTGTTGGATGAGTGGTCCGGACCGGACAGCGCTGATCTGAATGATCGGTACATCCGCGCTTTTCGTCATGCCACGGAGACGCTCCGGGCTCTCGATGAGGCCGAGCGGTCTGGAGAAGCGCGACTTCGGGAGATACGTCTACTTCGGTATGAGGTGGATGAATTGACGGCGGCAGGGTTGTCGACGGCCGAAGAAGAGGCGCTCGCCGCTGAACAGCGCGTACTCGCGCATGCAGAAGAGTTGCTGATGGGTGTGGGGCTGGTCGCAGATCTTCTCAGCAACGAGCGCCATGAGCCGGATGTTAACCGGCTTGTGGCTCAGGCCTCCGCACAACTGGCTCGACTGACCGGAGTGGATGACGCATTAGACGCGCTGGCCGCTGGGCTTGTCGATGTCCAGTACCGTTTGACGGAGTTGTCGCGGGAACTCCATGCGCATGCCGATCACATCAATGCCGATCCAGAACGACTAGAGGTGGTCGATGGGCGCCTGCGTCTTTATGCCGATCTGGCCCGCAAGTATGGGGGGTCGACGGATGCGGTCCTCGAACATCTGGAGCACTCGCGCGGGCGCCTTGCCGTCCTCGAACGTACGGAGGAGGACCTGCAGGGGTTAAAAGACGAATGGGCCACATGTTGTGCGCATGCGCTGGCCCTGGCTGCCGAGCTGTCTCAGAGGCGTGAACAGGCCATACCTCGTCTGGAAGAGGCTGTGCGGGCTCAGCTGATAGACCTGGGGATGCCCGAGGCGTCCTTCCGCGTATCTCTTCGGGCAAGGTCGGGCTGGGAGGGTCTACGAGAGAGTGGCGCCGAGACTGTGGAGCTCCTCCTGGCCGCCAATCCGGGGCAGCCGCCCCGCGGTCTGGCTGCGGCCGCTTCAGGAGGCGAGCTCTCCCGTGTTCTTCTGGCCCTCAAATGTGCCCTGGCAGGAACCGGCGGTGACGAGACCCTGGTCTTTGATGAGATCGACGCCGGCATCGGCGGCCGTACGGCTGTGGCCGTGGCCGCCAAGCTGCGCGAGCTGTCCTGTCGCTCTCAGCTGATTGTGGTGACGCACCTGGCGACAGTGGCAGCCTTGGCCGACCGGCACTACCTCATCGAGAAGACCATACGTTCGGCAACGGACGCTTCTGGTGTTGGGGTAGATGGTCCAACCGCCGCCACCCGTCTCCGTCTTCTCAAGGGTGCCGATGTGGTCGAGGAGTTATGCCGTATGATGGGCGGCCGTCCCGATGACCCCGAAGCCATGGCACACGCCCGTCGACTTTGGGAGAGGGGCCGGACGGCCATCTGCTAGACTAGGAGGGGCGCAGGTCTTGCGGTCGGCGCCGCCCGGTATGCACACCAATCGCCGCAGGGGACAGCATGGCTAAGCACGTATTCATCACGGGTGGCGTCGTATCGTCGCTGGGCAAGGGGATCGTTGGTTCGTCTCTCGGTCGTCTCTTGAAGAGCCGCGGACTCAGGGTGGGGATGCAAAAGTTCGACCCCTACCTGAATGTTGATCCGGGGACGATGAGCCCGTTCCAACACGGCGAGGTCTTTGTGACCGATGACGGTGCCGAAACGGACCTGGATCTGGGGCATTACGAGCGTTTCGTCGACGAGAGCCTCAACCGCGATTCGAACGTCACGGCGGGCTCCATCTACTACAGCGTCATCCGCAAAGAGCGCAGGGGTGACTACCTGGGGGGCACCGTTCAGGTGATCCCGCACATTACCAACGAGATCAAAGAACGCATTGCCAGGGTGTCACGCAATCCCGACGTCGACGTGGTTATAACCGAGATCGGTGGCACGGTGGGCGACATCGAGGGCCTGCCTTTTCTCGAAGCCATCCGCCAGTTTCGTAAGGACGTCGGCCGGCAGAATGTTATCTATGTGCACGTGACCCTCATACCCTTTATCGAGGCCAGCGGTGAGTTGAAGACTAAACCGACGCAGCACAGCGTCAGTGAGTTGCGCAGCATCGGTATACAACCCGATATCATCGTGTGCCGCTCCCACCAGCCTATCAGCCAAGAGCTCAAGGACAAGATTGCTCTCTTCACCGATGTCGACATGCAGGCCGTCATCAGCTGCGTGGATGCCCCGGATATCTATTTCGTCCCCCTTGCTCTCAAAGACGAGGGACTCGACACGCTGGTCGCTGAGAAACTAGGCCTGGATGTCGGTCCTCTGCACGTCGAAGAGTGGACCGATCTGGTGAGGCGCATAAAGAGTGCGTCCGGCATGGTGCGCATTGCTCTCGTGGGCAAGTACGTGCAGTTGCAGGACGCCTACTTGAGCGTCGTCGAGGCCCTTAAGCATGCCACCACGCATCACGGGCGCAACCTCGAGATCATCTGGGTCGATGCCGAGACCCTGCGGAAGGAAGAGATCACCTCTCAACTGGAGAGGGCCGACGGCATACTCGTCCCCGGCGGCTTTGGTATCCGGGGCATCGAGGGCAAGATCATGGCCGTGCGCTATGCTCGTGAGAACAAGGTGCCCTATCTTGGTCTGTGTCTGGGCCTGCAGGTGGCTGTAGCCGAGTTCGCCCGCCATGCGGCAGGTATGGTGGGGGCCAATTCCTCAGAGTTCGATCTCTCGACCGACTACCCGGTCATCGATCTGCTGCCGGAGCAGAAGGACATCGCCGATATGGGGGGGACCATGCGATTAGGTGCGTCGCCCACTAAGCTTGTGGCGGGTACCAAGGTTGCAGCCGCCTATGGCGAAGAAATCATCTACGAAAGGCACCGGCATCGTTACGAGGTCAACAACCTCTTCCGCAGCAGGTTGAGCGAACAGGGACTAGTCATCAGCGGACTAACCCCCGACGAGCGCTTGGTGGAGGTGATCGAGTTATCGGATCACCCCTGGTTCGTAGCCTGTCAATTCCACCCCGAGTTCAAGAGTCGTCCCACCAAACCGCACCCGCTCTTCCGGGACTTCATCGGTGCGGCCATCGCCTGTCAGTGTGGGGTTGGGACCGGACACGATGGTGATGTCGATGTGGTGGCGGAAGGCGCTGCATGAACGTACTCCCTGCACTTTCTCGGGAACGGCTCACGGAATTGTTCATGGAGCTGACACGCATCCCGAGCCGTTCGTATGACGAGCGGGCCGTGGCGGACCGTGTGATCGTGGCTCTGGAAGACGTAGGGGTGGCGGCCCACGAAGACGACATCGCCGCCGCTATCGGCGGCAACGCCGGTAATATCTGGTGTACGGTGCAGGGTGAGGGGGCTCTTCCGCACGTGGCTCTGGGCGCCCATCTCGATACGGTCGAGCCCACCGATACTATCGAGCCCGTGCTGGAAGACGGGGTGTTCCGCAACGCCCGCCGTACCATCCTGGGGGCGGACGACAAGGTGGCCGTGACCGCGCTCCTCCACGCTACAGAGGTGTTTTGTCGCTCCGGGGTGTCCTTTCCTACCTACGAGCTGTTCTTCACCGTGGCCGAAGAGACGGGGCTGGTGGGGGCCAAACATATGGGTGACGTCCTTGTCAGCCCATTCGCTGCCGTGTTCGATTCCTGTGGGCCCGTGGGTGGTATCACGGCGAAGGCGCCCAGCCAGCAGAGTCTCTATGCCGCCTTCCGGGGACGAGCCGCTCATTCCGGGGTCGAGCCCGAACGGGGGCGCAGCGCCATCCACGCTGCGGCGAAGTCCATCGCCGGTATGCGGCTGGGGCGCATCGACGAGGAGACGAGCGCCAATATCGGGGTCATCGCCGGGGGTGTGGCCTCCAACGTCGTCCCCGACTTCTGTGAGATTAGGGGTGAGTGCCGTAGCCATGACGATGAGAAGCTGGCGCGTACGGCTGCGGCCATGGTCGATGCCATGCAGGAGGGGGCTGCGCAGGTAGGAGTGGACGTCGATATCAGCCTGAGTCATGAGTATCACGCCTACGCGCTCACCAATCAGACACCGGTAGTAAGACTCAGCAAGGCCGCCATTTCGGCTCTAGGTATCGAACCGCGTATGCAGATCGGCGGAGGTGGTTCGGATGCCAACATCTTCAATGCCCGTGGCCTGCCCACCGTCAATCTCGATGCCGGCATGATGCAGGTCCACTGCGCCGACGAGTACGTGACGCTGGACGATCTCGAACGGCTGTGCTCTCTGATTCTCCAACTGATAGTGTTGGCGCCACAGTATGGACCGCGCAGCAGGCCGGTCGTTCCTGGAGGGATGCATGAGTGACAGGGCGGCACAGTCGAAAGACGGTCTGTTTCTGCCCACAGTGGTCTCCTCGCGCACGTTGTATGAGGGCAAGATCGTCACACTGAAGGTGGACGACATCACTCTGCCTTACGGTGGAACCACCGTGCGCGAAGTCGTCGAGCACCCCGGAGCAGTAGTGATCGCCGCACTCGACCACGAAGGCTATGTGTATATGGTGCGGCAGTACCGCCATCCTATCAGGCAGAATTTACTGGAGCTTCCGGCGGGTGGGCTGGAACCCGACGAAGAGCCTCTGGCCGCCGCCAAGCGGGAACTGCGCGAAGAAGTGGGGATCGAGGCAGAACACTGGACGTCATTGGGCTGCTTTTATTCGTCCCCGGGCTTTGCCAATGAATGCTTGCACGCTTTTCTGGCCCGGGAACTGACACAGGTAGAAAGCGACCCCGATGATGATGAGGAACTCATCGTGGTGCGGTACCCCTTAGAAGTCCTCTACAGGCGGCGTGAGGAACTCACCGATGCTAAGACCCTGGCGACTCTGCTCCTTGTTCGGGGCACCGTTGAGGATGGTATGGCCCGGCCATGTACGTAGCCTTCTAAGACATGTGAATTCGACCTGCGTATGGAGCCGTATCCGGAAGAATCACCCTTGATCCTCCATCTCCGTGCCCTGCGGCTGGAACAGGGGCTGTCGGAGCACACTGTGGAAGCCTACGGTCGGGATCTTGCGCAGCTCTCCGCCTTCCTGAAGGATAGAGGCTCGTCTTTGGAAACGGCTTCGGCGGACGATCTCCATGAGTTCCTGGCCTCAGATGGATGGCGGCCTGCCTCGCGGGCCCGTAAGGCGGCGGCCATCCGTTCATTCTATCGGCGTCGCGTGGTGCTCGGCCTCGCTACATACGACCCCAGCAGTTCGCTGGCCGGTCCCAGGCTGGAGTCGAACCTGCCCCGCACGCTTACGATTGAAGAGGTGGAGCGCTTGTTGGCGGCTCCGCAGGCCACGCCGGGAGGATTGCGTGATCGAGCTCTTCTCGAGACCATCTACGGAGCGGGGTTGCGCGCATCAGAGGCCCTCGCGCTCAGGCTCCAGGACCTCGATCTAGAAGGGGGGTTCGTACGGGTGCTGGGGAAGGGGGGGAAGGAGCGTGTGGTACCGCTGGGTCGCAAGGCCATCGAAGCCATCAGAGCCTACAATGCGCGGGGCCGTCCACAATTAGGCGGGGCCGGCCGGCTGAAGGCCCCCGAATTGTTTCTGAACACGCGGGGTCGTCGTATGTCCAGGCAGGCTCTCCATGAGTCGGTTAAGCGCTATGCGCGCCAAGCAGGCCTGCCCGACGATGTCTCGACGCATACGTTGCGACACTGCTTCGCGACCCACCTCCTCGAAGGAGGGGCTGATCTGCGTGCCGTCCAAGAGATGCTGGGCCACGCCGACTTATCGACCACGCAGATCTACACTCACGTGTCGGCTGCTCATCTGCAGGACATCTATCGTGATGCTCATCCGCGGGCGCGGAGGACTGGGGGGAAATGACTCGCTTTATCTTCATCATGCTGGACGGGGTTGGAGCGGGAGAGTTGCCCGACGCCGCCCAGTACGGGGACACGGGGTCTGACACCCTGGGCAATCTCAGCCGGGTGGTCGATCTGGACCTTCCCAATTTGCTCCGGCTGGGACTGGGCACCATCCTCCCCATAGTAGGCGTGCCGCCCGTGGACATCCCTTTGGCCCTTACCGGCAGGTTGGCCTGTCTGTCTGCGGGCAAGGACACCACGGTGGGGCATTGGGAGCACATGGGACTCATCACCAGCGAGCCCTTTCCTACCTACCCGCGGGGGTTTCCCGAGGAGATCCTGATGCCTTTCTCGCAACAGATCTGCCGCGGGGTGCTTGGCAACAGACCGGCCTCGGGCACAGCCATCATTGCGGAGCTGGGGGAGGAGCATGTAAAGAGCGGCCGGCCTATTGTCTACACATCGGCCGATAGCGTCTTTCAGATAGCAACCCATACGGATGTCGTCCCCTTAGAACTGTTATACGAATGGTGCGAGATCGCGCGCGGATTACTCACGGGACCGCACTCTGTGGCCCGGGTGATCGCTCGTCCCTTCACCGGCCCCGTAGGCGGCTTTGTGCGCACCAAAGACCGGCGGGACTTCTCTCTGGCGCCGCCCCGGGCGACGTATCTCGATCTCCTCCGCGATGCCGGTGTACCGGTGTTGGCTGTGGGCAAGATCAGTGAGGTCTTCGTGGGTCACGGAGTGAGTACCACGTTGAAGGTCGGCTCCAACGATGAGAATCTGGCCCTGTTAATCGATCTCCTGCGTGGCTCCAGTACGAGAGCCGACTTCAGCGAGGGGTTTCTGTTCACCAACCTTGTCGATTTCGATATGGTCTGGGGACATCGGAACGATGCCGAGGGTTTCGCCCGGGGCCTGGAAGCCGTGGACGCGGCCTTGCCCGAGATACTGGCCCTACTTAGACTCGATGATCGTCTCATCATCTCGGCGGATCACGGCGTCGATCCCACCACGCCCAGCACCGATCACAGCCGGGAGTATGTGCCTCTGCTTCTCTATCCTCGTCCGGCCGATACTCCTATGGCTGTGTACGAAGGGGCGTTCAGCGACACCGGAGCCACCGTCTATGCACATCTGGTGGGCGGCCGGTCACCGCTGCCCGGCGCGTGCATCACCGAACTGAAGCCCGGTCGTGGCTGGCGGCGCTACACGCCGGTCCAGATTGCGCCGACGGGTTGTGGTCCGATGCTTCCCTGCCGGGTGGGGCCGGTTGAGGTCCGCGAAGCGGCCGAGTGGCTGCAGCGACGGTTAGGACCATCTCCTCGGTGGGCGATTGTGCTGGGGTCCGGTCTAGCCGGGGGCGCCTTCGCCACGGACGCGACCGAAACGGACGGGCCGCTCGGCGAAGAGATCGCCTACGAGCAGGTGCCACATTGGCGCCGAAGTCTGGTACAGGGGCACGTCGGTCGACTTTCGTGGGCCCGGGTGGCTGGAGAACGTGTTGCTCTGCTCAGAGGCAGGGCTCACGGCTACGAGGGCTTCGATCTGAGTGAGACGCAGTTGGCGGTGCGTACGTTGGCGGCTTGGGGTGTGCGCGGTATTCTGCTCTCCAGTGCCGCCGGCACCGTTGCTGACGGGCTCTCGATCGGGGACCACGTGGTGGTGAGCGAGATCATTGACCTACAGCAGCCGTCCACCGCGACCGGCCCGGCCAGGATTCCGGTCGGCGATGCCGACCTGCTGAAGCACCTGCAGGACTGGGGTGCAGCGGGGAGGGGTCTGCAGGTCGGCGTTCATGCAGCCCTGCCGGGACCACACTACGAGACGGAGACCGACCTGAAGGTGTTGGGTTTTCTCGACGCCGATTGTGTGAGCATGTCTCTGGCGGCTGAAACCCGGGCGGCTATAGAGGAAGGCCTGCTGGTCGCCGCCGTAGCTGTGATAGCCAATGTGGGTCCGCCTTCGCACGGGGATGTCCTCGCCGGGGCGGCCGCCGCAGGCGACCGTTTCGCGGAGACGGCTGCCGCTGTGGTCGACTACTGGCGACGGACGGAGTGTGGGTAGTAGGGCAGCATCTCCTGTGTGCACAGGCGCCGGGTATACTGATGTCCATGACGGTGACACCTTCACTCATCGAGATTCCCACGGTAATAACCACCCACCAGAACTCCGATTTTGACGCTCTGGCAGCGGCCGTGGGGGCCTCGCTCCTGTACCCCGGAGCGCGCATAGTCTTCGGCGGTTCGCTCAACCCAAATGTCCGTGAGTTCGTGTCCCTGTACGGCGAGAATCTGCCCATCATGAATCTGCGCCTCATCGATCAGAGCAAAATAAGGCAGTTGATCATGGTCGACACAGCCGATCCGGAGCGCATCGGCGAACTGGGCAACCTGGTGTACAGGCCCGATGTGGAGGTGGTCGTCTTCGACCACCACTCCGGTGAGCACGTGGAGCGACCGGCGTTCGTCAAGGGAGAGAATTGGGTGTTGTCTTCCGATGGGTCCTCGGCTGCCTCTTTGCTCCACCTTCTCCTTGAGCGGGGGGTGGAGATATCCCAGTTGGCCGCCACCATCTTCGCGCTGGGTATCCACGAAGACACGGGATCGCTCACCTTTCCCAGGACCACCATCCGTGATGCTGAGATGTTGGCCGCAGCTATGCGCTTGGGCGCCACCCAGGCTCTTATCGAACGTTTTCTCCGCAGCGCGTTGGCCGCTGACCAGCGGGAAGTGCTCATGCGCATGGTCGACGCTGTGCAGGTGCGGCGCGTACAGGGTATCGATGTGCACACCGCAGCTCTGGAGATACCCAACTACGTCGACGGTCTAAGTGTCATAGCCCACAAACTCATGGATCTCCTCAACGCCGAGATCCTGATCCAGGCAGTGTGTATGGAGGGCCGCATTTTCGTCACAGCTCGTTCGCGGGCCGGCTCGGTAGACGTGGGGGCCCTCCTGCGCGCCGTCGGTGGAGGGGGGCACGCCCAGGCGGCTTCGGCTCTGATCCGTGATGCCGATCCGCAGTCCGTGCTCGATCGGATACTGACGGCCCTCGACCGGACTAAACTGGGTCTGGCGGTACAGAAGGCCGGGGAGATCATGAGTCGTCCTGTCCGCTTCGTCGATGCCGACACGCCGGTGACCGAGGCTCTGGTCACTGCTCAGCGGTACGGCCATTCGGGCACGTGTGTGCGGTCGGATGGCGATATGGTTGGTATCGTAGCCCGCCGGGATCTCGACAAGGCCATGCGTCATGGCTTAGGCCACGCTCCGGTCAAAGGTGTCATGACCCGTAACATCATCTTTGCCCGTGCGTCGACCACCTTGGACGGACTGCGCCGCATCATGGTGGAAGGCAATATTGGACGCGTCCCGGTGGTGTCCGATCACGCCTACGAGCAGGCTCAGGCCGAGGCACGGGCCGGAGTGGATGATGTCATCGGCATAGTCACACGGACAGACGTCCTGGCTGCCTATCAGGGACGCTGGGAGAAGGAACAGCTGCTGGCGCCGGAGCCGCAGGTATGCAGGCTCGGAGAGCTGGCCGACCATCCCTTTTTCGGCCATCTGTTCCGAGTCTGCTCGGCTCTGTCCGAGGACTTTGCGGGCGTCTATCTGGTGGGTGGTTTCGTCCGCGACCTCCTTTTGGAGAAACCCAACTCCGACGTCGATATCGCCGTGGAGGGCGATGGGATCGCATTCGCCAAGCGGCTGGCCGCTCAGCTGGGCGGCCGCGTACGTGCGCACCACAAATTTAAGACGGCCGTGGTACTCCTTCCCTCTGCCGTCCTGGGTGAGGCGCCGGTTTGGCTGCACGACGCCGGCGAACCTTTCCACGTCGATGTGGCCACCACGCGCACTGAGTTCTACGACTATCCGGCGGCCCTACCCCGTGTCGAACACGCCTCCATCCGCCAGGATCTCTTCCGGCGCGATTTCACCATCAACGCCATGGCTATCTCTCTGTGTGGACGTGACCTGGGAGTGGTCCTCGATTTCTTCGGTGGCCTACGAGACTTACGTGAAGGCACCATCCGCGTGTTGCACAATCTGAGTTTTATCGAAGATCCCACTCGGATCTTCCGTGCGGTGCGCTACGAGAACCGCTTTGGCTTTCGCATGGACGAGCCGACCAAGGCCTTTGCCAAGAGCTGCGTGGACATGCACCTGGTAGGCGACCTCTCCAGCGTACGCCTACGTGAGGAGCTCATTCCCCTGTTCAGCGAAGCCGATGTGAGTTGGACGCTCAACCGTCTCTTCGAACTCGGCGTGGCCCGCGAAGTCCATCCCCGATTGGCCACTGGGGCCAAGACGGTTGAGTTGGTGAGTCGGATGGATGCGCTGGTGACTGAGCTCGGCCTGCGGGACGAAGTGATAAGCTGGCGCCTGCGGCTGACGGCCGTTACCCGCAATATGGATCACGAGGAGCTTTATATGTGGCTCGACAAGCTCAAACTCAAGCGGGGCGACAGCGAGGTGGTCCGGCAGGGGGTCGTAGTAGGACCGGTTTTGGCTGTACGGCTGGCCGGAGAGCAGATAACCGACTGGGATATCTACCGGTTGCTGCGGAAGATGCCCATGGAGGCACTGGTGTTCGCCTCCGCAGGCAGCACAGACGCGGTGGCACAGTCCCGAATACGCCGGTATGTGGAGGATATCCGCCATCGTACCATCAGCGTAGGGGGTGATGATCTCCTGGCTATGGGTATGAAAAGGGGTCCGGCCGTCGGTATGGTGCTGGAGAAACTCCGGGAGATGCGGGTAGACGGGGAGGTTCACGGGCGCGAAGCGGAACTGGCTAAGGCCCGGGAGTTGGTGGAGGTGATGGGGTGAGCAGCGAACGTCTGCTGAATCTGGTTATCCTCATTCCTGTGCTCCTGTTCTCCATGATGCTGCACGAGTTGGCGCACGGTTGGACCGCCTATCGCCTGGGCGACCCCACTGCCAAACAGCGGGGCAGATTGAGCTTCAACCCTCTCAGGCATCTGGATCCATTGGGCACGGCCATGTTTATCCTTACCTACCTTTTCTCCGGGTTCGTCTTCGGATGGGCCAAGCCCATCCCGGTGTCGCCCTACTACTTCAAGGACCGGCAGAGGGGGATGGCCATCGTGGGTGCAGCCGGCCCTATCACCAATCTCATACTGGCGGTGATCTTCGCCCTCATCCTCAATTGGATCACTCCGCCCACGAACAGCTGGGTCTTCACAGTGCTCTTCCTCCTCTTCCAGATCAATGTGGTCTTGGGGCTGTTCAACCTCATCCCCATCCCGCCGCTGGATGGATCGCGGGTGCTTGGAGCCTTTCTGCCCCGTGGCGCCTATGAGAAATGGGTAGCCGTCGACAGGTACGGCATGCTCATCGTCATCGTGGTGATCATCCTCTTCCAGTCGTCATTCTTCCGCCTTCTCGGAGGGGCGCTGTTGGGGCTGGCGCGGGTGCTGCTCACCAACTACACGTTCCTGTAATGCGTGGTGGAGAGTGCCTGCGGAGATTGGGGACGGCCGGTGTAAGGGGGTTGCGCCGCCGGTTGGGTGTTTTGAGAGGTATCGAATGAGCTCGGCCGGGACCATGCGCCTGCAGAAGTACCTGGCCGCTGCCGGGATCGGGTCTCGGAGGAGCTGCGAGGAGTTAATCAAGGCGGGGCGGGTTACTATCGACGGGGCCATCGCCCACCTGGGGGCAGTGGTAGATCCTCTGGCGCAGTCGGTGAAATTCGATGGCCGACCGGTGACGATGGAGGAGAAGGAGTACTGGCTCCTCAACAAACCTCGCGGGATTCTCAGCACCGTTGTCGATCCTCACGGCCGTCCTACCGTGGTGGATGCAGTGCCTGCCCGGGGGAGGGTCTTTCCCGTGGGGAGGCTCGACCTCAACAGCACAGGGTTGATCGTGCTCACCAATGATGGTGAACTCGCTGCACATCTCCTGCACCCTCGTTACCGCGTGGAAAAGGAGTACGTGACCACCGTACACGGACGTGTGTCCGAGAGGGCGGTCCGGCAGTTGTGCATGGGGGTGGATCTCGAGGACGGACGGACTGCGCCGGCTGAGGTGGATATCATCGAACGTGCGCATAAGGACGCCTCTCGTCCTACGACTACGGTGCGCGTGATCATCCACGAAGGGCGTAAGCGCCAGGTGCGTCGCATGTTCGAGGCCGTCGGGCACACGGTCATCGCGCTGCATCGGCGCCGCTTCGACGGGCTGACGGACAGCGGGTTGTCCCTGGGGCAGGCGCGCCCTCTCTCTCCGCAAGAGGTGGAACGGCTGCGCAGCGCGTCCGGACGGGCCGGTAGTATCCGGCATCGTTAAGGGACTGCTGGAGGAGCGTTTCTATCGACGATCTGTGATGTGCACGGCAGTCGATGTCAAGGGACGCGGTGTTCTATACTAATTAGTTCTGCTGTTCCCGATTTTTTTGGCCTCACCGGCGGGGAGCGGTGCATGTGTTTTTTGATCGGCCGGAGCAAATGGGTGTGGGGAGTTGATATGGATACCGCCGGCACAGAGATAATGATCGTCATGGAGGAGGGCGCGGGCCCCGAAGAGGTCGAACCTATCTTGGAGCGACTGGAAAGTGCGGGGGCACGTGGACATGTCTCTACAGGTGATGTTGTCACCGTGATCGGGGTCATAGGAGAGCGGGATGTCATAGCGGGTCTTCCGCTGGAAGCCTATCCGGGTGTAGACAAGGTGGTGCCCATCCTGCGCCCCTACAAGCTGGTGAGCCGGGAGTTTAGGCGGTCCGATACGGTGATCACCGTGGGAGGAACTCGTCTGGGTGGCGGACATGTGGCCCTCATCGTTGGGCCTTGTTCTGTGGAGAGTCGGGAGCAGCTGCTGGTTGCCGCAAACGCGGCCAAAGACGGCGGGGCGACTATGCTGCGTGGCGGCGCTTTCAAGCCTCGTACTTCACCGTATGCCTTCCAGGGTCTGGGAGTGGACGGCCTGAAGATCCTGGCGGAGGCTCGAGAATTGACCGGTCTGCCTGTTGTCACCGAGTTGATGGATCCGCGTCATCTGGAAGATGTGGCCGCCTACTCCGACGTCATCCAGATCGGGGCTCGTAACATGCAGAACTTCCAGCTGCTCTCTGCCGTGGGCGAGGTGAGAAAACCTGTGCTGCTCAAGCGCGGTTTGTCTGCCACCATCGACGAACTGCTGATGGCCGCTGAGTACATCGTCAAAGAGGGCAACGATCAGGTTATCCTCTGCGAGCGGGGTATTCGCACCTTTGAGACGGCCACCCGCAACACTCTCGATATCTCCGCTGTACCGGTCATCAAGCAGCGGAGCCACCTGCCCGTGGTCGTCGATCCCAGCCACGCGACCGGCAAGGTTGAATTGGTGGAGCCACTGTCGCTGGCTGCTATCGCGGCCGGCGCGGACGGGATCATGATCGAGATGCACCCGACTCCAGAGACGGCTCTCTCCGATGGGGCTCAATCGCTCGATCCTGATCAATTCTGCGGGGCTGCCGCCCGCATCACAGAAATCGTGGCCTGGGCCGGCAAGATACTTGGTTAGGAGTAGGACAATATGGCCGATATGATCGGAACGGCCCCCCACAGCGGTGTCCATCGCCTCGCCATCGTGGGCGTCGGGTTGATGGGCGGAAGTCTCGGCCTGGCCGCCCGGGCGCGGGCTCGGGTGGACCAGGTGGTGGGATTTGACCAGGATCCGGCCGTTCTCGAGGAGGCACTGCAGGTCGGAGCGATAACCGAAGTGGCGACCAGCCCTGCTGAGGCGGCTGCGTATGCGGATCTGGTGGTAGTTGCCGCCCCGGTGCGTAGTATCCTGGCGCTGGTTGAGGAGTGCGCAACCGCGGTTCCGCAGCCGCGCCTCATCTCAGACATGGGCAGCACGAAGTCGGCCATCCTCTCCGGTCTTTCGCCTTCGGCTCGGTCAATATTCATTGGCGGCCACCCCATTTGCGGAGCAGAGAGTTCCGGCGTCCGCTATGCACGCGCCGACCTTTTCGAGGGGGCCACTTACTTTCTGTGCCCCACGGGGACGGCCTTTCCTAAACTCTACGAGATGCTGCAGCAGTTCGTCCTTGATTTTGGGTCGCGGCCCACACTCATCGACGCCGTCGCCCACGACCGCATCATGGCAGTGGTGAGTCATCTTCCCCACGTGCTCGCAAATGTGCTTATGGAGCACGCCGGGAGGTTTCAAGCCAGTGGCAAGAAGGCCCTCCATTGTATCGGGCCAAGTTTCAAAGACCTCACTCGGGTGGCGGGAGCAAATCCGGCCATGTGGCGTGACATCTTCCTTGAAAATCGCGAAGCATTGTCATCCTCCATCCGCTCGATCGTTGCCGATCTGCAGGAGTTCTCACGTCAACTCGATCGGGGCGAGGAGCCCGGCATCGTCAGAGCCATCCAGTCGGCCGCCGCCTTCCGCGCGGAATTGCTCGAACATGAAGACATCGTCCCGCGCACCTTATACCGGGTCACCATCCGTATCCCCGACCAGCCCGGTGCGTTGACCCAGGTAATGACGACCCTCAGCAAGGAGGAGATCAATATCGAGGACCTTACTCTGCATCATGTCAGTCGGAGCGTCGGTGGCGACCTGGTGATATATGTGACCGGTGAAGACACAGCCATGCGGGTAAGAGAACTCATTGAGGAGCATGGTTATCCGACCGTGGTCAGCTTTACTGGAGACATCATTGAGTAAAGGTAGTGGACTCCGTTCGGGCACCCGCTTCCTTCCTGCTGAGCGGGGTCTGCGCGGAACCCTGAGGGTGCCTGGCGACAAGTCGGTCTCGCATCGTGCAGCCCTGCTGGGTGCGGTTAACGATGGTCCGGTCACGGTGTCCGGCTTCTTGAAGTCGGCCGACACTATGGCCTCCCTGGCGGCTGTGCAGGCGCTGGGGGTCGATGTGCAGTGGCAGGGGGAGGAGGTCCTCATCAATGGTGGAGGCTGGCAGGGCTTGACCGAGCCCGACGATGTCATCGATGTGGCCAACTCGGGCACACTCATCCGACTCCTGCCCGGCTTGGTGGCCTCGACATCTTTGTTCTGTGTTCTAACCGGCGACGCCAGCATCCGCCGCCGGCCTATGGCGCGCGTCCTTGGCCCCCTGGCCTCCATGGGAGCTGTTGTGGGTGGCCGCAAAGGAGACACTTTGCCACCGGTGACCATCCGTGGGGGCGCCTTGAGGGGGATTACTCATGAGCTGCCGGTGGCCTCGGCTCAGGTCAAGTCCTGCCTCCTCTTGGCAGGTTTGCGTGCCCGCGGGGAGACCACTCTCATCGAACCGGCTGCGTCACGAGATCATACTGAACGCATGCTGATCTACGGCGGGGGGCGCGTAGAACGGGAGGTTCTCCCTGATGGCAGAGGGAGGCTCACTGTTTGGCCGGTGGAGGGCCTGGACATGAAGACCATCTCAGTGCCGGGAGACTTCAGTTCGGCAGCCTTCTTCCTGGCGGCCGCTGTGTTGGTGGACGGGTCGGAGTTGACCATCGAGAACGTGGGACTTAACCCGACACGTACCGGTCTGCTCGATGTCCTCCGCCGCATGGGGGCCGACGTGGAGGTGGCGCCCATGGACATGCTGAGCCCGGAGCCGGTTGGGACTCTAACCGTCCGCTCCTCGAATCTGACGGCCACAGACGTGGGGGCCGACCTGGTACCCAGTCTCATCGACGAGCTTCCCCTCTATCTGCTGCTGGCGGCCCGCGCCAAAGGGATCTCACGTCTGCGGGGAGCCGCTGAGCTACGGGCCAAGGAAAGTGATCGTCTGCAGGTGATGGCTTCTTTCCTGCGTACCCTGGGGGTCACCGTGCATGAATACCCGGACGGCATGGACGTGCATGGGTGTGAACAGGGCTGGGAGCGTGGCGAGATGTTCGTCCAGGGGGATCACCGCATGGCTATGGTGGGCGCAGTAGCAGGACTGGCCGCCACGGAGGGAGTGGCTGTGGATGACACCGACTGCATAGGGGTCTCTTTCCCCAGCTTCATCCCCGTACTGGAGGGCGTCGGGGGCAGGTGGCCGGCCGCGGAGAACGTGCCGTGATCATCACGCTCGATGGACCGGCCGGGTCGGGTAAGAGCACTGTGGCTCGTGAGGTGGCCAAGTGCCTGGGGCTGCGTTATATAGACACGGGGGCCATGTATCGCACAGTTACCCTCTTAGCTCTGGAGGCCGGGCTGGTTCCGGATCGCGTTGCGGAGGCCGGCGGGCTGGCGGCAGCCGCTACCATCCGTGTCGAGCCGCGCCTCGACGATCTCTCCCGCGTCTTCGTGGGGGAGAGAGAGGTGACCGATGAGGTGCGGGGACCACTGGTCACCAAGAACGTCTCAGCCGTGTCGGCCGACGCTGGGGTCCGTACAGTGCTCACCCGGATGCAGCGGGAGGAGGCATCCGCAGGTGATGTGGTGCTGGAGGGTCGAGATACGGGCACCGTTGTATGCCCGGAGGCCGATCTTAAAATCTACCTGACGGCCTCGGTCGAGGAACGTGCGCGGCGCCGACAACTACAGTTGCAGGCGCAGGGCGTTGCCCAGTCCCTCGATGAACTCATGGCGGGGATAGTGGCCCGTGACGCCTACGATTCCGGACGCGAACTGGCGCCTCTGCGTAAAGCTGACGATGCCGTAGAGATCGATACCACCGGTCTTTCTGTGCAACAAGTGATCGACGCAGTCTGTGCGGAAGCGGTCGCCCGGGGGGCGAAACTTGAGTCCATAGATCCCAATAATAGGCCGCTGAACCATGACACTTCGCTGCTGGAACATGATCAGCACGCGAGAGAGAAGGATAGAGGGAACACGAATAGCAGCGCTATTCGTGCGACCGATGACGTACTTTCATCCGCGCCCGCTCCTGGCCCCGACCTCGATCGCACGGCCGTGATCTCCCATGCTGCAGCACGGGGTCCGCGCCGGTGGCCGCTCTGCCGGATGGTGCGCAGCCCGCTCGACACCCCGCTGTGGCGTTTTGCATACTCGTTCCTGCCCACTTTGTGGAAGGCGGTATTCCGCATGAAGATCACCGGCGCCGAGCATATACCTCTCCAGGGGCCCGTCCTTCTCGCTTGTAATCATCGCTCCAACCTCGACCCCTTTTTCCTGGGAGTCGCATCGCCGCGACAGGTTCACTTCATGGCTAAGGCGGAGCTGTGGAAGGTGCAGCCGCTAGGCCGGGTGATAGACGCCATGGGCGCTTTTCCTGTAAAGCGGGGCGGCGCGGATCGCCAGGCGGTCAGACGTGCCTTGGAGATGCTGGATAAGGGGGCCGTCGTGGGCATATTCCCCGAAGGGCATCGACAACGAGACGGTGGGTTCGGCGAGGTGAACCCCGGCGTGAGTCTCTTTGCGTTACGCGAGGGCGTTGTTACCATACCGGTGGTTATGGAGGGCACGGACGGCGTCGTCCGGAAGGGCTTACTCCGTTCTCCCCGGGTGCGTGTGACCTTCGGGGCTCCGTTGCAACCACCTCCCAAGGAATTGGCCCGAGCCGAGCGCTCCGAGGCGACCGGCCGGGCTTTGGCCGATGCTTTTCGGTCCCTAAGTAGGCAGTCGGGGTGTAGAGAGGTTTCCTCTTGAGCGACCTACGGATTACCGTGTCGAAGTCGGCCGGATTCTGCTGGGGAGTGGAGAGGGCTTTGGAACTGGTGCGCAGTGCGGCCACTCAGGCCCAAGGTCCTATAAACACGCTCGGTCCCCTGATCCACAATCCCGGTGTGATCGCTGAGCTCCGTGCCAACGGGATCGGTGTTGTATCCGAGCCTGCCGAGATGGAGAGGGGTACCATCATCCTCCGTTCGCACGGCGTACCTCGGGACATCAGAGAGGAGTTGGACGCCTCCGGTCTCACAGTACTCGATGCGACGTGTCGTTTCGTCAAACTGGCTCAGGAGAAGGCCGCCCGTCTCAAACAGCAGGGGTATCGTGTCATCATTCTGGGGGAGAGAGATCATCCGGAGGTGCTTGCCCTGCGCTCCTATGCAGGTGATGATTCGCTGGTGGTGGAGTCTCCCCACGACCTGCCTGCTGACTTGCCGGGCCAGCGTTTCGGTGTCGTGGTCCAGACCACACAGTCGCAGGAGCGGTTGGCTGATTTGGTGGCGCATCTCGCACCACGAGTTCGGGAGTTGCTTATCCACAACACCATCTGCAGTGCCACTGAGCAGCGCCAGAGGGCTGCCATCTCTATGGCCGGGGGTGTTGATGTGGTCATCGTCGTGGGGGGGAGGAACTCAGGCAATACAAGGCGGCTCGCGGAACTGTGTGCAGATGTCCAGCCGCGGACCCATCACGTCGAAGCGGCCGAGGAAATTGAGCCGGCGTGGTTCGCGGATGCCGGTTCGGTGGGCATCACGGCTGGTGCCTCCACACCCGGCGACCAGATCGAGGCCATCGTGCGCCGTGTACAGGAGATAGGCACATGACCACACCGGGCTTTTCGACTGCACTTCCTCAGGTAGCCATTGTTGGCTATCCCAACGTGGGTAAGTCGACTCTCTTCAACCGTCTTACGGGGACAAGGTCGGCGGTAGTCGCGTCCGAAGCGGGAGTGACCAGGGACCGCAAGGAGGGCGAGGCCGAATGGAGCGGCCACTCCTTCATCGTAGTCGATACCGGCGGTATCGATCTCATGAGCGACGAGCCCCTAGGGGGCAAGGTACGTGACCAGGCCCGGATCGCAGTGGCCGAAGCTACCGTGGCCATCTTCCTCCTTGATGGGAAGGCGGGAGTCGGTCCTCAGGATCACGAGATCGCATCTCTGCTGAGAAAGAGCAGGGTTCCGGTTCTTCTGGCTGTGAACAAAGTGGACAGCCGTGTTGCCGAGGAGAACCTCCACGAGTACTGGCAACTGGGACTTGGCGAACCGTTGGGCGTGTCGGCCGAACACGGGCTGGGTGTCGGAGATCTGCTTGACGAGGTGGTCAAGATGTTGCCGCCGGATGTAGCCGCGCCCGAAGTGGTCACGCCTGTGCGTATTGCCATTGTAGGCCGGCCTAACGTCGGTAAGAGCTCTCTGTTCAACGTCCTGCTGGGCGATGAAAGGACAATCGTCTCTTCTATCCCGGGGACCACACGTGATTCCATCGATACGGCCCTCACCTTTGAAGGGGCGCCCATGATCCTAGTCGACACGGCCGGATTGCGGCGCCCAGGCAGGCGCACCACTACCGACGTCGAGTACTATAGTTCGTTGCGCTCCATCCAAGCGTTGGAGCGGGCCGACGTGGCCTTGGTGCTCGTCGATGCCGGCGAGGGTTTGGTGGATCTGGATCTCCAGATCGGGTATGAGGCGCAGCGGGCCAAGTGTGCAACGGCCGTGCTCTTCAACAAGTGGGACATCTCCCGGATCGACCTCGACATGGCCACGGCCCGCGTCAAAGCCAAGGTACAGATGAGGCCACCCTGGCTAACCATCTCGACCCTAACGGGCAGAGGGGTGGAGAAGGTTCTTCCGTTGGCCCGCGACCTCTACCAACGCTACAGCCGTAGGATCTCCACGTCTGAGCTCAATCGCTGGCTCGAAGGCATACGCTCAAGTCGGCCGCCCGTGACTCGGGGTGTCAAGACCATCAAGATCTTCTATATAGTGCAATACGACACCAGTCCGCCTCGTTTCAAGATCATGGTTAACTCGCGGGCGCTGGTAAACAAGTCCTTTGCCTACTATATCGAGAACCGGCTCAGGGAAGACTATGATCTGTGGGGTGTGCCTGTGATCATTGACTTCCAGGGTAAAGAGGAACGATACGCGTGAGTACCGGTTCTGTCCTGACGGCGATCGGATTGGTCGTGTTCGGGTACCTGTTGGGATCGGTCTCGCCCAGTGTTTTCCTGGGGCGCCGGTTGCGTGGTGTTGATGTGCGCCGTCACGGCAGCGGGAACGCCGGTACCACCAACGCGTTCCGTGTGCTCGGCAGCCGTGTGGGCACGGTCGTGCTGATCGCCGACATCGCCAAAGGTGTGATCCCCGTGCTCCTGGCCCGCTATCTGAGCGGTCCCCTAGTGGTGGTGCTTGTGGCCTTCGCGTGCGTGGGTGGTCACAACTATTCCCTCTTTCTCAAGGGTAAAGGGGGCAAGGGCGTGGCCACTGGGGCCGGTGCCGCCATCGCAATGATGCCGTTGCCCATGGCCGTCATTCTGGGCTTGTATGTCGTTCTACTGCTCAGCACACGGGTGGTGTCGATTGCTTCCATCACGTGCACGATCCTGTTGCCCGTGATGGCCGTGCTGTTCCGTCAGCCGTTGGAGTACATCATCGTCAGCTGCCTAATGGCGCTGGTAGTTCTGTGGGCCCATCGGGGCAACATGGTGCGTTTGTGGCGCCGCCAGGAGCGCCGGGTGAGTTTTCCCTGGAGCAGGACCGGCGATGGGCACGCCGGTGGATCCCGGAAGGGTACCGGCAGGAGCGCTCTCTGAACCGCCCGTGGCATGTCAGAGCTGCGGCCGGCCTACATGTGGCTGTGGTCGGAGCCGGTAGTTGGGGGACGGCTTTCGCCCGCCACCTGGTTTTGTGCGGGCATCGGACGGTCCTGTACGCCCGGCGCCCCGAACAGGCGGAGGTTATGCGGCACCGCGGCCGCAATCCTGAGTATCTTGACTCCGTCGATCTGCCTGTGGGTTTGGAGTATGACGTCTACCCTCACCCTCGTCTCAGGGGGGCAGACGTGGTTGTCATCGCTGTACCCAGCCGGGCCTATCGATCGGTGTTGGCGGTGTTGGCTCCCTACCTACAGGAGGGTGTAGGTCTCCTGAGTCTTACAAAAGGCATGGATCCGGTCACACAGTCACGTTTTAGCGAGGTACTGAAAAAGGAGTTGCATGCCGTCCACCCGGATATCGCCGTCCTGTCGGGACCGAATCAGGCGGAGGAGGTTGCGCTAGACCAACCAACCGCCACCGTCATCGCCTCAGCCGACCGTGAATATGCTGAAGCTCTACAGCTGCTTATAACCAATCAGAACCTGCGGGCGTATGTGAACGAGGACCTCTTGGGGGTGGAGTTGGCCGGGGCTGTCAAGAATGTCGTTGCGTTGGCCACGGGGATGTCGGACGGATTGGGCTATGGTGACAATGCCCGCGCAGCGCTCGTCACACGCGGCCTGGCCGAGATATCCCGTCTAGGTCTGGCCTTGGGGGCCGATATCCGCACCTTCGCCGGTCTGGCCGGACTGGGCGACCTGGTCGGCACCTGCACCTCGCGTCACTCACGCAATCGTATGGCCGGTCAGCTGATAGCCCAGGGTTACTCGGCAGAACACGTGGAGGAGCAGATGGGAATGGTTGCCGAAGGACTCACCAGTGCTCCCATCATCTTGGATCTCTCCCGCACACACGGGGTGGACATGCCAATCACCGAGAATGTGGTGGCGGTCATTGAGGAAGGCAAGAGTGTGACTGCGTGCGTCTGCGACCTCATGACGCGCAGGCTGCGGTCGGAAGTTTGGTAGGCGGTTGTACCGGCTGTTGGGTTCATGTCTGGGGACACGGATAGGTGTCTCTACGGTCTGCTGCCGTCGTGGTGGTAGATCGATGGTGGTCCAGACGACCCAGGCGCGCTATACTGGCTCGCGCATCGGGACGTGGCGTAGTTTGGTAGCGCATCCGGCTGGGGGCCGGAAGGTCGCCGGTTCAAATCCGGCCGTCCCGACTTTAAAGGCCCTGCAAATGCGGGGCTTTTCTTTTTCTTGGCCATCCATAAGTGGCGATATGTTCCACGAATGTTCCACGAGAGCCGCCAATCACCCATCCACCAAGGCCGCGAGGCGGCCGACGGCTTCACGTTGGAGGCCGGGCAAAGTGTGTGCGTACACGGTCGAAGTGAAGGCGACAGACGCATGGCCTAACCGCTCGCTCACAATTTTGGGATGCTTGCTGTTCGCCAAGAGTAACGTCGCGTGAGTATGGCGAGGATCATGGAGATTACGGGACTCAAATTTTCTTCTTGTGTTCATATTGGTTCATGTGTAGACTGAAGTTGAATTTTATATACTGAAAACGGTCATTAGAGACCATCGTGTCAGCGCATGCCAACAAGGCTAGGGAGTATCTGAAAGAGTACGGCTTTTATTAGCGTACCCGGGCCTAGCCGCGGATCGCCGAAAGGAGCTCACATGAACTTCAAGAGCTTGCCCGGCTCGACGGGCCGGCAACCAGGTAGTCGACTTCTGGCGAGGGTCTGTGTCGCCGCCGTCGCGGTAGTGGCCCTGATGACTTTGCTTGTAACGCCGGCCGTAGCTACCAGCTTCCCCGATGTTGGGGCCGACCATCCCTACCATGCCGCAATAACCAATCTAGCCTCTAAAAATATCATCAACGGTAAAGCGGACGGCAAGTTCTATCCGAAAGACGCGGTGATGCGCCAGCAGTTTGCCAAAATGATCGTGAAGACCATGGGCCATGACGTCCCAGCGGCCATCGTCTGTCCGTTTACAGACGTCGATTCCACACCCAACCCCGTCGACCCCCTCTATCCGGCCAAGTACGTGGCTGTGTGCGCACTGCACGGCATCACCGTGGGCAAGACGCCGACCACCTTCGACCCCTTTGGCAACATCACCCGTTTCCAAGTGTTGACCATGGTGGTGCGGGCGGTCGATGAAGTCAAGCCGGGACTGCTGGTTGCGCCTCCAGACAACTTCGTTCCCTCCTGGACCCCCAGCCTTAGTCCCCAGCATGGCGTTAACGCCGCCAGAGCCGAGTATAACGGACTTACGTTGAAGCTTCCTCTCAGCACGCTCGATCCGTTCGGGAACATGACACGGGGCGAGGTGGCTCAGGTATTGCACAATGTACTTCTCAAGATCGCATCTACAACTCCATCTACTACAACAACTACAACAGCGCCACCCGCTACAACAACTACCACAACTCCGTCTACTACAACAACCACAACAGCTCCACCCACAACAACAACTACAACAGCGCCACCCGCTACAACAACTACCACAACGCCGAGTGCGAAGTGGCAGAAGCTTGATGATAATACGGCCACAAAGAAGATCGCTGCGAGTGGGGGGAACCTCTACCAAATCCATACAAACGGGAAGATTTGGAAGTACGTTGGCACGAAGTGGTGGCAGAGGCTTGATGATAATGCAGCCTCGGTAGACATCGTGGCCGACGGCAACAACCTCTACCAGATTCACAAAGATGGGAAGATTTGGAAGTATGCTGGCACGAAGTGGTGGCAGAAGCTTGATGACAATGCAGCTTCGGTAGATATCGCGGCCGGTGGCAACAACCTCTATCAAATGCACAAAGATGGGTCTATCTGGAAGTACACCGGTACGCCGCTCAAGTGGCAGAAGATTGATGGCAATGCAGCTTCGAAAAAGATCGTGGCCGACGGCAACAACCTCTATCAAGTGCACAAAGATGGGTCTATCTGGAAGTACACCGGTACGCCGTTCAAGTGGCAGATGCTCGACATTTATGCAGCCGTAAAAAAGATCGCTGCGAGTGGGGGGAACCTCTACCAAATCTGTACAGACGGGTCTATCTGGAAGTACGCCGGTACGTCGTTCAAGTGGCAGAAGATCGACAACTATTCTGGTTCGGTAGATATCGCGGCTGGCGGCAACAACCTCTATCAGATGCACAAAAGCGGGTCGATCTGGAAGTACACCGGTACGCCGCTCAAGTGGGAGAGGATCGACAACTATTCTGGTTCGAAGGAAATCGTGGCTGACGGCAATAACCTCTATCAAATGCACAAAGACGGGTCGATCTGGAAGTACCTGCCGTAGACCATTCGACCACCCTCCCCTCTAGCCCGTCTGAGGGGAGGGTGGTCGACTTCGGCTTGACTTACCCAGGCTCGAAGGGTGCCGGGCGAGATTCCTGACCGGGCGTCACAGGGCCTAATGCCCGGCCGGCCCACCCTAACAAAGGCGGACTGCTTCCCCGCTTCGGATTCCGATGTGCGGGTACTGTCGACACCCCCTTCTGGATCACGGAGGTCCAATTCTTGAGTGTCAACGGAGTCGGGGTGGGGAGGTCACCGCCTGTTCTACATTCTCCCTCCTCTTTAAGGCAGGCGTCGTGTTGCAACGTCTACAACCTACGACTATTTCGGGTTATCCTGAGGTGTAACCACGTACCCCTGGTAGGAGGCTTACTGTGAAAGCGATAATCATGGCCGGCGGACAGGGGACCAGGCTGAGGCCTGTCACGTCCAATCAGCCCAAACCCATGGTCCCAGTGGTGAACAAGCCCACCATCCAGCACATCTTAGAGCTCGTGCAGCGGCACGGTATCAACGATGTGATTATGACCCTAGCCTTTCTGCCACGGTTGATCCGCAACCATTTCGGCGACGGTAGCGCCTTCGGCATGCATATCGAATACACTGTCGAGGAGACGCCGGCCGGGACTGCCGGTTCCATCCGGCTCGCCAAGGATCTTATCGATGACACCTTCTTGGTCATCAGTGGAGACGCGCTCACCGACTTCGATCTCACCAGCGTCATCGACTTCCACAAGCAGCGTGAGGCCATGGTTACCATCGCGCTCAAAAGTGTTGAGAACCCGTTGGAATTCGGCGTGGTCATCGTCGACGCAGAGGGGCGTATCCAGCGGTTCCTTGAGAAGCCGGGCTGGGGCCAAGTCTTCTCCGATACCGTGAACACCGGCATCTACGTCATCGAACCCGAGGTCCTCGACCACATCCCTGAGGGGCAACCCTACGATTTCAGCCACAATCTTTTTCCCAAGCTCTTCGACATGCACAAGCCTCTCTACGGTATGGTGTGTGACGGATACTGGCAGGACATCGGTAGCCTGGAGCAATTTCTGCAGGCCAACCGGGATGCGTTGGACGGCAAGGTCCGTCTCACTCCACCCGGAGTACGGCTGAAAGGCAACGTGTGGGTGGAGCAGGGGGCTTCTCTGGAGAGCCTCGACGAGGTGGAGGGTCCGGCCGTCATCGGCCCCCATGTCCGTATTGAGCCCGGGGCTCGTGTGCACGCCCACACGGTCGTGGGTGCCAACACTGTGATACGCACGGGGGCCCAGGTGGGCGATTCGGTCCTGGGGGAGAATGTGTATATGGCTCCAGGGGCGGTTGTGACCGGGGCCATCCTTGGTAATGCCGTCGAGGTCCACGAAAATGCACATGTCGCCGACGGTGCCGTTGTGGGCGACCGCTCCGTGGTTGGCCGTGATGCAGTCGTAGCCAACAATGTCAAGGTCTATCCTTTTAAGAACATCGACCCGGGGTCGGCAGTACGTTCGTCTATCGTTTGGGAATCGCGTGGACCAAGCACTCTGTTCGGGAGGAATGGGGTACGGGGCCTCGCCAATGTGGATATCACCCCTGAGTTGGCCATGCGCTTGGCGATGTCGTACGGCACCATGATCGCGAAGGATTCGCACGTGACCACGAGCCGTGATACGCATCACGCTTGTCGGGTATTCAAGCGGGCCATTATCAGTGGTCTCAACTCCACCGGCATCAACGTCCGTGACCTCACAGTCGCTACGGCTGCCATCAATCGTTTCGATATCAAGAGTGGTGCTGCGGTGGGTGGCATACACGTGCAGATGAGTCTGGAGAACCCCGATCAGATCGAGATCCTGTTCTCGGAGTCGCCGGGAGTACCTCTTGATGGCAAGAAAGAGCGGGCCATCGAGAACCTCTATTTCCGTGAGGACTTCCGGCGCGCATCCTTTGAAGAGATGGGAAAAGTGATCTATCCGCCCCGGGTTATCGAGACCTACACCAACTCCCTCCTCGAGAACTGGAACACGGTCGCTATCCGTGGCCGGCAACCCCGGCTGGTGATAGATTACTCGTCGTCGGCTCCCGCGTTCTTTTTCTCGACGACCTTGGACAAACTGGAATTGGAGACGGTCTCTGTCAATGCCGGTCCCAGCAGCCGCAAACGCTTCACGGTCGCCGAAAGTCTGCCGCGTGCGGTGGAACGGGTGGCTCAACTAGTCAAGGCAATGGAAGCGGATGTGGGTGCTATTCTCGATCCGGGGGCGGAGTACCTATTCATCGTCGACGAAAAAGGCCGTTTGGTGCCCGACTCCGCACTGCTGCTGGCGCTTCTCCAGCAGGCAGGCAAGGCGGCCGAAGGAGGAGGGACGATCGCCCTGCCGTTGTATGCCACTCATCATGCCGAGCAGATGATCGCTTCAACGGGCATGACCATCCGCCGGACCAAGTGCTCCAAGGCGGCTCTTACGGCGGAGGCTACGCGTCCCAACACTGTGTTTGCAGCCAGTGGAGACGGTGGCTACATCTATCCTGCAGTTCTGCCGTCAATGGATGGGCTGTTCGCGCTGGGCAAGGTCTTAGAGCTGGTATCGACATCCGATGCTCCTCTTTCAAGCCTCATAGATCAGGTTCCGCCGGCGCACCTAGTGCATCGCGAGGCCGAGTGTGCCTGGGATCTCAAGGGCGTGGTCATGCGCCGCATGACTGAAAAACTCCGTGAGGGACGCGTATCGCTCGTGGACGGTATCAAGGTCTTCCTTGATGATTCTGATTGGGTTCTGATCATACCGGATGCCGAGGAGCCCGTTTTCCACGTGTACGCTGAGGCTGCGGACGACGACCGAGCGGCTGAGTTGGCCACCGACTATCTCGACTCTCTGAAGACAGTGATCACTGAGTGTAAGAACGGCTAATATACCGTTAAAACGTTTCGCTGCGAAAAGGCGCTGGGCGAGCGCAGGACGAGGACTCAGACCACGCCGATAGCTGTGCTGTCGGCGTGGTCTGAGAACAAAGTTGGCGCCGCCCGGCGCCTTTAAGCCCGCACCCGCCCCCAGTAGCCCTTTTAACGCTTGGACAGTGTGCATTGAGGCCGCGTCAGCAGGTAGCTTGGGCCATCGTCTCAGGTCATGAGGTCCTCCTACGGATCAAGATGTTGCCCGTACTCAACGCGGACGTGAACAACCGGCGGGGCTAAGGTGCTATGTTAATGACCGGCAGCCGATGGTGGCGAGAAAGGAGAGCATGTGAATCCGAGGAACCTCAAGTACCACAGGGAGCACGATTGGGCCCGGGTGGATGGGGATACTGCCGTCTTTGGTATCACTAGTTTCGCCCAGGAATCACTCGGGGATATAGTGTATATCGAACTTCCTGAGGTGGGCGCCGACCTGGTCGCCGGTGCACCGTATGCTGAGGTGGAGTCGGTCAAAGCCGTCAGCGACGTCTATGCGCCACTGAGTGGTTCGGTCATGGAGATCAACGACGACGTGGTGGATGCGCCGGAGTTGATCAATGAGAGCCCTTTTGAAGATGGGTGGTTGGTGAAGGTCAGGTTAAGCGATCCGACAGAGCAAAACGATCTGATGAGCGCCGAGGAGTATGAGCAACTACTTCGCATGGAGGAGTAGACGGTCCACCTTTCTCGCCTGACCGTGAATAGAAGCCCCAATCTGAATAGAAGCTTCAGTGCAATGCGCCACTTCTGGTTAGATGTCTCTATCTTGCCTTGAAGGTTCTTACTGTGATTGCTATAGTAAAGGTGTGGAAAATTTGGATGACACCACCTTTCATCGTCTGTTGAATATTCAGACCTACAACGATGCCGCGCTCAAGGACTTGGTCAAGCGCCTGTCGGAGGAAGAGCGTGAGCTCTCGAAGAGACGGCGACTGCTTCACGGTGAGATAGACATTGTGCGGGCGGAACTTGTCCGGCGTCTCCGTGACAAGCATCAGGCGGGGGAGAGTGTGGTCACCGAAGGAGATTTGACCGCCCTCGCAGAGGTTCTGAGTAACCATCGGCCGCCGGACGCTGCCGAGAAGTCAGAAAAATCAAGCAACAGTTCGCCTGATACGGCGTGAACATTCGACCCACTTTGGAGAAGCCATCCAAGTAGTTACCGAGTAGTTAAGGTGAGCTCCATGCCCGATTGCCCTACATGCGGAGTTGAAAACACAGATGACTCTATCTTCTGCCGCCGCTGTGGGAGTCGTCTCGTCCCTGTTGATTTGAACGACGTAACCGTCATGTATGTTCCTACCGAGCGTGATGAAGCTGTGTCCGAAATCCTGTATGGGCAAGGTGCTGAGACCATCACGGTTCTTCTCATCCGTGCCGGCGGTGGCCGTGAAGGGGAAACCATTCCCTTAGATACGGACATTCTCACCATCGGTCGCAGCCCCCATAGCGATATATTTCTTGACGACGTCACGGTCTCTAGGCACCACGCGCGGGTCATGCGTGATGACAGCGGTTTTGTTCTGGAGGATCTCAATAGCCTGAACGGGACCTATGTCAATCGCAAGCGCATTGAGCGGCACCGTCTGGTTGAGAGAGATGAGCTCCAGATAGGTAAGTTCAAGTTGGTGTTCCTCGAGCCCGCCGATAGCAGGTAGGCTATGGCTGAAGAGGCACGGAATTCGGGGCAGACCAGCCCTGCTTCCCGGCCGGAGAAACTGTGGAGCATCGGGCAGGTCGTGGAGCAGCTGCGTCCGGATTTTCCCGACCTGAGCATAACCAAGTTGCGCTATCTTGAGGACCGCGGCCTGCTGACTCCGCTCCGAACGCCCGGGCGATACCGCAAGTATGGAGCGGCCGACATCCGCCGTTTGCGGACCATCCTCACCCTACAGCGCGACGAGTATCTGCCTTTGGACGTCATCCGTCAGCGTGTGGACCGTGGCGCCGCGCTCGGAGCGGGTCGACCGCTCGACCCCATGGCAACTCCTCTGCGCACCGGCGCGGTCCTCAAGCGTGAGAAGCCCATATATTCGTGGGATGAGGCTCCCGAGGCGGCCGGTGTTGATGCCGACTTCTTCCGGATTTTGGCCGAATACCGGCTGGTGGATCGCTCCGGCCAGTCGGGTCCGGTCCTGACGGAAAGTGACCTGGAGATCGCCCGCATATGCCATCTGCTTGCCGGTTTTGGGGTGGAGCCTCGGAACTTGCGACTGCTGAGTTCCTCTGTAGAACGCGAAGCCGCCCTTATTGAGCAGGTCACGATGCCGTCTCTTCGCTCCACACACCCCGAAAAGCGGGCACATGGGGAGAAGATGTTGGATGATCTGGGGGCTCTACTTTCCCAACTACTCCATCTGTTGCTCTACAAGGAGCTGCGCAAACTGCTGGTATGATTCAATATCCCTTGATCTGCTATGCCGTATCCGCCAACGAGGAGAACGATGGAGCTCAGCGACCTGATCCGCCACATTCCTGATTACCCCAAAGAAGGTATTCTTTTCCACGACATCATGCCGGTGCTCCAAAATGCGGAGGCCCTTCGTCTGGCTGTCGACGGGCTGGCAGTGTTCGCCCGTGATAAGAAAATCGATCTTATCTTAGGAGCCGAGGCGCGGGGTTTCATCCTGGGAGCTGCGTTGGCCTACAAGCTGGGTGTAGGCTTTGCTGCAGCACGTAAGCCCGGAAAACTGCCCTGGGAGGTGACTCGCTGCGAATACGATCTCGAGTACGGCACGGACGCACTGGAGATGCATGTGGACGCCATCAAGCCGGGTCAGCGGGTGCTCATTCATGATGATCTCCTTGCCACAGGGGGCACTGCGCAGGCGAAGGTCCAGTTGGTCGAAAAAGCGGGCGGGGTGGTTGCCGGTCTAGCCTTCATCATCGAATTGACCGCGCTGGGCGGACGTGATCGCCTGGCCGGCTACGAAGTGTTCAGTTTGGTGGAGTACGAGGTATGATCCATGGCGAGTCGCGGCCTCCCAGATGACGATTGTGCGGTGATTGTGGCTCCCTGTGGCGGCGACGCCTTCCGCTGTATTAACCGCTACTGTGGCAATCAGACCGATCACGGGCCCCACAAAGGCGATTTGTGTACGCTGTGTGTCAAGGCCGAACGTAATGGCGGAAAATGTGGGGGCGTACAGGAGCGATGCCGTATGTTCGCAGCCGGTGATGAAGCCGGGGCTTCATGAGTCGTAATGCTTTCCGGTTGCCACTGACGTCTGTTTCATTGACGCCTGTTTGTCGCAGACAAGCAAAAAGGGGCCGTGCGCCGTTACTTTACATAATGCACATTATCGTGCATTGATCGCGCACGAATATCAGCATCTCGTATAGGCATAAGGCATAGAGGCGCCGGGTATCGCTCCCTTGGGCTACGCCCGGTGCGTGCTGTCTACATCTCCTGCACGGCCGTGCTTCACTTGACGAGGTTCATCATGTTGAATATAGGCAGGTACATGGAAATAACAATAAGTCCCACCATGCCGCCGATGAACATCATCATGATGGGTTCGATGATCGACGTCAACGACTTAATGGCTGTATCGGTCTCGTCTTCATAGAAATCGGCTATCTTGTTTAGCATCGAGTCCAGAGTGCCGGTCTCTTCACCGATAGATATCATGTTGGTGACCATTGGCGGAAATACCGGTGCGCGGCTCAGGGGTCGCGCGATCGTCTCACCGGCGCTGACGCTCTTGGCGACGTAGACCATCGACTCCTCGATCACGCTGTTGCCGGAGGTCGCGCCGGTAATGTCGATGGCCTGCAGGATGGGCACCCCGGAGCTCAGCAGTGTGGCCAAGGTGCGGCTAAAGCGTGCTACGGCGACCTTCTGGATCACCGGCCCCAGTTTCATGGGCAATTTCAGTTTCATCCGATCCCAGACACGGTGTCCCTGCTCTGTCTTCTTGAAGCGCAGGATGCTCCATCCAATCACTATGAGCAGTGGAAAGACTATGAACCAATAACCGGTCATCAAGGTGCTGATGGCCATCATCAGCTGCGTCAGCGAAGGTAGCTCGCCACCCAGGTCCTTATACATGGTGGCGAAGACGGGGATAACAAACAAGATCATGCCGAACATCATCAAAACGGCAAAGGCACCGATAAGGGCGGGGTATGCCACGGCGGACTTGATCGAGCGGCGGATACTGTCGTCCTTCTCCAACTGGACGGCAAGACGATCGAGGGTCTGGTCGAGCGCCCCGCCCGTCTCTCCGGCTCGGACCATGGCCACGTAGAGCCGGTCGAAGGCGACCGGATGTTTGGCCATCGCGTCGGAGAGCGGCATGCCTGCCTCGACATCTGCTCGCACGGCGCCGGTCAACCTGCGTAGTCTGAGGTTTTCTGTCTGTTTCTCTAGGATGGAGAGCGCACGCATCACGGCCAACCCGGAATTGATCATGGTGGCGAACTGACGGGTAAGGACGGCTTTGTCTCTTGCCTTGATGGGCGTAGTCGATTCCCGTAGCCTGTTGAGGTCGGGAAGTTCCCACTTCTTCTCGAGCCGGATCACCGTGAACCCCTTGCGTCTGAGCTCAGCGATGGCGGCAGTTTTAGTCTCGCCAACCAGCTCCCCGCATACAAGTTCGCCCTGATCCCGTCTGGCCGCGTAGTGGTATCTACCCACGAACCTGCTCCTCTATGTATGCACCGGCTCCTGTCGTCAATAGTCGCTCGAGATCATCCGGGTTCGATGAACGACGCATGGCTGTTTCTTTTGTGATGACCCCCTTGCGCACTAAACAGGACAGGGAGGCATTCATCGTCTGCATGCCCAACCGGCTCCCTGTCTGCATGACCGTGTAGAGCTGGTGAGTCTTCCCCTCGCGGATGAGGTTGCGCACCGCTGAGGTCGAGATGAGTACCTCGAACGCCCCCACGCGCCCCTGACCAGTCATTCTGCGCAGGAGTTGTTGAGTCACCACTCCTTCTAGGGTGGCGGCTATCTGTACTCGTATCTGCTCCTGTTGGTGCGGAGGAAAAACATCGATGATCCGGTCGATGGTCTGGGGGCAGTCCTGCGTATGGAGGGTGGCGAACACAAGGTGGCCGGTCTCGGCCGCCGTGAGGGCGATTTGTATGGTTTCCAGGTCGCGCATCTCGCCGATGAGGATGACATCGGGGTCTTGTCGCATGGCGGAGCGCAGCGCCATGGGAAATCCTCTGGTGTCGCTACCCACTTCCCGCTGGTTGACAACGCAGTTCTTGTGGCGGTGCAGGAATTCGATGGGGTCTTCAATGGTGACGATGTGATCCGAACGGGTCTGGTTGATCTCGTCGATAATGGCCGCCAAGGTGGTTGATTTACCCGAGCCTGTGGGGCCGGTTATCAGAACGAATCCTCGCGGCTTGTGGCAGAAGGAGTGTATGACATGGGGTAATCCCAGTTCTTCGATCGTCTTGATCTCCGCCGGGACCGCACGTAGCGCGGCGGACAGACTGCCGCGCTGGAAATATGCGTTCACACGGAAACGCGTCTGGTCGTAGAGAGAATACGAGAAGTCTATCTCCCAGTCTGTCTCCAACTTTTGTTGTTGTTCCGGTGTGAGCATGCTGTAAATGAGTTCTCGGGCCTGATCGACGGTGAGCGCGGGATGGTCCAGTCTCTGCAACTCTCCGTCGAGACGCGCCATCGGAGGCACATCCACCGTGAGATGCAGGTCGGATGCCCCCAAGGTAGCCACTTCGGTCAGCACATCGTCCAGGTTCACGACTAGTCGTTCCTCCCGGCGCGGCACCATCTGTTCATACGATCACCCTCGATATCTCCTCCATGGTGGTCACTCCTTCGACGACACGTCTCAATCCGTCGTCTCTGAGGCTGAGCATGCCTTCAGCCCGTGCGACTCTGCCGATCTCATCGACATTCCGGCGCTCCACGATCAATCCCTCAATGGCTTCGGTGATAGGCATGGTCTCGTAGAGGCCCAGACGACCCTTGTAGCCGGTGTTGCTGCAGCGGTTACAACCTACGGCCCGGTACAGGGTCTTGTGGTCCCATGAATTGAGGAGCTGCGAAGGGAATTGGTAGTTCTTGAGGGCGGTGGGGCCGGGTTGGTAGGACTCCCGGCAGTGTTCACACAGTTTGCGTACCAATCGCTGGGCGATGACGCAGTCCACAGCGGATGCAGTAAGGAAGGGTTCCACTCCCATCTCTGTGAGCCGGGTGAGCGCTCCGGGAGCGTCGTTGGTGTGTAAGGTGGAGAGCACCAGGTGACCGGTGAGGGCCGACTCGATGGCGATCCGGGCCGTCTCTTTGTCCCGGATCTCCCCCACCATGACGATGTCCGGGTCGCAACGCAGTATGGAGCGCAATCCCGAAGCGAAAGTGAGACCCGCCTTGGGGTTGATCTGCACCTGGTTGATACCGGCCAGCCGGTACTCTACCGGATCCTCCACGGTGATGATGTTCTTCTCCACCGTGTTGAGGATGTTGAGCGTGGCGTACAGGGTGGTGGATTTGCCCGATCCGGTTGGCCCGGTGACCAGAATGGCCCCGTAGGGTTTGCGGAAGGAACGCTCGTACTGCTCCATAGCTTGGATTGAGAAACCCAGTTGCTCCAGGCGCAACACGGCTGTGGAGCGATCCAAGAGACGGACGGCTATCTTCTCCCCGAACACGGTAGGGAGAGAGGCTACGCGCAGGTCGATGGGTCGTCCGCTCACGAAGAGGTCGATACAGCCGTCCTGAGGGATGCGACGTTCGGCTATATCGAGATCGGCCATGATTTTTAACCGGGAGAGCACACCCGCCTGGAGGCGCTTGGGGATGGTCATGGTCCGGTGCAACACGCCATCGTGTCGGAAGCGAACCAGAAGTCCCCCCTCCTGGGGTTCGAAGTGAATGTCGGAGGCGCCCTCGTCGACGGCGCGGGCCAGGATGTCATTGACCAGTCGTACCACCGGCGGGGCGTCGACCTGCTCCCGGATGTCTTTAGGCTCGTCTGGGCCGGCCTGATTGTCCTCCCCGGAGTAGATGTTGAGCTGCGCGGAGACCTGGTCTGCAGCTCCCCTTAGCTTGGACAGGGCTGCGATGATCTCGCCCCGGTCGGCCAGCGCCGGTTCGATGTCCAGCCCGGTTAGGATGCGTAGGTCGTCGATGGTGACGATGTTGGACGGCTCTGCCATAGCCACCAGGATGGTGTGGTCGTTCAAGTAGGCGAGGGGCAGGACCTTGTAGCGATGGGCGTCACGTTGGGAGAGGAGTCGGGCGGCCGCCGGATCCACCTGGACGGCCGGTAGGTCGACGTACGTGACGCCGATGGAGTGGGCCAAGGTCTTCATGAGGTGATCCTTGGTCACCCACTTGCGCGATAGTGCGATGTCGTCGATCCATGCTTCGGTATCAGTCTGTTGCTGAGCGAGCGCCTGTTGAGACTGCTCGTTGGTGAGAAGGCCTTCTGCGACCAGTATCTCGACGGCTCGTTTTCTCCACAGCCGATTGCGGAGGATCTCCTCCCCGGGAGCCTGGGTGGCACGCATTTAGGTGCCCGGCCGCCTGATGACGGCCCGCATTATGTCCAGAGGAGCGTCTATGCCCGTCCAGAGGCGGTAAGCATTGGCGGCTTGGATCAATAGCATCTCGGTGCCATCGATGGTGAGTGCTCCTCGGGCTTGGGCCTGTCGCATCAATGCCGTGGGGGCGGAACCGTAGACGAGATCGATCACCGCCTGGTTGCTATTAAGGATATCGGCAGGAAAGGGGCTCCCTTTGCCGGCGGGATCGAGGCCGACGGAGGTCGCGTTGACGATCACGTCCGCAGAGGGGCCGACCTGATCGAGGTGGTCTTCCGTGATCGGTGCGCAGTAATCCGCTCCCCACTCGATCGCCGTTGAGCATAGGGCTTCTGCGCGGGAAAGAGTTCGGTTGAGGACCCATATGGTCTGCACACGCTCGGCAACCAGGGCTGCCAGCACGGCACGAGCTGCACCGCCTGCACCCGCCACCAAGCAGCGGCGTCCTTCCGCCCCTTCGGGTAAGAGGCTGCGGAGTGCGCTCTGGAATCCTTCCACGTCGGTATTATGGCCGCTGAGGACGCCGTCATCGTTGACGATGGTGTTTACGGCACCGACCTGATCCGCCAGGGGGTCCAGACGGTCTAGGAGTCCCACTACGTGTTCTTTGTGAGGGATGGTTATGTTCGCACCGCGGACGCCGAGTGTACGCAGTCCCTCTACGGCCGGAGACAAAAGGCTCGGGGGCACATCAAAGGCGAGGTAGACCATATTAACGCCCTGGGCCTGCAGGGCGGCATTGTGAATGCGAGGGGACAAAGAATGTCGTACCGGATGCCCGAGAAGGGCGAGAAGCCCTGTCTGGGCGGTGATGTCTGTCCCTAGCTCCCCCATGCTTTCACCTCCGCTGTCTTTGCGAGTGGGTCTGGCACCGATAAATACACAGTACCGCAGGGTCTCAAGAGGGGCTCTAGGACCTTTGTACCACTCTGGCACCGGCGTCGGTCGCCACGCCGGCGGTTACTGCGGGGGAGCCTGTTGTTTGGCCCTCAGGAATTCATCGTATGAGGCCGTAAAGAAGTGGTGACCTTCGCTGTCGTTCAGCACGTAGTAGAGGTAGTCCACGTCGGCGGGCCCCAGGGCTGCCTTAAGTGCCGCTATTCCGGGACTGGCGATGGGAGCCGGTGGGAGCCCGTTCTTTACGCGGGTATTGTAGGGTGAATCTATTTTCAGATCCTTCTCAGTGAGGTCACCCGTCCACTTGTTGACGGCGTAGCGTACCGTAGCATCGACACCCAAGGGCATGTTCTTCTTGAGGCGGTTATAGATGACTGCCGCCACTTTGCTCCGTTCGTCGGCTACCTTTGCTTCTTTCTCGATGAGAGAGGCGATGATGACGATCTGGTACGGGCTCACACCCAATGACTTGGCGTTGTCCCAGGGGAGGTCTTCGGTCATGGCGGCGAAGGCATTCAACTGGGCCTCAATGAGTTGTTTGGGGCCATCATCGGAGAGTAGGTAGTAAGTGCTCGGGAACAGAAGTCCTTCCAGAGTGGTTACCTTGGGTGCCGATTCTCCTACCCTAGGTATGGTGAATGAGTCCGTTTGTCGGGCCAGGTCGCCATACGCCTTCCCATCGATTTTACCGCTCTTGGTGAGCAAAGTGGCGGTTTGGCCTATGGCCATGCCTTCGGGTATGGTGACCTTCTCGCTGGGCAATCCGGCACCCTTCTCGAGTTTTTCCACGACGGTGAGCAGTTTTTCGCCCTGGGCGAAGCTGTAGATACCGGGACGGAGTTTGTTTTCACTCCCCCGGGCCTTGGCGAGGTCCACAAAGGCGGACGAGGATTCGATGACGCCCTTATCCTTCAGAAGCTTGGCCACTTGAGTGGCACCGAGCCCGGAAGAGACATCCACGATGGCAGTACCCGGGGCGATCGTGGTTTCAGTCGCCTCCGTTGGTTCATCGCACACCAGTCGGATAGCCCCCATCACGGCCGCGGCGACTATGGCCATGCAGATGACAAAACCTCCCACAACCAGGATGCGGTTGATCAAACGCCGGCGGCTCTTATCGCTTCGCTCTCCCGGCAGTCCGGGCGACGACGACATCCGGTCATCAGGATGATCACTGTTCACCGGTCACCTCCGCATTGGCTTGGGCATCGAGATAGTTCTGCAGCATGTAGCAGGCGGCTACGGCATCGCGTGGCCCGGTCTTGGGCCCGGTCTTGTCTGCGAGTTTGGATGTGAAGCGCTCGTCCCAGGTGTTGACCTTCACACCCGATCGCAGCTGCAGGGTATCCGCGAAGGCGAGCACCTTCTCGAGTTGGCGATTTACGCCCCCACCCAAGGGGCGGGGTAGTCCGACCACCAGTTCGTCAACCTCGTGCAGATGGATCAGGGCGATGATCCTATTGAAGAGTGCCTCGCGGTCTGTTTCTACGATGACTTCGAGGGGGCTGCATATGATTCCGTGCGGGTCGGATAATGCTACCCCGGTGCGTCGGCCGCCCATGTCGATCCCCAGCCGACGCACTCAAGCACCTAGCCGGGCTAGAACGGCGTCTCGGGCAGTGGCCACAGCATCGTGCAACCGAGCCGGGTCACCGCCACCTCCGCGTCCCAAGAAGGGCGTCCCTCCTCCCCCTCCCCCGAAAGCTCGGGCTGAGGTCTTCACGATCTCCCCGGCATTGACCTGGGTGATCTCCTTACTCACGCTCACGACCAACGCCGCTTTGCCCTGCAGGTCGGCTCCCAGGATCACTATGGCGGGCTGGATCCGATCACGAACGTGATCCACCACAGACAAGAGGTGATCCATGTCGCGTGCATCGATCACGTCGGCGACCACGCCGATCTCATCGTGCCGGGCTGCGTCTGCCGTGAGGGTCTCTACGACATCACGCGCCTGCTCACGGAGGAACCCGCTCAGTTCAGTCTCCAACTGGGTCACCCGGCTCTGCAGTTTCTCCAGTACCGGCAGGAGTTGGTCGTCCGTGGTGCCCAGGTTCTCCGCGACGTGAGCCACCGTCCGGTCGCGTTGCCGGTAGTAGGCGACTGCAGCCCTACCGCAGACGGCCTCGATCCTGCGCACATTGGCCCCCACGCTTCCTTCGGACAGAATCTTGAAGATGCCCAACTCGCTGGTGGAACCCACGTGAGTGCCTCCGCACAGCTCTCGGCTGAAGTCATCCACTTCGACCACGCGCACGAAGTCCCCATACTTCTCGCCGAAGAGCGCAATCGCCCCCAGATCCTGGGCGTGATCGATGGTGGTGGTGAACATACGTACGGGATGGTTCTCGACGATACGGCGGTTGACCAGATCTTCGATCTCGGCCAGACGCGACGGTTCCACCGGTTGGTGATAAGCAAAGTCGAAACGGAGCTTGTCGGATCGCACTGATGATCCGGCCTGGGTAACGTCGTTACCTAATTTGGCCCGCAACGCATAGTGCAACAGGTGGGTTGCAGTGTGATTGGCGGCCACGTCGTGGCGATGGCTGGAGGTGATTGACGCCTTCACGCGGGTGCCGGCCTCCAGCGTACCCTCCACCAGTCGGGCCGTGATCACCTGTATGTTGCCGTGCTGCTGTACATCGAGCACCTCGGCTTTACCGGATTCGGACTCTACGAAGCCCGTGTCGGCAGTCTGTCCCCCCATCTCGGCGTAGAAGGGGCTCTCACGCAGGGCCAGTAGCACGCGGTCATCGCCGAACTCGGCGATATTTGCGAGTGCGGTGAAGAGGCTCTCCTTCTCATAACCTTTGAACTCGGTGGGATGGGTGGTGGTCTGTGCGAACCGGGTGACCGCGTCTTGATAGGCGGTATCACCCTTTTGAGCCTTGCGGGCTCTAGCCCGTTGGCCCTCCATAGCCTCTTCGAAGCCGGCCAAGTCGAGTGTCAATCCACCCTCTTCCACGATCTCACGTGTGACCTCGATGGGGAAACCGTAGGTATCGTGGAGTTGGAAGGCTACAGAGCCGGGGAAATATTGAGAGGCCGCCTCTCTAGCACGGGTGATCTCTTCTTCCACCAGGACGAGCCCCTGATCGAGAGTGCGGTTGAAGCGCTCTTCTTCAGAGTCGACCACGCGCAGGATGGTCTCACGTTGCTCAAGCAACTCGCGATAGACACCTCCCAGCATCTCGATGGTCCGCTCGGCGAAGCGGCCGAGGAACGGCGGCTCCATCCCGGCTGAACGGCTGAAGCGCGCCGCCCGTCTGATGATACGGCGCAATACATAACCACGGGCCTCGTTGCCGGGCATAACTCCGTCGGCGATAAGAAACGAGATGGCACGTGCATGGTCGGCCAGCACCCGCAGGGCTACGTCGGTCTTGTGGTCTTGGCCGAAGCTACGGCCGGCGATCTCTTCTCCTAATTCGACCAGTGGTTTAAGAGCGTCGATGAGAAAGACAGAATCCACATCTTGCGTGAGGGCGGCCACCCGTTCTAAGCCCATACCCGTGTCGATATTCTGAGCCGGAAGCGGTGAAAGCTGTTGGTTTTCGTCCATGCTGTAGCCGGTGAAAACCAGGTTCCAATACTCAACGAAGCGGTCGCAGTCGCAACCGGGGCGGCAGTCGGGGTCGTCGCAGCCCCTATTCGGACCTCGGTCGTAGTAGAGCTCGGAGCAGGGTCCGCAGGGCCCGGTGTTCCCCACCGGCCCCCAGAAGTTGTCGCTGCGAGGCAACCCCACCATGCGGGCACGGGGAACGCCCACGGCCTCCCAGCAGGCTACAGCCTCGTCGTCGGGTGGGATGGCATCATCGCCCTCGAAATAGGATATCCAGATGCGCTCGGGATCGAGCTGTAGGTAATCGCAGGAGAACTCCCAGGCCAGCCTGATGGCTCCCTCTTTAAAGTAGTCACCGATGGAAAAATTGCCCAGCATCTCGAAGAAGGTACAGTGCCGGGCAGTGAGGCCCACATGATCAATGTCGGAGGTGCGGAAACACTTCTGGACACTCGTCAGTCGTTTTGCCGGAGGCTCGGCCAATCCCATGAAGTAGGGCTTGAATTGCTGCATACCCGCTGTGGTCAACAGGACCGACGGGTCTCTGTAAGGTACAAGCGAAGAGCTGGGTACCAGGAGATGTTGTCGCTCTACAAAGTAATCCAAATACATCTTACGTAGTTCCGCAGCTTTCACAGGTCAGACCTCGTCTCCCCCCCGGCCGCTTCCGGTCAGGGCCTCTTCTTCCGCCATGAACTGGCGCAGATTGTCGATCGATTTGCGAATAAGTCTGGACACGTGCATCTGAGATATCCCTATGCGCGCGGCCACTTGTGTCTGAGTTAAACCTTCAAAGAAGCGCAGGTGTAGGATCAGGCGCTCCCTTGGGTTCAGGCGCTCCATGGCCGGAGCCAAGACCCGTCGTTGTTCGAACACCTCATAGGCGTCCTCTTCTACACCAAGGCAATCGAGCAACTCCAAGGATTCGTCATCCTCGTTAACGCTGCCGGAATAGATGGAGACGGAACTATAGGCCCGCCCACTCTCGAGTGCTTCTATCACTTCCTCTTCGCTCACCCCGGTAGCTGCTGCCAATTCGGCGATGGTGGGAGCATGGTGGAGTTCCACCGTGAGTTGTTCGATGACTTTATTGAGGCGTACGTTCAAGTCCTGAAGCGTCCGTGGCACCTTCACGGCCCAGCCCTTGTCGCGGAAGTAGCGCTTGATCTCTCCCAGGATGGTCGGTGTAGCATAGGTGGAAAGCTCAACACCCCGCTCCATGTCGAAGCGGTCGACGGCCTTGATGAGGCCGATCGATCCCACCTGCACAAGGTCTTCCAAGGCTTGTCCCCGTCGGGCGAAACGGTGGGCCAGACTCTTCACCAAGGGCAAATAGCGGGTTATCAACTCGTCGCGCGCCTGTCTGTCATGGTGATCACGCATGAGGACCAGCAACTCACGCTCGCTGACTTCGGCTAAAGGACGAGTATAGCGAGGCAAAGTCATCGTGCAGCTACCTGCCGGGTTTCTTCTAGTCCGGTCACCCTCACCTACACAGTCCACTTCTCTAGCTGGACTGCGAAGTCTTCGCCGGGCCCCTCGACCACCGAGAAACCGTTGACTAGAGACTCAAGCAGCATACATATGTTGATCAGGTTCTCTTTCGTGGGGCCGTATGCCTTCGGCGACAACAACAGGGCTTTGACACTCTGGTTGCAGAGTCCCTCCAGCCGGAGGTGCAGCCGCTGCTCCTCTACCTTGATGTGCAGGACGAGGTCGCCGGCGTAAGACTGCTCTTCCACTACCAGCGTCTCAACGGCGAGTTGCAGGTCGTCGAGTTGATCAACGCGGACGGTCCGGCTTGCTGCAGCCGCTCCACTGATCACGAGCCGGAGGAGCGGAATGGACGCGCGACATTTTTGCGTCCGCAGGACAACCGTGTCTGGAATCTGAGTGCTCACGCGTACGACAGGTTGGTAGACGCTCTATATCCGGGAGGAGATGTTCTTCAGATGCTCTTCAATTTCATCCTGCTTTTCGATGTAGGCCTCCCGACCCCGGGCAACGGCCTCATCTGCCCGACCACGCAGATCGGTGAACAGTTTTTGGGCTTCGGTGGGTACTTCAGCGAAGGACTCCACGATGCCTTTTCCCGTCTCTTGCGAGACCCGGTGGGCCAGGAGAAGCGCCCCTCCTAAGGCAGCTCCGGATAGCAACAGCACTGACGAACGGATCATACCCATCAGAGACTCCTCTCCTCACGCGATAGGAACGACGACAGACCGCGGCTGATGCCCGCAGCTACACCCGCCACCTTCTTTACCGACTTGGCTACCGCTCCCTGTACTGCGGTGGTCGTCTGTTCAGCGGTCTTGGCCATCTCGGCCATAGAACCGGTTATCTCTTCCACCCTGTCCAACTCCGCATTCACTCCATCGAGAGTGCCTTTTACACGCGTGAGCAGCGGGATGATCTCGGTGTTGACGTCGGCCAAAATCTTCGTTGTGCGTTCCAACATTGAGGACAGACGTATGAGGGCATATGCCATGCCCCCGCCGAAGGCGAGAAAAAAGATGCCGATGCATATCTTCATGAACGCGCCGGAATCCCACTCCATCTCCAGCCCCTTTCTGGCCGCCCCTAACGACGGATATCCTTGGGATTACCGCCGACCGGACACCTGTGGTTCGTTAAACCCCGAGACTATATCATAGGGCATCAGCCGTTCTCTGCGCAGGAAATAAGGGATAGTGGGTCGGGCTGTCTGAACCGGTCCACCGATATATCAGGCCCGACATTGGGGGAAGGTGTGCATGATGGTTCCCGCCACAACGACCTGTTTCCCCTCGTAAACGACAGCGGTTTGTCCGGGGGCTACGGCCTGCTCGGGTTCGTCTAGGACGAACGTCAGCGTAGAGAGTTCCTTGAGGTCTTGTCCGTGGATATTATAAGGACAGAGAGAGGCTTTTAAGGCCTGTCCGGAGGAGCGGATTTGAAGCTGAAGGTCTTGGCCACTTGAAGGGCGGTGGTGGGTGAGATCACCCACGCTCACGCACTTCACCGCCGACTCAGACACTGTCCCCACCACGACTTCACGGGCCGCTGCATCGATACGGAGAACGTACAGAGGGGCGGGCGAGACCAGCCCCAAACCTTTACGCTGGCCGATGGTGAAGTTGTAGGTGCCGGTGTGGTGGCCCAAGAGGCGCCCTCGGACGTCCACTATCGTCCCGGGGAGTTCACCCAGCCGTTCACGCAGAAAGCGCCGGTGATCGTCATCGGCTACGAAACAGATCTCTTGGCTTTCCTTGGCTTGGTGTGTATCGAGAGTAGTGTCGGCGGCCAACTGTTGTACCTGGTGTTTGGCCATCCGACCGAGGGGGAACAATGTCCGCCTGAGGAGGTGTGGATCTACTTCGGCCAGTACGTACGATTGGTCTTTGGAACGATGGAGTGCGCGCGTAAGCGTGCGAGGCTCGCCTATCATGCGCGCATAGTGACCGGTGGCCACCCAGGCGAGACCGAGCCTGTCACCCAGACCGGCCATAACCCTGAATTTCACCCGTGTATTGCACTTGGCACAGGGATTGGGAGTGAGGCCGTCGCGGTAGCCCTCCACGAAGTAACGGACCACCTGGTCGTAGAAGAGCTCCGATACATCGAGGGTGAAATGAGGTATCCCTAACTTACGGGCCACCTGCCGGGCCCGTTCAGCGCTTTCCGGGGAGCAGCAACTGTGCTCCTTCGAGGTGGCCACATCTGTCCACAGCTTCAGTGTCACGCCGATGACCGCATATCCCTGCTCGCGCAGAAGCAGCGCGGCCACTGAGCTGTCGATGCCCCCGCTCATCCCCACCAGGACACCTCGGGAGTTGAGGGGGGCTGTCGGTCGTTCTATAACCTCGCTCCACGCCGGCGCATAGCCCAGAGAGGCGCGTGAAACGGCGCACGCCGAGGCGACAACATCCGCTGAGACGGTCAGACTTCTCCTAAGTTGACCAGGCACTGCTTGATCGTGCCCTCGTCGACATAGCCGCTCCAGACGGTATTGATGGTGCCCGTACTATCGATAAGGATCAACGCCGGTGAGTAGTCGATCTTGAGTAGAGTGGAGAGGTCTCCGTAGGCATCGGGATTGGTTGAGTCGAAGAGTAGGAACACATATCCGGGAAACTGGGCCTGGAGGCTCGAAACTCCGGTCAACACCTTCTGGTCATCCACGCCGCCGGGTAGGTAGAAAAGCAGGACTATCGGACGGGCCTGCTCGACGGCATACACGTATGCTGCGGGTGTCTCCTGCGTGACAGGGAGTCGTGTACCTACGAGCGTGGCCGGCCCACCGATCAAGGATGGCGTGGTCACCGTGGTGGAGGAAGAATGAGCCACAGTGCTGGGTATGGTAGTGGTGCTGCTCTCTTCAGTATCGGCGCCGCAGCCCCAGAGTGTGAGGAGGACGAGTATGGGGAGGATCAGAAGAGCTGCAGACTGTCTAGTGCGTTGGGCCATCTCCTCCCGTTCCTAATAGGCTGCTGAAATATGACACTTCGCCGCCGGAACGCGATCAGCACGCGTGAGAGAAGGATAGAGGGAGCGTAAAGAGCAGGGCTATTCGTGCTCCCGATGACGCACTATCGTGCTGCTCAGTGTGCTCCGGCGGCCGAGGCTTCGTTTTTCAGCAGCTTCCCAAAAGAAGGCTCCACCTTGCCGTGTCTGACGGGCGCTTGAACCTGCGTTAGCAGGTGGGTGACAACCCCCGAAGGGTTTGAGCCGCTCGGGTAAGAGTGTCTCCCAAGCATGATGTGTTGGCTCAAACTTGAGCCAGATCACGAGCAAGGTCGAGCACTATGAGGGTAACACACGGGATTATGCCGGGCAATGAGCCTGCCATAGCGGCACAGCGCGCCGCTATAGCGTCCGTATGCGGAGCTCTCGCAGCTGGTCCTCGGCCGCCGGTGAGGGTGCATCGGTGAGCAGGCACGATCCGCTCTGAGTCTTGGGAAATGCGATCACGTCGCGGATGGAGGACTCTCCCGCCATCAGCATCACTGTGCGATCGAGACCCAGTCCTATACCTCCGTGAGGTGGGATACCGTAATCCATTGCCTCCACCAAGAAACCGAACTTGGCCTGGATATGCTGTTCGTCCAGCCCCAGCACCTCGAAGACTGCTTCTTGTAGACGCGGGTCGGCTATGCGAAGTGAGCCGCTGCCCAGCTCTACGCCGTTCAGTACCAAGTCATAGGCGTACGTGCCCACCTGGAGGGGACTCGTCTGCAGATCGGACACGTTGGTGATACGGGGCAGGGTGAAGGGATGGTGTTGCGCCTTCAGACGTTTCTCCTTCTCGTCGTACTCGAACATAGGAAAGTCGACTACCCATGAAAAGGCCCAGCCGCTACGTTCTATACCTAGGCGGTCGGCGAGGGAGAGCCGGAGGGCCCCCAGACTGGTCTCGACCACAGATGTACGATCCGCCACAAGGAGCAGTAGATCTCCGGGGCGTCCCCCAAACCTCTCTATGAGGGCCTGCATTTGCTCTGCGGAAGTGAACTTCTGCAGGGGGGACCGGACCCCTTGTTGCTCTATCCAGACGGGAAGCAGTCCCCGGGCTCCAAACACGGCGGCTTCGCCGGTCAGGTCATCCACATCCTTGCGCGAGAAGCGGCCTCCCCCCTCTACACGTAGCCCCCTGATGCAGCCTCCGGCTGCGAGCGCATCGGTGAACACCCGGAAATCCATGTTTCCCGCTATGTCGCCGGCCTCGATGATCTCCATGCCGAATCTCAGATCGGGTTTGTCGGTACCGAAGCGGGTCCTGGCCTCAGCATACGTGAGCCGCGGGAACGGTCTCTCCAGCTCGATACCCAAGGTCTTGCGGAAGGCTGCAGCGAGCATGCCTTCGACGACCTCCTGGATATCGGCCTCGGTGACAAAACTCATCTCGATATCGATCTGGGTGTGTTCCGGCTGCCGGTCGGCGCGAAGGTCCTCATCACGGAAGGCACGTGCGATCTGGTAGTACCGTTCGAATCCTGAGATCATCAACAATTGCTTGAAGAGCTGGGGGGACTGAGGTAGCGCGTAAAACTGCCCCAGCTGCAGCCGGCTGGGAACCAAGAAGTCACGAGCTCCCTCCGGCGTGCTCTTGGTAAGGATGGGGGTTTCCACATCGATGAAGCCCCGCTCGCCCAGATAGTCGCGGGCCGCCTGCACCACCTGATGGCGCAGTAGGAGGTTCCGGAACATGCGTGGCCGGCGCAGGTCGATGTAGCGATACTTGAGGCGGAGCGTCTCGTCGACGTCCAGGTCGTCCTCCACGAAGAAGGGTGGTGTCTTTGCGGCAGCGAGGATGTCGAGCCGGCTGACCACCACCTCCACTCCTCCGGTGGGGAGATTGGGATTGACACGCTCTGGTGAACGAGCGACCACTGTACCGGAGGCCGAGATCACGTATTCGTTGCGCAGATCTTGAGCCAACTCGTGGGTGGATGGAGTATCCGCCTCGAAGACCAGCTGGACCAGACCTGTGCGATCGCGAAGGTCGATGAAAATCAGCCTACCGTGATTACGGTGTCGCTGTACCCAGCCGGCGACCTCCACTTGGCGACCTATGTAATCCTCCGTGAGGTTGCCACACCACTCGTTTCTGTATCTCACGATCGGTCCTTTGTTATCTGTGTTGCTGCTGCGCCTGTATCGCCCCAGCTTAGGAGGCTGTTGTGCGACTCATGAGGGCCAGCGCATCGGTGATGGATAGGAGTCGTTCGCTCCCCGTGGAGAGATCACGAACGTTCACTGTCTGGTCGGCCAACTCCTGTTCCCCGATGATGAAGGCGTAACGAGCTCCGCTGCGGCCGGCCTGTTTCATCTGCCCTTTGGCGCTTCTGCCCACATAGTCCATGTCTGCCGCCACGCCTTGTGTGCGTAGGGAGTGCGCCAGGCCGAACACCTGTCCACGCGCCTCGCTGTTTAGTGCGATCAGATAAATGAACGGCGTGTCGGCCGCCGGGGGTTCAACCCCAGAGCGGGACAATGCCAAAAGGATACGTTCGACTCCGGTGCCGAAGCCCACGCCGGGGGTCGACGGCCCTCCGATTGCGCTCACCAGATCGTCGTAACGGCCCCCCCCACCCACTCCGGATTGTGCACCCAAGAGACCGGATTGGAATTCAAATGTGGTGCGTGTGTAGTAGTCCATGCCCCGTACCAGTGTGTGATCGTCGACGAAGGCGATCCCCTGTGTATCTAATCCCTGCTTCACCCGCCGATGGTGTTCATCACAGGCGGGACAGAGGTGATCTGGCAGACGGGGAGCCGCTTCGAGCACGGCCCTGCAGGAGGAGGACTTGCAGTCATAGGTACGCAGCGGGTTCATCCGTGCTCGTTCGTGGCACTCCGGACACAAGGCTTCACCCTGTCCGGCAAGAAACTTGCGCAGTGCTACTGAGTAGCTGGGGCGGCAGTGTGCGCACCCCATAGAATTCAAGCGTAGTTCGAGGCCCTCCAGTCCCAACTCTCGATAGACGGCGGCCAGTACGCCTATGACCTCGGCATCCAGCTCTGGAGCCTCTGCACCAAAGGCCTCCACTCCCAACTGGTAGTGCTGGCGGTAGCGGCCCGATTGGGGGCTTTCGTAGCGGAACATGGGCGCGTGATAGTAGAGTTTCACCGGCTGAGCCAGAGTATGCATGCCGTACTCCACGTAGGCGCGCGCCACCGGAGCAGTTCCCTCCGGCCGCAGCGTCATGCTGCGGCCGCCGAGGTCATCGAATGTGTACATCTCCTTGCGCACGATATCGGTGGACTCTCCCACTCCGCGTGTGAACAGCCGGGTCTCTTCAAAGGTGGGTGTGTCGATACGTGCGTACCCGTAACGACGAAAGACGGCCTCCGCGCAGGCGATAACCCATCGGCGCACCGGCTGGTCGCCGGGCAGGATGTCATACGTGCCTTTGGGTGCAGAGACCGGCTCAGGCATCGACGTCCAGGCTTTCTAGAAAGGGATTAGAGCGCAGTTCCTCGCCCAGAGTGGTCGACTGCATGTGTCCCGGGTGGACGGGAGTCGAGGCCGGATAACGTTCAGCGAGCTTGGCTACCGACCTGAGTAGGGTGGGGAAATCCCCGCCGGGGAAGTCCGTGCGCCCCACAGATCGGTAAAAAAGGAGGTCTCCGCAGAAGAGGTGCCCGTCGATCTCGAAGGTGAGATCTCCCGGCGTGTGGCCCGGGGTGGCGATGACTGTTACAGAGAAACTGTTCACCACAACCGTGGCGCCCTCGTCTACAACCTCTACCGTGTCGGCATCAACGCTGGGTATGGGATAACCGGTTGCATCGCACCCGTCCGGACCGGTGAGCACCGGAGCGACTAGAGGTGAACAGTAGACTTTCGCTCCCGTTCGTTCCGCCAGTCCTTTGACTCCTTCGGCGTGGTCAAAATGACCGTGGGTGAGCAGGATGGCGTCCAAGGTCAAGCCCTCATCGGAGAGGTAGCGCGCGATCCGTTCCGATTCGCCCCCCGGATCGACTGCGCATGCATGTAGGTCATCGTCCCAAATGAGGTAGCAGTTGGCTTGGAGCGGGCCCACGGGAAGACAACGCATGTGCATGGATCGCTCCTTGTTCGCAGATCAGATTAGACGTCAGATGACTGTCCGTCAGATGACTGTCGCGGGCGGTTGGCCCACGGCCAGAGATTGTACCAGAGCAGACAGCGGCCCTCAGCCCCTCAGCCGCAATCGAAGATTGGGGTGGCGGTCTGCGTCAGTGGGGTGTGACGCGGTAGGCGTCGTAGACGGTATCGATTCGGCGGATGCGCTGCAGGACGGTTTCCAGAGAATCGATGTCAGGCACATCGAAGACAAAGCGGTTCTTTACTGTGTTGGCTCGGGTGGTGTGAATCTGGGCGGCTACGATAGAGAGACCGCTCTCGCTCAGGGTGCGCGAGATATCCTCCAGCAGGTGATTGCGGTCGTAGGCCTCGATCTGTATCTCCACTCGTAATGGCCCCTTCGACTCGGTGTCCCAGTCAACGGACTTAAAGCGCTCGGGGTTCTTTTTCAGTGAGCTGATGTTGGGGCAGTCGCGCCGGTGGATGGTGACACCTCTGCCCAGGGAGATATAGCCGATCACCTCATCTCCCGGCACCGGCCGGCAGCACTGGGGAATGCGAATGGGCACATCGTCTATGCCGTCGATTTTGATACCCAGTTCTTGAGAAGATGGAGTCTCCCTGCCATCTGCAGGCGCAGTAGTCGGCAGGGTGAGCGCAGTCGACCGCTGAGCGTCCTGTTGGTTGAGGTTCTGGATGACCCGGGTCACCACATGTTGCGCACTGATCTTTCCCAAGCCGATTGCAACGAAGAAGTCATTCCTTTTGGCTATTTTGGACTCCTTCATGATGTCATCCATGAGTTCGGACCTGATCAACTTCTGGGCAGGAAGTCCCTGCTTGCGCAGGGCCTCGAGCAGCGTCTCCCGGCCTACGTGCTCCGCGTCCTCGCGCTTCTCTCGCTTGAACCACTGCCGGATTCTACTGCGTGCTCCTGAGCTGGCTACGAACTGCAGCCAATCCCGAGAAGGGCCCTGGGCCGTCTTGGATGTGAGGACTTCCACGATATCCCCGGACTGTAGCCGGTGCGTGAGGGGCACGAGTCGTCCGTTGACCTTCCCCCCCGTGCAGCGGTGCCCCACGTCGGTATGGATGGCGTAGGCGAAATCGACGGGCGTGGAACCGGCGGGCAACCTCTTGACCTCACCCTTGGGAGTGAAGACATAGACTTCGTCATGAAAGAGGTCAACGCGCAACGAGTCCATGAACTCGGTAGAGTCTTTCGTATCAGACTGCCAGTCCATGATCTGTCGCAGCCACTGCGGCTTCTCGAGTTGACCCGGAGAGTGTCGACCGGAACGCCCCTCTTTGTACATCCAGTGGGCTGCGATCCCGTACTGGGCCGTCTCGTGCATCTCGTAGGTGCGGATCTGGATCTCGAGCGGTTTTCCCTTCGGTCCGATGACGGTCGTGTGCAGTGATTGATACATGTTGAGCTTGGGCATGGCCACATAGTCCTTGAACCGTCCGTGGACCGGCTTCCAGATGGAGTGGACAGTGCCCAGCACCGTGTAGCAGTCCTTCACTGAAGAGACCAAGACGCGTAGGGCGGTGAGGTCGTAAATCTCGTTGAATTCCTTACCCTTGCGCACCATCTTGTTGTAGACGGAGTACAGATGCTTGGCTCTTCCGGAGATGTCGGCCTGGATATTCATGTCCGCCAGTTCCGCGTTGAGGATGTCGCGGGCCTCTTCCATGTCGCGTTCGCGGTCATCCCGACGTTGTGCCACCATGCCCGCTACTTCAGCGTACTTGCGTGGGTGGAGGGTGACAAAGGCCAGATCCTCGAGTTCCCAGCGGATCGACTCTATGCCTAGACGGTGAGCCAGGGGAGCATACACCTCGAGGGTCTCCCTGGCCTTCTGGATCTGCTTCTCCTTGCGCAGATGCGTGAGGGTACGCATATTGTGGAGCCGGTCGGCCAATTTGATGAGAATCACACGGATATCCTTGGCCATGGCGATGATCATCTTGCGGATGTTCTCGGCCTGCTCTTCTTCATCGCTGCGGAACGATATCTTCGACAGTTTGGTGAGTCCGTCGACCAGAAGAGCCACATCTTCACCGAACTGATCGCGAACGGCCTCGGTCGTCATGGATGTGTCTTCGACGACATCATGCAGGAGCGCGGCCGCCAGCGTAGCCGAATCGAGTCCGAGTTCGGCACAGATAATCGCTGTATTAACGGGGTGACTCATATAGGGTTCGCCGCTGGCACGCAGTTGGTGCTGGTGTTGTGCTGCGGCTACATGGAACGCCTTCGTGATAAGTTCCCTGTCGGAGGCGGCCGTGAAGCGTTCGATCTTGATCAGAAGCTCCTCCGGCAGCTCGCTGGGCTCCACCGGTGTACCGGCGCCACCCGTGGCCACACCCCCGTCGTCGACCTTTACGCCCTTGGTGTCTAAAGGATCCGGCACAGCCTGGAACACTCCTCGTACTCGGCCTGAGCCTCAGTGTACTGCGGGATACTCTCCGGCTTTATTCTAGCCCCTCCGGCTCCGACCTGTTCTAGATCGAGCTTAGCGAGAATATACGCCGCCCGCGACAGAGCTGCGTCGCCCAGGACCACGCGGCCGTGATGCCAAGCCAGTCCGGCCGCCGCGTGGCGGACTTCCTCGTCCCCTCCCACCTTTTCAAGGGCCCGGTAGGTACAGACCAGTGCGAATCGTGGATGGACGAGGTACCGGAGGAGATCGGCCGTCATGCATCTCTGCTCTTCTCCGTAGTACAGGTGCACACATGCCCCCTGGTCCGCGTAATGACGTAGTAATCGGGTGTGTTCGTGCCGGTACGGTGGATCGAGGGCGGCCACATGCGTGGGAATGTCGACAGGAGCCTGTCTGGTGGCCACATCCCACTCCATGAGGATCGTGCCGCCATCTCCTAGGCGGGGGACATCTCTGCCCGCACATGCGCGGCTCACGCACCACAAGCCACCCCGGGTCAGATCGTCAAGAGGCAGGCCGGCGGCAAGTTCTTCCAAGCGATGGGTCGCAGAACAGGTGAGGAAGAGGGTCGGCTCGCCACTGGCGAGCAACTGTGCCACGGCCGACAGGCGCCCGCCCGCCTCGTGGATGTCGCGTGCTACTCGTGTCGATGAGAGCCGTGGCTTCGACCGCGGCGATCCATAGCTACGCGTGGAGACACTCTCGTCAGACGGCGTTCCGTGGTCGAGTTCTGCGACGGAAAGTACCTCCCCGGTGGCGCTCAGAGGGTTCCAATGGGGGCATTGTGGCCCGCAAGCGGGAGCTGCACAGCGCCCGGAGAGCCCTATACCTATCCTGTCTAGTTGGAGTTCCGGCCTGAGTGCCCCCTGCCACTCATCGACACGGAGCTGCACACCTAGGATGCGCCTATCCCCATCTGTGCGCAGCTCTTCGGCCCGCTCCCCAAGCCCGAACCCGATGGCCCGGACCTTTACGCCTTCCACGTCGACGACACACCGTAGATGTGCACCCGTGCGCGTCGTCTCCACCCGGCGCATGTCGGCGTCGAGGAGAAGCAGCCGTGGCCGCGGGTTGGAGCTGCCGAACGGACCGAGAGACGCAAGGGCCAGCGCAGTATCGGCGTTGATGTCTTCACTTCTCAGCACGGCGTCGGCGCGATACACGGGCTTGACGTCGTCTCTACTCAAGTGGGCGGCGGCGTGCGTCTCTAGGGCCTGCCTGAAGCCGTCTATCCGCTCGACGTCCAACGTCAGGCCCGCCGCCATTTTGTGGCCCCCGAAGACCGTCAGCCACTCTGCACAAGCATCGAGACCGGACATCAAGTCGTAGTGGGCGATACTTCTGCCCGATCCCTTGGCAATCCCGTCGTGTTCAGCCAGCACTATTACTGGACGATGGTAGCGCTCCACCAGCCGGGAGGCGACGATGCCGACCACTCCCTCATGCCAGCCGGCGCCACTCAAGACCAACAGGGGCGGGAGAATATCGAGAGCCTCGATCTGGGTAAGAGTTTCGCCGAGAATCTGCCGCTCCACGTTTTGGCGCACGCCGTTCATATCGTGTAGCGCATCAGCAATGGCGGCCGCCTCTGTTTCGTCCTCGGTGAGCAGGAGGCGTAACGGCAGCGAAGCATCGGTCAGCCGCCCCGCGGCATTGAGGTGGGGGGCGATGCGGAACGACACGCTGCCCGAATCGACTCGTCCCGCACATCCGGCCACTTTGCTGAGAAACCGAAACCCGGTACGAGACCCAATGGTGAGCAGCTTGAGCCCCTCTTTAGTGTAGTAACGGTTCTCGCCACGCAGGGGGACGAGATCGGCTATCGTGCCCACAGCCACCAAGTCTAGGAGGGCATGGAGGCCTTCAGGAATCTCCTGAGGGGTGGCTCCTAAGATCGCGATATGCAACGCGTGGAGCACTTTGAAAGCCAAGCCTACTCCGCACAGGTCGGCTGTTGGGTAGTCTCCTCTGACCGGATGGATGAGTGGACACGCGGGTAGGTCTGCGCCCGGCTGATGATGGTCGATGACGATTACATCAAGGCCCAGGTGCCGGGCCAACGCTACCTGGTCCGGATAATTGATCCCGCAGTCCACAGTAATGAGCAGCGCCGGACCCCGGCCGGCGATGCCCTCCACAGCTGTGGACGACAGCCCGAACCCCTCTGTGAAGCGGCTGGGCAGATACCACTCGGCCTCTACACCAAAACTGCGCAATCCTAGGACCATTAGGGCGGTGGCTGTGATGCCGTCCGCGTCGTAGTCACCGTGGACGACAACGCGGCGGCCAGAAGCTATAGCTTCTGTCAGCTTGTCAACCGCTTCCACCATATCGGCGAACAGGAAGGGATCGGGGATAGGTGCAGAACAGTCGAGGAAGGCCTGTGCCGATCCCGGCTCAACAAGACCGCGCCCCGCGAGGATGGTGGCGACCGGTAGGGGGAGGTTCAGTTCCCGCGCCAGTCGGTCGGCAGCGGCCCAGGAAAACGGGACTATATCCCACGTGATGTCGTCAGGTGATCCCATGAGACCAACTATAACCCTTGACGTGGACGGGCAATGTCCAAAAGCTACAGAGACGGCCCCTACATCCGCCCAGAACGGATGATGGCGTAGATGAGCCAAGCGCCAAAAAAGATGGAGCCGACAAAGCCGGGCAATCCCCATATGGAGAAGCCACCCACATGTGGACCTCCTTCGATGAGGATACCCACTGCTGTGCTGCTCACCCCCAATGCGATACATACGAGAGCTACGACCAGGCGGTTGGTGATGATATCGAAGCGTTGCATCAGATTCTCGAGTCCCACATGGCGGTGCTTGACCTCAAGCTCTCCCGACCTCACCTCCTCCAGCAACTGGTGCAGCTGTATCGGATACTCGCGTATGATGTTGGCGTACTCGACCATATCCCGGCGCATCTTGTCGGCGATAGTGCGTGGGTCGAAACGGCGCTGCTTCAATTCGTCGGTGTACTGTCGGGCCAGTGTAAACACATCCATCTCGGGATACAGCTGAGTCACCACGCCTTCCATCTCCAACAGCGCCTTGTCGAGTAACAAAAAACGACTGGGAAGGCGGAGGCGCAAGGAGTAGATAATGTCGAAGACCTGGCGGAGTAGACTCGCCATGTCCAGATTGGCCAGAGAGCGGCCGAAGTAGCGGTTGAAGGCCTCTTCGATGGCTTGGCTCATCAACTCGTCGACGGATGGGCTCCATTCCATACCCAATCGCCTGAGTGAGCGTTTGATGCCACGGGTGTTTGAACTCATGACGTGCAGGAAGAGAGTCACGCCTTCATCCAGGTCCTCCCGGCGCAGGTAACCGGCCGAACCGAAATCAAATAGACCGATCTTGCCTTCGCCTAAGTACACTATATTCGCCGGGTGGGGATCGGCATGGAAGAACCCATCATGGAGGATCTGTCGGAACCAACAGTCGGCGATGGATATCCCTAGAGCCTTCTTTGTCTCCAGGGGAAGAGCGGCTACCGCCTCGCTGTTGAGGGTGGAGCCTGGGAGCCGCTCTAGGGTGAGGACGCGGCTGCTACAGTAACGCCAGTAGACCTGCGGGATGCGTACCCGCTCACTACCGGCGAAGTTGACCCCGAAGCGCTCTGCGTTCCTGGCTTCGAGGATGTAGTCGAGCTCGCGGTTGATGGAGCGTGCAAACTCGTGCACCACTTCCAGTGGCGAGAAGCTTAGGTCGAGTTTTCCCTCAAACAGGTAGGCGAACTGTGTCAGGAGTTCGATATCTTTGTGTATGTAGCGGGCGGCATCGGGGCGCTGTACCTTCACAACGACTTCTTGCCCTCCGGGAAGGACGGCGCCGTACACTTGGCCTATCGAGGCGGCCGCCAGCGGTGTCGAATCGAAGGCCGTAAAGGCCCGCGACAAAGACAGGTCCAGATCCTCCTCGATTACCTGCCGGGCCGTCTCGAAGGCAAACGGAGGCACACCATCCTGCAGCTTCACAAGTTCCATCAGGATATCTGCCGGCACAATATCGGGCCGCGTACTGAGGAGTTGCCCGAACTTCACGAAGGTCGGACCGAGTTCCTCCAGCATCTCGCGGATGTGGCGACCCCTGTCAGGGGGTGAGGACCGACTCCTGCGTCGTCGTCGGGGGAAGATGCGGAGGAAGCGATTCGGTTCGAAAAAGTACCCGAACCCATGTCGGACGGCGACCTGTGATATTTCTCGCATCCGCTCGATATTGCGGATTCGGGAGACGAGACTGGGGTGTCTTAGCTGAGGGTACAATACTGTGACCCCCGTCCTCGAGAGGTTGTGAACGCCGCTCGGTCGGCGACTATCAGAATGCGGGTGAGTCCCGGTCCACCCGGCTTTCGGCGTCTGCTGTGGCCTCAAGCAGTTGCACCCTATGCTCAAGTTGCCGCAGACGAAGATCAAGGTCTTCGAGCTCGCGTTTGCCTACCAAACCTAGGTCGTGGTACGCGCCTTGGAGAGAAGAGTCGGCCCTCTTAATGGCCGACCGAGCCTCTTCTCTGCTCCGGGCCATCACTTTCTCGACCATGTCGCGGCTCTCATCGCGGCTTAGGTGCCCCCGGCGGACCAGATCTTCCACCACTTCTTGGGCTCGATCCTTGGTAAGAGCAGCAGCGCCTACACCCAGCAAGAACACACGCTCGATCAAATCGCGGGCGCTCTGTCCGACGCGCGGTGCCTCATCGCCGGAGGTGTCTTCTTCAGGAGCGTTCTTGGCAGACGTTTCGAACACGGCGTCCTCCTCTCACTGAGACGTACGCTTCTTGTTCTTTGCCACTGGTCGTTTTGAATTCCTGGTCTTCTTGGAAGTTGCTTTTGCCGGGCGTTTCTGGACCGGCTTTTGTCCGCTGGAGGAAGAAGCTTTACTTCCACCGACCGTCGTCGATCGCACGGCACTACTATCCGCCACCATTGTACCCCCGTCGGTCGCGTCAAGAGCCAGTTGTGCCTCCGCCCCCGCCGCCAGTAGGCGTTTGCGGTAGCGTGGCTCGCGCTCCTTCCAGATTGTGATCAGAGGCGCAGCGACGAAGAACGAGGAGTATGTGCCTGTTATCACGCCGATGGTGAGTGCAAAGGCGAAGTCCGTGAGTGTCGGGCCGCCGAAGATCAAGATAGCTACCAGCGGCAGCACAAGAGCGACACTCGTATTGATGGAGCGGACCATGGTCTGGCGGATGGACAGGTCGACCATGTCGCCGTAGGTCTCACGCTTCATGAGCAGCGTGTTTTCCCTCATGCGGTCGAATATCACGATGGTATCGTGCACCGAGTAGCCAAGGATGGTCAGGATAGCAGCGACGGTCGCGTACGTGACCAGTCGGCCGGTGGCGGCGTAGATGCCCAAAGTCAGGGCCAGGTCGTGAATGAGGGCGACGATGCCCGGTAGGGCGAACTTGATCTCGAAACGTAGGGTGAGATAACCGAGGATGACCACTACGGCTATAAGGATGGCTATAAGAGCGCGGTTGGTGGTCTCCTCTCCGAAGCTAGCACCTACCGTCTCAGTGCCTGTGGAGCCGGCCTTGACTACGTATGTTTCGTCCAACTGGGCGACGACCTTCTTGGACTGCGCCTCTGTCATCTCCTCCGCCGTGATCATGAAGCCCTGAGCGCCACTGGTGTCCGCCACTGATTGGACCACCGGGTCTTGTATGCCTATGTCGCTCACCAGGGTGCGGACATCATCAACAGTGGCCGGTTTCTCAAGCCCGACCTGCATCCTCACTCCGCCTTTGAAGTCGATCCCAAAGTCGAGGCCGACGATGAATACGATGGCGATGGCTACTATGGTCACGAGCGTGAGGAAGCCCAGGAACCACCACTTATGGTGCATGAAATGGAACGTCCTCATGACCGGCCCCCTTCATCAGCTACCGTTCTTTTCTCCTTGGGCACATGCAGACCCAAGGCCTTGGGATGCCGGAAGACACTCCATCCGCTGAGGAGGGTGAGCATAGAGCGGCTCACCAGTACCGCTGTGAACATCGACAACGCCACGCCGACGCCCAGGGTGAGGGCAAAGCCTTTGATAGCCCCAGTGGCGGCCCAGAACAGGATGATGGCTGTAAGGATGGTGGTCATATTGCAGTCGAACACCGCTCGAAAGGCCTTCCTGAAGCCTCCGCTGGTGGCCGGTCCGATCGATTTGCCGGCAGCAACCTCATCGCGCATACGGGCGAAGATGAGCACGTTTGCGTCAACGGCCATGCCTAATGTGAGGATCATACCTGCGATGCCCGGTAGGGTCATGGTGACACCTATGGCATTGAGGATGCCCAGGAAGAGCACTCCGTAGATGACGAGCGCGATACTGGCCACCACTCCCAAAAGGCGGTAGTAGGCAATCATAAAGACGATGATGAGCAGGAAGCCTATGGCACCGGCGACAAGAGCTTGGTTGAGAGCGGCCTTACCCAAAGTGGCGCCGATGGTGTTCTGGCTGATGACCTTGAGATCAACGGGGAGAGCACCGGTCTGCAGGACCAGGGCCAAGCTGTCCGCTTCATCTTGGGTGAAGGTGCCGGTTATCTCGGCATTGCCTCCGCCGATCTCCTCAAGCACCCGCGGTGCCGATTCTACGTTGCCGTCGAGGACGATGGCCAGCCGTTGATCCATGCTGGTGATCTGAGCCGTATCAGCGAGTTTGGCCGTGAGGTTCGCGAAGATCTTGGCCCCCTCGTCGTTGAACTGCATGTCGACTTTGGGCTTGTTGTATTGGTCGAATCCCGTGTCGGCCCCTTTGAGGACGGCTCCGGTCATAACAGGAGCCGTCTTGACGAAATACCACTGATCGGAGGGGGCGCCCGCGTCGGTTGTCCAGTGGACAATGGACTGATTCGCCGGGAGGTCTTTTGTCGAAGCGACACCTGCCGCCTCCAGCGCCTCGGCCTCGGTTGCGTAGGCCGTTCCGAACTGTTCTTCTACGTGATAGAAATCGAGGACGGCGGTCTTGCCTATGACGGCCAAGGCCTCCTCAGGATTGTCGATACCCGGCAGCTGGACGCTCACTTTCCAATCGCCCTGCCGTTGTATTTCAGGTTCGGCTACACCCAGTCCGTTGACCCGGTTTTGGATGATCTTCACCGCTTGGGTCATGCCTTCGTCGGTGCGCGGGTTTTTAGCTGAGTCCTGCGCCTCAAGGATGACCGACAGTCCACCCTGCAGATCCAAACCCAGCTTCGTCTTCTCGAGAGGGAAGGCGAAGTAGGCTGCCACACAAAGGAGTATGGCCACGAGTATCAGAATCCCCACATCACGCTTTACGTAAGACACGTGCGTACCTTTCTCAACAGAGGCTCGATCGTGCGGCCGGGGGCGGCAGACGACGCGGGGAGACCGGTCGGCCGCAACGAGGGAGCATAAGTCACCGACGGGGCGGTGTCAACGGCGGCAGGCCAAGACCTGCCTGCAGGTCTTGGCCGCGGAAGGAGTAGGTCTATGCCCGAGTGTTTCGCTGCGGCTCAACCTCTTCGTCAATCTCTTCGTCGACGTATTCTTCCTCTTCTTCCTCTTCTTCCACGACTTCAGCCACGGCTTCTTCCTCGTCATAGACCTCGTCCACCATCTCGACCATGTCATCTTCCACCGGCACTTCCTCTTCAATTTCCTCTTCGATCTCCGGGGGAGCGTTCTTGCCGCGGCGTCCGGTGGGTTCCGGGGCAAAGGCCCGGGCTTCCTTGGGGTCCCTGACGATCTGAGCGACAGCGTTGCGCGCGACCTTCATGCTGATGCCTCTAGCTACCTCAACCACTACGAGGTTCTCCTCAACCCTCTTGACCCTCCCGTAGATACCCGAGGCCAAGATGACATTGTCACCCTTTTTAAGCGATGCGAGCAAAGCTTGATGCGCTTTGCGCTGTTTTTGCTGGGGCCGGATGGCCATGAAATAGAAGATGGCGATAAACGCTACAACATAGACGATCAACATCCCGGCTGAGCTGGACAAGTCTCCTCCTTGTACATACCGACCCTACATGGGTGCGGACACACGCGACTTATGAGTCCTGCATATTACCACGAGGCGCTCCAATCTCTTCTGAAAGAAGCGAAGTTTCCGGAGACGATCGCCTGTCGGGCGGCCGCCACCATGCTGCTCAGAAAAGTCAGATTATGCTCGGTGAGCAGCATCAGGCCCAGAATCTCCTTCTGCATGATGAGGTGGCGCAGAACACCCCGGGAGAAACCGTTGCAGGCCCGGCAGGAGCAGTCTGTCTCTAGTGGTTCCGTCGAAAGGGCGTGCTCGGCGTTGCGCAGATTCAGTCTACCTGCCCGCGTGAAGGCCGTGCCCATCCGGGCCGTACGGGTGGGCAACACACAGTCGAAGATGTCCACTCCCCGGGCGATGACCTCTAGAATGCCTTCGGGGTCACCGATGCCCATGAAATAGCGCAGACGGTCGGCCGGTAAAAGACTGGTGACCAAGGCGGTAGTCTCCAGCATGGCTCCGCGATCCTCCCCTACGGTGAGGCCGCCTATGGCATACGCGGGGAAGCCGATCTCGCGCAATTGCTCAATGCTGCGGCGGCGCAATACCGGATCTACACCTCCTTGGGCTATCCCTAATAACATCTGGGGTCCGTCGTTGCCCATACCTCCTACGGCCAGATGAGCCGCCTTACAGCGGGCAGCCCAACGACCGGTGCGGTCCACAGCTTCACCAACTTCCGTTCGGGAGGCGGAACCGGGGGGACACTGGTCGAAGCACATGACGAAATCCGCCCCCAACAACTGCTGTTCGGCCATAGCACGTTCCGGTGTGAAAACATGCTTGGATCCGTCGTAGATGGAGCGGAAGACGACGCCGGTGTCGTCGATTCGTGCGGTATCGCGGAGGCTGAACACCTGATAACCACCACTGTCGGTCAGGATTGGACCATCCCACTGCATGATTCGATGCAAGCCCCCAAGGTGCCGGATCCTCTCGCCGCCCGGGCGCAGAGCCAGGTGATATGTGTTGGCCAGGACGATCTGGGCACCGGCCGCCTGCAGTCTTTCGGGTGACATGGCCTTTACGGTACCTTTGGTGCCCACCGGCATGAAACAAGGGGTGTATACGGGCCCTCGGGGGGTCTCAATGACGGCGGCCCGCGCCTCGCCGTCTTTTGCCTCCACATGGAAGGGGAAGTCGGGTAACCCATCAAAGGCCCTCATGACTGCCACTCCCGGCCCGCCGGCGCTTTATCGGGGGGTTCGATCAACATGGCGTCGCCGAAGCTGAAGAAACGGTAGCGGATCTTGATGGCTTCCCTGTACGCAGCCCACAGGCGCTCCCTCCCTGCGAAGGCCATGGCCAAGGCAAGCACCGTACTTCGTGGTAGGTGGAAGTTGGTGAGGAGTGCGTCCACAGCTCTGAATCTATAGCCGGGGGTAATAAAGATCTGTGTCGACCCCTCAAGCCGGTCTCCTTCTGGGTGATCGTATGAAGGATTGGCCTCATCCAGCTGCCCCTCGGCGGCCAGGGTCTCAAGTACACGGGTGGCCGTAGTGCCGACGGCAACAAGCCGTCCTCCGTCCGCATGGGCACGGCGGAGAGTCGCCAGGTCGCTACGGGAGACGCTGTAGACTTCACGATGAATACGATGCTTCTCTACCACCTCCTCGCGAATAGGCCGGAACGTATCCAAGCCCACATGCAGGGTGACATGCGCCGAACGTATCCCGGCATTTTCCAGAGTCTTCAGCAGTCGTGGTGTGAAATGCAGACCCGCGGTGGGTGCGGCCGCCGAGCCGGGTTCCGATGCGTAGACGGTCTGGTAGGTGGTCGGGTCGGCCGGGTAGGCCTTGATGTAAGGAGGAATCGGCATCGTGCCGTATGTGTCCATCAGGTGCAGCAGAGACCGGTGGGGTGGCCCCCCTACGATCCAGCGTCCGTCGCCCAATAGGGTGTGCAGAGTCAGTTCCTCTCCTCCGGGTAAGAACAGGCTCGTACCGGCCTGCAGGCGATGCGAGGGGCGCGCCATTACCTCCCAGAGGTTCCCGGAAGAAGATTCCATCACGGAGGCGCCGGTCGAGAGGGGCGCCGGTCGTATAAACAGGATCTCCACCCTGCCGCCTGTAGGCTTGCGTGTTACCAGGCGGGCGGGGAGCACACGGGAGTTGTTGAAGACGAGCGTATCGCGGGGATGAAGGAGCCCTGCCAGATCAGAAAAACGTGCATGGGATATTTGGCCTCGCCCGTGTAGGTACATAAGGCGGCAGGAATCGCGTGGCTCCAGCGGCCGTTGGGCGATGAGTTCCTGGGGGAAATCGAAGTCCAGTTCGCTGAGATGCACGGCTACGCTCCCAGGAAGCTGCTGAAAACGAAGCCTCGGACGTTCGGTTCAGCGTTCACGGTAGCGCTCCCATTCGGATAGGAGGCAACCGCAGTATTTCTGTCGGTAGAGATCCCATTCTCGGCTGAGTCGACGCGATTCGGGATAGAGCGGGCGCAGGTCTTCGTACACGAACTCGACCCCGTGGCAGGCGGCCGCTGCACGGCCACCTGCCCGTATGGCCTCATGGTCCTGCCAAGGGCTGATGGCAAGAGTGGTGCTGAACGCCGTGTAACCCCGGTCGGCGGCTTCGCGGGCCGTTCGATCGAGGCGCATACCGATGCAGTGGAAACAACGCAAACCATCGGCGGACTGGATGTCGGCAAACCAGGATGCCGGGTCGTATGAGAGGTCTTCTCGCAGTTCCAGACCGGTCATGGCAGCGGCTTTACGGGTTCCCCTGAGACGCTCGCGGAACTCCAAGAAGGGATGGATGTTGGGGTTGAAGAAGAAACCTACCACCTCGCGCTCCACGGCCCGCAGGGCAGGTATGGATGCAGATGAACAGGGGCCGCAACAGATGTGGAGCAGTAAGGACCGAGTCAAAATGTGTCCTAGTCGAAGAGGGTGCGATCTGGAGCCGGCTGTGCTGCGGCCGGCGGTGTGGCCCCGCAGTGTTCGTAGCCCAGACGGGTGAGTACCCGGCCCCGCGGAGTACGCATGAGGAAACCGCGCTGGAGTAGGAAGGGCTCGTACACGTCTTCGATGGTGTCGGTCTCCTCGCCTATGGCTACCGATAGAGTGGAAAGGCCTACCGGTCCACCGTCGAACTTCTCCAGGATAAGAGTGAGAATCTCCCGGTCGACTCGGTCGAGTCCCTCGTCGTCGACTTCGAATAACTGTAGCGCCTCTAGGGCAATGTCACCCGTGATATCCCCGTGGTGCCGTACCTGGGCGAAATCGCGCACTCGTCGCAAGAGGCGGTTGGCGATGCGGGGGGTGCCCCGTGCGCGCGATGCGAGCGCCATTGTGCCCTCGTCGTCTATGGAAACCGCCAGAATATCGGCTGAACGGCGTACGATATGTGCGAGGTCCTCCACCGAGTAGTAATCCAAGCGATGGGAGAACCCAAACCTATCGCGCAGGGGAGTGGTTATTAGCCCCGATCGTGTGGTGGCTCCGATGAGGGTGAAAGGTGGAAGATCTAGACGGATGGTGCGGGCGCTCGGTCCTTGGCCGATGACAATGTCGATCTCAAAATCTTCCATCGCCGGGTAGAGGATCTCCTCGATGGAGCGGTTGAGGCGATGGATCTCATCGATGAAGAGCACATCCCCGACTTGGAGGTGGGTAAGGATGGCGGCCATGTCGCCCTTGCGCTCCAGAGCCGGACCCGAAGTGGTGATGATGTTGACGCCCATCTCCAGAGCGATGATGTTGGAGAGCGTGGTTTTACCCAGCCCCGGAGGGCCGGCTAGGAGCACATGATCGAGAGGCTCTCCTCTGGAGCGGGCCGCCTCAATGAAGATCTCGAGCTGCTCCCGTAGGACCGGTTGCCCCACAAAGGTAGCAAGCGATCGCGGGCGGAGGGAGCTTTCCAGCTCCTGTTCCTGTGGAGTCTCTTCGGGATCCGCGAGTCTGTCGCTATCGTTCACCTATAGATCCTCTTTTTCAGCAGCCTGCTAGGCTCGTCGTCCGAGCGCCTGGCGGATGATGGTCTCTACCGGTTGATCCACGTCGACAGCAGCCAACAGTTGCTCCGTCTCTTGGGAAGCGTAACCGAGCTCCATGAGGGCTGCCTTGGCCAACGCCAGCGGACCCTCGTCCAAGGCGGACACTCCTCCCGGCTCGGAAACCACGGTTATCGTCTCCCCCACCTTCTCCTTCAGTTCCACAACCAGCCTCTCCGCCGTCCTGCGCCCAATGCCCGGCACAGAGGAGAGGAGGGTCACATCACCCGCGGCCAACGCCCTGCGCAGCTCAGGAGGTCGCCGGTAGGACAAGGCGGCCAATGCCACTTTGGGCCCTATCCTGCTTACGGTTAGAAAAAGACGGAATAGCTCTCGCTCCTCTTCGCTGGAGAAACCGAATAATTGCAGAAGGTCTTCACGAACGTGAAGGTGTGTGAAGAGCACGGCTGCGGTCCCCACCGGGGCCACAGTCTTCAGGGTCGCTGCAGACACCTCCATGCGAAATCCCACCCCATTGACATCAAGGATCACGGCCTCCGCGCTTTTGGCTGCTACGATGCCGGTCAGCCGCTCGATCATCGTAGTCCAACCTCGCGGGCACCGCCGGCGCGGCATTGTTCGACCCGCTCGCGTATTCCGCAGGTGTTCGCGTGGCAGATGGCCACACCCAGAGCGTCTGATGCGTGGTCGGGACGCGGCGGTTGCCGTAGTCCGAGCAGTGCCTTGACCATTTCCATGACTTGGTCCTTGTCCGCCTTGCCGTAGCCGGCCACGGCCAGTTTTACCTGCTGAGGAGTGTACTCGAACACTTCACAACCGGCCCGCGAGCAGGCCAGAAGAGTGACTCCGCGGGCCTGCCCGACGGCCAGTGCGGTGCGTACGTTCACGTTGAAGAAGAGCGACTCTATGGCTGTGGCCGAAGGCCGATGCAGCTGTAGGAGCCGGCCTACTTCATCGAAGATCTCCCCCAGCCGGCATTCGAGTGGGGTATTTGCCGCCGTCTCGATGACCCCGAAGTCAAGGGCCCTGAGATGGTTGCCGACTGCATGGATGACGCCGTATCCGGTAGAAGCGGTGCCGGGATCGAGTCCCATGATCACCCGGCCACCGTGGTTGTTCATGTAACCAGATAAGCGCGTCACTCCGTCAGTGCTTCCATGACGTTATCGGGTATGTCAAAGTTGGCATAGACTTCTTGGACGTCATCGTTGTCCTCAAGAGCGTCCAATAACTTGAGGGTCTTACGGGCGTCGGACTCGTCGAGTGCGACGGTACTCTTGGGGATCATGGTGAGCTCGGCGGAAGAGTACTTGACGCCGGCCTGCTCGAGAGCGCCCCGCACGGCCATGAAGTCGACGGCGTCGGTATGGACCTCGAACATCTCTCCTTCAAGAACGACGTCTTCGGCTCCGGCCTCTATGGCGGCCATCATGAATTCGTCCTCATTCCACCCGGTCGCGTCAACGAAGATGACACCCTTGCGCTCAAACATCCAACTCACGGAACCGTCGGTGCCCAGCTTGCCCCCGCTGCGATCGAAGATGTGGCGCATATCGGCCGCCGTCCGATTCTTGTTGTCGGTAAGGACGGCGACGTACACGGCCACACCGTTGGGACCATAACCCTCGTAGGTGAGGTGTTGATAGGTTTCAGCGTCCCCCAAACCGCCGGCACCCTTCTTGATGGCGCGGTCGATATTGTCGTTGGGCATATTCGCATCTTTGGCCTTGACGATGGCCTGCGCTAGGGCGGCGTTGTGATCGGGGTCTCCCCCGCCTTCGCGGGCGGCGACGGTTATGGCGCGGGCTAATTTTCCGAAGAGTTTTCCTCTCTTGGCATCGACGACCGCCTTTTTATGCTTGATACCCGCCCACTTTGAGTGCCCCGCCATGTCTCAACCTCCGCAGAGGAGTTCTGTACTCCCGTAGTCTCAGTCTCAACGTGAGTCAGAGTTTAGCCGAGGCCTCGGACGCCTTCAACGCACGCGACTCAGTTGAGCCGGCCCGATTCGGCAGCGTGGTCGCGCACTATCTTCAGTCCGCCGCCATGGCGATGGTGGTCACGTGTGTAGACGGCTGCCCCCAGGGCCGTAACCAAGCCCAGGGGCCCCACCAGTGAAGGAACGAAGAAGGTGGAGTCGATATCGGCATAGAGGGTGAGCCTGCCCTCGTCCGCCAGCTCCGACAGGGCATTGTCCGTGATAACAACCACGGTGGCCCCTGACGCGGCCGCCTTCTTCGCGAACGACACCGTCACTACATGAGCGCGCCGGAAGCCTACAGCCATGAGGACGTCCTCCGATCCTATGCGGGCGAGGCGGGCCACGTTCGCTTCGCTGCCTCCCGTCAAGGAGACACATGGGATACCGAGTAGCTCGAATATGTATTCAGCATATTCCGCTACCACAGCTGCCTCGTGGAGACCCACGGTTAGGACGAGGCGCGCCTCGGCTATCGCCTCGACGGCCCGGGTAAAGCGGGCCGGGTCATTCTTCTTGATAGTCTCGCGCAGGCTGAGCGCATCGGTCTGGAGAGAGCGTGTGAGTATGTCCTCCTCAATGGGGAAGCCCAGCTGGTCATCGTTAATCGTCGGTCGAGCGGTGACCCCCAACCGGTATTCGTCGCGGGCGGCCTTCTGTAATTCCGGATACCCTCTGAAGCCAAGAGACTGCGCAAAACGCACCACTGTCGAACTCGATGTATTGCCCATGTGGCCCAGTTCTTCGGCGCTGAGATAGCCCACCTCTTCGAGGTGGTCGATGATGTAACGGGCAACGTCCCTCTGTGCGCGGGAGAAGGTGTCAAACTCTCCGCGCAGTATGTCGCTCAGCCGTCTGGATACCGGACCCTCCACCTAGTCATCCCCCATAGGTATGCTTATTGCACATGGACAATAATACAATATTTCTTGCAGAAGTCCTGTCGGGAAGGCCCTCGGGATGATGCTGCGATGGATGCATGGATGTCGGTAGAGATAAGCGCTAAGGATAGGCAGCGCGGCCACCCGGTTCAGCCCAGCCAGGCCGGCTGAACCGGGTGGCCGCGCCTCGATCATGATTCGGCCGCTTTGCGGGCCTTGACGTCAGCTACGATCTTCTCCGTGAGGTGAGAGGGCACTTCTTCGTAATGGTCGAACTCCAGGGTGAACGAACCTCTCCCCGCAGTCATTGAACGGAGTTGAGCGGCATAGGTGAGCATCTCTGCTAGAGGGACTTGAGCCCGGATTATGTGCATCTCACCCATGCTTTCACTGCCCTGCGGCCGGCCGCGTCGGCTGGAAAGGTCGCCCATAATGTCGCCCATGCTCTCCTCAGGAGCGATCACTTCGACGTTCATCACCGGCTCGAGCAGTACGGGCATAGCCTCGGTCATAGCCTTGTTCCAGGCCAGGCTCCCGGCGAGCTTGAAAGCGAGTTCCGACGAATCAACAGTGTGGTAGGAACCGTCGTAGAGCTTGACCTTTACATCGACCACGGGATAGCCCGCGACCACGCCGTGCTCCATAGCCTCCACGATGCCCTTCTCGACCGCGGGAATAAAGTTGCGCGGGATGGCACCACCGAAGATAGCGTCTTCGAACTGGTAGCCCTCACTGCGCGGCAGCGGTTCCACCTCAATCCAGCAATCGCCAAACTGTCCCCGGCCACCGGTCTGCTTCTTATGTCGTCCCTGAGCGCTGGCCTTCTTCTTGATGGTCTCGCGATACGGCACCTGCGGTGGGTGTAGATCCACTTCCACGCCGAAACGCCGCTTGAGTTTGTCGAGGATGACCTCTACGTGTACCTGGCTGGTCCCGGCAATAATCATCTCTTTGGTCTGCGTGTCGAAACGCAGTTCCATGGCAGGATCTTCCTCGCTCAGCCGGCGCAGGCCGTTGGAGACCTTCTCTTCATCGCCTCTCGTCTTGGGCGTGATGGCAAAGGAGATGGCGGGCGGCGGAAACTCGTAGCTGGGTAGGCGGACGGGATGAGCCGGGTCGCATAGGGTGTCCCCCGTTCCCGTATCTTTCAGTTTGGCCAAAGCCACGATGTCGCCTGCTCCGGCATCTTCGATGGCTTTGGTCTCCTTGCCGGTCATAGCCAGGATGTTGCCGGTGCGCTCCTTTTCAGAGGTGCGCATATTGAGGAGTTGAGTGTCGGTGGCAATCTTCCCGGAGAAGATGCGTGCCAGGTTTACACGCCCCGAGAACTGGTCGTATATGGTCTTGAAGACGAACATCGTGGTGGGAGCCGTCGCGTCCACCGGCAACTCCTGCTCGTCGGTGCCGCTGCTTCCCTGAAGGGCGGTCCGAGCTCCCTTAGCCAATGGTGAGGGGACGCTGAGTATGAGCTGTAGCAGCCGGTCGACCCCGATGTTCTTGGTGGCCGACACAGGCACGACCGGACAAAGGGCGCCGGCGGCTACGGCACTCTCGAGGGCGGAGGCGACCTCCTGCTTTGTGAGTTCGACGCCTTCCAAATACTTCTCAAGGAGCACGTCGTCGGCCTCCGCCACCCGGTCGATGAGTCGCTCGTGGGCCTCATCGACTGCAGTCTTCATGTTGTCCGGGATGGCCTGTTCAGCACCTTTACCGGTGCCCCCCGAGTAGACGTAGGCCTTCATCTCCAAAAGGTCCACTACGCCCTCGAAGCCGGCCTCTTCACCGATGGGCAGAGCTACTGCCGCCACCGTGTCGCCAAAACGGGTTTGGAGGGCATCGAGGGCCTCATCGAAGTAGGCTCGCTCACGATCCATCATGTTTACCGCTACCACCCGCGAGACCTGCATGTCGCTGGCCTTTTTCCACAGGCGTTCGGTCTGCACTTCAACCTTACTGACGGCATTGATAGTCATGAGAACACCCTCGACCACACTCAGTGTCCCCATGGCTTCGTTGATGAAGGAAGCCTCACCGGGGGTGTCGAGGAGGTTGATCTTCGTACCGGCCCAATCGAGATGTGCCAGGCCGGCGGAGATGGTCATCTGCCGCTTGATCTCGTCTTCATCATGATCCATAGTCGTAGTGCCATCCACGACCGTTCCAAGGCGGTTCTTCACCCCTGCGGTGAACAGCAGAGCCTCGACCAGCGAGGTCTTCCCCGCTCCGCGATGGCCCACCACCGAGATGTTCCTTATCTTGGCCGGATCTGACAACGCCATGAAACCCTCCTCGCCTACAAGTTCTTTGTCGCTTCGTCAGTTTTTAGGCCGTTCGGCCCTAAAACCAAAGGACGCCACCGGGCGGCAGCGTCCTTCAGAGAACAGATGTCATCACACACAATGCCGTAGCGGGCGTACCCCATTCTTCGTGGACGGCAGGTTCAGTCGCAGAGGGACGTCATTCTTCTACCTGTATAACCTGGCGGCCGTTGTACATGCCGCAGTTCGAGCACACCCGATGGGGAAGCCTAGGACTGTGACAGTGCGGACACTCAACCACAGTAGGCGCGGTACCGGCGTGAGTGGCGCGCCGTTTATCTCTGCGGGCGCGGGAAGTCTTTTTCTTGGGAACAGCCATTGTTTGCCTCTCTCTGTACCAATGGGGAAACCGTATGTTTGTACCCCATCGGCGGGGCTATTTCAAGAGGGGACGGGGTCGGAAGGTTCTTCCGTGAGGTCGATCTCCTTGAGCCGGCTCCAGCGATCATCCATCTCGACGGGACCGCAACTGCATGGGCCCAGATTGAGATCGTGGCCACAATGAGCACACAGCCCCAAGCAGGACGGTGAGCAGAGGATCTGAGGTGGAAGGGCCAACACCAGGGCTTCCCGTGCCAAACTTTTTACATCTACCACCATGTCTTGAATGAACTCGCTGAACTCCGATTCATCCCAGCCATCCTTGGCAGTGGGCACGAACTCTTCTTCATCGGCCTCCACCTGGAGTGCCATCTCGCGTAGACAGCGCTCACATGGCCCATAGATGGACGCGGTCAACGAAGTATGTACCAGGAAGCCTCCCGTCACCCGGTCGACGGTGACGGTCACCCCGTCAGGCACGAGGACACTGTATTCGACACCCCCCAGGATGACCGGGGGAAGTTCCAATGTATAGGTGAGATGCGAACGTTCCCCGGTGCGTAGGAGAAGGTCGTCAAGGTGGATGAAGGGAAGGGACGTATCCATGATTCGTTCCAGGGTGAAACCCCGATAGGCCCCGATGATGGGGGCCTAATCGTTCTCCGCGTTCCCTCCGGTCTGCAGACGCTCCCGGCTCCGTTGCACCGCCGCCAGGAACTTGTCCAGATTGGTCTCCAGGGTCTTAAAAATCTCGTCCGCGTAGTCCTCTGCCCCCAGACGGATCTCTCGTTCACGGGCTTCGGCGTTCCGGATGATGTCTTCCGATTGACGCTGCGCCAAGCGTACTACTTCCTGCTCACTGGCCAGTCTGTGGGCTTCGTCACGAGCCTCACTGAGGATACGTTCCGACTCCTCTTTGGCTTCCTGCAGCATCTCCTGACGCTCTTTGACGATCCAGCGGGCCTGCTTGATCTCCTCAGGGACGGTGGCGCGCATCTGGTCGAGTAGATCGTAGATCTGATCGCGATCGATCATGACCTTGTCGGTCATGGGGAAAGTGCTGGCGCCATGGACCAGATCGTCCAGCTTGTCTATGAGAATGAGAACATCCATGCTGACTAAGCCTCCGGGGTTCCATATATTTCCGCGAAGCGACGCTCGACGATCTCGGGCACGAGATCGCTGATGCACCCTCCGTACTTGGCTATCTCCTTGACCCCGCTCGAACTCAAAAAAGAGTATTCGGGTGAAGCCATAAGGTACATCGTCTCCAGGTCGGGGTCCAGTTTGCGGTTCAGCTGAGCCATCTGGAACTCATACTCAAAATCGGTCAGAGCACGTAGACCCTTCACCAGTACATGAGCCCCCACCTCACGCGCTAAGGTGACCACCAGGCCGGGAAGTCGTAGAATCCTTACATTCGGCAAATGCTTGGTAGATTCCTCTAAGAAGTGCATGCGCTCCTCAGTACTGAACAGAGCTGTTTTGCGGAAGGAGTCGTCCACCACCCCTACGACTACATCGTCGAACATGGCGCTGCATCGGGTTATGATGTCCAGATGCCCCACAGTCACAGGGTCATAGCTACCCGGGCAAAGAGAGACGTTCACTGACTCCTCCTCATCTTGAGCATGACCACCCTGGTATCCCCATAGACCCGGTCAAAGACCGGCTCAATGCCCATCTCGGCACGTACCGAGCGATGAGACTCCACGACCACGAGCCCGTCGTCGGCGAGCAGGGCGGGCAGGCGTGGGGATAGCGTCACTTCCACTTCCTGCAGCATTCTATAAGGAGGGTCTACAAAGAGCAAATCAAACCCGGCCGATAGCCCGGCAAGCCGCTCCGTTGCCCGCAGGTAATCGGTCACTATGATCTGGAAGGAAGCGGCAGCAAAACCCAGTGTACTGATATTTTTACGGAGTACGGCTGCCACACGAGCGTCGGCTTCTACAAAGGCGCAGTATGCTGCTCCGCGAGAGAGACTCTCTAATCCCATAGCACCGCTGCCCGCGAACAGGTCCAGCGCACGCAGGCCGCCCACGGGCCCCAGTACATCGAAGATCGCCTCTCTAACCCTCTCTCCCGTCGGGCGAACGGATCCTTCCGCAGGCACTCTCAGACGCCGCCCTCGTCTGCTGCCCGCCACGATACGGAGGATGCCCGGTCCGACGAGACTCACACGCGATCCACCCAGTCCAACCTCGCGCCGAAGCGCTCTTCGGCGGCTGCGATGAGCGGCCCCCAGATCGCCTTGTTTATGCGAACCCGATCTGCCGGCCATTGTGTCTCTGCACACACTGAGGTTGCGACCCTGCGCGCCTCTTCGAGCAGAGCCTTGTCACGCAACAGCGAGGCCACGCGTAGGTCTCCTAGACCGGATTGGCGGTCACCGAACAGTTGCCCCTCCCCTCGAGCGGCCAGGTCGGCTTCGGCCAGAGCAAAGCCGTCGTCGGTGCGTGCGAACACAGCCAGACGCTCCCGCACAACATCATCATCGCCTTCCACAGGCAGGAAGCAGTATGAGTCCCCGTCTCCCCGGCCTACTCGGCCGCGTAGCTGGTGTAGCTGGGAGAGACCAAAATGCCGGGCTCCCAAGATCACCATGACGGTGGCATTCGCGACGTCGATGCCGACCTCTACCACGGTCGTACTCACCAGCACGTCGACCTCGCCTCCGGCATAGGCGGCCATAGTCGCCGACTTCTCTCCGGGGGAGAGCTGGCCATGGAGAAGGCGCAGGCGGAAGCCGGCCAATTCACCGGAAGCCAGTTCGGCAGCAGTCTCGCGGGCGGAGGCCGTCTGTAGTGAGTCGCTCTCTTCGATGAGAGGACATACCACGTACGCCTGCCTCCCCTGTGCCAACTGCCTGCGCACGAACTCCCACATACGGGGCTGTGCATCTGGAAAGACCAGACGAGTGCGCACCGGCGTCCTCCCCGGAGGCACCTCGTCGAGTGTACTCACATCGAGGTCCCCGTAGAGCGTGAGGCTCAACGTGCGGGGGATGGGCGTAGCCGACATATGCAGGGTATGCGGCCAATAGCGAGTGGTGGTAGTGAGGATAGCATCTCGCTGTCGGACGCCAAAACGATGCTGTTCGTCCACTACGGCCAAACGGAGATCTCTGATGGCCACCCCTTCTTGGATGAGGGCGTGGGTCCCCACTACAAGATGAGCCTCTCCCGAACTGAGTTCCTGCAATAGCGCATTCCTCTCACGCGTGGGCCGGCTGCCTTTTAGCAGGCGTACCTGCACACCCAGGGGAGCGAGTTGGTCGCACAGGCCTGCATAGTGCTGCTCGGCCAGGATCTCGGTGGGGGCCATGAGGGCGGCCTGCCCCCCGTGCTCCACGGCCCGCAGCATACAGTACGTCGCCACCATTGTCTTCCCCGAGCCCACGTCACCGTGGAGGAGACGTCGCATGGGGATCTCTCGAACCAGGTCGTCCTCAATCTCAGCGATGACCCTAGTCTGCGCCTCGGTGGGGCGGTAAGGAAGCGCGGCTAGGAAAGCGTGACTGAGTCTGCCCGGTGGTGGCATGGGGTGGGCCCTCGTTTGTGCGTCCTGGTATCTGCGGCGGCGGAGAATGGCCACTTGTAGTAGCAGCAGTTCCTCGAAAGCCATTCGGGAGCGCGACCGGGCTGCATCTCGCCGGTCGGCCGGGAAGTGGCTGGTCAATACCGCTTCGGCCCGTCCCGGATAGCGACGTTCAGCCAACAGTCGGGCAGGCAGAGAATCAGTAAGGTGACGGGCCCATGGACGTGCTTCATGGAGGAGGTTGCGGATGGTGCGCACGCTCAGATCAGCAGTACTGGGGTACACGGGGACGAGACCCAGGATGTGGCACCCCTCTCCTCCGTCTCCCAAGATCTCATGACGCTTGACTAAGAAGACGGCGGCGCCATGCCGGCGGACGAAGGTTCCCTTCAACAATACGTCTGGTCGCTCGCGGAAGGGGGCCTCTAGATACGGTTGGTTGTACCATACGGCAAGGACGCTACCTGTGTGATCGGAGACCAGGGCTTCGAGTACCTTCACACGGCGTTTTAGCGTCCAGCGTACCGCGCAGGAGACCACCTGTACGCGCAAGGCGACCTCCTCGCCGATAGGTAGCGCCGCTACGGTGACCACGTGCGCGGGCGACTCATGGCGGAACGGCAGATGAAGCAGAAGATCGCCTACGGTCTCTATACCCAGACCGGCCAGTCGTCGTTGAGTGGTCTTGCCCACCCCACGTAACTCGGCTACCGGTCGTAACAGGTGTGCCGGATCAGAGGCCCGTTTGGCCGTAGGTGGAAGTCGGAGCCCAACACCGGTAATCGTGTCGCCGGCGCCCAAAGGGTAGTGGATGCCGTACCCGGTAGATCTGCTCATCCGCGTGTGATGATCGCCGTTGTCACACCCTTGTGGAGAATAGATAGGACGGGTCGCCTACTCGGCAGACAACAGCAGGGGATAGAAAGGTTGACCACCTTCGTGGATGTCCACCTCAAGCATGGGGTAGGAAGCGCAGAGCTTCTGCACGATGTCCAGCGCACGGGCTCCGTCTTCGCCCTCCCCCACGAGTACCGTCAGGACTTCTCGATCACCGTCGAGAAGATGAGCAAGAACGTGCTCGATAACCGGCCCCAGGTCGGCGGCGGCGATGACCAAGCGGTCATCGATCAGGCCGATGAAATCCTGGGCCTTTACCTGTACGTCGTCAACGAGTGAGTCGCGCACCGCCCGGGTTATATCGGCGGTGACGGCCGCGCTCATGGCGGCGCGCATGTCGTCTTCGTTGACAGAGCCCTCGTTCTGCCGTTCATAAGCGACCGCTGCAGCCAACCCTGCCTGTAGCGACCGGCTGGGCACGACCAGGACGTGCTTGTCACTCAATCTAGCCGTTTGCTCGGCGGCCATGATGATATTGCCGTTATTGGGGAGGATGATGATAGAGGGAGCCGTGGCCTTGTCGATTGCGCGCATCAGGTCTTCGGCGGACGGATTCATCGACTGGCCTCCGTCGACGACGAAGTCAACATGCAGATTGCGGAAAAGGCGCTTGTTTCCCTCGCCTGAGACCACGGCGACCACTTGGGTGAGGCCGGGATCGGCCGGGAGCACATCGGACTGTGCCAGGCGATGGGCTCGGCTGACAGTTTGTTCGGCGATGTTGTCGATCACTATCCTGCTGAGAACGCCCACGGACGTACCTATGGAAAGCACTTCACCGGGCTTGTCGGTATGTATGTGGACCTTCACCTGAGTGCCGTCGCCCACCACCAAGAGGCAGTCGCCCAGACCGCTCAATTGTTGCTCGAGTATCGTCTTATCCAGCATCTCTCCGGTCAGCAGGTAACTGGTGCAGTAGGCGAAGGAGTCGGTCTCGCCGGCCTCCTCTATCTCCAGCTCTCTGTTCCAGGCGGGCGGCCGTTCGATGATGTGCGTCGCGATGGGATCCGCTTCATTACGCCCTCCTCTGGTCGCGCCTTCAAGGAGAACCACCAGGCCGTAGCCCCCGGCGTCGACTACTCCCGCATCGGCAAGGACGCGCAGCAAAGAGGGTGTACGTTCCACACTCCTCCACCCCTCGGCCACCACGGCCTCCATGAGCACATCCGGCGTGACGGCGCCGTCTTTCGCTACCTCCTCGGCGTGAGCAGCCATGTCACGCAGGACGGTGAGAATGGTCCCTTCAACCGGCCGGCGAACGGCGCGGTAGGCGGAGTCGGTAGAGTGGCGGAGCGCACGCACCAGCGCCTCCGTTGTCAACGGACCTGCCGTGCCCAGCACCTCCATGGCACCCCGGACGATCTGGGAGAGGATGACTCCACTGTTACCTCGGGCACCCATGAGCGCCGCCTGGGATATGGCGGCACACAACTCGGATTGTGCGGAAGTTGGGGGAAGTTTGTCAAAGGAATCTAGGATTCCCCGCAAAGTCAGACTCAGATTCGTACCTGTGTCTCCATCCGGAACCGGATACACATTGAGGTCGTTGATCTCCTGCCGGCGCTCCTCGAGGGCTTCATAGCTTGCCGCCACCAGAGCGCGGGCACGTGAAACGATGAGTGCTTCGGCACTACTCCCCAACCCTAACCCCCTGCACGTAGATGTGCAGGCCGGCGACCGGACGCCCTGTCATCTTCTCAACGTTGTAGGCAACCTGGGAGCGTACGATTCCCGCCACCTCAGCCACATTCAGTCCGTACTCGACGATGATGTAGAGTTTGATGCGCAACTGATCACCGTTCTGCTCCACCTTGATGCCTTGGTGTAGATGGTCTCGGGAGAGCAGCGACGCCACACCGAGACGAAGATTCGGTGAGGCCATACCCACCACACCGTAGCACTCGAGGACAGTCCAGCCCACGATGTCGGTGATGGCCCGATCGGTGACAACAAGGTTCCCACCCACGGTCAACCCGGGATTCTCGTGTCTGCCACCACTCTCTCCTGAGCCGGACGGGAGAATCATTGTTTCTCGGAGAGACCGATGGGAGGCAGACTGTTGAGCTCGGCGAGCAGAGCGTCCGCGTCGATATTCAACGTCTTGGCGCCGTCTTCGATTGATTCCAGGGAGATGCCCGAACAACCGACACAGTCGATACCATGGCCCTCCAAGATGTCGCGGGCCCGTGGATCTGCCTGCATGGCTTCCATGATAGTCATATCTTTGGTAAAGATGGTCGTCTCCTTTCCCCCGATCGTGACCGGCAGTCGCTAATATTCTACCCTACCATCAGAACCGTGCGTTTGCGCCGGCCAATCGCCCTTGTCATACTATCTGTGACTGCGGCATACTATGCACTTCCGTGTGCGGGCAAATCAAAGAAGGATGAGCATCAAATGTCCAAGGTGTGCGTAATCTGCGGCAAGAAGCCTAATTTCGGCAACAACAGAAGCCATTCCATGCGCGCCACCCCGCGCCGGTGGAATCCGAATGTACAAAAGATCCGCATCCAACTCGACGGCAAGCCGGTCAAAGCCTACGTGTGCGCCAAGTGCCTCAAGGCCCACAAGGTGGACAAAGTCGCATAGCTTCCTCTAATCCCTGAGCCCCTTGCTCAGGGATTTCCGCGCAAGAGGCGCTGGGTGCACAATCATCGAGTCTTCTAGCCAGGCCTGTTATCGATCTCGCGAAGCAAATTGGCCATCTCAACGGCCGACACTGCAGCGTCCCACCCTTTGTTGCCGGCCTTCGTGCCTGCCCGCTCGATAGCCTGTTCGATGGTGTCGGTGGTCAGAACTCCGAAGATGACCGGCAGCCCTGTATCCAACTGCACCATCGCTACCCCCTTGGCTGCTTCGGCGGCGACGTAGTCGAAGTGTGGAGTCGAGCCGCGGATGACGGCCCCCAGGCAGATGATGGCGTCATAATCTCCCGATCGGGCCAGACGTTGCGCTACTAATGGTATCTCCATGGCCCCGGGGACCCACGCCACCGTGACGTCGGACTCAGCCACTCCATGCCGGATGAGACCGTCCCAGGCTCCAGACAGCAACTTGCCGCCGATGAACTCGTTGAAGCGGCTCACCACTATGCCGACTCGGATTCCCTCGCCCTTGATGTAGCCCTCGAAGACCCGTCCCTTGCCATTCATGCCCCTTGCCCTCCCCCTTCGCCATCGTCGAACCGTAGATCGTGGTGGTGCAGGATGTGCCCCAGTTTCTCCTTCTTAACCTGTAGATAGCGAATGTTCTCATTCTTAGGGCTGACCTCGAGCGGTACTCTCTCGGTGATGGTCAAACCATAACCTTCCAGCCCTACCAGCTTGCGCGGGTTGTTGGTCATGATACGGATAGAGGTCAGCCCCAAGTCGGCCAGTATCTGTGCTCCGATGCCGTAGTCGCGTAGATCAGGAGCAAAGCCGAGCTCCGTGTTGGCCTCAACGGTGTCGCGTCCTTGCTCCTGTAACTCATAGGCCCGGAGCTTGTTTAGGAGCCCGATGCCACGCCCTTCCTGTGCCATGTAGAGGAGCACGCCCCGGCCTTCTTCCTCGACTTTTCTCAGGGCAATCTGGAGTTGTTCTCCACAGTCGCAGCGCAGGGAGCGGAAGACATCGCCGGTGAGACATTCGGAGTGCACCCGTACCAGGACATTCTCGTGGCCGGCTACATCTCCCTTGACCAGCGCGAGGTGCTGCCCCCCGTCGAGCATGCTCTCGTAGCCGTAGGCGGTGAACTCGCCTACGGTGGTGGGTAGGTGCACCGTAGCCACCCGGCGCACCAAACGTTCCGTCCTGCGGCGATAACGGATGAGTTCGGCCACAGTCACCATCTTGAGACCGTGGCGACGGCAGTAGGGGATGAGATCGGGGACGCGGGCCATCGTGCCGTCATCGTTCATGATCTCGCAGATAACGGCGGCGGGCCTGAGCCCTGCCAGCCGCGCCAGGTCAACTCCGGCCTCCGTCTGCCCAGCCCGTTTCAGCACGCCGCCGGGACGTGCCACTAGGGGAAACACGTGGCCCGGCTGCACAAGATCCAGGGGGCCACACTCGGGGTCGATGGCCACTTGGATCGTATGTGCACGATCAGCTGCGGAGATACCGGTAGTGACCCCCTCCTTGGCTTCTATGGACACCGTGAATGCAGTGCTGAAACGAGACTGGTTGTCGGGGGCCATGGGAGACAGCCGCAAGGCTTCAGCGCGTTCCGGCGTAATGGACAAACAGATGAGACCACGGCCGTGTACGGCCATGAAGTTCACCGCTTCAGGAGTGATGAACTGGGCCGCCATGGTCAGGTCGCCTTCGTTCTCACGGTCCTCATCGTCCACCACGACCACCATGCGGCCGCTCTTGATCTCTTCTAGGGCTTCCTCGATGGTAGCAAACGCGGGATTGTTCTCTCTCACATGACCTCCTCAGGCAAAACCTTGGTCGCGCAGGAACTGCTCGGTCAGTGTGGTCTGCGGTCCGGCCGCACGACCGGGGCCAAAGTCACCGTCCTTCTGCGCCAGCGTCTCGAGCGTCCTCACTACATAGCGGGCCAGCACATCGGCCTCTAGATTTACCTGCCGGCCGACCTCAACCGTACGCAGGGTCGTAGCTTCCAGGGTGTGGGGGATGATGCCAACAGTAAAGATCTCATCCGTCACGTCGATCACCGTGAGCGATATCCCGTCGATGGCTATGGAACCTTTAGGGGCAACACAATCTCTGATAGCCTCAGGAAGAGAGATGGTCACACGCTGAGCGATTCCCTCAGGCCGGACCGATACCACGACGCCGGTCGCATCCACATGGCCGAGCACGAGGTGACCACCCAGCCGTTCGCCCAAGGCCAGTGATCGTTCGAGATTGACCGGAGTGCCGGCGGTCGCCCGGCCGAGAGTACTGTGGTTGAGCGTCTCGGGCATAGCGTCGACCACAAATCCGTCCCTTCCAAGCCTTACCACGGTGAGACAGGCTCCATTCACAGCGATGGAATCGCCGGGAACTGTCCCCTCGAGTACCGTGACAGCTTGGATACTCAGATGAGCACTCTCCCCTCGTCGTTCCACCCGCGTGATCCTGCCCACCTCCTCTATGAGTCCTGTGAACATCAGAACGCCTCCCCCACGTAGCCGGAGATGCAGTAATCAGAGCCGGATTGGCGCATGGTGACCTCCCGGAGGGGCGCCGCACAGGCCATCTCCAAGCCACCCGGACCAACAAACGGAGAGCGGAGGTTGGTGCCTGAGATGATGCGGGGGGACACGAAGGCAACCACTTCATCGATAAGCCCCTCGCTCCACCAACTACCGGCCAGAGTGGGCCCACCTTCCATGAGGAGGCATTGGACATCTCGCGACGCGAGCAGTTCGGCGATGCCCATCGGTGAAACCCAAGGGATTGAGCCGTCTTTGGGGTCGACCACAATGGTCTCGACACCCCACGATTCCACCTCGACCCTACGTGCCGCACTCACACGGCTCGAGCAGACCACCAGCACAGGCCCTTCCTCTCGGCTCTGTATCAGGGCAGCTTTCGGGTTGATGGAGAGACCGGTATCAACAACGATGCGCAGCGGCTGGCGGCGGCAGTGGACCTCACGAGCCGTAAGCAACGGGTCATCTGTCCGCAGCGTCCCCGCCCCCACAAGAACCGCGTCGGCTGAGGCACGTAGCTGATGGACGTAAGCTCGACTCTCGGCAGTTGAGACCCAACGTGAATCGCCCGAGTCACAGGCCACCCGGCCGTCGAGGGTCATGGCGTACTTATAGGTGACGAACGGCAACCCGGTGACGGCAACTTTGCGGAAGCCGTTGTTCTGGCGCCTGCAGCGGAGGGCTACGTCGCCGTCGGCAAGGTCGACCTGAATGCCGGCTGAGCGAAGTTCGGCCATCCCTCGTCCGTTTACCTGGGGAAAGGGGTCGATGGCTCCGACTACTACACGAGCCACCTTGGCTGCTATAAGGCTCTTGGTGCAGGGTGGAGTTCGTCCATAGCTACAGCAGGGTTCCAGGGTCACATAGATGGTCGCCCCTCGGGCGTCTTCCACCTGCCGCAACGCCGCGATCTCAGCGTGGTCGAGGCCGGCCCCGGCGTGGTGCCCCTCGCCTATGATGAGCCCGTCCCGCACTACCACGGCTCCCACCACGGGATTCGGATGGGTGCGGCCGCGGCCCTTCTCGGCCAGCTCGAGAGCCCGCTCCAGATAGATTCTGTCTGATTCGTCCACAGGCAACAAAAAACCCCTTGCCATTCGGCCCAGGGGTCGACAGAGCGTACCTGCTGCTCCGGTCTTCTCTCATCCAGACTGTCACTGTCGGCCCAGGAATCTCACCTGGTCTGCCTGGCCAGAAGGCTACTAGGCTCGCGGGCTTTACCGCCGGTAGGGAATCTCACCCGACCCCGAAGACCATGCTGCTGAAGCGTCACGCCTCATGTGCGGCGTTGGTGATGAATCTACCATAGGCGACACGGAGCTACCAGGTCGGCCTTCACCTATGAGCCCTTACCCATACATCTGTGCAGCCCGGGCCCGCTCCTGAAGTGTGAGGGCTTCGGCGGCGGGATCAGCGGCACCAAAAACGGCAGAGCCGGCAACCACCCAGTTCGCACCCGCCTGCACCGCGTGCTGGATGTTATGGCGATCGATGCCGCCGTCCACCTCTATGGCAGCCTCCGGTGGCAGTACCTCCCGAAGCCGCGGGAGTTTGTTGAGCGCTGCCGGGATGTGTTTTTGGCCTCCGAAGCCGGGGTTCACAGTCATGACCAGCACGAAGTCAACTAGGGGCAGCAACTCAGCCACCCGAGTGAGGTCTGTGCCGGGATTGAGAGCCACCCCTGCCCCTGCGCCCAGGCGTTTGATGGTGGCTATAGTCTGACGATGGTGGACACCGGACTCCACGTGAAAACTGACGGCATCCGCTCCAGCGTGGATGAAATCGGCCACGTACTTCTCGGGCTGGGCCAACATGAGATGTACGGAAAAGAGGCCACCACGGCCATGGACCAACGGGGCTACGGATTTAAGTACGCCCGGGCCTATGCTGAGGTTGGGTACGAAATGGCCGTCCATGACATCAAAATGGATCATGCGCACGCCGACATCCATGACCAACGAGATCTGCTCGCCCAGGCGGGAGAAGTCGGCGGACAGGATGGAGGGGGAAAGGTGTACTTCCCGGTAGACCTCGGCAGGGATGGGCATGACGCCTCCTTCTTCTCAAATCAGACCGGTACGGCCCCGGCTGCGCCGGCCGGCGGATCAACCCTAGCGCCCAGCCGAGTACCGTAGCCACGCAGGAAATCGGCCACTCTCATACGGGCCTTGCCGGCCGGCTGGACGAGGAGCAGTTCCACTACCCCTTGACTGCAGCCGAGGAACAGACGCCCGGCTGAGGCCATCAGCCGCCCTGGAGTATCGGCCACAGACAGACCCGGGGGAGGTACTGCGTCGAGTCCTGGCGATCCGTAGGGCCAGGTGCGCCATATCTTGAACTCAACCTCTCCGCTATGTGTCCGTACGCCCACGTGAGGGCTGAGGGCCCTCACGTGGGCGTGGAGAGCTCGAGCAGACAAAGAAACATCGAGGAAGGTGTCGGCAGCGGACAGTTTGTGGGCATAGCTCGCTCCGTGTCCCTGCTCGTGCCAGCAGACGGTCCCGTCCGCTATGCCGGTGAGAACTTGGTCGATACCCAGGGCCCCCAGTAACGCTAGGGCGTGTTCGAGGGACCCGGTATCGTCGTGCAGCCCCACACTGAGGGCCGTCTGCAGGGCCCAGGGACCTTCATCCAAACCGGGAGTCATGCGCATGATGCTCACTCCCACACGCTCTTCTCCGGCTGCGAGGGCCCTCTCGATAGGGGCGGCTCCTCGATAGGCGGGGAGCAACGAAGCATGGACGTTCAGGCAGAGAAAGCGGTCTAGGAGCGAGGGCCGTAGGATCTGGCCGAAGGCGGCCACCACTAGGGTTTGGACTCCGGTGGATGCGATGCGATCAGCGACCTCCGGCAGGTTCAGATCCTCCACCTGCAGAGCGTCTATGCGTAGCCGCTCGGCCTCTATGATGGTGGGCGGAGAAACCGTCTTACGGCCGCGACCACGTGGCCGGTCGGGCTGAGAGATGACTAGGGTCGGTTTTCGACCACGTTCGTCGAGGTGTCGTAAGACCCGGGCTGCGAAGTCCGGGGTGCCGGCAAAGGCGAAGCTCACGTGCCTTCCAGGACGCGGTCACGCATCTCTTTGAGGACCCTCCGCCTCTCCTCCGGCGAGGTACGATCGAGGATCAGGCGGCCGTCGAGATGATCGACCTCGTGTTGCACCACACGGGCCTGGAAGCCGGAGAGCTGCATGCGGAAGACCTCTCCCTCCACGTCCTGGGCCTCCACCAGCACCTCATCAGCGCGGGGCACCTCCATCATCTCGCCTGGGAGCGATAAACATCCCTCCGGCTCCACAGTCGTAACGTCGGACATGTGCAGGATGTGGGGATTTACGAAGATGTGCCGTTTGTAGTCTTCGTCGGGATCCGCCCAAACCATGAGCCGGCTCAGCACACCGATCTGGGGGGCTGCCAACCCAACGCCTTCCTCTCGCTCCATGATGTCGAACATGGTCTCGCACAGTTTGCGGAGGTGAGGATCAAAGGAGGTCACCGGCCGGGTTTGTTGTTTGAGCACAGGGTCGCCAAAGGTGCGCAAGATCTCGAAAGTCTCGCATGTTCCCGCACGGGGTTTCTTGCTGTTCTTCCGTTTCGCCATATGTTCCGCTCAGTTCTTCAATTCATATCAGGTAGTTCATATCAGGTGAATGAGAGTGGATCGACATCAACCAGCAGACGGACTCCCCGTCGCCGGTACGGCTCGGTCAGTTGTGTGACCGCTTGGCCTACGATCGCCCGCATGCGTACGCCATCCACCGCGACCACCAAGATGTGCCAGCGAGTCCTACCTCTCAGCGCTGGTAATCGCGAGGGACCCCACACTTCATGGGCACCGAAATAGGGAGCCAGCCGATCGGCGAGAAACCGTGCGGCCGCCTGAGCCCGCTCTGGGTCGGACGCCGACATCACCAAACGAACGATCTGGCTAAAAGGTGGATACCTCAAGCGGGACCGCGTTGCCAACTCTTCGTCGTAAAAACGCTGCTCATCGCGTTCAAGAGCCATTTTAATACAGGGCACATCGGGATTCCAGGTTTGGACCACCACCCTTCCCGGCCTACCCGCTCGGCCGGTTCGCCCCGCCACTTGGCGCAGCAGTTGGAAGGTCCTCTCAGCAGCACGAAAGTCCGGTATGTATAGCCCCGTGTCGGCATCGGCGACCAGGACCAGAGTCACATCGGGGAAGTCGTGGCCTTTGGCAACCATCTGAGTGCCCAACAACACCGCAGGCCGAGCCTCGCTAAAGGCCTCAAGGATGGCAGATACCTGCCGCCCGCCCCCGAGCACATCGGAGTCCATCCGAAAGACCTGCTCCCGCGGCACCAGGGCTTTTAGTTCCTGGGCCAGGCGCTCCGTTCCCGGCGTTCCGCGGGTAAGCGGCCCCTCCCCACATGCCGGGCAGCGGGTGGGTTGCTCATAGGTGCGGCCACAGTGGTGGCAAACGAGGCGGTGGATGCGGCTGTGATAGGTGAGGGAGAGTTCACAGTCACTGCACATAAGGGCGTGTCCACACGCATCACAGTGGACATAGCCGGCGTAGCCGCGTCGGTTGAGAAGGACGATTGCCTGTTCATCACATCGCATAGTGGCTGCGAGGGCTTCACGCGAGTAGGGAGCCAACAGAAGCCCGGGGCCCTGTCTACGCATATCGACTACCTCGCAGGCGGGCTCTTGGCCGACGGCCCGCCGCGACAGCCGGAGCCTACCTTCCGGCGTGCACATACTCTCCACCGATGGTGTAGCCGTACCCTTGAGCAGCAACCCTCCGCTCTCAGCCAACCGTAGTCGGGCTACGGTTACCGCGTGATAGCGCGGCTCTTCATCCTGCTTGTAGGACGTCTCGTGGGCTTCATCAACGATGATCAGACGTAATCTGGGTACGGGAGCAAAGACGGCGGAGCGGGCGCCGACCACCACCTGCGCCCGACCGGAGGCGATGCGGGCGTATTCCTGCGCCCGCTCCTTCTTGGTGAGTCCGCTGTGGAGAGGCGCCACTCGCCCGCCAAAACGCTCTTTGACCCGGCCGATCATCTGAGGTGTGAGGGCTATCTCGGGCACGAGCAGGATAGCTCCCCACCCCTGTTCCACAGCCCGGGCGATGAGGCACAGGTACACTTCCGTCTTGCCACTGCCGGTGACACCCCACAACAGCCGCTCAGAGAGACCATCAGCCGCGAAGTCTTGGAGCAGCCGGTCGACGGCCTGCTGTTGCTCAGGCCACAGTTCAGGAGGCACGGTCTTCACGCCTCCATCGGCAAAGCAGGAGGAGCCAGTGGGCGTCGCGGCCGGGTCCGTGGTCAGCGCCCCCGCAAGGGGGGGATCCCGCAGGACGAGGACGCCTTTGTCGAGGAGGGTCCGCAGCACACCTCGTCCTACTCCTGCCCGCTCACATAGACCGGCTAAGGGTGCTCCGCCGGGCGGCACGCACCCGACGAGCAGCTGCTGTTTCTTCGTGAGGCGTACTTGAAGATCGAGAGCTTCGCAGCTAATGGCTGACTCAACCCAACGATCCCGAGAGGCCCGCCCACTGTTCGACCGTTTTCGGCCTCTGCTTGGAGGAGTGACCAGGCGCAAGCACGACTCATACGAAGCCAAATAGCGGTGGGCTACGGTCTCAGCCAGGCGGAACAGATCAGAGGGTATCGTCTCGGGCTCGACCGAATCAAGAGGACGTAACTCCGAACTGGGCCGGTCGTTGCTACCTCCCTCCCCCACGACGACGGCCCGCACGGTTCGACGACCGAAGGGGACGTAAACCACAGATCCGGGGCCCACGGTTCCCTCGAGTCCATCGGGCACCAGATAGTCAAACCGGCGGTTGCCTAGATGGTGGAGGCGGAGAAGGGGGACGACCTGCACGGTTGACCTGCACTGCCCGCTCGCAGTCGACGTCATCTGCGCTTCTCACACTCCCGAAGATCTCTGCCGGATACTGGGTTTATGGCCGCCCGATGCGCCGACGACGATGATATCGGCGACACACCGGAGTGCATGGCGCCGCTCCACCCTCATCTGTGCGGGGCGCCGCCGCACAGAGGTCGGCGGGCACGCTGCATCCGGCCGCGCGTCCGGGGGTCGCCCCAGCAAGCAGGTTGTTAGCTCAATCCCGCATCCTCACGCAGACGAGCCGCCTTGTCGGTGCGTTCCCATGTAAAGTCGGCATCCTCGCGTCCGAAGTGACCGTAGGCCGCAGTCTTTTCGTAGATGGGACGTAGTAGGTTCAGGTCACGGATGATGGCCGCCGGACGCAGATCGAAGTGGCTGTTCACCAACTCAGCAATGAGTTCCGTGGAGATCGCCTCGGTCCCGAAGCAGTTGACCATGACGCTCACCGGACGGGCCACCCCGATGGCGTAGGCGATCTGCACCTCGCACCGTTCAGCCAACCCCGCGGCCACAATGTTCTTAGCTACATAGCGGGCGGCGTAGGCGGCCGACCGATCGACCTTGGAGGGGTCCTTACCGGAGAAGGCACCACCACCATGACGACCGAAGCCCCCGTATGTATCAACAATGATCTTGCGCCCGGTGAGACCGGTGTCACCCATGGGGCCGCCTATGACGAACTTGCCCGTGGGGTTGACGAACAGCTTGGTCTTCTTGAATTCCGGATCGTACAGACCTTCGGGTAGAATCGGCCGGATGACATGCTCAATGAGGTCTGGTCGCAGAAGGGTGTCTATGTCGATGCCGTCCTTATGCTGTGTCGACAGGACCACAGCGCTGATCCACTGCGGCTTGCCGTCCGAGTATCTGACCGTTACCTGGCTTTTGCCGTCCGGACGGAGGTATCTGAGTATGTCGCCCTTGCGTACTTGGCTCATGCGGTGCACCAATCGATGAGCCAGAAGGATGGGCATGGGCATGAGTTCGTCGGTGTCGCGGCAGGCGTAACCGAACATCATGCCCTGATCACCGGCGCCCTGGCAGTCGAGCGCGTCGTCGCTGGAATCAGTGCGGCATTCGAGAGCCGCACTCACACCCTGGGCGATATCGGGAGACTGGTCGTGGATACTGGTGATAACGCCACACGTGTGGGCATCAAAACCGAACTTAGCCCGTGTATAACCGATGCGGTCGATAGTGTTGCGGGCGATGGCAGGGACATCCACGTAGGTATCGGTCGTGATCTCACCCGAGATGACTACCATACCGGTGGTCACGAGGGTCTCACAGGCCACGTGCCCCTGCGGATCGCCTCTCAGAACGGCGTCCAGCACGGCATCGGATATTTGGTCCGCCATCTTGTCCGGATGGCCCTCGCTGACCGACTCCGACGTGAACAAAAAATCATGGTTCTGCACTCTTGCCTCCTGAATCGCTACACCAAAAAGACCACCGACGACGGGCCATCCGGCCGTCCCGGCAGTGTACCAAACGCCCTCGCGGCTGCGATGCCGTTTTGTCTCCTGCGGCCGCCTACTCCTGGCCCAGCGTCCAGCGCGACTGGATACGGTTCGCAAAGAGCTCCCGGTCGACAATGGCCCGCTGGTGGGTGCCTTTTCCAATCACGCCGCCCTGGTCCTCGGCGGAGACTGCGAACACCAAGGTCCTACCCTCCACCTCCACCAGGGTGGCCTGAGCGGTCACTTCCATCCCCACCGGTGTGGGAGCCACATGCGTCACTTCCAGTCGGGTGCCGACGCTGGTCATCGCTTCTGCCAGCCGTCCCTCCAGTGCCTTGATCGCAGCCGCTTCGATCATGCGTAGCATGACGGGTGTCGCCAACCCTTCCACATCACCCGACCCCTGGCTACGCGCGGTCAGATCGGATGTCACCACACCTTTGACCTTGGCACTGAGGCCCGGTTCTAAACTCATGTTCTGCCTCCAGTTCGCGTATACATATACTCGTGGTTCTCATACATGATCCTCGTACGCAGGCTCCCTCCTCCGATGCAGAGTCAACCCTCCTGACTGCGCAGAGCCCCTTCCATGTAATCCAGGGAGGGGTCCCAGAGGATCCACTCCATGAATCCCTGCTCTTCAGAGGCTTTGATCTGTGCCTTGACCTCCGCTACACCGTAATTGATGCCACGGTATGAGAAATCCTGCAGCCACGGACGCCCCATGGCTCCCGTGCCGGCCAAACGCCGTTTGGTGTCCTTCATCGCAGCCGTGATGGTCTCGTATGGAGCCGCATTGGGATTTTCTAATCCATAGGAGCCCGACTCATAGTGGGACGGGTAGACCATAGGGCAGACGATATCGACGTTCCGGCTGACCTTCTCGATCTTCTGGCCTATGCCCATGTCGTCCTTTACGTAGACGGTCAGCCCGAACACGTCGGCGGATACCCACACGCCCAGTTTCTCCAGCCGGGGACGGGCGTAGGCAAGAAAGGCGGCGATGGCATCCTCTTTGCTCGAATTCTCTCCGGGGTAAACGGCTTCAGAGATCTTCCCATCGCTGGGGAAGCGTACGTAATCGAACTGAATCTCACGGAAGCCTCGGCGAGCAGCATCCTCAGCTACCTGTACCAGGTATTCCCAGACGTCGTGGTTGTACGGGTTGGTGTAGCTGAGCCCTTTAAAATCTGCCCAGATCTCGCCACCCGTCCTTTTCACAGCCAAGTCGGGCCGCTTCTTGGCCAACAACGTGTCTTTGAAGCAGACGACCCGGGCGATCGGGATAATATGGTGCTCCTGCAGCCTCGCAATGAAGGCGTCGATGTCCTCGATGCGCTCCTCGATGAGTCCCTGTTCTTTGGCCAAGGGCACATCGGCTTCGTACGTGAGGTAGCCCATGTCTTCCTTGACATCGATGACGAGGGCATTGATCTCTGTGCGGTCGGCCAAGCCGATGAGTTTGTCCACGAAGGCAGATGAGCCGGCCGCATGGCTGCTCATGTATACGGCTTTGATGGGCTCATAGGAAAGATCCCGGAAAGCGCGCAGATCGACCAGTGGCTCGATATTGTAAGTGTGCACCGCCTGCACTGCGGCAGGGGCCGACACAACATTGTCCTCAGAACCGCCGGGGAACCCCCCGCCGCCTACCAGCCAACTCCCCAGAGACCAGAGGAGCAAGAACCCCACGGCGAACGCAAGAACCGCGCCTGCAAGGCTGACGGTCAAACGACGCTTGGCGGCCTTTCGCTTAGAGGCCGAGCGGGAGGAGGAACGAGCGCGGTTGTTCGAATGTCCTGTCGCCATGATGTCGGAGCATTCTAACAGAGGCATCTGGTACACTCCGCGACATGTGGCGTAATAAACTCCTCCGCTTCTTGATAGTCAGCTTTGGTCTGGGGGCTTTCCTGGGTTTGATTTCTGGGCTGGCGTTCGGCGGATCGGACCATGAGACCGCCCAGGTTGTGGCTACCGCCGAGGCTGCCGACTCGGCCGGATCATCTGCGCAGACGGGGTCGGACGGCAGCTCCTCTGAACCCATGACCCCGGAACATGCCCGCGCCATAGGCGCCAACGAAATGGGGCAGGTGTTGGTGTTGATGTATCACCTCATCGACACCGAAGAGACGAAATTGACGCGTACGCCGGAGAACTTCCGCAATGACATCGCCCTTCTTAAGTCTGAGGGCTTTTACCCCATCAATGTACGCGACCTTGTCTCGGGAAATATCGATATCCCAGCTGGTACGTCACCGGTGGCCATCACCTTCGATGACTCCAGCCCGGGCCAATACCGCATTCTCGACGACGGCACTGTCGATCCCAAGTCAGCTGTAGGCATCATGCAGGCGGCCGTAGAAGCAGGTGGTTGGGCTTCACGGGGTACTTTCGCGTGCCTGCTCGATGTAGTACCCAAAGAACGGGTGATCTTTGGTCAACCCGATCGGCAGCGGGAAAAACTGCACAACCTCGTCGACTGGGGCTATGAGGTGGCCAGCCATACCGTGACTCATCTGAACCTCAAGAAGGCAAGCACAAATGAGGCAGTCAAGCAACTGGCCCAATCAAAGTCGATGCTGGAAGACCTCATCGGCGGTGGTTACACGGTGACCAGCATCGCCATACCGTATGGGGAATATCCTGCCGATGTCGGCATCCTCGCACGAGGGGAGTACGAGGGGACCACGTATGGTTATACTGCCGCACTGGCACTGGGCGATACTCCCTCGCCGTCGCCGTTCTCGGTCAAATTCGATCCGCTACACATCCCGCGCATCACAGGCACCGCAGACTATCTGCCCAAGGCCATCCAGAGATTCAAGGATCGCCCGGAACTGCGCTACATATCGGATGGAGATCCCTGGACGGTATCCGCCCCCGCCCAGTTGGCCGATGAGTTGGGCGACTTGGCCGATGATCTCGGTCGTCCCGTGGTCCGTTACTGATTGATCGGCTGCAGGTTGCCCCTATTCTGAATCGCCATGCCGACTGCAGTCGGCATGGACCGCCAATCACGCCTACTCCACACACTTACTCCACGCGCTGGAGCGTTGGACGTCCTCCCTCGATAACCACACTGGAGAGTGCACCACAGAGACCGCATTCATAGGTCTCACGCGCGGCTACTTTGTTCCCAAGATGTACGGTAACCCGGCACCAGGGGCAGACGGCGTCGACACAGGGCTCAGTCCCTTGAAGTGGGTTCTTCTCACCAACGACCTCCCAGAGAGGGTCATACTTCTTTTTGGCCACCAATCCTCCCGGATATTCGATGCTGTATCGTAACGTGTGGTCTTGAGTCTCTCACAGGAAGGCGCACGACCTCAAGACCCGCGGGAGAGAGTTGTAGACGACGCAACCGGGATGGGTGGGTTCAAACTCGGTTGAAAGGGGGCGCCGCATAGTGACCGACCACAAGGTGTCAACATCGACGAAAGGTGATCGACCGCCACTGCGCCTTCCTGTGCTCGACCTAGGTGTCACCCCCTACGAGGCCGTGCAGAACCTACAGGGCCGACTGCGCGATCGAGTGGCGGAAGGAGATCTGGATGGCGTGTTGCTCCTGCTGGAGCACGAACCTGTCATTACCCTGGGCACCCGGGCGGGGCGGCAGGACCTCCAAATGTCGGACCTTAGTCTGCCGGAGATCCATGGCCTGGGACGCTTTGACCAGTGGCCCCATCTCTCGGTGGTGAACAGCGAGCGCGGCGGTCGAGCGACGCTCCATGCCCCGGGCCAACTGGTCAGCTACCCCATCGTTCCCATCCCTCGTCGCAATCTGTCTGCCTATGTGCGGGACCTGGAAGAAGTGCTGATAGTACTTCTCGAAGGCTTGGGAATAGCAGCTACGAGGGCGAAGGGGTGTCCCGGCGTCTACGTCGGTGAAGACAAGATCGCCTCTGTCGGTCTGCGTTGTCAGCGCTGGGTGGCCAGTCACGGCACATCGCTCAATGTCGATATCGATCTATCGCAGTTTGATCTCATTGTATCGTGTGGCGATCCCGCTTTGAGACAGACCAGCGTCAAGAAGCTCACTGCGCAAGAGCACACTATGGGGGACATCAAAGCCCGCTACCTCCAGGCGGCGCGGGCGGTGTTCCGCTGGGAGTGGTCACTCCTACGCACCGTCTCCTATGACCAGGTGGAGGAGGTACTGGGCCTGCAGCCCCACAAGGAGGAAGTGCCCACGGCAGGATTCGAACCTGCGACACCTGGCTCCGGAGGCCAGTGCTCTATCCCCTGAGCTACGTGGGCACGAAAAACGTCTGATCCGCCCCCCAAGACTCAGGAGAGGCGACGCCGAGTGGCCATTATACCGATTCGCGGCCTGCCCGCCAGACTGCGCCCCGAACGTCTGCCACAGTTTTTCTCATCTGCAGTTTCTCTCATCTCTCGATGTGAGCGACCCCTTTTTCAGGATAGGGGACCATAAGCACATCGAAATCGCGCGGCAATACGGTGTTGGGGAACACGGCCCTGGCTTCGGCACGTAACTCCCGCCAATTGTGTCGAGAGCTGATGTGTGTGAGCACGAGCAGGCCCACACCGGCCGCGCGGGCTACCTCAGCGGCTTCGCGGGCCGTCGAATGACGCGTCTCGATGGCGCGATCGTTCTCGTCCCAGCCGAAGGTGGCTTCATGAACCAAGACCGATGCGCCGGTGGCCAGTGTGATGACGGTATCGGCCGGCCGCGTATCCCCACTCACCACCACCTTCCGTCCCTGCCGTGACGATTCCATGACCTCGCCGGGATGCACTTCACGGCCATCCACTGTCACTACGGTCTCCCCCCTCTGCAGCCGGCCGAAAGCGGGGCCAGGCGCTACCCCCAGAGCGGTGGCCCATTCAGGACGGAAGAGGCCGGGGCGACTCTGCTCCTCCAGACACCACGCCAATCCGGGGATTCCGTGGTCCACCGAAGCCGCCTTCAACCAGTAGTCCTCCCCTTCGAGCACTATTCCGGGAGCCGCTTCTTCGACCAGTAGGGGGAAGTGGGGTCGGCCGATGAGCCGTTCGGCGTCACGCATAAGCTCATAGAGACCGTCGGGACCGTAGAGCAGCAACGGCTCGGTCCTACCCATCAGACTCCAAGTCTTGAGCAGTCCGGGAAGCCCTAGATAATGATCACCGTGAAGATGGGTGAGGAGGATCATGTTGATACGAGCCAGCCCGGCCGACTTCATCAACTGGCGTTGGGTGCCCTCTCCACAGTCGATGAGTATCCTCTCTCCTCCCCGGATAAGAAGGGTGGCACTGCATCCCCTGTCGACAGTTGGGGTCGCACCGGCGGTTCCGAGAAAGAGCAGGCGTAGATCCAAGCGGTTCTCCGGTTATCTCTGGGAACCGCGGTCGGTTTCCGGCGGCAGGGTGTTGGCCGTGAGACGGATAGCCTCGGCGGATGACCCATCGATGGGTAGAAAAAAGGTTGGGTTGCAGCAACAACCCGGCGCAGCCAGGCACTCATATGCACGCTCGATCTTGATGGCGCACTCAGGCCGCGGCATACAGGCCACACGCAGGTACCCATACGGATCAGCTGCCCTCCCTCGTTTGGTACAAGCCGTTAGAAACGCGGCCATATCCAATTCGGGGCTAAAGATCTTATGAAGGCAGCCAAAATACGTAGTGCCCATCTCTTCATAGACGTATACGAAATGGCACGAACTCCTGAGGCAGTGCCACGGAGAAACCACGCGCTCGCATATGACCTCGCATTCGCGACACTCCAGATGGAGTCGCTGACGTAGGCTGCGCCACGAATCGTTGGCCTTATCGAGTTTTCGTCTGTCTCTTGCCATGACCTCAGTATACCGTTACGGTGCTATTCGATTTTTTCGCGGCGCGTTCCTGGAACAAGTCTGACACGGTCCAAGGATCCATCAGTCGCCCAGCGTAGCGCATGACGGTTGAAAAGTACTCGTCCCGTCTCCCCTAAGTCGACCTCCTCGGTTGCGAAGACGGCGCCGTGCAGCACCGTGCCGTCAAGCAGGACTGAACCTCTGTCCGCCACGATCACCCCATGTAGGTCTCCCCTCCCCTGAACGTCGAGGTCGGCTCCGCCCACGATGACCATCAATAGGGGCGTGTCGGGCCCTCCAGCGTCACGGATCGAGGGCAGCTCCACCACAGTCCCAGAACGGCCTTCGAGTAGGATGGTGTGATCTCCGGCGGCGACCGTCGTAGGTTTAGAGTTTTGGGTGTGCGGGACGACTTCACTCCAGCCACGGTCGAGGTGCCAGTCGGCGCGCAGAGATGTGAGAACGCAGGCAGAGCCGAGCAACCCTTCGACTGGGTGGTCACGGAGGTAGCAAGGTGCCTCTGCCGTCGTCTGCTCGGACCCACCGTTTGCTGCGTCTCTGTTTGACTCAATATCTACCGCGGGCCACTCCCGCTCGGGTGATGCGGTCACCGCATGGGCGACCACGGCGGCGAGTGGTAGGTCGAGGCCGTCTTGCCCCCGCTCCAGTGTTGCCGAGACCATCATGCGAGACAGAGAGGGATCCTGACGAACAGTCGCTCTCATGAGCCATCCTTGACTTCCGGGTATCTCCTCGGCCAGGCTCTCTGTAGCTACTGCCTCAGCATGGTCCGTCGTGTCAGACCAGGTGGGAGCCAACGGTCGCCACTGCTCCAGGAGAGTCTGCCTCACACCGGCCAACGCTGATTCCTTCTCACCCAGCCTCGCGCGTCCAGCGGTCTCGTCGTGGACGGCCCGTTGGGAAATCAGGGTGACGGCACTCAGTCCCTGCACGACTACGGCTACCACCAGGCAGAAGATCAACATCAGAAGCACGGCCGAGCCACGATCACATGCACCGCAGGATTCGTCCGGGCAGTACCGGTGTTGTGGAGAAGATCTCCACCGTGCTCCGTGACGGGCGTTCAACGCCCGACCCGGCCCACAGTCGCCAGGGGCTGGAGCTTTCCCAGGCTGGACGGTGCCACCCGGAGATCGAGGGCGATAGTGTCGACTACGGCTCGTTCCTGGGCTGTCAAGGGGGGCTCGAGGACGCGAGAGCCGATGCGATAAGAGAACCCACTACCGGCGCCCACACCTTCCAGCATGGTCTTGTTGTCGGAGAACAGTCCCGGCACAAACAGCCCAGGGTGCGTTCGTGGACACGGCCCCGAGCGTCGCATGAGACGGGAACCCGCGATCTCCCATTCCACCAGGATAGGTGCAGATTCGACCGGTGTAGGCACGACGAACACCACCTGGGAGGGCATAGCTTCAAGAAGAGCACCGCTTGTGGGGAACGGACAGTCTCCCCCACCCGCAAGGCGCAGGTCCCTCTCAAAGCGGGCGAATGCCACTCTGGCCTGCAGTGCTTGTATTGACCGATCCGTCTGCTCCACACCGACACTCTGTAAAGAGGTCATCAGAGGCGCGATGGCTACAGCCAGACAGAGCGTCAACGCAAGGGCCAACAGCACCTCTATAAGACTGAAGCCGGAGCTGCCGCCCGACGGCGACAGCATAGATGGCTGCTGAAAAACGAAGCCCCGGCCACCGGAACGCGCTGAGTAGCACGATAGTACGTCATCGATCGCGCGAATAGCGCTGCTATTCGCGCTTCCTCTATCCTTCTCTCGCGCGTGCTGATCGCGTTCTGGCGGCGAAGCGTCATATTTCAGCAGCCTGCTAGAAATACACATCGAGAGCACGGCGATTCTCCATCAGCCATGTTTGAGCCGACCCTTCGATGCTGGCGCTCACCGGACCAGCCCCAGGACCTTCGAAGACGAGGGGCAGGAGGAGTGCGGGAATAGATCGGGCACCCTCCCAGGAGATCTCAAGCGCCGGGTTGCCGACAGCGGGCGGATGTATCACGGTCTTGGCAGAGCCGGACTCAGGGGTTCCTGTCGAAGACGCAGCAACCGGTCTACCGTCAAAGCCCGGCACCAGCGACCTCCATGGCGGCCCCCAGGAGGCGCCAGGGGCTCGCACCCTGAGCACCACTTCGCTTCCTTCACCTGCGGACCACGTTGTCGCTTCGATAGTGAGCACGCCCGAAGGATCCACCGGCCACTCGCCACGGAACCACCCGTCCACCCACACTCCCACCATCGACGGATCTCCGGCTCCTGATGGAAAACGCACGCGCACCTCCAGGGCAGGGCCTGCACTCCATTCCCCAGCGATCACTTGTCCTCCCCAGATCCAGGCATCCATGCTCTCCGTGTCTAGCGAGTGTGCAACGAGACCATCGGCCTGTCGCCGCACATGAGCCGCCTGTCCCACCGCAGACATAACAGCTGTGGCCAACGGGCCCAGCAAGATCCCCGCGATCATCACGGCCACCATGACCTCCAACAGGATCCATCCCTGGGAGGCTTCGGCAGGGCGCGGGTATCTAGAGCGCAGGTATCGTCTTAACAGGCGTCCTCGTCGCAGGAGACGGCTGATGGTGGTGTGGATCATGGCGCGACCGCCGTAAAGCTTCGCACCGTGAATCCGCTCTCCGGGCGCACGACCACACGGTAACGAGTACGAAGAGCCTGGAAGAAGACCGACCCGCCGCTGTCGGGTGAAGCCAATGCACCACCAAATCCTACCCTGAGTCCGTCTCCGGCCACCCATCGGGCCACGTTGGCATCCGTAGCGGCGGGTGGAGCTGAGGAACCCAGGTCACCTCCACAGAGCGAGTGATTGTGGGTGAGTTCGAGTGCTCCGTCTTCAAAGTCGAGGGCCACCGAGCCAGCGTGCCAGAGCACTCCTACCTGCGCCCAGGCCGCAGCCGCCTGCCAGGTCTGAGCCGCGCCTCGCGCCTGTTGGGTTGCCGTCCCGGAGGCCAAGGACACCAACCCAGCGGTGATCACGACCGCCAGAAGCGTAAGAACCACTAGAAGCTCGATAAGCGTGTGGCCGTGCATTGATCGAATGGGGAGATGCAGGTTCATGGCCGGGAGTATGAAGAATGCACTCTCAGTGGGCCACCTACTTTGGACCTATTCCGGCCTCGGACGTGGATGGAGTGCCTCACCAGCATGTCTTCAGCACCTGGAGCACACTGGATGCCGGGGAGATCTCCGTCGACGGCGGGTCCTCGTAATGCGACAAGGTCCTCTGCGCTCCTATCCAGTACAAGCGCCCAGGTCCTCTGACGGCCACGTACATCCCCCGGCGCTCTCCAGAACGCGTGGCCGGCTTAGTGTGTCAAGACGAGACCCCCGCCGAGAGGGGTCATCGTCTTGAATAATTCTCGAAAATAGTCGAGGCCTTATGGCATCTCGTGGTGTTGTCTACCAGGTCTGCGGTGCGCCCTTCACATACCAGGAGTTGCCGGGGGCGGCACCGGCCGTCGTAGTAGCCGTCTTGTTGACGACGACACCAAACGTATCTCCAGACTTGGAGGTGGCTCCAACCGCGTAGATGTCTGCGCTCTGGTAGCTGACATTTACAGTGTTGGCGCCCGCATCGGCAGTTGGAGCCGTTGCAGCAGTCAGATTACCGGTACCTGAAGCCACGGTAAAAGTAATTGAAGGCTCGATCGCGCTTAAATCGTCCCCATCCAGTGCACTGAAGTCGCGCGTATCCACATAGCCGGATTCGACGGCGATCATGGCATTACGAATCAATGACTTCGCGGCTGAATCCTGGGCCCTCGACCGTTGTCCAAGGAAGGTCGGGATAGCGATGGCCGCGAGGATAGCGATAATGATGATCACCACCAGCAGTTCGATAAGGGTGAATCCCTTCTCTTCCCTCATCCGCGTGTGATTACGACTCAGCATCGTGCTCCTCCTCTTGTTCGCAGACCTTTTCTCCAGCTGCAGACCGCCGATTTATCGCGATTGATGCCCGGCGATCGCGATCCGGCACCCACTAGGGCTTGCGCCGGTCTTAGTGTCCATACTTTGACGGAGGGCTTCAGCGGGTTCTGTACAACTTTGGACAGATTCTGGCCGTGGTTTCTCGTGTGATCGTTTGGCGCTCGCCAGCCTGCGTGCACGACATCCGTCCGAGTCTATTGGAGTCGCGTCTGTCAACTCGTGAAAGGTGTCTGGGGTGTGTCTGGCTATTCGTGTGAGAGCAGGCCGCGGCATGACCGCGCCTTCGGGGGGAGGTCTTCTTAGGCTGCCATCCGGTCGAAGAAGTGGTTTACGCCGGCGTTTTACAGAGAGATGCGGGTTGAGTCAGAGGGATAGAGTCAGAGAAAGCTGATGACCTGCTTGGTAGCCGAACGGATATCTATGCGTCAACATCCGACGCCGCGGTGTGAGTGTTTGCACCCGACGGACCCACTGATCACCTTTTATCCTCTACCGCTCACCGCCCGCTACTACCGAACCCTCCTTCGCCCCGGCTGGTGTCCGGCAATTCTGCGGAGATCACGTATTTCGGTTCCTCTACCCGCTGCACCACAAACTGGGCGATGCGATCGCCCACCTGCACCACGAAGGGCTCTGTACCGGAGTTATACAGCGACACGCGCACCTCGCCGCGGTAGCCGGCATCTATCAGACCGGGTGAGTTGACCACCATGATGCCGTGCCGGAAGGCTAGGCCGGATCGCGGCTGCACAAACCCAGCGTAGCCGGCCGGGATGGCAAGTGCCAGACCGGTGCCCACGTCCCGCCGCTCTCCGGCGGGGATGGTGAGCTCATCCACCGAGAAGAGATCCGCGCCGGCATCTCCCGGATGAGCCCGCCTCGGCAGCCGGGCCGCCTCATGCAGGAGCTTGACCCTCAGTTCCACGAGCGACACTGATGGCAACGCGATTCTGCCGACACCTTCGGCCGCCTCATAGACGCAAAGAGTGCTCGATGCGGTCCACAGCCTCGGCGATGCGTGCATCGGGCGTAGTGAGCGACAGGCGGAAGAAGCCTTCTCCGGCCGGTCCATATCCCGAACCGGGAGTCACCACCACTCCGGCCTGGTCGAGCACGTGCTCGGCGAAACTGGCTGAGGTGTATCCCTCGGGTACGGGTATCCACATGTAGATAGTGCCCTTGGGTTTGGGCACCTGCATCCCCACCGAAACCAGAGCCTCGGCCAATAGGTCCCGCCGGCGCCGATAGATCTCGCACATCTCTGTGACAGAATCCCAAGGACTATCGAGAATGAAGGCCGCGGTGCGTTGTAACGCATCGAACGCACCTGAATCCATGTTGGTCTTGAGCTGCCAGAGGTGAGTTAGGATCTCCCGGTTCCCCACGCCGAAGCCGATACGCCAACCGGTCATGTTGAAAGGCTTCGAGAAGCTGAAGAATTCGACACCCACATCTTTGGCCCCAGGAACGCTCAAGAAGCTGGGCGCCACGTAACCGTCGTAGGTCAACTCGGAGTAGGCGTTGTCATGAACGACGGCAATGTCGTACTTCTTGGCAAAGGCCACCACGCGCTCGAAGAAGTCGTCCTCGATCACGGCAGCAGTGGGGTTGTTGGGATAACCGATAAAGAGCACCTTGGCCCGGCGGGCGTCTTCGTCGCTTATGGCATCTAAGTCGGGGAGAAATCCCTTCTCGGGAGACAAGCGGAGATAACGTACGTCGGCCCCGGCAATGAGCGAGCCGCCGGCATAGACCGGATACCCGGGATCGGGTACCAGAGCCAGATCTCCAGGATCGAGCATGGCCCAGCAGATGTGCGCCAACCCCTCTTTGGCGCCCAAGAGGGGGAAGAACTCCTTGGTGGGATCGATGTCTACCCCAAAACGGCGCTTGTAGAAGCGGGCGGCCGCCTCGGCGAAGGCCGCCACACCCCAGTTACTGGGATAGCGGTGATTCTCTGGATCGGCCACCTGGCGTTGCATCTCCTGCACGATGTACGCGGGCGTGGGTAGATCGGGATCACCGATGCCCAGGCTTATGACGTCCACCCCACTCTTGCGTTTCTCGGCGATCTTCTGCTCGATGCGGGCGAAGAGGTAGGGCGGTAGTTTGTCCATTCGTTGGGAGAATCGCACGGTAGTCTCCTTGTGGGTCCCTAGTCGGTCCCTTGTCGTTCAGTTGTCGGTCAGTTGTCGGTAGCTGTGAACCATCCCAGCCGGTTGAGCAGGTCTGAGGAGAGGTTACAGGAGAAGGTCTCTTCTGCTGGTCCGGTCATAAAGACTCTCAGCCCAGAGCGGGCCACGTCGTCGTCGGGAGCCTCCACCTCAATGGTAAGGTCGCCGCCCAGCAGATGTACCACTAGCGGACTCGTGGCCTGTCCTAGGCCCACCAGCGCAGCTCCGACAGCGGTCGCCCCGGTGCCACAGGCCTGCGTCTCCCCCACTCCACGCTCCCACACGCGCATACGTACGGAACCGTCGGCCTCCATACGGACGAACTCAACATTGACACGATTGGGGAAGGTCGGGTGATGCTCGATAAGGGGGCCTATCCCGGCCACATCAAAGATGTCCGGATCGTCGACCTGGATGATGCAGTGGGGATTACCCACGTCGACGAAGGTAAACCGGTAGGGGGATCCTCCAGCCTCCAGTGTGGCAATCTGCGGTGTGCCGTCGATGACCTGCCCCTTCGTACCCGCCCTCAGACCGCGTATATCGATGTTCTCACTGTTGAAGCGCGCCAGACCCATGTCAACACGTACGCGGCCGTCATCCAACAGCCGGGGCTTGATCGGTCCGGCCAGTGTCTCCACCAAGAAGTCGGGGCCATGTACCGCTCCAGAGCGGGCCAGATGGCGGGCGAACATACGGATGCCGTTGCCGCACATCTCCGGCTCGCTGCCGTCGGGATTGAAGATGCGCATGCGGGCCACCGCACCAGGTACGGCGCCACTGGGACGATCGTGGAGCAGGATCCCATCGGAACCCACACCCAGATGACGATCGCACAACAAGTGGATGGCCTCGTCGGTCAGAGGACCCGGGAGAGCCGCCGCTTCGATAATGAGGTAATCGTTGCCCAGTCCCTGCCACTTGGCCAGTTTCACGATCGTTGAAGCTCCTTTGTGTGTTCACCAGATAGCGCAAGCGCCACTATGTGGTCGGCGATCTCGCGTGGAGAGCGATCACGGACGTCAATGATAACAGCGGCATGAACCTTCCGCAGCCACGTGGACTGCCTGCGGGCATAGCGGCGGGTGGCGGCCGCCACTTGGGCGATGGTCTCCTCCCAACTCTGTTCACCCTCCACCAACCGTCGGATCTCGCGATACCCGATGGCACTCTCAATGCCGGCCCGTGACCTCTCGCCGTCGGACGTAGCCCCGGCCGCATGAACTGCATGACCGCCGTCGGTCTTAGGCCACTGTAGGTGGAGAAAGCGCCGTATCTCCTCCGCTCCTCCCGCCACGATGGACTCAGTCCGAGCATCGATGCGGCGACAGAGTTCGGCGCGATCGAGAGTAAGCGTCACGAGTAGCGTGGGATGGTAATAGGACGGCTCCCAGAGATCATCACGTCCCGACCAAGCAGCTCCTGTCGTCTCTATAACCTCAAGTGCTCTGATGAGCCGGCGCACGTTGCTCGGCTCAATAGCCTGCGCGGCTTCGGGGTCGACACGTGCGAGGTCGGCGTGGAGGGAGGCCGCACCTCGTTCCGCCGCCTGCACCTCCAGGCGACGACGGATCTCGGGATCCACGACGGGGGCCATGGCCAGCGGAGCCACGGCAGCGCGCAGATACAGGCCGGTCCCACCCACCACCAGAGCCCACCCCGTGGCGGTTAAGTCATCCTCGATAAGCGGCTTGACGGCGCCGGCATATTCAGCGGCGGAAAAGGTCTGCCGGGGATCAAGTACCCCAACCATCTCGTGCTGGACGGCCCGTCTCTCGGCCGGCGACGGCTGATTGGTGAGGATGGGGAAACCGGCGTAAAGCTGCATGGAGTCGCAAGAGATGACCCTCGTCCCCAGCATCGTAGCCAGCTCCACAGCCACCGCGCTCTTCCCCACGCCGGTCGGCCCCGACAGACCGATGACGACGCCCAGTGCCTCGGACGGCACTTTGCGGGGAGTGACGAACGGTAACCCTGCATCCGCGGGATCGGTGATTGTCACGAGACCTGGCGTCCTCGGAAACTCGTGGAAGTCGCCTCCAGCAACTCCACCCGCACCAGATCACCCGGCCGTGCCCGTGAGGGGAAGTTGACCGGCTTGTGGGCGCGGATCCTCCCCATGACCTCTCCGGGGTTCTGACGACTGGGTCTTTCCACCATCACCTCCAGCACCCGGCCCACGAGAGCCTGGTTCCGTGCGTAGGCTGTGCGTTGGACAGAGTCTAGCAATCGCTGTAGCCGCTCTTCGGCCACCGCCGGGTCGACCCAGTTCGACATACGAGCGGCCTCGGTCTGCCGGCGTGGCGAATAGATGAATGTGAAGGCGCCGTCGAAGCCACACTCCTCCACCAGGGCCAGAGTGTCGGCGAAGTCACGTTCGGTCTCACCCGGGAACCCGACTATGAAGTCGGTCGTAAGTGCAAGGTCCGGGACTGCCGCCCGCAACTGCTCCACCAAGTTGAGATAGTGGGCACGGTCGTATCCTCGGTGCATAGCGGCTAGGATGCGGTCGCTCCCCGACTGCACCGGCAGATGCAAGTGCTCGCAGACTTGGTTCTCCTCAGCCATGACATCAATGAGAGCACCGGACATATCCTTGGGATGTGAGGTCATGAAGCGCACCCGCTCCAATCCCGCGATCGAGCATGTCCGGCGGAGGAGGTGGGGAAAGTCCTCATGGCCGGCGATGCCCAGCTCTTTGCCATAGGCGTTCACGTTCTGCCCCAAAAGAGTAACCTGGCGGACGCCCTCCTTCACGAGCGCGGCCACCTCTTCCACGATCGCGTCTGCCGGGCGGGAGGCCTCTGGACCACGCACGTAGGGGACGATACAGTACGAACAGAAGTTACTGCATCCGGCTACTATCTGTATCCAGGCGGCCGGTCCGGGGACCCGGCTGCGCGGGAGATCGGCACTCCAGGTGCTGGTGTGATCCTGGAAGGCCGACGTCTGCCGGTTCGAGGTCAGCCGGTCCTCGATGAGCCGCGGCAGCTCATGTAGACTCTGGGGGCCGGCCAAGATATCGACAAAGGGGAAATCAGCGAACAGGTCATCCTGTCTACTTTGCGGCAGGCAACCGGTTACGACGATCAATCGGGCAGAGCCTTCCCGCTTTAACCGCATAGCCAGGCTCAGATGACCGGCCAGACGGCTGTCGGCCTTCTCGCGGATAGAACAAGTGTTGTACACCAAGAGGTGAGCGTCCTGAGCAGACCCCACCCGTCTTAAGCCCAGGTTCTCCAGCAGCCCCGCGATCCGTTCCGCATCATGGTCGTTCATTTGGCAGCCAAACGACCGTAGGAAGTACGTGTCCGGCATGGAGATGCCGGCCGACCCGATCATCGCAAAGACAACTCCTACTTGGCGTACTCCACGACGCGACTTTCGCGGATGACGGTCACGCGGATGGTGCCCGGATACTCCAGTTCCTGCTCGATCTCCTTGACTATCTCTCGACATAGTAGGCCGGCCGCCAGATCGTCCACCTCATCCGGCTTAACCAGCACGCGGATCTCTCGTCCGGCCTGGATGGCGTACGACTTCTCTACCCCCGGCTTAGCTTCGGCCAGACGTTCCAGATTCTCCAGGCGCTTGATGTAGCTTTCAAGGGTCTCGCGGCGCGCACCCGGCCGTGCACCCGAGACGGCGTCGGCTGCAGCGACGAGGACCGCTTCGACGGTGGATGGCTCCACCTCGTTGTGGTGGGCCTCCACAATGTGAGCCACCGATTCGGCCTCTCCGTACCGCCGCACCAGATTACCGCCGATGGAAGCATGAGACCCCTCAACCTCGTGATCCACGGCTTTACCCAAGTCGTGGAGTAGGCCTGCACGCTTGGCCACCTTCGCATTCACACCTAGTTCGCCGGCCATGAGACCGGCCAGGTGGGCCACCTCCAGCGAGTGCACGAGGACGTTCTGCCCGTAACTCGTCCGGTACTTCAAGCGTCCTAGGAGACGGAGCAGTTCCGGAGCCACTCCGTGAACGTCGGCATCCAGCACCGCCTGTTCGCCGGCTTCCTCGATAGTTTTCTCAACCTCTTCTCGAGCTTTAGTGTACATCTCTTCGATCTTGGCCGGGTGGATGCGTCCGTCGGCCACCAGCTTTTCCAGGGTAAGACGGGCGATCTCACGCCGCACCGTGTCGAAGCCTGAGAGCACCACCGCTTCAGGGGTGTCGTCGATGATGAAATCGATACCGGTCAGGTTCTCAAGTGTGCGAATGTTGCGACCTTCGCGGCCGATGATATGGCCCTTCATATCATCGGAAGGCAGGGGTACAACGGAGACGGTAGTGTCTGCTACGTGGTTGGCAGCCGTCCGTTGGATGCAGATGGAGAGGATATCCTTGGCCTTGCGATCTCCTTCGTGCCGGGCCTCCTCTTCGATGGCCTTGACCATCTTGGCCATGTCATGTCGCACATCGTCCTCGGCACGTTTGAGGACAATCTCTCCGGCCTGTTCTTTTGTGAGGCCAGAGATCTCCTCCAATTGGCGCTCCTGTTCCGCCTTGACCGTCTCAACCTCTTCGATAACCTTCTTGTAGTGCGCTTCCCGGTCGGTGACCGATTGCTCGCGACGCGTCACGTCCTTCTGCAGACCATCCAGGGCTTCCTCTCGCGTCAGGAGGCGATTCTCAAGCTGGGCGATCTCCTGACGCCGTTCCTTGATCTCAACATCGGCTTTGGTACGCAACTGATGGAGTTCATCCTTTACCTCAACCCGAGCTTCACGTTTGACGGCCTCGGCGTCTTTCTCGGCATCCTGGATGATTTTGGCCGCTGCCTCCTCGGCCGAGGTGATTTTTGCCTCACCTACATGTTTGCGGGCTAAGTACCCGCCGACGGCACAGATGACGGCCACCACCAGTGCCACCACGATTGCTAAGCCACTCATGTATCAACACTCCACTCACTCGTCATCGCAACGTTGGTCGTGATGAGCGGCGGCGGATGTGAAACGGCCGAGCGTTAGCTCGGCCGATGACTTATTAGTTTTTCCTTGCCCTAAGGGCCCGTGTGCTCACATGCACGCACGTCTGTGCCCGTAGACCGGATACCAAATACGTACGATACCAGATACATACCGGTAATTACGCTATCGGCCGTCCTTCTTTAGAAAACGCCGATAACGCCATTTAGTAGCAAATAAGCAAAGCGTACTTGAACGCCATCGACCGATCATCACACGCTGCAGAGTTTACAATCGTGGTGTCTGGAGTGTCAAGGAATCGGGCGGTCGACCGATGTATCTGGGTGTTCCTGACGCATCTCGAAGAGCCGTATGATCTGGGACGCGGCCTCCCAGTCAAACCCACGCCGAGCCAAGAAACCGGCCAGACGCCGTCTGGCCGCAGTGGGATCCTGGGCCCACGGCCTGCTGAAACGTCTGTCAAGGAGTGTCAGCAGAGCCTCATCCCGTGTAGAAACAACATCGTCGTTGGATCGGAACGCCAACAGTGAGGCTTCGATGACGATGCGATCAATGCCCCTCCGGGTGAGCTCGGACCGCACTCGATTCTCCCCCCACCCGGCCTCAGACTTTTGTTCGATGTACCGCTGGGCAAAGCGCTCGTCATCTACGTACCGTCTTTCCTGCAGCCAGGTGACTGTGGCCGTTACGATCTCGGGTGTGAATCCTGCACGTTGGAGACCGGACTCCACCTCTCCGGTGGACCGGTCGCGAGTGGCGAGGAGGCGCAAAGCATGAGACCGGGCTCGATAGAGCTCATCCTGCTCAAGTAACCCGGCGACATCCTCCGCCGTCAGCGTGTCCCCTGTGTGCAATCCGGCCTCATCGACCAAGGGTGTGGCGATATCAACGGCCGGACGGCCGTCGATATAGAGCGCTGTGCGTCCAGGTTGACCTGCCTGGACGCACAGCCGCGTCACTGTGCCTGCGCGCGGTTCGCGTGTAGGAGGCATTGCACGTCTCGTCATGAGAAAGGTGGGGTCGAAAGGTGCCACGTGTTTATACCTCGCCGGAAGAGTCGGGGGAGACAACTTCGGAGGCCTCGGTCTCCGGCAATGGGGCTCCCGGGTCCACGGATTCGGGAGGTGAGCTCCATTCTGGAGCGACCGCCTGGATAACTTCGTTGCGGAACTGCTGGACCAGTTCCGGATTGTCCCGTAGGAACTGACGCACATTCTCACGGCCTTGTCCCAGTCGCTGATCGCCATAGGAGAACCAGGCCCCGCTCTTCTGTACGATCTTGTTGTTGACGGCGAGGTCGAGTACATCACCTTCTGTGGAGATGCCGGTGCCGTACATGATGTCGAACTCGGCTTCTTTGAAGGGGGGTGCGACTTTGTTCTTGACCACCCGGACGCGCACGCGATTGCCTACAGCCTCCGTCCCTTCCTTCAGTGTCTCTATGCGGCGGATATCCAGACGCACAGAGGAGTAGAACTTAAGGGCCCGGCCACCGGGAGTGACCTCGGGATTCCCGAACATGACCCCGACCTTTTCCCGCAACTGATTGATGAATACGGCGGTGGTCTGGGTCTTGCTGATGGTCCCTGTCAACTTGCGCAGGGCCTGACTCATGAGCCGAGCCTGTAGTCCCACATGAGAGTCCCCCATATCACCTTCAAGCTCAGCTCGAGGAGTAAGGGCTGCAACAGAGTCGACCACTACCATATCGAGCGCCCCGCTACGGATGAGCAACTCGGTGATCTCCAAAGCCTGTTCGCCGTTATCAGGCTGTGATACCAATAATTCATCGATGTTAACGCCGATGCGGCGAGCGTAGGTGGAATCCATAGCGTGTTCCGCGTCTATGAAAGCCGCCTTACCTCCGGCGCGTTGGGCCTCGGCGATCATATGCAAAGCCAGAGTTGTCTTGCCGCTCGATTCAGGTCCGAAGACCTCTACCACCCTGCCGCGAGGGACGCCACCTACGCCCAGCGCCAAGTCGAGGGTCAGGGACCCAGTGGAGATGGCCGGTACTCTCAAGGTTGCAGAGTCGTCCCCTAGCCGCATGATGGAACCCTTCCCATACTGTCGTTCTATCTGCAGGACGGCCATCTCCAGGGCTTTGTCCTTTTCCACGGCCCCTCCTGCATTTGCAGTCTTACTCATCAGTGCCCCTCCGATTCTTACCCGCGAGTACCGAATAGATAGCCCCATCGCGTTTCAGTTCACTCTTATAGAGGCATACCGACTCTATAGAGAACGGCGCCTCATCACAGTCCAACTTTGGTCGTACCGGCCCGGGGATACGCAGTCGCGCAATGGTGAGGTGGGGCCGGAACGGACGCTTCTCCCGCTTCATCACTCCAGCGCCCTCCAAGCCATTCATGACACTCTCAAAAAGAGTTGCGAACGCCCCTTCATCGTCTCGCACGGCTAGAGTTACAACACGTGCCTTGGTAGCCGAGGGCAGAAAGAGGAACCCCGTGATCATACCCGCTCCCGCCACCAGACTCTGCGACAACCCTGTCACCACCGCCCGGGCAGCCTGCGCCTTGGTCTCATCGACCTGGCCGATGAAGGCCAGGGTCACATGCAGTTGGTCTGCTCGCGAGAGACGTAAGCCGGGAAGCGCCGGCAGAGCCGCTTGGGCATCCCTCACTAGGGGGAGCAAGTCTTCAGGCAGCGGCACGGCGACGAAGAGCCTCTGTGTGCCACCGCCCCTATCGTCCGGCGACCGGCGACCGGCACCATGCCGGCTGCGAGGCGTTTGTCCGTTCACACGCCGAGGTTCGCCTGATCGCGAAACGCAATCCGCGCATGAAGAAAGTAGTCGACCGCGCTGACGATGGTCAGCACGAGCATAAGGATGACCAGATACCACGTGATCGTCTGTCCTCCCACTGTCCATTCAGGTTTTAGCCACCGCGGTTCTATGATGAGGGCCGCCACCGCCAGCATCTGGGAGACCGTTTTGGCTTTTCCCCACTTACTGGCCGCAATCACTATGTTCTGGGCGGCGGAGATCATGCGTAAGCCTGAGATTGCGAACTCGCGGGCTATGACTACCATAGCAACCCAGGCGGACAGGTCGTTGAGAGAGACCAGGCATACCAGGGCGGCGGCTATCAACAATTTATCAGCCAGTGGATCCAAGAACGCGCCCACCACGGTAGTCTGCCGCCGTCGGCGGGCAATATAGCCGTCAAGAAAATCGCTCACAGCTGCGACTATAAAAACAGCCAAAGCGACGATATCGCCCATGGGGATGTCGACCAGAAGAAACACCATCAGTACGGGGACCATGAGCACACGGAAGAGGGTGATGGAGTTTGGTAGGCTAAGACGCATCACACCGGGCAATCAAGTCGTGTCCCACGGCATCGATAATTGTCGCCCTCACTATGTCACCTGGCCCTACTCCTGTGGGGAGATCTCCTTCAATGTAGGTCACGCCGTCTACATCCGGGGCCTGCCCCTCAGTCCGACCCACAGCGGCCACACCCTGATCGTCGCTGGGATCGATCACATCAATCATGACATCGACGCACGAATCGATAAGGCGGCCATGCTCGGCCTGAGCTCGGGCAACGACCAGGGCGTTGAGGCGGTTGAGTCGGTCCAAGGCTATCTGCTTCTTCACACGGGGTCGCAACAGGGCCCCACATGTCCCCTCTTCAGGACTGTAGATGAAGCCGCCTGCGTGGTCGAAGCCGATGTCGTCCACGAATTCCATCAAGACCTCGAACTGTTCCTCCGTCTCGCCGGGGAAGCCGACGATGAAGGTTGAGCGCACCGACACGTCAGGCATGAGGCGACGCGCGCGGCTCACCAGTGCACGGTAAGCGCCACCCTCCCCCCTACGCCCCATGCGACGTAACACCTCGGCATCGGCATGTTGGAAGGGCAGGTCTAGATAGCGGCACATCTTGGCCTCATCCGCCATGTAGTGCAGCAGGGTGTCTGATACATGCTCAGGCTGCAGATACATGATGCGCAGGCGCCGCACCCGCTCGTCGGCCAGCACCAGGTCGAGCAACCCGGTGAGATCCCGATCTCCATCCTGCCATATGGCTGTATCTTGGCCCACCAGGATAATCTCACGGACCCCCGCATCCAGACAGGCGTCGACGTCGGCCAGTATGGAGGCCGTGTCCACAGAATGATAGGGACCCTTGATGGCAGGTATCGCGCAGAAGGTGCAGGGCTCATCACAGCCGTCGGATATCTTCACATAGGCGTAGGGAAGTCCACGGTCGATCTGGGTCCCGGCTGCCGGACAAAGATCAGTGTGTGTCGTATCAGTGTATGTTGTCGTAGGACCCACGACACATCTCAACACCCCAATGAGACGGTCGTTTTCGGCCAACCCGAACCATCCGGCGACTTCCGGGATGCCGGCCTCCAACTCGCGCCGATAGCGCTCGACCAGGCACCCCATGACGAACACCCGCCCACTATACGAAGCACATGCGTTGAGAATAGCCGCGATGGACTCCTCTTTGGCATCCTGGATGAAGCCACAGGTGTTGAGCAACACATGGCTACACTCGGAGGGATCGTCTACCACCCGCACACCCGCAGTGGTCAACGCGCGGGACAGAGTCCGGCTATCGGCGTCGTTCTTAGGGCAGCCTAACGTGTGTATGTAGATACCGTTCTGCGCGACGATGGAACAACTCATCTACTGTATACGTTCCTACTGTATACGTTCTATGCCGGCTCCCGTAACAAGAAAAGACCCGGAAGGCGCGTCCAAAGTGTGTGTCTTGCCGGCCACAGACACGCTAAGGGCATCAGGATTACCGGCCATGATCCAGTACTGCCTGGAGCTGTCGAAAGTCTGCTTGCCCCCGGCGGAGAGCGTGCCGGCGAAAATCTCCGCTCCGTCTTCGCTGTCTTCGCGAATGACGAGCCAGCAGGTACCCGTGTTAACCTTAACTACCACCTTGACAGTTCCCTCGGTTGACGTAAGAACGGTAGTATCGTCATCTGCCGTGCCCGAGGTGGTTTTCGCTGTTGCCGACATGGAGGTGACCGTACCATCGGTCTCGTCACCGGCTGTAGGCTCGGTGCTCACAGAACCCCTCGTCGTCGTTCCGTCGACGAGCGGAGCCGAGGTTGTCATCGTCGAACTAGTGATACTGCTGGCCTCCAGTGAAGCTGCGTCGTCACCTCTGCCGGTGCTGAACCAGGCCAGTAAAGCCACAATGATGATGGCGATGACGGCGGCAACCACGTAACTTCCCTGCTGGCGGCGGAGCCGCTGCTTACGCCGTTCTGTGCTGGTCCGGTAGCGAGGGGCGTTGGTGACGTCGGTGCGCAGGATGGCAGGCTCGTCGGTGCGTGGCTCGAAGGCCGTCTTATAGGCCTGCACCAGGTTGTCGGCATCCAGCTTCAGGAAGGAAGCGTAGTTGCGGAGAAAGCCTATGACACATGTGGCGCCAGGCAGCACATTGAAGTCGTTCTCTTCAAGGGCTTCCAGGTACTTGCCGCGGATCTTTGTGGCATCCTCGACATCCTTGATGGTGAGGCCCTTCCCGATACGTGCCTCACGCAACGCACTACCTATGTCGATGGGGGGAGTCAGCTGGACACCTCTCGGATCAAGGGGCTCATGGCACGGGGGAACCTGCGCACGTCCTCCAACGGCTCTTCACTGGTTTCCAACTCCCAGACGAACCGACGCCCCTCGAGGCACGACTTCCGATAGAGAGGATCGCAATACTCGACCAGGAGCTCCCGGACAACGCCGGTAAATCTACCATCATCAAAGGCCGTTTCCAAGGAACGCCGGCCCGGCCCGGCCGGCCAGGTGCCTACGACCCCAAAACCCTCTCGAAAGCACGTCACGTCGTTGTCGCTCCAGCTGTGGGGAAGCACTCACGTATGATGCGATCGATCCGATGCAACGCGCAAATCAATTACCGGCAGTGTCATCGTCCTCTGAGACTGTATTGTCGAGATCGGCCAGGACCTCCTCGAACTCGTCGGCTCCGAGCATTATCTGACGTGGTTTGCTCCCCTCCCACGGCCCCACGATGCCCCGCCGCTCCAGCATGTCGATGAGTCGCCCGGCGCGGGTGTAGCCAACGCGCAGCCGGCGTTGCAACATGGATACCGATGCGCTGCCCGTCTCGATAACCAAACGGGCGGCGTCGGCCAACAGTTCGTCGGCGTCGGGATCGAAAAGGTCGTCATCACTCTTCTTGGTCTCGACCGGTCGACACAGAAGTTCTTCGCGGAATTCCGGCTCGGCCTGACGCCGCCAGTGATCGACGAGAGAGGCAATTTCCTCTTCGGTGATGTAGGCGCCCTGTATCCGCTGCGCCTGATTGGATCCCAACGGTTTAAACAGCATGTCACCCATGCCCAACAGAGTCTCAGCACCGTTCACATCGAGAATCACCCGAGAGTCGGTTTGGCTCGACACTGCGAATGCGATACGCGACGGGATATTGGCTTTGATCATACCGGTGATGACGTCCGCCGACGGACGTTGCGTGGCAACCACCAGGTGGATACCAACGGCACGTGACTTTTGCGCCAACCGTATGACGTACTCCTCAACCTCCTGCGGCGACACCATCATCAAATCCGCGAGCTCGTCAATCACCACGAGGATATAGGGGAGCGTCCGTTCGCCCCGCTCCGCGCGACTCTTGTTCATCTCCACGAGATTGCGGGCATGTTCCAACTCCATGAGTTCGTATCGATCTTCCATCTCTTTAGTCACGTTATGGAGCACGCCGGCAGCATCCTTCATGTTGGTGACCACGGGAACCAGGAGATGGGGGATGCGATCGTAATACGACAACTCCACTTTCTTGGGATCGATCATGATGAAGCGGACCTGTTCTGGAGTGCTGCGCAACAGGATGGACGAGATAATGCAATTGACACACCCGCTCTTACCCGAACCGGTCGTGCCTGCGATGAGCAGGTGGGGCAGCCGAGCGAGATCGGTATAGACGGCCTTGCCCGAGATATCCTTGCCCAGCCAGACCATCAACGGACCGGCCGATTTGGGGAACTCCCGGTAGATGTCGCCCAAGGTGACGAAATCGGGGCGCTGGTTGGGAACCTCTACCCCTACCGCAGACTTACCGGGGATGGGAGCAAGGATGCGGATCTCGGTACTGGCCAGCGCGTAGGCAAGATCATCCTTGAGGTTGGTGACTTTGGAGACCTTGGTGCCCGGCGCTAGTTGCAGTTCGTAGCGTGTTACTCGAGGGCCCACGACCATACCGATGACCCGCGCCTCGACGCCGAACTGAGCGAGGGCTTGGAGCAGAACTGCGGCCGTGTCTCGTTCGCCCTGCCGTCCGGCGACCGAAGGCGATGCGCTCTTGCGAAGGATCTCGGCTTGAGGAAGCAGGTAGGCAGGTTCCGGAGCAGGCTCGGAGACGTGCGTAGGCGCGACTGCCCTCTCGCGTATGTCGGCCCGATGATCGGGCGGCTCTCCCCCACCTACCTCGTTGCCGGTATACGTACAGGCGTGGTCCGCGGTCTCCTCGTAGACCTCTTTGTCGAGGAGGGTATCCTCAAGGGTGTCCTCAAGCGCATCCTCATCATCCCCGGCGATCGTATCGACGCTCTCATCGGGTGGGACGGCGGATTCGCCCGGTCGCGGAGTGGGGTGGGCCGATGTCGTCACCGTGACTGGTTGTATATGGGGTATTACTTCAGTGTCTGCGTAAAACTCGGCAAACGTCTCCGCTCCGTCCACAAGACCTACACAGTCCGTCGTCGCATCCAGAGGAGCAAGCGGATCACGAATTACGGTACTACCATCATCCCATGCGTCGAACCCCTCGGGGGAGGGTCGGCGAAGATGAGGGTCACCATGCGTTGGTTCGTGCCCGCGACCGGGCATGTCCTCGGTCGTGAAGGCCGTCGTGGGAGAATGTCTGCCCACCAGATCATCGAAACCCTCATTCGTTCGATAGCCGGCATGTGATACCCCATCCTCAACGATGCCCTGTAGGTCTTCACGACCGGCGAGACCATCACGACCGTCGCGCCTCCTCATGATGAGCGTGCTCCGTTCGGCCGTCGAGCGGACCGCCCCGGCGGCACGCTTGGTACTGTAGCCGAGTCGTCTCACCGTCACACCGGTGGCCAGGCTGAAGCCGGCCAATAGGGTCACCCAGCCAATGACGCCTACCCCAACCACCCCGACCAGACGATGGAGCAGGACGTAGATACCTTCTCCCACCACTCCCGCGCGGCTTTCATACGTCGCGCGCACAAACTCCTCGTCGCCGTGGGAGCCGAAGGGAGGTAGGCCCGCCGTCGTGAGCAGGAACAATCCGAACAAGAACACCAACGCCCCTATCAACCAGTAGGAGTGCCGGAGTTCGATCTTAAGCACGGTAGTGACGGCCAAGGCGAGCAGGGCTACCGGGACGAGAAAAGCCAGGTTGCCGAAGGTAAAAATCAGCCCGGTCTCCGCAATCCGCCCGAGTGATCCTGCCTTCTCGCCGGCCAGGAGTACGAAAAAGAAGAACACGGCCAAGCCGAATAGGACCAGGGCCTGTATCTCCTGCCTTCGGCCGGGGACCGTCTGGGAGGTGGGAGTCGGGGGCGTGGTCTTTTCGGGCTTGGGCTGTGCCGAGCCCTTACGGGCCGTCGGAGACCTGCTCCCAGCAGACACACGTCCGCCCTGCCTGGCTCCCATACGCCCTACCTGTGCTCCCTCCTGCCGTGCCCGACCGGCCATGGTCCATCCTAGATGTCGATGATAACCGGCAGAACCATCGGCCTTCTGCCCGCTTCCTTGTGCAGGTATTTCTGCACCACGTCGTGAACGTGGCTCTTTACCAGGCCGGCATCGGTGACACCGTGTACGCTACTCGTGCCCAGCGTCTGCACAACCCGGCGTTTTGACTCAGCGGTGAGTTTCTTGAGGTCACTCGACTGGGCGAAGCCCCGAAATATCACCTCGGGTTCACCTATAAGCCGGCCGTTTTGTGCGTTGCGCGTCACCACCACCATCACCAAACCGTCGGTGGAGAGATGTTGCCGATCGCGCAGCACAAGATCGTGCGGATCACGCATGGCAAAACCATCAACGAGAATCATGCCCGCCTGTACCTGGCCGGTGACGGCCGCCTGTCCGGGTAGGAACTCGAGCACGTCCCCGGTCTTCATCAGGAAGATGTGATCGTCGTCGATACCGACCGACCGAGCCAGGTCGGCGTGAAAATACAAGTGGCGATGTTCTCCGTGGATCGGTACAAAATACTGCGGCCTGACGAGGTTGAGCATCACCTTAAGTTCTTCCGCAGCGGCGTGACCCGACACATGGACCCCGGCCGACGCTTCGTAGATGACCCGGGCTCCCGCCGCGAATAGCCGGTCTATGGTGCGGTTGACACTGGTTTCATTGCCAGGGACCGGCCGAGCTGATAAGACTACCGTGTCGTCTTTGGTGATCTCCACCAGAGGATGGTCCTGCGAGGCCATGCGGGCCAGAGCAGAGAGTGGCTCCCCCTGGCTTCCGGTGGAGAGGATGACTGTACGATCCGCAGGCAGAAGACTCACGTCGTGCGGCCGGACAAGGAGACCGTCGGGCACTGTCAGATAGCCCAGATTCGAGGCGATATTGACGTTCTTGACCATGCTGCGCCCGATCACGGCCACAGAGCGCCCGTGACGCATAGCCGCGTCCATGACCTGCTGGAGCCGGTGCAAGTGGCTGGCGAAAGAGGCCACAATGATACGGCCCGGGGCTAGAGCAAATATACTCTCCAGTCTCTCGCCCACGCTGCGTTCGGGCTTGGTAAATCCGGGCACGTCGGCGCAGGTACTGTCGGAGAGCAGGAGGAGTACTCCCTTGCGCCCTAGATCCGCAAAGCGCTGCATAGCCGTCACCCGGCCGTCGATCGGCGTTTGATCAAGCTTGAAATCGCCGGTATGCACCACCACTCCCGCCGGAGTGTGGATGCCCAACCCAACCCCGTCGGGGATACTATGGCTCACTTCCAGGAACTCAATACGGAAGGGACCCAGGGTGAGTGACTTCGTAGGAGAGACTTCATGGAGAGAAACGTGGCCCTGCAGGCCGTGCTCTCCGAGTTTGGCGTTAAGCAGGCCCAGGGTGAGCCGCGTGCCGTACACGGGGATGTTTAGTTCCTTGAGCAGGTAGGGCAACGCGCCTACGTGATCTTCATGACCGTGCGTGAGTATGACACCGAGAGCCTTGTCCCGGTTGTCGAGGACGTAGCTGAAATCGGGCAGCACAAGATCGATGCCAAGCATATCGTCCTCGGGAAACATGAGGCCGCAGTCGACGACGATCATAGAGTCGCCGTACTCCAACACCATCATATTCTTGCCGATGGCCCCCAGTCCGCCCAGGGGTATGACTTTCAATGTCTTTATAGCCACTGGCGGGATTCAGGCCTCCTGCGTAAAAATGTCTATTATAAGACGTTCTCCAAACCCACGACGAGTCCTTGCAGGCTCCGGATGCGTTTGACCGCCAACACGACCCCGGGCATGAAAGATTCCCGATCGATCGAATCATGCCGTATGGTGAGGGTCTCCCCCAGGCTCCCGAAGATGACCTCCTGATGAGCCACGAGTCCTGGCAGCCGTACGCTGTGAATGGGGATGTTTTTCTCGAAGCCGACCTCAGTCCACTCCTCCTCGATACCCAAGCGGGTGAGTCGGGAGGTTCCAGACGGAGCGTCGAGCTTGCGGTCGTGATGCAATTCCACAATCTCGCAGGCCCGGAAATGCTTGGCGGCCCGCCGCGCAAACTCCATCATCAATACCGCGCCCATGGCAAAGTTGGGCGCTACCAGCACGGGAGTATTCGTCACTGCGGACTGCTGTTCGATCTCAGCCAGATCGAGAGTTGACAAGCCCGTCGTCCCAACCACCACCGGCACATGGTGCTCTAATGCAACAAGCACGTTTTCGCGGACCACGGCCGGAGTGGTGAAATCGACCAGCACGTCGATGCCCCCCGCCTCCAAGGCTTCGTCGAGCCGCACGAACATACGAGGTTCGCCGGTCGCGACATCAGCGTCGGCGACGGCCGGACCTGTCGTGAAGGCTTGGGTGCTCATCTCCGTGTCGACGATCGCCATCAGATGGAGATCAGGGTCGGCGGCCACAGCAGTGCAGGTGGTACTCCCCATGCGTCCCAAAGCTCCCGAAACCGCCACCCGTATGGGGCGGTCCGCTCCCCCTCTATTTCTTTCATCTTCCGGCCGGGATACGATCATCTCGCCTCCTCTTAATCCACCAAGCCGGCCAGACAGTCGGCAGGTATCACGTCCGTGAACGCACTCTCGTCAGATCCGATGCCCACCACCGAGAGCGCACCCGGCTGAAAGACCTCAGCGGCCAGATCAAGCAACTGCTCACTGGTGACCGCGTCGACGCGTCGCGCCAACTCATCCAGCGAAAGTATCTCCGTGTCGGTTATGACCCCTTTGCCGAGCCGGTTCATGCGACTGGCGGGACTCTCCAGTCCCAGGATCAGACGACCCTTGAGGTGTTCCTTGGCCCGCTGTAGCTCCTCCGTAGGAACCGGTTCTGTAACCAAGCGCGTCAGCTCGCGCCCCACCGTCTCCACCACCATGCCCAGCCGCTCCGGCCGGCAACCGAAGTACAGTCCTACGATGCCGGTCTCGCTATAGAGATTGGCGAACGAGTAGACACTGTAGACCAAACCGCGCTTCTCACGCACCTCCTGGAAGAGCCGCGAACTGAGAGATCCGCCGAACAGACTGTCGAGAACGGAGAGTTGGAAGCGACGCTCGTCGTCACGAGCGAGACCTATCCCTCCGAAGCAGACGTGCATCTGCTCCGTCTCCTTGCAGACGAAGCGACGGCGTGGATGCGACCCGGGAAGCGTACGGGTCCGGCCCTTAGTCCGCCTGTCTGCTGCCGTCTGTCGCTCGAGAAGTAGTTCACGAACCTGGTCGTGATCCACGTTGCCCACGACGGCCACCGCCATGTCGCTGAAGGCGAACCTGCTGTGGTGGAAGGCCCGGATGTCTTCATACGACACGGCGGTGATGCTTTCCCGGGTCCCCAGGATGGGGTGGGCTAAGGCATGACCGTCAAGGACTACCTCCGCAAGGACATCATGGATAAGATCCTGAGGCGAGTCCTCCACCATAGCGATCTCTTCCAGGATTACTTCACGTTCCTGATCGAAATCGGTGAACGTAGGCGTCAGCACCATGTCGGCCATGACGTCCATAGCCACCGGCAGCTGGTCGTCGAGAAAACGGCCGTACACCACGACGTACTCACGTGACGTGCTGGCATTCAACTCCCCACCCAGGGTATCGAAGACCTGGGCAATCTCTTCCGCCGTATACCTCGCCGACCCCTTGAACAGGAGATGTTCTACGAAATGACCGGCACCGTAGAGTGCAGCCGGCTCATCCCGCGATCCGGTAGGGATCCAGAATCCCATACAGACGGAACGCAGGTGAGCGAGTTTTTCGGTTATGAGCCGCTGGCCGTTGGCTAACTGTTCCAGCCGGTACTCGTCAGTCGACACTGCCTTCCTTTGCTGAGAGGTTCTCAAGGAGGCGGAGGCTTATCTTCTCCTTGCCGCCTTGCGACTGGACATCAAGTACTTCCACACGCACCAAGTCGCCGCGATTAACCACTTCTTCCACTGTACCAACACGATGATCCGCGAGACGCGAGATGTGGACCAGACCATCAGTGCCCGGCTTCAGCGTCACGAATGCACCGAATGATGTGGTGGAAGCTACCCGACCTTCGACGATATCGCCCGCCCCGGTCTCCTTGGTGAGTAGGGCGATACGCTCTAGACACGCATCGCCCAGCCTGCCGCTACTCGCAAAGATCTTGATGAGCCCATCTTCGGCCACATCAATAGTGCACTCGAAATCGGCTTCCATACCCCGGATAGTCTCGCCGCCCTTGCCTATCACGGCCCCGATCTTTTCGGGATCGATGCGGATGGTAGCGATGCGGGGTGCGAATTCGGACATCTCGGTACGCGGACCGGTGATAGTCGCAGCGATCTGGTTAAGGATGAACAGACGCGCCTTGCGAGCGCTCGCCAGAGCATCACGTAGGATCGCGAACGTCACACCTTTAATCTTGATGTCCATCTGCAGAGCAGTGATGCCCCGGTCGGTACCGGCGACCTTGAAGTCCATATCGCCAAGGTGGTCTTCCACACCGGCGATATCAGTGAGTACGACGTAATCGTCCTGCTCCTTCACCAACCCCATGGCAATCCCGGCCACTGGGCGCACGATGGGCACACCTGCGTCGAGGAGGGCGAGCGTAGAAGCGCAGACACTGGCCATAGAGCTGGAACCGTTGGATTCCAGCGTCTCCGACACCAAGCGAATAGTGTAAGGGAACGTCTCATCGTCGGGGATGACGGGGACGAGAGCCCGTTCGGCAAGAGCACCGTGGCCGATCTCGCGCCGGCCCGGCCCACGCATGAAGCCCACTTCGCCTACACTGAAGGGCGGGAACTTGTAGTGATGCATGAACCGCTTGGACTCATCGATATCCAGACCATCGATACGCTGCTCATCTCGGGCAGCACCGAGGGTCAGAAGGGTCATCACCTGTGTCTGCCCTCGAGTGAAGAGACCGGAGCCGTGCGTGCGTGGAGCGACGCTCACTTCGCAGGAAATGTCACGGATCTGCTCAGCACCACGGCCGTCCGGACGTTTCTTATCCACGGCGATGGCCCGACGCACGATCTCTTTTTCTACAGCATCGAAGGCTTTAACTAGGGCCGCGGTTTCAGCAGCGGGGTCATCCGAATCTTCGGCAGGCGGCCAGGCGGCCAGAGCGGCCTGCTTGACAGCCGCCAACGCGTCGGCCCGCTCGTGTTTGTCGAGGACACTGTTCGCGTCTGTGATCTCAGCGCCAAAGCGCGCTTTGATCTTATCCATGAGGGTCTGGTCGGGTACGCGCTCAGTAAACGCCATCTTAGGCTTACCCACTTGAGCGGCCCAAGCGCTGATGACCTCGGTCTGTTTCTTGATGGCTTCGTGAGCGACCTCGAGACCGGCTACGATATCTGCTTCATCGACCTCGTCGCAGCCGGCTTCCACCATACTTATGGCATCGGCGGTCCCAGCAGCTACAAGGTTGATGGGGCTTCGATCCAGCTCATCGTACGTGGGGTTGATTACCCACTCGCCGTCGACCTTGGCCACCCTAACCGCGCCCACAGGGCCCAAGAAGGGAGCCTCAGAGAGGCTCAGAGCAGCCGAAGCACCGACTAGAGCCAGCACATCGTACGGATTGACCTTATCCACGGAGAGAACAGTGGCCACCAAGTGAGTCTCTCTATTGAATCCCTTGGGCCAGAGGGGGCGGATGGGCCTATCGATGAGACGAGCGTTCAGGATAGCCTGGTCAGTCGTTCGTCCTTCTCGCTTGATGAAGCCGCCGGGGATCTTCCCCGCGGCGTACATCCCCGCCTCCACGTCTACCGTGAGAGGGAAGAAATCCACGTTCCGTTCGCTGCCGGCTACGACCGCCGTGACCAGCACCATGGTGTCACCGCAGCGAACGACGACCGCGCCGCTCGCCTGCTTGGCCAGCCTGCCGGTCTCAAACGTAATCTGTTTGTCGCCCAACGTTATTTGAGTCGTGCTCACTCCGCTTCCCACTGCCTTTCTCCCGTCTGAGGACCCCTTATGCGTCCTACTATCCTACGATGAACTACTTCGCTGCGACTGTCTTTCCAACGAACTGCGTAGTGCCTTTATCTACGAAGACCTTTACCTACGAAGACCAAGGTCCTTCACCAACGTCCGATAACGCTCGACATCCTGCTTCTGCAGATAGTTGAGTAGCCGGCGTCGGTGCCCGACCATCTTGAGCAGGCCGCGCCGCGAATGGTGATCCTTGGAATGAGTCTTGAGGTGTTCGGTGAGAACACTGATCCGCTCACTGAGAATGGCTACCTGTACCTCGGTCGAGCCTGTGTCGATGTCGTGCTTCTTGAAGCGGTCGATGATCTCACTCTTGCGATCTTTGCTGAGCATGATGCATAGCCTCCATGGCTCCGTGCCCCCAGCCAGGACACTACGGTCCAAGCCGCGATGCAGGTTTGAATGCCGACGGGCCCCATCCGTCTGCTCCCGCGTTCGGATTCGGCCACGCTACGCCCCACGGCACACTTTTGAGGCGGTGATGTAGATTACCATAGGACACTCAGAGCACGAGGCCGCAAATCCGGCACTGCGAGACGAGAAAGACAAGAAGAATGGAGGGGCCGCCATAAAGCAGCCCCTCCATTTTCGGGGAGCAACTGCGATCCTAGGAAGCCGCCTCCCGATCGTCGACCGCCACATCGCGTGCCGGTACTCCAGGCGGAGTCGGCATAGTCAATGGCCACCTCATCCAAGCAGAATTGTGGAAGATGAGAGCCGGAGCAAGGATACAGAGGTTGACCCAGGTGATGAAGGTGTAGACATCAGCCTGGACACCAAGCTCCGCAGCCCGGTCGGCCATGGGGCCAAGAATGAGTCGCATGATCACGACCCAGACGATAACGAGCACGACCTGGATGACAAAGGCACCTACAGCACGCTTAATGCCCGTGACCTTCCTGACCCCCCAGTACTGAAGGTGCCACGAATGGACCAAGGGCCAGAAAATCCAGCTGGCACCGACACCGAAGACCCAGAACGACTCGTTCACGCCCAATTTGACGGGGACGTAGTAGGTGATGAAAGCCACCACGTGGGCCAGGATGGTCTGCAGGATGCCCGAATACGGCATGCGCAGCTTACCGAAGAAGGTACCCTGTGTAGTGAATATAGGCCCGAAGACGAAGGTCCACGCAATGGCGAACACAAGAAATCCTACAACCTGGCCGGCACCGAAGGGGCCGTGGTGGTTGGAGGGGGTGTCGGCCATAGGCGTACCATCTAGGTTCATGAGCACGAACCAGAAAAACAAACAGGTCAACACCACAAAGAGGAAGCTGGTGAACATAGCGGCCCAGGGATGCATCCTACCCTTGTAGGGCCATCCTCCCCAGATCACGCCCGACTGCAATGTTGCCCAGAACCCGACCACTCCGAACCATAGGTAGTTCGGTCCCAGGACCCATTTGGGATAGATAAAGCGGGCGAACAGGATCATGGCGAAGGTGAAGACGATCCAGCATATAGTCAACCCGAATCCGGCCCAGAAACGAGATTTACCAGGTCTCCACCTCCCTGCCGGTGGTGAGAACGGCCAACCGTCACCCACCATAGTCAAGTGCCCCAAGGTGACGAGCATAAATAGTGTGGCCGGCAGGAGGTTGTTGACCAGATATTTCGTGGGCAACAGGTATGTAAGAAAGACTACGCACAGCACCCAGAACACGATGAACTGGATGAGACCACCATACTTACCGGGAGGACCTATACCGATTCTTTTAGTTGGTGCTTCATTCCCCATAATGATCACCTAATTCCTTTATTTTATTCGAATAGCTAAACCCGCCCGCACTACGAGATACAAACCTTCCTTTCTGGACCGCATGTCCTAATTTCATAGGTATACTAACCACTTTAGAAGCGTAAGTCCTACTCAGCCATCAAACGGGCTGTATTGTAGCGATTGAGACCTACGAAAGGGATGGCCTCGTCGGACACTGCGACCAAGCCCGGAAATGTAGCCACAGTAGCCACAGTCTGAGTGACCACATTGGAAGGAAGACCCACAGGAAAGGTCTTCTGCGGTTGCAAACGGACGGTCTCCGCCCGGACAGGTTGGTCCAGGGTGGTCTGATGGGTGGGCAAACGATCGGAGCCGTACAGGCTGGAGTAGGTAGGCGCCGCGGACGTGGAAGGCGGAAACGTCAGAATCAGTAGAGCCGGCAGGGTCACAGCCATCACTACCACACCGGCTGCGTTCCACAACACAGCAGACCGCCGATGCGTCCCGGCTGCCCGACCGCTCATGCCCTCCCCCCCCACTCGGCCCTCTGTCACCACAGATCCCCCGACTGATTAGCGACCAAGAGACTTTCTGGCGATGCCCGCTCCCAGCATTCGCAACTGAAAACCACAACCCTGGTACAGGTATACCAAAAGATAATTATGTTTGTACTACATCCGTGCCATGACCGCAAGGGCCTCGGCTCAATCAGGCCTGCCGGCCAGGTATCTTTTAGCCGCCTCGACATCGAGCGATATCTGATGGGCGAGGGCCTCTGCGGAGGAAAAAGCCTGCTGGTTTCGGACACGCTCTAAGAACTCCAAGGCCAGTCGTCGGCCGTAGGCATCACCTTGGTAATCAAAGAGAAAGGTCTCGATGCGTAGCTTTTTATCGACCTCGAACGTGGGGTTGGTGCCGATGCTGGTAAGCGAGAAGTGGGTCTCGCTGTCGTCTAGGAAGGAGCGGGTTATGTAAACGCCTTGGTGGGGAACAGCAGTCTCTGCCTCCACGGCCAGGTTCGCTGTGGGTGCGTGCAGAGTTCTACCTCGACGCAGGCCGGGGACCACTACACCCTCGATACGATGAGGCCGTCCGAGCAGATGAGCCGCCTCCGACACCCGGCCGACACCAATGAGGTTACGGATACGTGTGCTGGAAATGGTCTCAGCCCCCTCGTGGGCCATCGTGACCGTACGGACTTCGAATCCGTGCCGCCGGCCATACGTCCGCAGGTCGTCCGGCCCGCCGGCTCCACGATGACCGAAGCGGAAGTTCTCACCGACAAGCACCACGCATGCGTCGAGGTGGTCGGACAACACCAGACGGCAAAAATCAGCCGGGGAGAGTTGAGCGAAGGCCCGGTCGAACTTAACGACCAGGAGCTCCTGAATACCCAGCCCCTCCATGAGCTCCGCCTTTCGCGACAGGGGGGTGAGTAGACGAGGAGCAGGCCTGGGTCGCAATACCGTCTCGGGATGAGGCCGAAACGTGATAGCGGCAGGCACACATCCAGAGATAAGCCGTGCCTTCTCGACAGCCTCAAGCAGGATACGTTGATGTCCTCGATGGACTCCGTCAAACACGCCGATGGCAATCACACGCCCGCCTGCAGGCGTCTGAGTGACGTCGTGCAACGATTCGAAGATACGCAGACTCATACAGGACTCGAGAAGACTACGACCGGACGGGCCCGCTGCCCGTGGCTCTCATATACACCCAGTAGCCCATCAAGGCCATACACTCGGAACCGTCCCGACGGGGCGTGGTGCAACTCGTTGCCGTTGGCCGCGCGCTTTGCTTCCGGTCCATCTGCTCGATAGACAGGCAGGAAGTCCAGCGCGGCGCCGATGTCGACGATACCCCGGCCGCCGGCCGCATAGCGCTCCGGCGAGAGGTCTTCGGGGCGCAGTGCGTCGTCGACGTCAAATCCACCACAGCGCGTACGCCGCAGGGCCGCCGCATAGGCTCCGGCTCCGGTCGCTTGGCCGAGATCCTCGGCCAAGCATCTCACATAAGCTCCGGCTCCGGTCACCGCCACCAGGCGCGCCGTTTGCGCAGTCTCGTCGAAATCGAGTAGATCGAGACTATGCACCACGACCTCTCGCTCCGGAGTCTCGATCGTCTCTCCACGATGGGCCTTACGGTACAGCGCCTCCCCCCTTACTTTGACGGCAGAGGTCATCGGCACACGCTGCCGTATGAGCCCCCGAAACCGGCCGAGGGCTTCGTGCACTTCGAGTGCCGCGACACGTCTTCCGGTAGCCACGATATCACCCGTAGGATCGGCCGTGCTGGACGTGGCTCCGAACTGGACGACCACCTCATACTCCTTGGGTAACTCCATCAATAGGTTGGAGATACGCGTAGCCTGGCCCATGAGGACGAGAAGCAGTCCGGTCGCGAAAGGGTCGAGGGTCCCTGCATGTCCCACGCGCGATCGCAATCCCCGCCGTGCGGTGCGAACCATATCAAAACTGGTCGGTCCGGCCGGCTTGTCCACCAGCACGACACACGAAACGCCGGCGGTCTCGCTCATAGCTGAGCCGCCACCTCTTGCTGCAACCATTTGATCGCTTCGGTCAAGTCCCCCGGGTAGGTGAAACCAGCCGCACGAATATGACCGCCTCCACCCTGCTTATTGGCTATATGGGCCACATCGACCGTTCCGTCAGTGGAGCGCAGGCTGACCTTGTACTCAGTCCTACCGTCGTGGTTACGCTCTTTGAGAAAAGCAGCTACCCGGACTCCTTGGAGGCAACGTAGTTGGTCAATTATTCCCTCCGTGTGACTGTCTTCAGCACCGGCCTCAGCAAAATCACCACGTGAAACCCACGCCGTCACCAGTAGTCCCCCGAGATGAAGGTCGATGCGGGATAGAGCCTGACGGAGCAAGAGTAACTTGGGTAGTGGAGTCTGTTCGTAGACCATGCGGGAGATATAGTTGACGTCGAGTCCGACATCGATAAGAGAAGCCGCCATACGATGCGCAGCCGCCGTTGTATTCGAATACTGAAAACGACCGGTGTCCGTGAGTAACCCGAGATAGAGAGCCGTTGCCACGACGGTATCGATGGTAAATCCCCCGGCTTGGAAAACATCGTAAAGGATTGCCGTCGTGGAGGGGGCATCAGGGACGAGTAGATTCTCCTCTGCATAACCGGGGTTGTCTTGGTGGTGGTCGATGTTGACCCGGTAGGCAGGCTCTTCGACCCGGTGGCCGTGTGAACGCAGGAGAGAGGCACAGTCCAACATGTATACGGTAGTGTCCGCATCTACCTGTGGTGGAGCCCCGCGCAAGATATCCGTCAGGTGGGGCAAGAATGAATACTCAGATGGGAAGGGTGTGTTTCCGGGCACATAGGTGGCGACGGCGATACCCAATCGCTCTGCCACCAGCCGGAAAGCTACCAGTGACCCAAGAGCGTCACCATCGGGTGATTCATGTGTGACTACCAGGATCCGCTTCTCTCCACGGAGACGCGCCGCCACCTCCGCGACGGTGACCATGCGTGCGGCGGGTCTGTCGGTCACGGCCGGTGGAGCTCCGACGGTCCCGGCACCTGCGCATCCTCGGAGGCCTCGCTTTCGATCTGAAACTCTGCCTCGACACCAGACGGCCCCAGAGAATCCGACAGACCGGCTGTCTCTTCAGGCGGCAAGCCGGCAGCCCCGCCGGCCTTGAGGATTGCCTGAATACGCATACCCTGGTCGATACTGGCGTCGTATACGAACTCCAGGTTGGGCGTACGCTTAAGATCGAGTTCATCACTGATGAGTCGTTGCAGGTAGGGGCGCGCCGCCCGTAGACCCTGCAGGGTGGCGTCCTTTTCCGCCTGCTTGCCGTACACGGAGAAGAACACCTTTGCATGGGAAAAATCGGGAGCCGTGTCTACACCCGTGACAGTGACAAACCCGATACGAGGATCCTTGATCTCCCGCGTCAGAGCCGTACCGATGACCTCCTTCAGGGACTCGTTCACGCGGCGCATCCGGTAAGAAGCGACGTTACGCATCTACATCCACCACCTCGGTAGCACAAGAGCTCATCACCCACTCCTGTGCATCAAGATACATCTTCAATCGCCCCAACTCGTTCTCCAGCACATGCACATCCGATGCGGCCACAGCCATTATGATACGCGTGCGTTGCCACACATCCTGGAATCCCACCTCAGCAAAGGATGCGCCGTACCGACGGGTGACCTGGTCACGGATACGTCGCAGATGCATCCGCTTCTCCTTGAGGGACCTGGCCTCCAGAAAGTGCAGTTCTACCGCGAGGATGCCGACAAAACCTTTGTTAGTCCTATTGGGTGCGGGCAACTTCCTTGATCTCGTATGCCTCGATGATGTCACCTTCGTGGATATCGTCGAAACCGTCCAGGTGGAGGCCACACTCATAGCCGGTCTGCACCTCACGGGCATCGTCGGCGAACCTCTTCAATGAGCCTATGCTCCCCTCATGGACGATACTACCGTTGCGCACCAACCGTACCTTCGCCGAGCGCACGAGCCTGCCGGTCAATACATAGCAGCCGGCGATGGTGCCGATGCGTGATGCATGAAACACTTGGCGTACTTCGGCCGTGCCCAACTCCTGTTCCACCTGCTCCGGCTCCAACATGCCGACGAGTGCCGCTTCGACCTCTTCGATGGCCTTATAGATGATCCGATAGGTGCGCACATCGACCAGTTCCTGTTCGGCCAGCGCTTTGGCCGCCACCGAAGGTCGCACGTTAAAGCCGATCACCACAGCCTTGGAAGCCGCCGCCAGCATGATGTCCGACTCGTTGATACCGCCCACCCCGGCGAACACCACCTCCACCTTGACCTCTGGATGGGTAATGGCCAGCAGAGCTTCCTCCAGAGCCTCCACCGATCCGGCTACGTCTCCCTTGATGACCAAGGGCAACTCCTTGACCTTACCTTCCTTGAGCCGGCGGTAGAATTCGTCCAGGCTGCTGGCCCCACCGCGGCTCTTGGCCAACTGCTCCTGACGCAGGCGGGCCGTCCGCTGCTCTGCCCTATGACGGGCATCACGTTCATCATCGACCACCATGGCAAAATCGCCGGCAGCAGGCAGGGTGCTGAAGCCCAAGATCTGTACGGGTACCGACGGTGTTGCCCTGCTCACCGGCTTACCCAAAAAATCGAACATAGCCTTGACTTTGCCGTGCGCCTCCCCGCTGACGAGCGCGTCACCGACCTGCAGAGTACCGCGTTGCACCAGCATAGTGGCCACCGGCCCTCGTCCCGGATCCAGCTGGGCCTCGATGACCACACCAGAAGCCGATGCTTTAGCGTTGGCCTTCAACTCCTGCACCTCGGCCACGAGCAGGATCATATCCATGAGTTCATCGAGATTTTTGCGCTTTTTCGCAGAGACTTCGACCGTAACCGTATCTCCACCCCAGGCCTCGGGCATGAGTCCCTGGTCGGAGAGCTGGTGCCTCACATGGTCGGAATTGGCGTCTGGAAGGTCTATCTTGTTGATAGCCACAACGATGGGCACTTCGGCGGCCTTGGCGTGGCTGATGGCCTCCATCGTCTGGGGCATAACCCCGTCGTTGGCGGCCACCACGATGACCGCGATGTCGGTCGACTTGGCACCTCGGGCACGCATAGCCGTAAAGGCCTCATGGCCCGGTGTATCCAGGAAGGTGACCTTCTTGTCGTTGTGGGTCACCTGATAGGCACCGATGTGCTGGGTGATACCACCGGCCTCGGACTTCACGACCTCGGTCTCCCTGATGGCGTCCAGCAGAGAGGTCTTGCCGTGATCGACGTGTCCCATGACAGTGACCACGGGTGCCCGCGGCGTCAAATCGGCCGGGTCGTCGACGAAAGCCTCCGGTCCCTCCTTCTCCTCTTCCGCGTATTGGATCTCCACCTGCCGCTCGAACTCCTCGGCCAAAATAATGATGGCATCATCAGACAGAGATTGGGTGATGGTAACCATCTCGCCCAGGCGCATGAGGGTCTTGATGAGTTCACCGGCGCTCAGTTCAAGAGCTGCGCCCAGATCCTTGACGCTGGCGCCGCTCTTTACCTTCACAGGAGATTCCACTCCCGGCGGGGTCTTCTTCTTGACGACGGCCTTCTCGGCCTCGGCCGCACCACTTCGCCGATCGCGGGAAGCCCCCCTACCGCTCTTGCGACCGGCCTGGGAGTCGATGATGACGCGGCGCTTAGCAGGTTTGTCCTCACCACGGCGCACGCGCGAGGGGACCCCCCGAGACGGCGGCGCGGACTCAGGCCCCCCCAGTCTGTCCTTGCGCGACTCGATGGGTGCGACGGCGGAACCCCGGTCGGGTCGGGCACCGGACCGCCCAGAGCGCGCGGTGGAGGATGGAGGTATACGTGAGGCGCCACCGCGACCGGCCGGCGCGGCCGGAGATTCAGCGGGAATCGTCTTGGCCGCCGCAGCCGCCTTGCGGGCCTCCTCAGCCTTAGCCGCCTTCTCCGCTTTAATGCGTGCCAGCTCTTCCTTGGTCACCACGTTGCCCGAAGGCTTGACACCCTTGCGCAATGGAACACCCGGCCCCACCACCGTGGGAAGGTCCTCCAGCCGCGGCCCCCTACCTCGAGAACGACCAGATCTATGTGACGCGGAGGACCGGCCGCCCTCCGGGCGGGCCGGAGCAGGTCGTGGTGTCTCGGATTCTTTCCGTGCTTCCGAAGCTGGCTTTGCCGACTTCGGCTGCGACTTTTCTGCAGACGCCGGAGCAGGGTCGAGTGCAGCGCCGGTGGGAGTGGCTTTTTCAGGCGCGGCAGCCGACGCCCGTGCTGTATCGGGCGAAGACGCAGACGGCGTTCCGGCGGAGGGCAGAGACGGGTCCGCCGAAGCGGGATCTGAGCCGGACGGTGGAACAGGCTCCACAGCAATGGTCTTCTCCGTATCTGCCTGAGACAGGATGCGGTCCACCTCGGCATCCTCGATCGTGGAAACACTGCTCTTTATCTCGATCCCCGCAGCCCGAAGACGATCGAGCAATTCCTTGTTCGTCAGACCTCTCTCTTTAGCGATCTCATAAATGCGTCTCTTCGCCACTACCCACCTGCCGTGTTGTTCGCTTCGGTCGCCGTAGGACACGCTGCCGCCAGCGCCGCCATGATCTCATCAATATCTGGAACCACCGGAGCCCGAAAGGCCCGCTGAAATGCCTTCCGATGCAGAGCGCGATCGAGGCACGAGCGTCGTCGACATAGGTATGCTCCCCTGCCTGCATGCTTTCCGCCCGGCATCACCACTCTCACCCGCGGCGGCTCCAGGCCTCGATCCAAACTCAAGCGCAAGAATCCGGCCTGCGCCCCCCGCCGCCCGCACCCGATACACTGCCTTTCAGGCTGCCGGTCACGAGGAGTGCGTTGTCTCGGCGGCGTCTGCATGAGAATCCCCAGCTTTTATCGATCCCTCATCGGCGATCGTTGTCGGCTGACTGATGGGAAGGTATACCGCAGTAGAGGCTGCCGGGCAAGGCTGCGTTGGGGCAACGTTTCCCCCCTACGGTGATGGCATGGCACCGACCATCCATTACCTCCGGCTCTACTTCAGCTGTAGCCAACACCTTGTCTTCCTCATTCATCTCAGTCTCAGACTTGATGTCGATCTTCCAGCCGGTCAACCGATTTGCCAACCGCGCATTCTGTCCATCCTTGCCAATGGCAAGGGACAACTGATCGTCGGGCACGACAACGGTGGCTTCACGCTGTTCGTCGTCGAGCAGCACTTCCCGCACGCGTGCCGGCGAAAGCGACTTGGCTACGAACCGAGCCGGCTCACCATCGAAGGGGATGATGTCGATCTTCTCCCCCCGTAACTCCGAGACGACCATCCGCACCCGTGAGCCTCGTGGTCCTACGCAGGCCCCCACAGGGTCGACTCCATCACTGTGAGAGATAACCGAGATCTTCGATCGATACCCCGGCTCGCGGGCCACGCCGACAATCTCCACAAGCCTATCGGATATCTCAGGGACTTCGAGTTCGAAGAGTCGGCGAACAAGGTCCTCGTGGCGCCGCGACAAGATGATGGGAGGCTCCTTGGGATTCTGGGATACCTCTTTGATCACCGCCTTCAGGCGCATACCGTGCTCGTAGCGCTCAGTGGGCACCTGTTCGCTCTTGGGCAGCCTGGCCTCGACGCGCCCCAGGTCCACAAGCGTATAGCGGCTGTCGGACTGCTGTACGATACCGGTGACTATCTCACCGATACGGTCGGAGTATTCCTTGAAGACAATACCCTGCTCGGCTTCACGTATACGCTGGTAGATCACCTGCTTGGCCGTCTGCGCAGCGATACGTCCAAAGTCGTCCGGAGTAATCTCGTAACGTTCGGCAGCCGATGTGTCAATCTCCGTCTCCTCGTCTTCCACCTTCGGCTCCTCGCCCGGTGGAAAAATCAACTCGAAGACGTGGATCGCCCCATTCTCGCGATCGATCTTCACTTCAGAGAAGGGAACGGCATTAACCGTTTTGTTGTAGGCGGAATGAAGAGCATCCTCCAGCGCCTCAATGAGCAGGTCAAAGGGAATGCTCTTCTCTTTCTCTATCTGTCGGAGAGCCTCTATAGTCTCCTTGTTCATTCCCTCCCCCTATCTGAATTCGTATTTCAGATGGGCATCTACTATCTCGCCCAGCGGGATGCGTGCTACTTCTCCCGCTTCCTCAATATCAATATCCCCAGACCCTACCTGTTTCAGAATCCCCTGCCAGATCTTGCGTCCCTGCACGGGGACTCGGGTCTTAACATAGACGTTTTTACCCACTTGGGCCTCAAAATGGCTCCGTTTGCGCAAGGGCCTCTCGATGCCCGGCGAACTCACCTCAAGGGTGTAGGGCCCATCCACAGCCGCTTCCTCGTCGAGCGCATCGCCCACTACCGTCGAAACCCGGGCACACAGCTCATGCGTGACCCCATCCGGATGATCGATGTAGAGACAGATAATCCTCCGCCTCCTACTCCCGGCCACCCGTGCCATCACCAGTTCCACATCTTCCATCGTCTTGTCTATGATGGACTGGAACCAGCCTTCAGTGAGTTCCACGATGCCTTCCTCAGCTATAACAAAAGTGGGCCCACCTGCACCCACTTCGGTATAACAGCTTGGCTTTGATTTGCTGAAGGATTATAGCACCGGCGCCAGGGGGCGACAACGCCCGCCCCACCTACCGGGCCGCCTCCCACAGCTCTCGCATCCGAGCGGCACACTCACCCACCGACACCTCCGTACGGGCTCCCTCGCCACGAGGTTCCACTTCGACGATACCTTCGCCGGCCTTCTTCCCTACTGTGACTCTGACGGGGCAGCCGATTAGTTCGGCGTCGGCAAACTTAGCGCCCGGCCGTGCATCGCGGTCGTCCCACAGGACCTCCCATCCCTCTGCGCTCAGCGCCTCATGCAGGTCGTGGGCCACCTGAGTTTGAATAGGGTCTTTCATCTGCACCTGTACAAGATGGATATCGAACGGGGCGATGGCCTTGGGCCAGACGATACCCCGTGCGTCACTGCTCTGTTCGACCGCGGCCGCAGCGATTCGAGCTGGACCAATGCCGTACGAGCCCATCACGATGGGGCGCTCAACCCCGGCCTCGTCAAGAACCGTCGCACCCAATGAGGAGGTGTACTTAGTCCCCAGCTTAAAGATGTTCCCGATCTCGATGACCTGCTTGACGATCAAGGCCGCACCACACTCCGGGCAGGCGTCACCCTCCTGCGCCTCCCGCAGATCGGCGAACTCCGGCTGGAAATCGCGCCCTACAACCACGCCGAGCAGGTGGGTGTGCTCTTTGTTGGCGCCGGCAGCGTACCGGGGGGCACCCTGCAGGGTCTCGGACCTGAGACTCTCGTCAGCGACCAAACGGACTTCCACACCCACAGGGCCCACGAATCCCACGCCGGCTCCGCTCACCGCCTTGACCTCCTCCGCATGTGCGGGACGCACTTCAGCGCACAGGTGGCGGGCCAGCTTGCTTTCGTGCAGAGTGTGATCTCCACGCATCAGAGCCATGACCGGCTTCTCGTCGGCAATGTAGACCAACGCCTTGATGAGCGACGAGGGGGCGATGCCCAAGAAGGCGGAGACCTCCTCGATGGTGCGCTTGTCGGGGGTAGACACTTCGACGGGCGCAGTCTTTTGGGAGAGGGCCGGAGCGTCGCCGCCGATTACGCCCGTCGCCGTACTCTCAGGCGGGCGAGCCACAGAGCGGGCGAGCTCCACATTGGCCGCATAACCACATGTAGTGCACATCGCCACTCGATCTTCTCCTGCAACAGAAGGAGCCATGTACTCATGAGCTTGGGCTCCGCCCATGAAACCTGTGTCACTCTCCACGCGGTAAAACTCGATGCCGCAACGCGCAAATATACGATCATAGGCCCCGATATGCTTGGTGTAGCTTTCCTCAAGACCGGCCTCATCGATATCGAACGTGTATGAGTCCTTCATTAGGAACTCACGCACCCGCAGCACGCCCCCTTTGGGCCGCGGCTCATCACGGAACTTGAGCTGCAGCTGATACCACGTCTGAGGAAGATCGCGATAGGAACGCAGCTCACGCGACGCGAGCCAGGCGAACACCTCTTCATGGGTCATGGCCAGCACCATGTCTCTGCCGCCACGATCCTCGAGGCGGAACATCTCCTGGCCAATAGCATCATAACGCCCGGTAGCCCGCCACACGTCGGCCGGGTGCAGGGTGGGCATGGAAAGTTCCTGGGCTCCGATAGCGTCCATCTCCTCGCGGATGATCCGGCTGATACGGTGCATCACCCTCCATCCCAGAGGCAGGAACACATAGATTCCCGAAGCAAACTGACGGACGAAACCTCCCCGGACCATCAGCTTGTGGCTGACGGCCTCGGCATCGGCCGGGTCTTCTTTGACCGTGGGCATGAAAAGGGCTGTAGCCCGCATTGAGTCCTCCTCGGATGAGACGGTAAGAGAGGCGCGCGGCACTCAGGCCCGCACACGCACGGACAAACTAGCAGTCCGGCAGCCTGCTGAAAAGTCAGAACCCATATCGTCCACCGCGCTTCCACGAAGCCGTGCAGCCTCGATTTGAGCAAACAGTTCATCCACCAGACGGTCCTGAGACACTTTCTTTACCGGCCGCCCCCGAGCGAAGACGACGCCTTCACCATCTCCACCGGCGATACCGAAGTCTGCCTTGCGCGCCTCACCCGGCCCGTTCACGATGCAGCCCATCACCGCCACCTCGAGGTCCAGGCCCAGTCCCCTAAGACGCCATTCCACCTCAGCGGCCAGTGGTTCAAGGTCGATACGAGTACGACCGCACGTGGGACACGAGATCACCCGTGGTCCTCGAGGCGCCAACTCCAATGTGCGCAGAATCTCCAGAGCTACGCGCACTTCTTCCACAGGATCACCCGTCAGGGACACCCTGATGGTATCCCCCACCCCATCGGCCAGCAGGGTACCCAGCGCCACGGCGCTGCGGATGGACCCGGCCCACGGCCGACCCGCCTCAGTGACCCCCAGATGGAGCGGATACGGGATGCGGGCGGCCAGCATACGATTCGCGGCGACGGTGATGAGCGGTGAGGAAGACTTGGCCGAGACTTTGATGGAAGAGAAACCCATCTTCTCCAGAAGGGAGCAGTACCTCACCGCCGATTCGACCAGGGCTCCGGCCGGATCACGCGACTCCAGCGCACGCAGATCCCTTTGGAGGGAACCGCTGTTGACTCCTACCCGGATCACCGCGCCACGTTCTTGGGCCGCCTCTACAACCGTCCTCAACGCTTCAGATCCACCGATGTTGCCCGGGTTGATACGCACTCCCGCTACACCGGCATGCAGTGCCTTGACCGCCAACTCGGCCTCGAAATGCACATCGGCGACAAGAGGAACGGGAGACTCTGTCACCAGGACGGGGAGCGCGGCCACACTCTGAGGGTCGGGCACCGCAACACGTACCAGAGCTGCACCGGCCGTAGCCAAAGCACGGATCTGGTCGAGAGTAGCCGGCACATCGGAGGTGCGCGTGTTGGTCATCGATTGGACCACGACAGGAGCATCGCCACCCACCATGACGCCACCCACAACGACCCGGCGCTCACTGAACATGTGTCCACTCCTTTCGTATCGGCACAGTGTGCTTTCGGCGCCTCTGCGCGGCCCGAGATTCGTGTCTTGGGAGCCTTTTAGCCACCAAAGAGCCGGCCCATATCGTTGGAAGTAGCCACGATGAACAACAAGCCGAAGAGCAAGAGACCGACCATCGAGACACGCTCGAAGGTACGCAGAGACAGGCTGCGGCCGAGTATCCGCTCAATGATGCTGAAGAGCACGTGGCCTCCGTCGAGAGGCAGCAGGGGAATCATATTGAGGATAGCCAAGTTGACGCTGATGAGGGCCAACAACATGAGGTAATAACCGCCTTGGAAGGCCTCCGTGGAGAGCTGGATGATGCCTACCGGCCCGGCGAGACCCTGCGAGCCGGTGACAGGTACGTCACCACTAAACATCATGCCGATGCCCTTGAAAATGAGGACTACCATGCTGCCGGTCGTTCTGGCCGCATAGCCGAATGCGCTCACCACGCCCAGGTCACGGTGCTCAATGCTGGGTTGCACGCCGAGGTAGCCGGTGCCGTTCTCCTGCTTCTCGATCCGGGCGGGCAGCTCCAGGCGGGCGCCGGCCCTTTCCACCACCACGACTACCTCTTCTCCGGGATGGGTCAAGATCTGCGTACGTACTGCCTCCCAATCGTCCACAAACGTGCCGGCGACACTCACGATGCGATCTCCCACACGAATATCGGCGGTCGCAGCCGGAGTACCCTCTTCCACGCCATCGATGACCGTGCCGACCTGACTCTCTCCCTGGCTGAGCCCCACGGCGTAGATGAGCAGGAAGGCCACCACCATGTTCATGGCCACGCCCGCCACAATGAAGATCAACTTATGCCAGAAAGGATGCGCGTAGTAGCGACGGGCGAGCGGTGTGGCGGCGATCTCCTCGGCGCTGATGGCCCGGGGACCGGCCAGGCGGTCTTCGGGATCACGCGCCCGGCTGTCGACAAGGGGGCCGAAGTCTTCATCTTCGTCTTCGCCCTCCCTCCCCTCCTCGTAGTCGAAGGCCCGCTGCCGTGCCCTCTCCTCACGGGCCTCCGCCACTCGCGCTGCGAACTCTTCCCTGTGCATCCCGGTGACCCGCACGTATCCGCCCAGCGGCAGGACTGATATCCCGTAGATCGTCTCACCGATGCGGCGACTGACCAGATAGCGGCCGAACCCCAGACTAAACTCCTCGACCCGCATTCCGGTGGCTTTGGCTACGATAAAATGACCGAATTCGTGGGCCAGGATGAGGAAGCCCAACCCAACCACGGCAATGACTATGCCAATCAAGGTGCTCATGCGGACTCGTTCCTAATTCATCGAGAGACGCCTGACCACTTCGCGTGCACGTTCTCGTGCTTCCCTATCGACGTATGCTGCCTCCGCATACGTTCCGAAACCACCCTCACCCCCGTACTCAACCACTTTCGCCACCACATCGGCGATCCCCAAGAAAGGTAGCCGGCCGTCCAGGAAGGCATGTACCGCCACCTCATTCGCGGCGTTGAAGGCACAGGTGGCGTAATCGCCCCGAATGCCTGCCTCGTATGCGAGGCGCAGTGCAGGGAACGTATCGACATCCGGTTGACTAAACTCAATGGATCCCAACGACACGAGATCGAGGGGGGGAACTGCCAAAGGCACCCGGTGGGGATAGTGGAGGGCATAGGCTATGGGCACCCTCATATCGGCAACACCCAGATGGGCCAAGAGGGTTCCGTCTACCAACCGGACGGCAGCATGCATGACCGACTGGGGGTGCACGATCACCTCTATCTGTGCGTAGGGGAGCCCAAAAAGATGATGAGCCTCAATAACCTCTAGCCCCTTATTGGCCAGCGTAGCTGAGTCGATGCTGATCTTACGGCCCATGGACCAAGTGGGATGGGCCAAAGCTTCAGCCGGCGTCACCGCCCGCAGTCCGGCGGCTTTGCAACCTCGGAACGGCCCTCCCGATGCGGTGAGGACGACAGATTCCACCGCCGCCCCACCGGCGGCCTCCACCAGCTGAAAGAGAGCTGAATGTTCCGAGTCAACCGGCAGGATAGGCGTCGACCGCATGGCCGCCAACGTGGTGACGAACGAACCCGCGCAGACGAGACTCTCCTTGTTGGCTAGGGCGAGCGTTTTTCCCGTCTCCAACGCGGCCACAGTAGACTCCAATCCGGCAAACCCCACGATGGCATTGAGGACGATATCCGCCTCCACTTCCGTCACCAACTGAGCTGCTGCGGTCGGACCACTGTAGATGTGCAGTTCGGGATACAGAGCCGGGGTCACCGAGGCGGTCGCCGTCATGTCGGCGATGGCGATATCTTTCACTCCCAGCGACACGGCCTGTTCGAGAAGCAATTCGACGTTGCGATCGCATGAAAGACCGACGACCTGTAGATCTCGGGCGGCGGCCACCACCTGCAGAGCCTGCACCCCTATCGAGCCGGAAGAACCGAGGACGATGACGCGCCTCATTGCACTGCCTTGCTCACGACATCACCGAACAGGAGGAGTGCCGCCCAGTAGGTCACGAAGCCGGCGAACAGCATCGAATCGAAGCGGTCCAAGATGCCTCCGTGGCCGGCCAGGATCTTACCCGAGTCTTTGACACCGAAATCCCGTTTTACAGTGGATTCGAAGAGGTCTCCCCACTGCCCTACTATGCCTATGATCAGACCCAATATCACTGCGTTGCGGGTGGACAGCCATGGTGCATACAGGCTGACCACAACCGCCGCCACTATCGATCCCACCAGCCCCCCCAACGCCCCTTCCATCGATTTCTTGGGCGAGATACGAGGTGCCATCGGATGGCGGCCGAAAGCTCTGCCGATGAAGTAGGCGAAGGTGTCGTTGAGGATAGTGCAGGCCAGCACAAGGATGGTGAGGGCCATACCGTGATTAAGTTCGCGCAGGAGGACGATGTAGGCAAAACCCATCGCCACCCAGAGAATGCCGAAGCCAGTCACCGCCATCCTCCCCACCAAATGGGCCCCCGGTTCACCGCGCAGGGACCAGAAGAAGATGAGGATCACCGAGGCCGCCAACCCCGCCATGATGCCGGGCACCCCCATGACGTAAGCTCCCCCGACCACCGCCAAAGATGCAAGATAGCCTACGAGAAGGTTGGGCCGATAGGGCCGCACCAGATTATAGTATTCGTGCATGCCCAGCACAGTCAAAATCACTGCCAATCCCAGTATGAAGTAGCTGCCTAGGATCACCGCGGCCAGGCCGATGGGGATACCTATGATGGCAACCAGCACACGGGACTTAAGCACCGCCGACCGCCTCGGGCGCACCATCGGTGCGGCGTGCTCCGAACCGTCTGTCGCGTTGACCGTAGTCGGCTACGGCCTTGAGCAGATCCTTCTTACCCCAGTCGGGCCACAGGCGATCGGAAAAATAGAGTTCGGAGTAGGCCGACTGCCACAACAGGAAGTTGGAAAGGCGTCTCTCGCCCGAGGTTCGGATGACCAGATCCGGATCTTTCATGAGCGGTGAGTGCATGTGGGCGGCTATGTCGCCCTCGTCCAGCCCCGCCGGCTCAACACCGGCCTCGATCGCACGACGTACCGCCTCCACGATCTCGTGCCGGCCACCATAGTCGAAGGCGATGAAGAGGATCATGCGACGGTTGTCTCGGGTGAGCTCCTCAGCCCACTGCATCTTGTTCAAGAGACCCGCATTCACCCGGTCGCGGCGCCCCACGAACACCACGCGGCAGTCGTTACGGTGTAGCGTAGGAACCTCGGATTCGATCATCTCCTCATGGAGAAGCATCAATCCTCCGACCTCGTCGGACGGCCTTGCCCAGTTCTCGGTGGAGAATGAATAGAGGGTCAGTTGGCCGATGCCGATGTCCCTAGCCGCCTCGACCACACGCCGCACCGCCCGGGTACCGGCACTGTGGCCCGCGGCAACAGGCAGGTGACGCCGTCGGGCCCACCGCCCGTTACCATCCATGATGATGGCCACATGGAAGGGTATGACATGTCGGGGCGCAAGTCCGCTTCGACCGGCTCGGACCCGGCTACGGCCCCTGCCCTGGAAGGCGATGAGCCAATCGCGCAAAGCCACGTCAGATCTCGAGGATCTCTTCCTCCTTAGAACGGAGGAGTTCGTTCACGCGTTCGACGAAGCTATCCGTTATCTTCTGGACCTCCTCTTCGGCGCGCCGCTCCTCGTCCTCGGAGATCTCGCCTTCCTTCTTGAGGTCCTTCAGGTCTTGAATCACATCTCTACGTACGTTACGCACAGCGATGCGCTGGTCCTCGGCTATGCTCTTAACCTGTTTGACTAATTCCTTGCGCCGTTCGGCGGTGAGCGGAGGGATATGCAGACGGACGATCGTCCCCTCGGCGTTGGGGGTGAGTGCGAGATCCGATTCCTGAATGGCCCTCACCACAGCGTTGACTGCCGACTTGTCATAGACCGTCACCGAGATGGTACGAGGGTCGGGTGTGGCCAGGTTGGCCATCTGCTTGAGAGGTGTCCTCGTGCCGTAGTAGTCCACGAACAGCCGGTCCAAGAGCGCAGTGGAGGCTCTACCGGTGCGAACGGTGTTGAACTCACTGTGCAGCGCATCGATGGCGCTCTCCATGCGCCTCTTGCCGTCGGCTACAAGCTCGCGAATCATGCCTCCTCACTTTCCTCAGCGTCTGACATTACTATGGTTCCCACCCGCTCACCCTGCACTACCCGGCGGATATTCTCCGGAAGGCTCATGCCGAATACCAGGATAGGCAGACGGTTATCCATGCACAGAGACAGCGCTGTCGAATCCATCACGCGCAGGCCGGCCTCCAAAGCTTCCCGATGCGTGATCTCGGGGATGAGACGGGCCTGGGGGTCGATCTCCGGATCGGCATCATAGACGCCGTCGAACTTCTTCTTGGCCATCAGCAGGCCCTCCGCCCCTATCTCCAAGGCCCGCAGCGCCGCAGCCGTGTCCGTACTGAAATACGGATTACCGGTACCTGCAGCGAAGATGACCACCCTCCCCTTCTCCAGATGACGAATGGCCCGTCCACGGATGTAGGGCTCGCAGATCTCCTGCATGTGAATGGCCGACAACACGCGTGAGCCGACGCCCAACTTGCGTAGCGCGTCCTGAAGAGCCATCGCATTCATAACCGTGGCCAGCATACCCATGTAGTCCGCAGTGGCCCGCTCGATACCCTGAGAGGCACCCGCCACTCCGCGGAAGATGTTGCCGCCTCCAACGACGACGGCCAACTGGGTTCCGTTCGCCGCCACATAGGCGACCTCCCCGGCCACCGCCCCGAGTTTCTGTGGATCGATGCCGTAGCCTTGATCGCCGACGAGGGCCTCACCGCTCAATTTGAGAAGCACCCTCTTATACACCGGCTGCTGGTTCATATCTCCTCGCTCCGGGTCGTTATAGCGGCCGAGGTGATGACCGGTCGGCCATTAGATCTGACAGGCCGGCCTGTCAGGCCACCTCATCGCCCACGCGAAAACGCGCGAAGCGGCGAATTTCGATGTTCTCACCGATCTTACCGACTAGTTCCCGGCGCAGTTCGTCGATGGTCCTATCGGAATCCTTGACGAAGGGTTGCTCCAAGAGCACAACGTCTGAATACCACTTGTTAAGCTTGCCCTCAGCGATTTTAGCGATAACGGCCTCGGGTTTCCCCGACTGCTTGGCCTGGGCTGTGTAGATCTCAAGTTCGTTATCCACCGCGGCCTGCGGTACATCTTCGCGGGACACCCATGTCGGACTGGCAGCCGCGATGTGCATAGCTACGTCATGGGCAAATGCCCGGAAGTCGTCGCCACGAGCCACGAAATCGGTCTCACAGTTCACTTCCACCAACACGCCCACCTGAGCGCCTGGATGAATGTAGCAGTCGACCATACCCTCATTGGCGGCGCGGGCCGACTTCTTATCCGCGCTGGCCATGCCCTTCTTGCGCAGCAACTTGATGGCCTCTTCCATGTCGCCCTGAGCTTCAGTGAGAGCCCTCTTACAATCCATCATACCGGCGCCACAGGCCTCACGCAGTTTCTTCACCGCTGCCGCATCAATATTCATTCCCAGCCTCCATCGGAAGACACATAATAGTCATACCAGTCGTGCGTTGTAATACCGGCCTTTCGCCGGGGTCGCTCATCCCCGCAGGACCTCCGCCGGTCTTCTCGGACCTGTCGAATCCGCTAAAAGGCTGCTGAAATATGACATTCGCCGCCAGCACACGATCAGCACGCGAGAAAGAAGGATAGAGGAGGCGCGAATAGCAGCGCTATTCGCGCGACCGATGACGGACTATCGTGCTGCTCAGCGCGTTCTAGCGGCCGGGGCTTCATTTTTCAGCAGCCTATTAGGCCTCAGCCGGCTCGTCGCCTACCGGTGCAGCGGCCTCCGCAGCAGGAGCGACGACCTCCGCAGCAGGAACCTCATTCGTCTCAGCCTCAACTGCCGGCGCTTCGACCGAGGCATTCTCAACCTCGGGAGCAGGGGTTGCCGGGGTCTCCGACACGGGAGCGGCAGTCGAAGCAGTTGACGGCGTGATGGCGGAAGCCTGATCGGCCGCAGCAGACACCGGTGTCTCTTCGGCAGGGGCCTCATTCACCTCAGACGGTGCCGCCGAGCGGGCCTGACGGGCCGGAGCAGGCCTCGGCGCAGAGGACCTGCGATCATATCCGCCGCGTCCAGGAGCACCGTCACGCGGTCTCGGACGTCCCTGACCGCCGCGACCACCCTGACGGTCCGACCTACCATCGCCTCCGCGTGAGGACCGAGAAACACGGGATGGGGCCGGCGCAGCAGATGCTTCAGGCGCGTAGCTTTGAGCACCGGAGGCGACGGCCGCCTCGGCCGCCTCACGCGCTTCCTGCGCAGCCTGGAACTCGGCAAGCTGCACCTTCTGTCGGCCCTCTTCCACCGCGCGGGCCAAAGTCTTTATGATCAGACTACAGGAACGGATAGCGTCGTCGTTGCCGGGGATGAGATAGTCCACCTCATCAGGATCGCAGTTGGTATCAACGAGACCGATGAGCGGCAAACCAAGCTTGTTCACTTCTTTGGTAGCGATGGCCTCCCGCTTCGGATCTGCAACAAAAACGGCATCCGGAAGACGGCTCATGTTGCTGACGCCGCCGAGATTGATCTCCAGTTTCTCCAGTTCGCGCTCCATGGCCATGCGTTCCTTAGTGGGAAGAAGTGCCAACTGGCCTTCCTCCTTGAGCTTGCGCAACTCATGCATGCGCCGGATGCGGTTCTCGATGGTAGCGAAGTTGGTCAGCAGTCCGCCCAACCAACGATGGCTGACGTAGGGCATCCCCACTCGGGAAGCCTCTTCGCGAATGACGTCTTGGCACTGCTTTTTGGTGCCCACAAACAGAATAGAGCCCCCCCGTCCGGTCACGTTGCGCACGAAATCGTAGGCACGGTCCAGCATCACGGTGGTCTGCTGCAGATCGATAATATGGATGCCACCGCGCTCGGTGAAGATGTACGGTTTCATCTTCGGATTCCAGCGCCGAGTCTGGTGACCGAAGTGGACTCCAGATTCCAGGAGTTGCTTCATGGATGCTGCGGGCATGGTTACCTCACTATGGTTTTGTTCGCTGATTCCTTGAGGGCCGCTTCGGAACCGGTCACCCGGCACCACCGGAGCGGTAGACCTCAGGTTCGATGGCACAGCCGAAGGAGTTTAGCATACGAAGTGGTGATGCCGAGTGTCGGCCGAACCGTGAGTCCGGACAGTGGCCGGTGGGCTGGGAACTAGAGCAGGACGTCCGGGTCAATCTCTTCTTTGACACGACCCCGCAGGCGCAGAATGGCCTTGGTGTGCAATTGCGAGACCCGCGACTCCGTGACTCCCAGTACCTCGCCGATCTCCTTGAGTGTGAACCCTTCGTAGTAGTACAGACTGACGACGATGCGTTCCCTCTCGGGGAGTCTCTGTATAGCGGCGGCCAGCGTCTCCTTCAGGGCCTGAACGGTGTACTCTCGGGAAGGGTCAGGCGCATCGGTGTCTTCGATGGTGTCGATGAGATTGAGGCGATCCTGGCCGGACCCGCTGGTATTCCAGAACTCATCCAACGCCACGATACCCGATGTACTGATCTGATTGACGATGTCCAGAAAAACAGTTATGTCGAGCTCCAAATAAGCAGCGGTCTCCTCGTCGGTCGGCGTCCTCATGAGCTCGTTCTCCAGCCGGGTGACGGCCGCTTCAACCTTGCGGGCCCAGCTGCGCACGGAACGCGGGACCCAATCGAGCGCCCGGAGTTCATCAATGATGGAGCCCCTGATCCGGGAGACTGCGTAGGTCTCAAATTTGATGTTACGGGACAGATCGAACTTCTCCATCGCCCCGATAAGCCCCAGGAGACCGTAGGAGATGAGATCACCTTCCTCCACATGGGGGGGCAGATTCACCTTCATTCGACCGGCTACGTATTTGACCAGAGGGGAGTAGGCGAGGATGAGCCGGTCTTTAGCGGCGCTGTCATGGTCTTCCTTATAGCGACGCCAGGTTTCGTCAAGCTGTGTCGGTTTCTCGTAACGAGCAGTCATCGCATCCGTGATGCCGTTCTCACGACCGAGGATGTGCCTTCCGATAGGTCCTGCGCAGATGCGCCGCAGACACGTGCGTGTACACCTGAGTTGTATGTAGTGACGAGTGACCGAGGAGTTCCTGGATAGTGCGCAGGTCGGCTCCCCCCTCGAGCAGGTGGGTGGCAAAAGAATGGCGAAGAGTGTGGGGAGACGTACCCTCCGGCACATCACCGGCCCGTAGATAGCGTGCAAGCCGACGTCTTACATCGGAGGAAGATAGCGGCCGTCCTCGCCGGCTTAGAAAGACATGGTCTTCGTACTCAGCCTTGACCAACTGGGGGCGTCCATGTTCCAGATAGCGATCGAGAGCTACAAGCGCTATCTCGCCCACCGGCACAACGCGCACTTTGCGCCCCTTTCCTTTCACCCGAACTTCACACCGCCCAGCACTGACATCTCTCAGACATAGGTCCAGGACTTCCTGACAGCGCAGTCCAGATGAGTATATCAATTCGAAAAGCGCACGATCCCGCAATTCTAATGGGTTGGAGCCGTCCATCTCCCCCAACAGAGCATCGACCTGTGTAGGATTCAGGACCTGTGGCAGTCGTTTGGGGGTCTTCGGAGAGGAGATGCTGCCGGCCGGATTGGCCTCCAGAAGGCCGGTGTCTTCGCAGAAGCGCAAAAAACGGCGGACTACGGAGAGCTTGCGGGCGATAGTACTGCGGGCACAAGGCCGGCCGGACGCAGTCGCCACAGGCCGAGAGGGGCCGGCAGGGTGTAGCGGCGCCTTCCCCATCTCCATCACTGCGCTTCCTTTACCGGAAGCCGTTCCGGCTCCGGCGAGGGTCTCCACGAAACCTCCGATGTGTTCGGGCCGGATGTGGTTCACCTGCTCAATGCCTCGCGACTGCAAGAAAACGGCGAACTGACCCAGATCCCCCACCGTGGCCCGTATGGTGCGTGGACTGTAATCGGCGGCTACCAAGCTCTGAACGTAGGCGGCTATTGTTTTTTCGACTTCTGTCGAAAATCTAGAAACAAGTTCATCTCGCCGTGAATCGTGCATTGTGTGTCTCTGTATATCACTTAAGGTGCTCGTATATAAATACCAGGCCCCGCGCGTCGCACCTGTCCCGTCAACTCCAGTCTGGCCAATAAACCCATTATCTGACGGGCCGGCAGAGTGGTCAGAGCAACGAGGGTGTCGACGGAGCAGGGACCCATGGCGAAGGCCTGCAGCAACCGACGCGATGTCGGATCGAGGCCGGCATTCCCGGTGTCTAAATCAGGAAGCGCTTGGGCAGAGTCGCCAGCCATGCGGTCTCCCCGTGCGAGCCTCGTCACATAAAGGAACTCCTCAACCATGACATCCGGATCAAGGGCCGGAGCAGCACCATCATACAGGAGAGCGTTGCACCCTTCATGGCCACTCGCCAGAATGGGACCGGGTACCGTGAACACCGGCCTTCCCAGCTCGAGCGCCCAACCGGCAGTCTGCAAGGCACCGCTCTTCCTGGAGCCCTCGACAACCAGGACCGCGTCGGCCAGGGCAGCCAAAAGACGGTTGCGATGGGGAAACGTCCAACGCGCAGGAGGACATCCGGGCGGTAGTTCACTCATGACAAGTCCTTTGCCCACCATGCGTTCGTACAGGTGCCTGTGTCGTTTTGGATATATGACGTCGGCGCCGCAGCCCATCACAGCCACCGTAAGACCCCCGGCATCAAGAGCAGCCTCGTGCGCACGCCCGTCGATCCCGAAAGCCATCCCGCTTATGGTGGCGATATCGTGTCGCACGAAAGCAGTTGTGAATACCTCTGTGGCCCTGGTTCCATAAGCCGTAGCCTTACGAGTACCCACCACGCCGATACGCGGCACCTCTTCCAGACGATCCAGAACGGCCTGTGGACCTGCCACAAACAGCCCGGCGGGCGGATAGGCCAGATGGGTCAGCCCCACCGGGAAGCAGCGAGACCCGTAGGGGATGAAATACAGACCAGCCCGCTCCAACCGGCCCAGGGCTGCCTCCATGGAAAAGGCCCTCCTCCGGGCGAGAAAACGGCTGATGGCTGCGGGTGCCAGGCCCCATCCGCTCAACGTAGACCGGGAAGCCTGCCATATCTCGTCCACCCTCTTACGTCCCAACATGCGCAACAGAGGGCTGCATCCCCAGCGACTAAGCCAGGCCAGTCCCAACGCGCCCTCCAAGACCTCCGGGACGGGTGCTTCCATCACCTCAGCCCCACACGCCGATAATCGAGCCGGAGTACCAAGGCCTCAGCCACATGATCGATACCGACCACGTCGATCTGGTCCAGATCTGCAATGGTCCGAGCCAAACGTATGACCCGTGTGTAGGCCCTCCCACTCAGGCCTTCTTTAACCAGCGCCTGACGTAGAAGTGAGCGCGCTTCCGAGGTGAGCCGGAGGCAGGCTTCAAGAGACTGGGGAACCCGGATTGCTGATGCATCGGACCCGCCACCGGTCTGCGTGCCGCCGTCGGCCGCCCCACCGCTCTGCGACGATAACCGAGCGGCACCGAACGAACGGGCAGCCAACACCCGCTCTCTCACTACGGCGGAAGACTCACCCGGCCTACCATTCTCAAGCGAGAAGAGAGTCATGGGTGGAACTTCGATCAAACAGTCGACACGATCGAGCAGAGGACCGCTGAGACGACTCTGGTAGCGATCTATGACCGCTGCGGTACAGCGACAACTCCGCTGTTCGTGCCCGAGATAACCGCACGGACAAGGATTCATGGCCCCCACCAGCGTGCAGGCCGCGGGGAAAACCGATGTGCCGGTACGCCTGCTTATAGATACACAGCCGTCCTCCAAGGGCTCACGGAGGGCTTCTAGAGCATCACGGGAGAACTCGGGGAGTTCGTCCAAGAAGAGTACCCCGTGGTGGGCCAGGCTCACCTCCCCAGGCCGAAGGGTCATTCCTCCGCCTATCAGAGCAGCACGCGAAGCCGTATGGTGCGGTGCACGAAACGGTCGATGTGTGATCAGACCCGTCTGACCCGAGTGCCCGTAGGCACTCCACACTCGAGTGACGTCGAGCGCCTCAGTGGCTGTCAGCGGTGGGAGGATGGAGGGTAGCCGCCGGGCCAACATTGTCTTGCCGGCCCCAGGGGAACCGACCATGAGGAGGTGGTGGCCGCCGGCGGCCACCACCTCCAGAGCCCGTTTGGCCTGTTCGTGCCCTACCACCTCGGCCAGATCCGGCTCCCTCCGCTGTGTCGGACCAGCCACGCTACGCCGCATCCGCAACCAACGGCGTCCGCGCTCCACAGCCCGGGATCGGTACTCAGGCCGCAGGATGGCAGCTAGTGCCTCAGCGAGAGAGCGGACACCTACCACGGGGAGGTCCCCCACGGCGCTCACAGCGGGAAGGCATTCCAGGGGAGCGATAAGCAGATCGACCCCGATGCGGCCGGCCGACTCTGCCACAGAAAGTATCCCCCGGGTGGGCCGCAGAAAGCCATCGAGTGACATCTCTCCTACTGCTCCCAACCCTTGGATGGAGCGAGCAGGAACCTGGTCGCACGCCGCCAGGGTAGCCAAGGCCATGGGCAGATCGAAGCCCGGCCCCTCCTTGGGCACATCGCCGGGACTGAGGTTGATGGTGATACGTCGCGTGGGTAGCGGCACTCCGCTGGACGCCGCCCCTGACCGCACCCTCTCCCTGGCCTCCCGCACAGCGGCTCCGGGCAGGCCCACGATAGTGACGCCCGGTAGGCCAGACCGCGCATGCGCCTCGACTCGCACCGGCACGGCATCGATACCTACCAGGGCGAATCCCCAGATCGAAGCGATACCCATCTTCAGCACTCCGAGCTCAAGATATTCTGCACGTGCTGCAGACAACGGGGAAGACCCTGAGCATCAAGGAACACAGCTACAGCATCAAAACGCACTCGGCAGGGTAGGAAGCCCCGCTCGGCCAGCCACCACAGCGCCGCTGCCCGCATCCGTCGCTGCTTTCGCGGACCGATGGCCTCCAGGGGTGATCCGTACTCTTCACTGCAGCGCGCTTTGACCTCCACGATGACTATGACATCCTGCTCTCTACACACGAGGTCCAACTCGCCGACCGGCGTGCGCTGGTTGCGGGCGATCACGATGTACCCTCGACCGGAAAGGTGCAAAGCAGCCGTCTCTTCGCCGCTGCGGCCTTTGAACGCCCGATCGATGCCGGTGGTGGCAGCCGGTCCGTCCACTTCGGGAGGCGTGTGCATACTTATCTTCATCATGTCTTCCAGACTAGAAGACGGGCGTTTTCAGGTAGTAAAACCTTGGTCGTAGCTTGGCGGATTGGTTGATGACATGAGGTTGGCGCCGGCCCTCT
>JBMNPM010000002.1:0-198552 GCA_050943595.1 Thermoleophilia bacterium | reverse complement strand
AGAGGAAGAGAAGCAATTGGCTCCGGGCGATAAGATCATCCTTTACACCGACGGCGTGTTAGAGTTCCGGGACCTGAGTGGAGAGATCTTCGGTGAGGAGCACTTCTACGACTTGGTGAAGGACCTACGTCATCTGCCCATAGGCATGATGCTGGATGAGATCGTCCACACGGTCGAAGAGCTGTCACAAGGACGGTCTCTCGACGATGACGTCAGTCTTTTGGGGATCGGATTCAAAGCGCATAACCCCGCAACATAATAATCCCACAACATAAGGAAGCAGACATGCAATTACACCACAGCCAGGTAACGGATACTCTGATTGTGAAGCCGATGGAAAAAAGGATAGACGCGTCGAACGCAACGGAATTCAAACAGGCTATGAACGACTGGATCGATGCCGGCCACCGCAAGTTCGTGATCAATCTTGAAGTGGTCGACTTTATCGACAGTAGTGGCCTTGGTGCCATCATATCCAGTTTGCGCAAGATCGGTAGCGGCGGTGACTTGGTCATCTGTGGCGTCAAAGAGACGGTCATGAGTCTCTTCCGTCTCACCCGGATGAACCGCGTGTTCGATATCCTGCCGTCGGAACAAGAAGCACTAGGGAGTCTCTCCAAGTAGCTGTGAGGCCACATGGAACCTACCAGGTCCATCAAGTTTATTATCGACAGCAGGCTCGATAACATCCCCCTCATCGGGGGTGCTGTACGTGGGATCGCCAGTACCATGTCCATAGACGACAAGACCGGCTTTCATCTGGAGTTGTGCGCCGTGGAGGCAGTCACCAACGCCGTGAAACATGCCTACTCGCTGGTCGCGGGCAATCTGGTGGAACTACGGATCTTCCTTTTTCCCGACTACATCGTCCTTGAAGTGTGTGATAGGGGGAGGGCGCTGGATCTGGCGAAGGTTCGTCCGCTGGACTTCGATCCCCAAAGGCACGAGACGTTGCCTGTATCGGGGATGGGCTTCTCGATCATGAGTTCTCTCATGGATGAGGTGTCCTACGAGACCAACAACCACGTCAATATCCTGAGGATGACCAAGCATCTGGCAACACGGCGTGTTGTGTGATGGAGTTCCTCATCGTTTACATGTTGGGGCTCCGACGTGCCATATCAGGTCGATGTAGTCGGATATGGATCTGTCGCTCGAGAATTTCCCCGACCGGGCTACGTTGAGGACGGCCTTCTGAGTCCACGCACTCGTTGCTGCATATTCCCGATCGATGATCTCGTGGGTACGAATGTAGGGCAGAAGGTCGGGCAGATGGAGGTAGTAGTCCTCGTCGTGCATTATCCTGTCGTAGATCCATCGGAAGATCCCCGGCTCGTTGGGACAGAAGACATCGTCTCGGAAAGTGTCGATGACCGAGCGGATCTCGGGGTAGTTCGCGTAGTACTCGGTTGGTCGGTAGGTGTTCGCCCGTTGCATCTGTTCCACCTCTTCGGCCTTAAGACCAAAGATGAAGATATTTTTCTCACCAACCTCTTCGAGTATTTCCACGTTGGCGCCGTCGAGCGTCCCCACCGTCAGTGCGCCGTTCAACATGAACTTCATGTTGCCTGTGCCTGAGGCTTCCATGCCGGCGGTAGAGATCTGCTCGCTCAGATTTGCTGCCGGGATGATCTTCTCGGCCAGGGATACCCGGTAATCGGGGAGGAAGACGACCTTGAGGGCATCGCCGACTCTGGGGTCGGAATTGACGACCTGTCCCACATTGTTGATGAGTTTGATTATCTGCTTCGCTACCCAGTAGCCGGGTGCAGCCTTGCCGGCGAAGATGAACGTCTTAGGGGCGGTGGGCTGCTTCCCTTCGTGCACGATCTGCAGGTACTCGTGGATGATGTGCATCACCTTCAGCAGCTGGCGTTTGTACTCGTGGATTCGCTTCACGTGGATGTCGAAGATCGAATCGGGGTCAACGCCGACCCAGGCGGTTTGTAGGATGATATCGCTCAGGAGGGCCTTATTGGCCCGTTTGATGCGACGGAAGCGCTCCTGAAAGCCGTGGTCGTCTGCGTAGGGTTCCAGCCGCTTGAGCTCGGCTAGATCGAGAATCCACGAATCCCCTATGGTCTCTGATACCAATTGTGCCAGCTCCGGATTGGCCTTGAGCAGCCAACGTCTTTGAGTGACTCCATTGGTGACGTTCACAAAGCGGTCCGGCCATAAGGCGTGGAAATCTGCGAAGTTGTTGTTCTTCAGTATCTCGGTATGAAGGGCGGAGACCCCGTTAACGCGGTGAGAGCCGACTATGGCCAGATGAGCCATGCGGATCTGCTTGGTCTCGCCTTCCTCGACGAGGGAGAGTTTTCGCAGGAGATCGATATTGCCGGGGTGGAGTTCAATGACGCGGTCGAGGAAGCGGCGGTTGATTTCGTAGATGATCTGAAGATGGCGGGGAATGACCAACTCCAGCAGGTCTACGGGCCACTTCTCAAGGGCCTCGGAGAGGATGGTGTGATTCGTGTAGGCGAGCGTCTTCTGGGTCGTCTCCCACGCGTAGTCCCAGGGCAGGGCGTATTCGTCCACGAGTTGTCTCATGAGCTCTGCCACCGCCAGGGAAGGGTGGGTGTCGTTCATCTGGATGGCCACCGCATCCGGGAATTGGTCGAAATCCTGGTGGTCCTGCAGGTAACGACGGATAATGTCCCGTAGCGAACAGGCTACCAAGAAGTACTCCTGGATTAGGCGGAGTTCCTTGCCCGAGGAATGACTGTCCGGCGGATAGAGCATTTTGGTGATGGTCTCGGAAGCGACCTTCTGCTCGACCGCCCGGAAGTAGTCTCCCTCGTTGAAGATGCGGATATCGAAATCCGTAGACGAAGCTGCACTGTACAGACGTAGCCAATTGACGGTTTTGCACCCGTAGCCCACAACGGGGATATCGAACGGAACGCCCATGATCACGTGCCAATCGAGCCACATGGGATTGTACTCACCTGCACGGTCCTGGAAGTGTTCGATGCGCCCGTAGAGGGGCACGATGCACTTCTCATCGGGGCGTTTGATCTCCCAGGGGTTGAGCTCCGCCAGCCAATTGTCGGGCCTCTCCCTCTGGTAGCCGTTGTCCAGCTCCTGCCTGAAGAGGCCGTACTCGTAATGGATCCCGTAGCCGTAGCCGGCGATGGCAAGAGTGGCCATGGAGTCGAGGAAGCAGGCCGCCAGCCGTCCCAGGCCCCCGTTCCCCAGTCCCGGGTCGCCTTCCTGCTCGCGCACCTCGTTGATATCGACACCGAAGTCTTTTATGAGTGTCTGGGCGATGTCGAATATGCCGAGGTTGTAGAGGTTGTTGCCCAGCAGTCTGCCGATGAGAAACTCCATGGACAGGTAGTAGACCCGCTTCGCATGGGTCTCGCGATGCCTGCACTCGGTGTCTAGGATCTTCGCGGTCATCCTATCCCGCACTGAGAGGGCGGTCGCCAAGAAGAGGTCTCGATGGTTCTCGGTGGGAGATTCCTTGCACAGTGAGCAGCGAAGGTGGTGTTCGATTGATGCTTTCAAAGCGGACGCGGTGTTATCCAGGCGGTTTATATTCATAAGAGAAAACCTCGATATCTGTCGTTTGGAAGGTTTAGAAGGACACTTGTCATGCGACCGGCCGGTCTGGGGCCGACTCATCTCTCAGCAATCGCTGAAGGTCCGACGTTTGCATTGTTGGTACTACCTCAATTGATGCTGCCGGCTACAGGATACTCAAAGTAGCGCTATGTATCATGTTCCTGCCCGACGCCCCGCGGTGCGGGGCGTCGGGCAGGAGAAGGGCAATCAGGGCAATCAGGGCAATCACTATGGCATAAATGATCAGTAGTTGGTCTCCCGCTGCGCGGCCGACTGAATGTCCTGAACGAGTTTGGTCCGGTTCGATGGCTTGGACGGCCGGGTAGACGCCCATTTGGCGGGGTCCTGCCGACCTATACATCGGTCTTGGGAGGGAAGACGAAAAAAGGGGCAGGACGGCTCTCAGTGGAGACCTCAGCGACTATGCGGTCGGGGGCCGTCTCCCGACCCTTGGTGACGGCTCATGAATCACCCCATTCCCCGTAGGCGGCGCCTGTGAAGGCGGAGAGGTCGCGTGCGTAAACGGTCTCTCCGCCTCAGTAATTGTGGTGCGAACCGTCGCAGTACGGTGGGTTTTTGCTGAGTCCACACGTACAGATGGCCATGGTCGTCCGGCCGTCTGCTTCGAATTTCAACGGAGCCATGCTCGAGCCCACATGGGAGCCATCACAGAATGGCGGTTTGCGGGTCTGTCCACACTGACACCAGTGGTATGTTCCCGCCTCGAGGGTCATGAGTTTCGGCCTGTCCATGTCGGCTGCGTGCATGAATCTCATTTTGACCTCTGTGCGTAGTCGGTTGTCTTTCTATAATACCCAAAACCGGTTGTGCCATGCATTATCCTGGTCTCAGTGGCCGACGGTGTAGTTTGCGGCCCACGCGGAGCACATGGAGGCGGCTCGGGCAGGAGCTCAGTGGCCGGAATCGACCTCGACAATGTGCTTGCCGTTCAGTTCGTTCAGTTGAGCACGCGGCATGCTCCAGCGTAGCTGCTCCAGAAGGCACTATCGATGCGGACGCCGCCGGTGCGTGCATTGATCATCTGTCCGCCACCAATGTAGATGCCTACATGATGGATCGGATTGTAGAAGAAGACCAAGTCCCCAGGGCGCAGTTCGCTCTTGGAGATGTGTCTCCCGCAGTTGTATTGCATGGCGCTGGAATGGGGCAGGTTGACTCCCACTTTCGCGTACACATACATGACCAGGCCTGAGCAGTCAAAGCCCTTGGGGTTGGAGCTGCCCCACACATAGGGTACGCCCAAGTAGTTCATGGCGAGGCTGACGACTTTGGCCCTCGCTCCGGACGCACTGCTGCCGGTGTTAGAGGAGGAGCTGCCGGTGCTCGCCCCTTCATTCCGCGAACTGCTACGCGAGCTGGTGTTCGAGGTACTCTGGGAGCCGCTGTTGCCGGAGTTGTGCGGCGAGGCGACCGTAGTGTTCGTCGATCTACTCGTTTGAGTGGAGCCGGTCGACTCGGAGCGGGCCGGGGAGTTGTTGTCAGCGCCTGCGTTGGAGTCGCTCTGTGTGGCGGTGGCCACTCTCACTGTTGCGCGCTCTTGCTCCTGAGCGGCTTCCGCCGCCGCCCTGGCGGCTGCTGCTCTGGCGGCTGCTGCGAGCCTGGCCTGCCTCGCCTCCTCTTCTCTTTCCAGCTGGGCTATCTGTGCCTGCTTGCCCTGTAGGGCCTTCTCCTGGGCATCGAGTTGCGCGGCGACGTTTTGCTTGGCGTCCTCCAGCTGGGCGACCTTGATCTTTTCATCCCGAGCCTGCTCGGCCAGCCGAGCCTGCTGGTCTTTCACCTGAGTGAGGTAGTCTCCCACCCGGGCGACCAGGCGGCTGTCCTGCTCACTGATCCGGCCCAGCTGATCCAGCCGGTTGACAAAATCGGAGTAGGTATTGGCATCCAGCAGGACTTCAAGCATACTCACTTGGCCGCCCTTGTAAATCTCGACCAGACGGGTCATGAGTTGGTCGCGCGCATCGGCGAGATCGTTCTCAGTCTTGGCCAGCTCAGCCTTCGTTTTAGTCTGTGCTGCCCGGGTCTCTTTGAGTTGCTGAGCGGCGTAGTTGTATTTCTCGTCTGCGGCGCTCAATTTGGCATCAAGCTTATCTATGAGGTTTCTAAGCTCCTGTGCCTCACGTTGCGCCTGGCTTATGGCCGCCGGATCGGCTTGAGCGACGGTAAAGCCGGACAGTATGAAAACGGAGGCAATGAGAAGGAAGGCGATCGCCCTGGTGAGTACATCGTTTCGCGCACGGTAGGTCATGATAAGTAAGACTCTCCTCTCCTGCGTCTCGCCCATCCATCAGAGATCAGAGGCCAGAGCGACGACGCCGGTTTGCTCGACAGCGCTGGTCGAGCCCAAGAAGGGGACATAAAACCACGCTGCCTGCCGGAAGTCAACCCCGACGGTGTTCCGGGGACGGTCTACTGGCACAAGAGTGAATACCGAGACCTGACCCCTGAGGTCTTGCGATACATCACGGCAGGCACACCACAGAAACATACGGAATGCTCATGAGCTGAGGCGATGAATTCCTGCCTGCCGACTGAATCTGCAGACAAGGATCTGCAGGCGAATTGGGAGGGCTTGTTGGAATTATCTAGAAGTGTGTTGATGATGGTGTTGAATGAACCAGTACGGAATGAACCAGTACGACCAAGGGTGGCGGACAACGTCACCCGCAGGGTGATGCCGACTTACGGAAGGGCGGGTGATGATCGCGGATCAGTTGTCTGACATCCAGACTCGAGAGGTGGTGAGGACACGATCGCGGCGGCTTCCGGCCGCGCTTCTCCTGCCGGCAATCATACTCGTGTTTATGGTAATGGTGGTCCTCTCCCTATCGACTCCTGGGATGGATACGGCTCAGGCTTCGACTTTCGTCGATGTACCGTCGTCGTCGCCTGCGCACGATGCCATCGGATTCCTCGCCGGAGTGGGTGCCGTCTCTGGATTCAAGGACGGCAGTTTTGCTCCTGCGCGCACGCTCACTCGTGGCCAAGCCGCCAAGGTGCTGGTGTTGTGGAAGAACGTGTCTTTGGTCAAGACGGCATCGTCGTTCAGTGACGTCGACTCTCTCTATCGCACATACGTGCAAACCGCATACGCGCGGGGGTGGATGACCGGCTTCCCCGACGGTACCTTCAAACCCTACTCTCCGCTGACTCGACAGCAGATGGCTACCATCATGGTGCGGGCCATGGGCTGGGATGACGAAGCACGAGCCCTCTCTGCTGCGAAGATCAATACGGCGCTGGCGGCCTTCTCCGACCGACACGCAATCGCCTCGGGGGCCAGGCGCTATGTGGTTTTGGCCGTGGCTCGAGGGCTGTTTGAAGGCACTGGCGATGGTCGCTTCCATCCGGTACGCAGTATAACTCGGGCTCAGTTGAGTTTGGTGGTCTTCCGGGCCGAACTCAGCAGTGCGGCTGTCTTGCAGGGCGTCCGTTCATCCAGCAGCTATCCCGACAAGACGCGGGTGGTTATTGACCTCTCTCGCGCACCGGGGACGGTGAAGGCGGCCGTTGCCGCCGATGGCACGCTCGCCGTCGACTACACGCGTGGTGTCATAGGGGGTGTGTTCTCCCAGTCGATCGACTCCCCCGAGGTGAAGACCGTGAAGGCCCGTCAGCTCACGTACAACCCACGGACGGTGCGCGTCAGCCTGGACCTATCTCGGTATAGGAGCTTCAGCGTGATGACGCTGGCCCCTGCAGGGGGCAAAGGCCACCGTATCGTCGTCGACGTGTTTCGTCGAGCTCAGAGTCCTGTCATCGGCGGATCCACCCTGGTTTGTATTGACCCGGGGCATGGAGGGGGCGATCCTGGCGCCATCGGTGTCAACGGCACTAAGGAGAAGGATGTGAATCTGGCCATCTCTCTTCTCGTAGCCGAAAATCTGCGTGCGGCGGGTTTGAGGGTCATGTTGACCCGCAAAACCGATACCTATCTCAGTCTTCAGGAGCGGACCGGTATGGCCAACACTGCGCGGGCGGACTTGTTCGTGAGTATCCACAGCAACGCCTCCGGAGACGCTTCTGCTCGTGGTACCGAGACATTCTATTGGGGCACGCCTGACAACTTCTCCTCCGAGGGTAAGGCGCTGGCGGCGGCCATTCAACGCAACTTGGTGAAGGCGATCGGCTCAGTTGACAGGGGAGCGCGCACCCACTGGCTTAATCTGGCCGTCCTGGCCAACACGACCATGACGGCGGCCCTGACGGAGGTCGGTTTTCTTAGCAACGCTGCTGAAGAGGCCAGGCTGGCGAGTCCCACCTATCAGAAAGCGGCCGCCCAGGGTATTGCTAAGGGTATCCTCGAATATCTGAGATCATAGATGGCCGCACGGTGGATGATATAGGCGTTCCAGGCGCTGTCGGTCAGCTCACGATCGTGACCGGTGTGCCTATATATATCCGTTCGAACAGGTCTTCGGCCTCAGCCGTATGCATACGAATGCACCCGTGGGAGGCAGCCGTACCGATTGAGGCGCTGTTATTGGTTCCGTGAATGCCTATGCTAGGGGCGTTTAATCCCATCCAGCGGGTGCCCAGGGGGCAGTTCGGTCCCGGTCCGATCGGCTTAGCTCCTGCCGCCCAGGGCGAGTTGGGTGGGTTCCAGGTGGGATTGCGTTCCTTCGAGATGATGGCATAGGAGCCGGTGGGCGTTGGATATGCGGGCATGCCGACGGCGACCGAGTAGGTCTTGACCAGCTTGTCCTCGTCATACAAAGAGAGTTGGCGCGCGGACAGATCGATGCGGATAGAGCCCACGAGATGCTTGAGGGTGTTCTTGTCCACCACAGCGCCGCCGGAGAGTCCACGGGCGGCGTTGAAGGCCGCGACTGCGTCTGTGGTGGCTTTGTCGTAGACCCCAGTAGCCTTACCGGTGTAGAAGCCCTTGCGGGTGAGCAGTTTTTGTAGTTGTGTTACATCGGCTCCAGTGGCGCCGGACGTCATCGTCCTGGTGCCGAAGCTGTCGGTTGAATCGACCAAGAAGGTGCCCTTCCAGGTAGTGGCGTGGCCACCGCGATCCTGGGCTATGAACACCACCCGGTGATCGCCCTCAGCAAGGGCACCCGTCTTCACCGTGAAGGTTCGTCCGCTTGGGGGGGCAGTCTCTCCGGCCACTGTCTCTCCGGTCGTTGTTGTCCCAGTGGCCGCCGTCTTGGCTGCCGTTCCGGTCGCCGGCTTGCCGGTCACCGGTTTGGAGGTGACGGCCACCCCTTTGCCATCGATGGTGGCGGTCGCGGTTAGCCCCTGGGGGAAGTTGTCCGTGACGGAGAACACCAGGGTCGCTGAGCTTTTTTTCCACGTGGCGCCGTCTTTGGGGCCGGAGTCGAGAGTCACCACCGGGGCTTGATAATCAACCCAAGCCTTCCATTCCTTGCTGGTGCGGTTACCGGCTGCGTCTGTGGCGGTGAGCACCAGCGTGTGCTCTCCTTCCGCCATGGTCACGTCTCCTTGGGCAACGGTGGCTATCGTCGCGGCTGCCGTTGTGGTCTTTGCTGCGGCCGCCGTAGTAGGTGCCGTAGTGACGGTACCGCTGGTGGTCGTGAGATCGACCGGCTCTCCATCCACGGTGAGGTGTATTGTCGCCTCTTCGTCGGCGCGTATCACAAAGTGTGTGGTCTTCTTGCCCAATGTCGCCGGTGCGGAGGGCGAGTCGATGGTCAGCTTGGGAGCGGTGGTGTCGACAGTGAAGGTCCAGGTGTGTGAGATGTGACGGGAGAAGAGGTTGCTGGATGTGTAGTCCAGCGTGACCGTGTGGGGTCCGTCTTCTACGGTAGCCCGGGTCGACACGAGCCCCGATTGTAGAGATAGGTCGTCTGAAGAAACCGCTTTGCCGTCGAGGGCCAGGGAGACTTTGCCCTCTCCCGGTTCATATCCTGCCAGGGCGCAGGAGATGGTGACTGTATCGGACGCGACGATCTCGTTCTCGGCCGGCGATAGATCTCCTAGTTTCGTGGAGCGTGCGTACTCGACCCCGACGAATGCGCCTGCAGCTATGACTACGACAGCCACCCCCACGGCGACCCAGCCCCACCACGGTAGATGTAGTCGTGGACGCTTTTTAGCCGTGTTGGTGATCCCTGTCGTGTCGTTCATATGCTCACTATTCGCCTGCACTGAGGTTGTAAAGAGTCACCAAGCGTAGCGGTGGTCCCAAGCTTCTCCAGTATGCCAGGATTTCTTTGAGCGTAGGCGTTTCGAACGAGTCGGCCGCGACCACGTCGACTGAGCCAAGGGGTTTGCCATCGATCCAGAAGTGCATGGCGCCGAAGATCTCGCCCGCGCTCACCGGCAGCACCACGCGTCTGTCGATCTCCATGGTATGGGTAACGATATCGTCGTGGAAGAGGGTGGGGGAGAAGGTGTCGTCCGCTACCAGCCGCAGCCTGCGCGTCAATTGGTAAGGCACGGGAAGATCTGTGACCGTCACGCCCTTGCTGAGAAGGGTGGGCTGATGGTAGAGACCGAATCCGTACTCGAGTAGGCGCCTGCTGTCGCTCCAGCAGAGCTCTTGGGTGGACTCCCCCAGTACGACGCTGATGAGGGAGGCCCCCTTCTTGGTGCCCGAGGCGACCAGGCAGTAGCCTGCTTTGCCTGTATATCCCGTTTTGATGCCGGTGACCCAGTCAAGCTCTTGGAGAAGGAGGTTGCGATTGGTGAAACTGCGTGGTGCATCGTGGCCGGGCCAAGGGATGGTGTACGTTTTGGTGGCCACGAGTTTGCGAAACTCAGGATTGTGCATGGCGTGTGCCGCCAAGATGGCCAGGTCTCGGGCAGAGGAGTAGTGTCCCTGGACGTCCAGGCCGTGGGGATTGACGAAGTGGGTGTTCTGCAGACCTAGAGCCGTTGCTTTGCGGTTCATCTTCTCCGCAAAGGCCGCTACGCTGCCGGCTGAGGCCTCAGCCAGGGCTACCGCCGCGTCGTTCGCGCTCTTCACCAGAAGCGCGTAGAGCAGTTGTTCAGCGGTGAGCACTTCGCCTTTGGCGAGGTAGATCTGTGATTCGCCGGTCGCGGCCGTCTTGGCGGATGCCGTCACTCGTGTGTCGAGGGACAACGACTCCAGTGCCACGAGCGCAGTCATGATCTTGGTGGTGGAGGCGATCGCTCTGCGGGCATTGGCGTTGTTTGACTGGAGGATGCGATCGGAATCCGCGTCGATGAGGATAGAGGCTTTGGCGGTGACGGCCGGCGCATTAACGGCTGCAGTGGTTGTGGTACTTCCGGTCGTTGGCGTCACAGTCGGTGGTGGTGTGACTGCCGTTGCCGTAGTTCGCGCAGTCGTCGATGTTGCGGGTGTGGCGGCCGGACTCGTCATACGTCCGGTTGTTGATGTCGCGGTAGGTGTGACCTCGTCTCTCGTCGCGGTCGGTGTCGCTCCGGCCGAGACGGGGAGGGCGAGCATGCTGCAGATGAACACTAAAGCAGCCGCTAGAACGAGAGCCGGAGGGGGTAGGCACTCAGTCCGGCGTCTGCCTCGCACGTGGCGTCTCCTGTTGGTCGCACTGTTGTCGGTCTTTGTCCTCATCTTGTCGATCACATCGTAGATGATACAGATCAAGATCGTGCAGCTGCGTCCACAACGACGCTGCTGCACCGCTTACTCTCGTATCAGGCCTGCCCCGACCGCTGCTGCCACAACAACATGCACCTCGACCACCAGTCCGCTTATCTCTGAGCCTGTAATCACAGAGCCGTTCACCGGTTGCACAGAGCCGTTCACCGATTGATCACTCAGAAACACGGCGTGTGTGAATAGTGTCGGGTTGACGCTACGGTCGCTCTGCCGGATGGAGGAGTCCTGCCGGCTCAAAACTGTCGAAGCCGAGACCGGCCTGTTTCTTTCAGCGCCGACCTGTGGTATACGGGATGGGCTTATGCCATCCAACGAGAGTGGGTTCTGTGAGGGGTGCACGATGAGGGTATGTGACCTCAGTGAGTAGAAGAACGCCGGTGGACGTGCCGGTCGGGATATCGGGCGAGACAGGGGGAGAGACGCCGGTTGAAGCTGGAGCGCCGGGGCGTTCGGCCGGTCTACCCACCGTTACCGGAGTTATCATCATCGTCCTCTTGTGCGCAGTCTGTCTCCTCTTGACTTTTCGCGGTGGTGCGTACCCATCCTTCACGTGGCTGCCCCTGATGATAGGTACGGCTGCACTGGCTGTGGTCGTAAGCGTGAGTGGCCCTCCTGTGCGCTCCAGCCACCTACAGAAGGTGATCCTGGGGCTCTTCGCCCTGCAGGCTGCTTGGACCGTGGCCAGCATCCTCTGGGCCGGTAGCATGGGGAATGCCTGGGAAGAAGCCAACCGTACCCTCTTCTACGTGATAGGGGCGGCGCTCGCCTTTGTGGCTGTACGTTGGTCCGGCCGCTTAGGTCTTAGGATATTGGCCGTGCTGGTGGCCGGTGTGGTGGGCGTGACGGCGGTTGTGGTGGTTGCACGCTTGGGGCTCACCACCAAACCCCTCGACCTGCTCATCGGCGGTCGTCTCAACTATCCCGTGACGTATTTCAACGGGCTGGCCTGTCTGCTCATGATCGGCTTCTGGTTGGCCCTAGGCTTGGCAAACGCGGCCGGGGCCGAGCCGGTGGGTGATGGCGCTCCGGACCGTAGCCGGACGGGGGGTACGCGGTTTCCTCGTTGGACACAGCCGGTCTTACTGGCTGTTAGTGTGTGTCTGTTCGAGTTGGCCCTGCTTCCTCAGTCGCGAGGAGCGTTGTGGACCTTCTTCTTGGTGGTCCCCTTCTTCGTTATCCTGTCGCCCAATCGGTTCCGTGCTCTGATCGATCTGGTCGTTGTGATGGTGCCGGTGGTTCTCTTTTGGACTAGGCTCAACGGCATCTACGTAGCCATCCGCGACGAGACCCCCTTGGAGCCTGCGCTGGCGGGTGCTCTTGAAGCCATCGGATACTCGGTGGTGATCGTGCTGGTAGCGTGGGCCGTCACCTGGCTCGTAGAGCGTAGCGTGGCTCCCCTTTCCCGTCGGCCGGTCGTCTGGATCGGCGTAGCGCTCATCGTGGTGGCTACGGGGGTGACGGCCGGAGGTCTGGTCATTGCTCAGCAGCGCACGGGTGGCTTAGATGACTATGTGCGTCGTGGCTGGACGGAGTTCGTCTCCGACACCGGCAGGTCTGACGGCACCGGTGGTCGGTTCTCGGCATTGGGTTTGAATGGGCGTCTTGCCCAGTGGAAGGTGGCCGGTAAGGCCTTTACCGAGCATCCCCTCCTGGGCGTCGGTGCGCAGAACTTCGAGGTCTACTACTTCCAGCATCGGAAGACCTTACTGGAGGTGAAACAGCCGCACAGCCAGCCGATGCAGCTCTTGGCTGAACTGGGCCTTCCGGGGCTGCTCCTGTGGTCGGCGTTCATCATCCTCGCCCTCCTCAGGACCGTAGTTCTTCGCTTCCGGTCGTCGAATAGGGCGACGCAGGCCGTCATGGCCGCTATGATGACGGCGGTCATCTCCTGGCTCATACATTCGTCGGCCGATTGGTTGTGGCAGCTGGCGGCCGTCTCGCTGCCCGTCATGATGCTTCTCGGAGGATTGGTGGGTGCCGTCGAGGAACGATCTCGTTGTGGTCTGGCGGTTCATGTGATCTCTGATGGGCCGGAAAGGCCGGCTAAGTGGGAACGAGTGCTTCGACCCGTTGCCGTCGTTCTTTCCCTGCTGGTGATCGTCTCTGCTGCCTTGCCGTATCTCTCCCTTCGCTACTCGGCGCGTGCCGCCGGGGCCGGTGTTCGGCACAGCCAGGCGGCCCTCGCCGGGACGGAGACCGCTATCGCTCTCGACCCCACGGCCACGTTTCCCTACGCGGTCAGGGCCGCAGCACACACGGCTGCGGCCGACCGGGCGCCGGAGGGTTCTGCGGCCAGGGTGGAGGAATTGCGGCTGGCGGCTGCCGCCTGGGTAGATGCTACCGAGATCGAACCTGAGGGCTGGCTTTACTTTTACAAGGCGGGTGAGGCTTTTCTGGCGGTGCGGGAGGCGATTCGGAACTCCTCTCTCGGTCCCGTTGGGGTGGAGGAGGAGGTGGCCCGATCGGCGCGCGCCTACCTCGTTGAAGCCAGGCGCCTGAACCCGCTGTCACCACAACTGGACGCTCTCGAAAAGGCGCTCTGACCCACATAACGCGAGCCGGCAATTATTGTGTTTTACAGCGGGCCATGATATATGTAACAATGTTGTTTGTCTTACGGTACTCGTTTGTCTACATAGGCTGTTGAAACGGGCGAGGGGAGTCGAAATATGAAGAAACTAGCGGTGCTTGCAGTTGCAGTCGTTTTCTTGGTACTTGGACTGAGTAGCGTAGCCTTGGCGGCTTCTCCTCAGGACATCTATAACGACTATCAGGCCGACCAGAAACTGGATGGTAACTACACCAATGCCGAACTGCAGGCGTATCTCGACAACGCAGTCAACCTCCAGTATGCCGATCCCACCATTGTAGCCGAACTCAACGCCGTTGTTATGGCTCTGTTGAACTCAGGTACCAGCGCCGACCCCACCAAGGACCCCAAGGATCCTACTAAGGCCAAGGACGGCACTACCGGCAGTACGACTTCCACTACTGTGGCTGATGGTAAAGCGCGTACGACGTTCCCGTTTACGGGTTCGGAGCTGCTGTGGATAGCGGTTTGTGCGATGGCTCTGATTGGCGGTGGCCTTGGAATCAGCCGGCTGGGTAAAGCCCGCGGATGATTGAGCCTTGCGACGGCGTGCTTCCCTGAGCAGGTGCGTTGACATGTAATGCCGTTGCGTATTTTACGTGTGATTTACGTGACCCCGCCTGTCTTGCAGGCGGGGTCACGTCCTTTCTGGGGCACGTTCGCTCAGGCATGTGGCTCAGGTGTGCGGGGCCGAGGCTGATTATCACCCCCAAAGCACAGTCAATAATCTCGTGTCAAGGAATCGCGTGTAGCAGCCGATAGTAAGCAGCCGATAGTAGTCGGATACGTGGGCAGGCCATCTGGCCATCTTTAACAGGGGTGTGATTGTGGAAGGCGTTGTTGCTGTGACGCCGGCGGGCACCGAAAACTCATTGTTGACGGCGCGGAGAGCAACATGGCCTCGGCGTCTGCTTGCCGTGGCCGACGTGGTTGCAGCTGTGGTTTCGTTCGGGGCACACGCGGGTTTGCTCTATCTCCGATCGGTAGTCGCTGACGGGGCCCTTGTCGCCAACCTCCTCATGTCAGGAGGAGTGTTTCTTATCACGCTTATCCTGGCCTTGGCGCGGGGGCAATATTCAGCCCATCGGCGATTGTCCCGACTGAGCGATGTCATGGCCTTGGCGTGGACTCTGGTGGCGGCGACTGCTGTCGTGACCCTTATCGCCTATCTGACCCGCGGCTTTTTCACCGGCTACACTACGCCCTCCAGACTTGCGCTCGTATCATCCCTGGCCATCTTCTTTGTGCTGTGTGTAGTCAGTCGTTGGGTCTTGAGCGCGTATCAACGTTCTCTGTTCCTCAGGGGCGAGTCGGTGCGGAACGTGCTGCTGATCGGAGGGGGTAAGGCGGCGGACAGCTTTCTGCAGTTTCTCAAAGCGCGTCCTTGGCTCGGTGTGAGCTGCGTGGGACGTGTTGCCTATCGAGGGGCGATGGTCTGCGCCGACGATACCGCTTGTGAGGGCGACAGTAAGGCCTGCGGGGTCGACTTCGAGATCGCTTCCGGTTTAGAGGGGCTGGAGACACTCCATCGGGCGTTGGTGGAAAGAGGTGCCGGCGAGGTGGTGGTGGCGCTGGATCAGACGGAATGCGCGTCGCTACCCGAAATCACCAAGATGCTGTGTGTTGGCCATGTACCCTTCCGGATAGTGCCTTCGTTGTTTGAGCAGACGTATCGGCCCGCGAGTTTGCTCGGCTATGCCGAACTCCCCGTGATTGAGATGGACGTCGACCCTCTCGATCGCGTGCAGCGCCTTCTGAAGCGAGTTATGGATGTGACGGTGGCTGGAGCCATACTAATAGTGGGAGTATGTCCGGCGCTCCTAATCGCTGCGGCCATCAAACTTGATTCCCGTGGACCGGTGCTGTACCGGCAGGAGCGGGTGGGGAAGAATGGCCAGCGGTTCGGCATGCTCAAATTTCGCAGCATGGTCCAGGATGCCGATCGGCAACTCGCCGATCTCAAAGAAAGGGATGAGACCGGATCTGGTGGCCAGATGTTCAAGATGCGCCAGGACCCCCGCATCACTAGGGTGGGGGCCTTCTTGCGTAAGTGGAGCCTCGACGAGACGCCCCAGTTCGTGAATGTATTGCGGGGAGAGATGAGCCTAGTAGGGCCACGGCCACCTCTACCGCATGAGGTGGATGAGTATGAGGAGCAGCATCTCTACCGACTGCGGGCATTGCCCGGGATCACCGGTCTGTGGCAGGTATCGGGGCGAAGCGACCTCAGCTTCGATCAGATGGTCAAACTGGATCGCTACTACATGGAGAACTGGTCCGTGGGGGTAGACTTCATCCTGCTGCTCAAGACCGTCTACGTCGTCTTGCGGCGCAAGGGTGCCTACTAGCGTGGCCTACTACTTAGTGCTCTCCAGGGGGCCTTCTCCCTGGAGAGCTTTTGCCACCCCGTGCACAGCCGGTTGGGGTCGCTCTACGCTCTATACGGTGTCTTCGTATCCGTACCCGTATCCGTATCGATAGCCGTAGCCGTACGTGTATCTTCCGTAACGACTTCCGTGGCGTTTCACATCTCCGGCCACGACACCGATCACTCGTGCCCCGGCCCGATTTAGAGCATTTCGTGTCTCTTGGGCCTGTTCGCGGGTGGTGGCGTTGAGACGGGCGGCTACGATCACGGCGTCCACGTGAGTTGCCAGGGCCAGAGCGTCTGAGACCATCAGGACCGGCGGGGTGTCGATGAGGGTGTAGTCTGCCATATGGCCCACGTCCTGCAGGAGCTCGATCATCTTTGCGGACGACAGCAGCTCGGCCGGGTTGGGGGGCAGGTTGCCGGACGTTAGCGCATACAGGTTGCGTTGTAGCAGCATTGCATCTTCGTGCTCACCCCGCCCGCGCCGGCTCTTGGCAGGTACGAACTGGTCGGCTTTGACTATCTGGAGGGCGTCGGCGAGCTGGCGGGTGCCGGCCAAGACGTTTGACAGGCCTATGTGCTGGTCGAGTTCGAGGTACTCGTGCACCATGGGGCGGCGTAGGTCGGCCTCAAGGATGATCACCCTCTTGCCCGAGAGGGCCAGGCTCAGGGCCAGGTTGACCGTAGTGATGGTCTTGCCCTCCATGGGTAACCCACTCGTGATGAGGATGGTGCGCATGCGCATGTTCTTGTCGATGTCGAAGTACTGGAGGCTGGAGCGCAACGTACGGAAAGGCTCCAATAGAGCTGGATGTGAACTGAATCCCACAGGTGCGGATGAACGGCCGCTACCCCGGCCGCCATCCTCTTCTTTGTGGGTCCTCCAGCGTCCACCGATCGCCGGTACGCCTGCCAGGATGGGTACGCCAAACTCCTTTTCGAGGACCTTCTCGTCCCTAATACGCCTGTCGAGGTAGTCGAGGAGGAAGGCAAGGCCGAAACCCAGTACCAGCCCCACCACGAGAGCCAACACGCCGTTGCGTAGCGGTTGAGGGGAGAAGGGCTCTGTCGGTACACCGGCACGTTGTACCAGAGTGAAGGCGCCGTCCTGCATGGACTCCAAGATGCGGAGATTCTCATATTTTTCCTTGAGCATCAGTCCGTGGGCTGATTGCGCATCGCGGGAGCTAAGACTATCCAGCTCCTTCTTGACGAGCTCCCGTGCGGCAGCCACGGTCGCTCGGTCGGCGGTCTGGCGGGAGAGAATGAACTGCTCGGCGAAGGCGTTGGCGACGGCTGCGGCCTCTGCAGCGTCGGCCGATACCACCTGGATATCGATGACATTGGTGTTGGTCTCAGCCTTGACAGTGACCATATCTAAGAGCTCTGGGCCTGTCTTCTGGGAGTCGAGGGCCGTAGCGACGGAGGCGGCTACCGGATCGAGCTTTACCAGGGTGGCTCCGGTCTGGACGTCGCGGTCCTGGTTGGTGTTGGAGAACACCTGCGAGCCAAAGAGTGCCTGGTCGAGGTTGCTCTTTTGGTAGAGTAGGCGCGCGGAGGCCCGATACTGCGGGGTGGAGGTGAGCGAGACGGCCAACGTTATTGCCACCACGACCACTACCGCTATGGCTATGATCCAACCTCGTTCGCGCACTACCCTTAGGTAGTCGGCTAGGTCGGCGGTCTCTCTTTCTGCGTCATCTATTCTGAGGGTATCGTGCGTCTCCGCCATGTGTCGTACAGATTCCGTTCTGGTAGAGTCAACAAACCGTTGCAGAATAACATATAGTACCTGCAGTACCTGCGTCCATTCCACACCCCGCTACGTATGCGGAGTGGGGTGTGCAGGGGTCTTGGGTCACCCATCCGGTGGAGATTCTGCGGTGTTGGGGCGGCAACTGCACAGTTTTCTTTGCGTCGGCTAAGACCGGGTTGTATTCGTCTGGTAAACTTTCTTCTTTGTTTCATCCTGCGCGACTGCTCAGCGTTCGCGCACACTCGTGAGAGGGGATCCCTGACGTATTCCCTGACGTATCGTCGTCCGGCTACAGCCGGGTGGCCGAAGTCAAAGGAGTCGAGATAGTGCAGCAGGCTGATCGAAGAACACCGTGGTGGGCCGTCGTCCTCACGCTTGTCCTAGGCGTGGCCGGGGTCTTTCTAGGCAGTGCCTCCGTTTTAGCCGCCGATCGTTGGGAAGATATAAGCGACGCCACCTGGCAGCGCACGTATGGAGTGAGTTGCTCTCAGGTGGCCACCGTCGCGGAAGGTTACAGTGACGGCACCTTCCGGCCTTCAGCCGATGTGCTCCGGGGTCAGTTCGCCAAGATGAGTCTTACCGCCTTCGCTCTGAAGATGGTGGCACCTTCCACACCTACCTTCGCCGATGTGCCGCGGGCGGATTTCTACTATCCCTGGGTCGAAGGGGGTGTCGCTGCGGGCATCATAGCGAAGCAGGATACCTATCGGCCTCGTGCCTGCTGCACCCGGGGTGAGGCCGGGCAGGTGGTTGCCGCCTACTTGGTGCAGAAGGAGATGGCTGCCAATGGCACCATCGCCGGGGACGCCGGGACCTACTCCTCGCTGGACGGTTGGTATGAGGCCGAAGGTGAGCTGGTGCTTCGCTCCTTTGCAGACGCAGACGCAGTCCCGTGCGCATTCGCACCAGCGATCGCCTATCTCATACACAATGAGGTACTCCAAGGAGGCACCAGGAACGGTCGCGCCTACCTGGATTCTGCTGCGACCGTAACCCGAGCACAGGCGGTGGTCTTCATTTTGCGTTCGATGAGCGTGGGGGTGCACGGCACCACTGTCGCAGTTCCTGCAGTCGCCACCGTAGGCCCCATGGAGGGACTGGAGGCAGGCGGCATACAGGTGGGCGACAGAGTGGTCGCAGAGGCTACGAAGTACCTGGGGGTGCCGTACGTGTGGGCGGGTGACGACCCCAGTGGTTTCGATTGCTCGGGGCTGGTTCAATATGTGTACGCGAAATTTGGGGTCAAACTGCCCCACTCGAGCGCCGCGCAGTACAACTGTGGGCCGCACGTTGCCAAGAGTGACCTTCGTCCTGGAGATCTGGTCTTCTACTACACCCCCATCCGTCACGTGGGTATATACATCGGTGATGGAAAGATAATTAATGCGCGTACAGGCGGTGTCCGTATCGATAACGCCTTCTGGACCACCTATGTCGGCGCAACCCGGGTGCTTCCCTAGTCGGTGTTATTGGTTAGAAGGCCGTCCGGCAGCAGCAGACCGTCCGGCAGCTTTCTATGACAGGGCTTTCTATGACAGGATGTTCTTTCTCCGGAAAACGACGTAGGCGAGGCCGGTCATCCCCACGATCCACACGGCGAAGTTGATGAGCGCTTTGATGATGGGACCCCATACGACCGGTGAATAGAAGAGGTTGGTCCAGGCCTCGAAGTGGCTGGTGAAGAGGTAGGGCAGGAGGAAGTCGAAAACGGAGAATGCTTCGAGTACTTCCATTATGATCACCAGCACCAGCGCACCTGCCGCAGCCGTGAGGCTGGAGTTGGTGAGCGTTGAAAAAAAGACGGCCAGGGATACGACCGCCACCATGCCTACCAGCACGAAGACGTACGAAGCGGCCGTCAGGCCCAGAGCCTGTCCTACGCCGGCGGTCTGGCCGGAGAACAGTAGGATGGGGCGGAGACCGAAGATGGCTCCTCCGGCGATGAGCGCTGCGATCCACATGATGAGCAGGCCGATTGCCATATACAGGTTCGCGACGAACCACTTGGCCATGAGAAACGTTCCCCTGCGGATCGGCTGCATGAGCATGGTCCTCAGGGTGTTGTTCTCGGCTTCGCCTGCGATGGTGTAGCTGCCCGACATGGAGGACAGGAGCGGCAGCAGGAAGGGAGCGAGGGCCATGAGGGCCGCGATGGCCACGAACATCCCGTTAGTTCGGATCAATTCGAAGATCCACTCGCTTATAGCTGCCTCATTCTCACCATGCGAATCCCCGCCCGAGAAGCGGAAGGCGAGTGTGATGAGGAAGGGGACCAAGAACAGGCCGGCCCAACCGATGTAGGTGCGTTTCTGGAAGAGTGTCTTGAGGAACTCCCGGCGTATGGCGCTCATCTCGACCACCTCCTCCTTTGAGTGGGCTGTGTGCTACCGTTTCGGTCGGTCTCTGCCGCCGCTGTGAGATCGAGGAACATGTCTTCCAGCCCCTGCTCGGTGGCAGGAACCACAGCCAATATGTCCAGGCCGGCGGTCACCAGGCGGCGTATCATTTCGGGTACGAAGTCGTCGGCACCATCTATCGGTACCGTTATGTAGTCTTCGTCCTGTCGGATTGTCCCAGGAGCCGTCATGTTCTGGATGATGTCCCACGCCCGGCGCTGATCGCGTGTGAGCACTTTTACGCCGTGGCCCGCCGGACGCAGTCCCGACACCGGCCCCTGGACGACCACTCGTCCCCTGCTCATGATTGCCGCCCGGTTGCAGACCAGCTCTATCTCGTGGAGTAGGTGCGAGGAGAGGAAGATAGTTGTTCCCCTCCTGCCCAGCTCCTGGATAAGCTCGCGGACGTCTTTCATCCCCTGAGGATCAAGACCGCTGGTAGGCTCGTCGAGTACGATGACGTCAGGGTCGTGGATCAGCGCCAAGGCGATGCCGAGACGTTGGCGCATGCCGTGTGAGAAGCTGCCCACCTTCGATTCACCCCGTTCGGTCAGGCCGACCATCTCCAGCACGTCTGATATGCGCTCTTCAGTGACCTCGCCGTTCATTTGTCCTATCAGCCGCAGGTTGCGGCGCGCTGTCATGTTGTTGTAGAACATGGGATCGTCTACGAAGCCGCCCAGATGGCGAAGGGCTTCGAGGCGATCGTCGGGCACCTTGTGGTTGAGTACCTCCACGTGGCCACTGGTCGGGTATATGAGCCCGAAGATCATACGGATGGTGGTGGTCTTTCCGCAGCCGTTGGGACCAAGGAAGCCGAAGACATCACCTCGGTACACCGAGAGGTCCAATTTGTCGACAGCTCGAAGGTTTTTGAAATCCTTGGTGAGGCCGTGGGCAGAAAGTACTATCGGGCGATTGTCGTAACCTGAGGGGGGTGGCTGATGGGACCCTCCACCAGTCCACTGGGGTGACTGATGATTCATACAGGCTGACTCCTTTACCCCGACAACCCACTCTGTGGTCCGAGGTTCCTGAAAAGCAAGGGAGTGCCCGGTTGCGCTCTCTTGCGGTGAATTGCCCGTTTTCAGCAACCTTGGGTCTCGAGATTGCAGCCGGATACTAATCATATCGTGTGTGGGGCCTTCTCGTAGCGGATACGCTGGGATGATTCTTCGCGTCGCCGGATTGGGCCGGGTATATGTGGGTGTATGACCACAGTGTTTGTCGATGCCCACGCCTGTCCCGTAACGCGCGAAAACGCCGGGGCCGTGTGTCTACTCCCGGACCATGCGACAATAGTGCTACGTTGCTTAGTACTAACGAGGAGAGTAGTAGATGCCTGGTTGGTTGGGCCCCTGGGAAATCCTAATAGTCGTCGTGATCATCTTGCTCGTCTTCGGGGGTAAGTTATTGCCCAAACTCGGTTCTTCGCTGGGGCGGTCGATTACGGGACTGAAGAAGGGCCTCCAGGAGGGCGAAGAGGGATTCAAGGCGGCCATTAAGGAAGATCCGAAGGTCGGTGCTGAGGTCGATATAGATACTACCGGCGAGATCATCACTCGTGCGACTGCACAGGCCGGAGATCCCGCCCCCGCGGGTGACGAGGGGCCTGAGAAAAAGTCCTAAGAGACGGGCTATGCGTTAGCCGCCATTCCTTGGGACGTGCAGTGTGCCACATGTCGGTGTTGTCGGCTCTGTTGCGGGGCTGCGCCGGCAGGCCTACTGCCGTCATGTAGACGGTACCTTCCTCCCGCCTGCCCATCTCAAGGAGGGGCGTTCGACTCGTCGTCGTAGAAGGCGGCCACCGGACGGCCGGCAAGTCCTTCAGCTACAGTCACCAGTGAGACGTGTGCGGCGATGTAGCCCACATCCGGATAACAGTGTCGATAGGCTCTATCGCCGTATTTCCACTCACTTCTAGCGAAGATGGCCGTCCACACGAAGACGACGCCGGCCTTCGCGCAGATGGGTTGATCCAAAGCAGTCTGACGGGCAGCAGAGTCAATGGAGTCGGGTCGAAGGAGCGGATGCTTCTTCTCCCGGCTATGCAGGCATACTCTCCCCGGATGCTCAAGCATGATTCCTCCTGTTGTGGTATACTCATTTCATCAAAAGCTCGCACATGGACAGCACTCTGGCAGGGCAGAAAGAAGAGGGTCGTTTGCAGCACCGCGGTGTCGACGGCCCCGTGCGGACTGAATGGCTGCAGGTGGCCGTCATCTGTGCGGCTGGGTTCGTTGTCTGGTTGGGATTCGGGGCCATCCTTCCGTATCTTCCCGTCTTTCTGCAGGAGGAGGCCCATGCACCGGTCTGGTTGATCGGCGTGGTGGCTTCGGCTTACTACGTGGGTTCTTTTCTGTTCTCTACTCCTCTGGGGAGGCTGAGTGATTCTATCGGCCGCAGGCCGGTGATGGTCGCCGGTGTGGGCCTGTACGCGGTGGCCACCCTCCTGTTCGTCTCGTCAACGCATCCGGGCTGGTTCGTTCTCTTCCGCATCTTGGAGGGCATCGGGGCGGCGGCGGTGACCCCTGCCGGGCAGGCTCTGGTGGCCGATTTGTGTACTCACAGCGCACGCAGTCGGGCGTACGGCTGGCTGACCACGGCCCAGTTCGGTGGTCTGGTGATTGGACCTGTCGTGGCTTGGCCTCTCTATGCGCTCGGTGGGGGAGAAGGAAAGTGGGCGTTCTATACCATATTCCTGTTTGGCAGTGCTCTGGCGGCACTCACGGCTATTGTTCTCTTTTTCGTTGTGCGTGAGCCCGAGCATGCCCGTCGTCGAAGGGCCGTGAAGGTGGCACATCCCCCACTCCGGCAACTTATCACTCGCAGCGTGTCTGCCTTCCTGGTGGTCGCTTTTACGGCGCACTTCGCCATGGGCGTGTTCGAAGTGCTGTGGAGTCTGTGGTTACGTCACCTGGGTGCGTCTATCCGCTTTATCGGACTCACCTGGATGGCCTTTTCCCTTCCGATGTTGCTCGCCTGGGTGGGGGGTTATCTGGCCGATCGCTACAGCCGCTGGGCCCTCATGTTCGCGGGCTACACCGTTTCGGCGTTGGCCTACGTGATATACGGTTCAACCCACATCCTGGCACTGTACGTGGTGGTCAATGTCATTGAGGGGTTGGCCATTGCCTGGTCGTATCCGGCCAAGCAGGCCTTTCTCGTGCAGGTGGTACCGGCGCGCTGGTTGGGCAGTGTACAGGGGATGGAGCAGGCGGCCGTGCAGGTGGGTGCTCTTGTGGGCACCTTGATCGCGCCGCTCGTATATGAGTATGTATCCGGCTACGTCATCAGCATGGGTGGCCTGGTGTCGTTGATCGGTCTTGCTCTCGCTGCGCCCACACTCCGTCGGGAGTGGCATAGGCTCCAGGTGGATGCGCGACCCCTAGAGGGGCGGCAGGGGTCCTCTCCGGAGGACCCGATACGGTGATGATCACGTGTCGGCCCCAATTGCTTCGAATAACACTGAGGCCGCCTTATAAGGCGGCCTCAGTGTTACTGATCGCAAATCGTATCTTGGACGGTGCTCCGCGCACCAGTCACGGTGCTGTCACTCAATGCTGATGGCGCCCTCCGGACACTCGTCAGCGGCCTCTTCACAGCAACCGGCATCTTCGCACGCGTTTGGGTCGATGACGTGAGCGAGGCCGTCGTCGCCGATCTCAAAGACATCCGGGCAAATATCCTCGCAGATACCGCATCCGGTGCAAAGATCGTGATCGACTTTGGGGACACCCATGATTATCCTCCTTTGGACTTGCAGGCCCGACGATTTAAGCAAAGCTGGAAGCAGAGTACAAGAGTCTGTGGAACCGATGTGGTCCTGCTCCTCGCGAGTGGTCGGCGGGCACCGTAATGTCGGAGCGGTTGGGCCGGTGCAGTGCATTGCCAACCTACAGCGGAAGGCCTCCGTCGACCGCGTGTCCCTGCATTAGTACAATAATAGTAGTAATACAGGAGCCGGGTCGCCGGGATGGACCGAGGAAGGAGAACGGTGGAGTCTCCCAGGGGAAGCCGAAGAAGCAGGCAGCCTTCGCTTGCCGCTCAGGCTCGGCTGATGATCGTGCGCGAAAGCCTTTTTCGTCCTGAGGACGGCGTGCTCCTCATGGTCTCGGGTGGCCAGGATTCTACTGCCATGCTGGAACTGTGTGCCACCGGTGCACTGGGGAAGTCGCGCCCTCGCCGCATCCGCGTCCTGCACATCAATCATCATCTGCGTGGTGAAGAGAGCGATGCTGACGAGGCACTGGTCAGGGCCCACTGTCTGCGCCTCGAAGTTCCGCTGACCGTCGTCCACCGGCCCATCGCAAAGGCGGTGGGCAATGTGCAGGAACGAGCGCGCGCAGCCCGGCGCGAAGCGGCCGGGGATACGGCTGCACGATACGGTTGTGAGCGCATAGCCTTGGCTCACACTGCCGACGACCAGGTGGAGAATCTCCTCTACCGTGTGGGGCGCTATGGAGGGCCGGCCGCACTGCGGGGCATGCTCCCTTGCGATCCGCCCTGGGTGAGGCCTCTGCTCACGGTTCGGCGGGAAGAGACGGCTCGTTTCTGCCGGGAGCGGGGGATCGAGTACGCCGTTGACTGCGGCAACGTCTATCCGGGCTATGCCCGTACCGGTATCCGAGAGCAGGTGCTCCCCGCCTGGGAGGCGGTTTTGCCCGGTGCGATGCGCAGTGCGACGCGTACGGCGGAAGTGACTGCGGAGGTGGAGCGGCTGGTGAGCACGGTCGTGGCCCGGTCCGGTGTGGACGTGACGTCTCCCGGCCTTGAGGTGGCCGTGTTGCGCGCCCTGCCGGTGGAGCTGCGCAGGTTGGTCATCCGTGCTTGGCTTGAGCAACATGAGGGTCTCGCCGTCACGCGGGCGTCGGTACTGGTGGTCGAGGAGGCGTTAGGGGTACCTGGCTCCAGTTGCCGTGATTTATCGGGGGGGTGGCGTGTATGTCGCGAAAACGACTGGGTGTGGGTGGAGCGTGCAGAGGCGACTCCGCTCGGATCGCCGACTACCGGGCCGGTCGCTCCCGTATCTCTGCCCCTGCCTGGTAGGGCGGAGTGGATTGGGGCGGTGGTGCGGGCGGAGAGGACGGCCGTGTTTTTCGCCCCGGACCCGGCGCGAGAGGCGTACGTGGATGCGCATAGTATAAGTGGACCGCTGGAGGTGCGTGGACCATTGCCTGGGGATCGTCTTCATCCGTTGGGCGCTGCGGGTACGCGTAAGATTCACGACATCTTCGTCGACATGCGGGTACCGGCGCGGGTGCGTGCGCAGACGCCTCTAGTGGTGTGTGGGGAGCACATCGTGTGGGTCGCTGGATTAGTCGTGGCGGAGAGGGGTAGAATACGAGCCGATACCGTCGATTTGGTGCGGTTCAGTCTGGAGGGTGCGGAGCTGTGATGGAGATTCGCGGTGGATCGTGACCCCGAGGAGGGTGACGGGCGGGCGTGCAGCGAGATTGCCTGAGAGTGCTCATCTCCGAGACGCGGCTACAAGAGCGCATCGAGGAGCTGGGCCGAGCCATCACGGGCGACTACAAGGATCTTCGCCCCGTACTGGTGTGCGTGCTCAAAGGTGCCGTCTTCTTCATGTCCGACCTAGCCCGCCGTCTACCCTTTGACCTGGAGATGGAGTTCATGGCCGTATCCAGCTACGGCCGTTCCACCGACAGTTCAGGAGTGGTGCGTATCCTCAAGGATCTCGATATTGATATCGAGGGGCGGCATGTGCTCGTTGTCGAGGACATCATTGACTCGGGCCGGACGCTGCAGTATCTCATGAGCAATCTGGGTTCGCGTAATCCGGCCGGTCTGGAGATAGTCACTCTGCTCAGTAAGCCCAGCCGGCGTACCGCCGATCTGGTGTGTCGATATACCGGCTTTGAGATTCCTGATGAGTTTGTGGTCGGATACGGTCTCGACTACGCTGAGCAGTACCGGAATGTGCCCTTCATAGGTGTACTCGATGGCTGGGGATGACCGCAGACTACGCGACCGTCGCTGCGCGCGCACGTGTGGTGTGGGCGGGTGGGGCCTTGTTTCCAGGAGGAGGGTTCACGGATGCTGGAAGTGGGCATATGGTAGTATTCCAGCCCATTATTGAGCGATAAGTGGAGTGCAGGTGAGCAGGTTCTTCAAGAGTGCCGCTTTCCCGATTCTTCTCATCATCATACTGGCCTTTTTCGTGCAGAACCTCTTCTACGGTTCTAAGAGCACGGAGGAGCTGACCTTCAATCAGTTTCAGAGCGCAGTGACGGCAGGCAATGTGAAGATGCCGGTCACCCTGAAGACGAAGGACCTGGTGGTGGAGGGGCAACTCACGGATGGACGGAAATTCCAGGTCGGGTTCACGCAGGCCTACAATATGGAAGAGTATCTTCTGACCAATAAGGTCGATTTCACGACCGACATCCAGAAGAGTTCCGTCTGGCTTACACTGCTGGGTACCCTCGGCCCCGTTATCCTCATCCTCATCTTCTTCATCTTCCTGATGAACCAGATGCAGGGAGGGGGGAGCAAGGTGATGAGTTTCGGCAAGTCGCGGGCCAAGCGCATGACCATCGATCAACCGAAGATCACGTTCAAGGACGTGGCCGGGGTGGACGAGGCAGTAGAGGAGCTCGACGAGATCAAGGAGTTCCTCGAGAATCCTAAGCGGTTTCAGAGTCTGGGGGCGCGCATACCCAAGGGTGTCCTTCTATTCGGCCCTCCTGGTACCGGTAAGACGCTTTTGGCCAGGGCGGTGGCCGGTGAGGCCGGCGTACCCTTCTTCAGTATCTCCGGCTCCGACTTCGTGGAGATGTTCGTGGGAGTCGGTGCCAGCCGGGTGCGCGACCTCTTCGAACAGGCAAAGCAAAATCAGCCGTGCATCATCTTCATCGACGAGATCGACGCCGTCGGCCGTCATCGCGGGGCCGGTCTGGGCGGTGGTCATGACGAGCGCGAGCAGACCCTCAACCAGTTACTGGTGGAAATGGATGGTTTTGAGGCCAACGAGAGCATCATCATCATGGCGGCCACCAACCGGCCCGATATCCTCGACCCGGCTCTGCTCCGCCCGGGTCGTTTCGACCGGCAGATCATCGTCGACCGGCCCGACAGGGAGGGGCGCAAGGCCATCCTGTCCGTTCATGCTCGAGGCAAGCCGTTGGCGCCGGGTGTAGAGGTGGAGACCCTGGCTGCACAGACTCCCGGCTTCACGGGGGCTGATCTGGCCAATCTGGTGAACGAAGCGGCTCTACTGACGGCCCGCCGCCGCAAGCGTCTCATCGAGATGGATGAGTTCGAAGAGGCAGTCCTGCGGGTCATCGCCGGGCCGGAGAAGAAGTCCCGTCTTCTTTCCGAAGAGGAGAAACTCATCACCGCCTATCACGAGACGGGCCATGCTCTGGTGGCACACTTCCTACCCAATGCCGACCCGGTGCACAAGGTCTCCATCATCAGCCGCGGGCAGGCCCTCGGCTACACCATCACCCTGCCCACTGAAGACAAGTTCATGGTCAAAAAGCAGGAGATCATCGACAAGCTGTCGCACATGCTGGCCGGCCGGGTGGCGGAGGAGATCCGTTTTGACGATATCACCACCGGGGCCTCGAACGACCTGCAGAGGGCCACTGAGACGGCTCGGCGCATGGTCACTCAGTACGGTATGAGCGAGAAGCTCGGTCCGCTGACCTTCGGCCAAGATCCGGCGCAGCCGTTCGTGGGGCGCGATTACGGTATGGGTCAGGAGTACTCCGACGAGACGGCTCGGAAGATCGACGCTGAGATCCGGCGGGTGGTCGACGAGGCCTACGCTATGGCTCGCGAGATACTCATTGAACATCGCGCGGAGTTGGACATGTTGTCCGCACTCCTTATGGACAAGGAGACCATCGATCGCGAGGAGTTCGAGGCGCTTTTGGCTGGTGGGGATCCGGAGGAGGTCTTCAGGGCGCGCGACGAAGCCCGGCAGCGCAAGGCAGCGGAGAGCAAACGCATCCAGCGGCTACGTAGGCCACGAGGTGAGCAGGAGAATCCCGAACCCGACGGACACGAGCGCGTTGCTCCTGGACTCTCGCCTCTCGCTGCTCCTCGGAATGAAGAGCAGGCTTCGTCCTGATGGATTACGATAAGATCAAGCGGGGTATCCGACTGGTATTGGAGGGTATTGAGGAGGACCCCGATCGTGACGGTTTGGTGGATACGCCGCGACGGGTGGCCGAGATGTTCGGAGAGATCATCGCGACCGAGCCTGCGGATCTGGCGTCTATAATCGTGGCTATGCCGTCGGACCGCCATCAAGAGATGGTGTTGGTGCGCGACATCTACTTCCACTCCATGTGTGAGCACCACCTCGTGCCCTTCTTCGGCGTGGTGCACGTGGCTTACATACCCTCCAAGAACGGAAGTATCACCGGGCTTTCAAAGATCGTGCGCCTGGTGCGCACCACGGCTGCCCGTCTGCAACTCCAGGAGCGTCTCACCAGCATCATCGCCGACACTCTGGTCGCTTCGTTGGAGCCGGCCGGGGTCATGGTATTGGTGAAGGCCGAACATCTTTGCATGACCATGCGGGGGGTCCGTTCCCCTGGGTCGCAGGTGATCACCTCTGCGGTGAGGGGCATATTCCGGACCAGTGAAGCCACGCGGTCCGAGTTCCTGGCTCTCATCGACGGGCCCAGATCTTAGGGAAGCCTCGACATGGTTTTTCTGGAGGACTCGCCTCAGGTTCTCGCGCTTCGTGATATTGACCAGGTCCGCGCTACGCTTACCCGTATGCGGGTCTCGTCCGACGGCGTGGATATCATGAGCAGCAAAGCCCTCTTCCGCCTGGTAAGGGTAACGGGCCTCGACCCACGGGCGGCCAACATCCTTAAACAGGAGATGCTTTCTAAGGGCGGGGAGGCGGCCATCTCGCGCGAGGTCTACGCCATGGAGGGTGGTAAGGCCGATTGTCTCATCATGGGCACACTCACGCAGTTCGAGCATCTGTTATCTATTCTCGAAAGGCAGCCTTTCGGTTTGCCTAGTCTGGCCGCCGACATCAAGGCGGCTCTACTCCACTACGACACGCCTGTTCCTCAGGGGCCGGCCGGACTATCCCTTGACGGAGCCCCTTTGCTGATGGGGGCCCTGAACGTCACTCCCGACTCGTTTTCCGACGGCGACTCGTATCTTGGTGTGGAGGCGGCGGTCGCTGCCGCTCTGACCATGGCCGGGGAGGGGGCCGATCTGGTGGACGTGGGGGGAGAGTCGACTCGCCCGGGGGCCGACAGTGTGAGTGTGGAGGAGGAGTCGCGTCGGGTGTTGCCTGTGGTGAAGGAGTTGGCACCGATCCTACCGGGGCGCATCTCAGTGAACACCTATAAAGCGAGCGTGGCGGCACAGGCGTTGGCTGTCGGTGCCTACCTCATCAACGACATATCCGCTCTGCGCGCAGATCCCGAGATGGTGGCGGTGGTCCGCGATGCGCAGTGTCCGGTCGTCTTGATGCACATGCAGGGTGATTTGCAGACCATGCATGAATCGCCCCCGCACGGAGATGTGGTGGAAAACGTATACCGCTTCTTCGTGGAGCGTCTCAATTGGGCGGTGGATCAGGGGCTCAGAGAGGAAGACCTGCTGATCGATCCGGGCCTGGGGTTCGGCAAGACCATGGCCCACAATATCGAGATTCTACGCGACCTGGCCACGTTCCGTTCTTTGGGGAGACCCTTGGTAGTGGGGGCATCGCGAAAGCGTTTTTTAGGAACCATCATCGATCAGCCGGAGTCCCGGGAGCGAGATATCGCGACCGCCGTGGTCACAGCGCTGGCGGCGTGGGAAGGGGCGCATGTGCTACGAGTACACCATGTAGGGGCGAACCGGGAGGCCGTGCGCATCGCCCAAGCGATGCTGGGCGGCCGTCCCCCGGCCTGAGGCGGGGATTACGTGGATATTTTCATACAAGGCTTCGAGGTATATGGGCGGCATGGTGTAACGTCAGAGGAGAGGCTGCTTGGACAGCGCCTCTACTTTGACGTGCGTCTTACCTTGGAAGAGTGTCGGGGGGCCGTCACCGACAGGGTGGAAGACACTGTCGACTACACGGAGGTCATGGATCTCATCACCGACATCTGCACCTCCGAGAGCGTGTCTCTGCTGGAGCGTCTGGCGCAGACGGTAGCGGAGGGCATCCTGCGCTGTTTCGCGGTAGATGAGGTCTGGTTGCAGGTGACCAAACCACATCCGCCTGTGGCCTGCACCCTTGAGAGTGTGAGTGTGGGGCTGCAGTTGACGCGGGCGGACATCGAGGACTGAGTGGTGCCCGCGCAGACTCCATCATCCCGAGTCTACGTGGGTCTGGGTTCCAACCTGGGAGATAGCGAGCGCATCCTGCGTAGGGCGGTCGCCATGCTGGACTGTCTGCCGGGGGTAACGGTGACATGCGAATCCGGTCTCTATCGGTCGGCTCCCGTGGGCGGCCCTGCACAGGCCGACTTCCTCAACCAGGTGGTGGAGCTCAACACGGACCTCGCACCTCAGACTCTATTGGATGCTGTACATGCTGTCGAGAACGCCTTGGGGCGTGAACGGACGGTCAGATGGGGGCCGCGGACACTTGACGTCGATATCCTTTGGTACCATGGGGCGGTGGTTGCGGATGAAGGGCTGGAAGTCCCCCACCCGCGTATGGAGGAGCGTAGGTTCGTGCTGGAACCGTTGGCGGAGATAGCTCCCCGAATCGTGCTTCCCAGTGGTCGGACGGTCGCGCAGGCTCTGGCTCTAGTCCAAGAGCAGGCGCAGGTTCGTCACCGTGCTCAAGAGCGTCTGCAGTCGGCGTCGAGGAGTGATAGGTCACACATGGACTATTCGGCGATGAGCGCTGAGATCCGCGCATTGGCCCGCGAGAAGCAGGCTGTCATCTTGGCCCATAACTATCAACGTCCTGAGGTCCAGGATGTGGCTGATATCCTTGGAGACTCGCTGAGTCTTTCCCGTCAGGCGGCGGCTACCGATGCCCGCATGATAGTGTTCTGCGGTGTCCATTTTATGGCTGAGTCGGCTGCCATCCTGGCTCCGGACCGTCTTGTCGTGCTCCCTGAGCCTCAGGCGGGTTGTCTCATGGCCGACATGGTTGACGTGGAGGGTCTTGAGGCTCTCAAGGCTGCACACCCCGGAGCCGTGGTGGTCAGTTACGTGAACACATCGGCAGCCGTCAAGGCCGTCTCCGACATCTGCTGTACCAGCGCGAACGTAGTCCAGGTAGTGCAATCCATCCCGAGAGACCAGGAGATTATCTTTACGCCCGATCGCAACCTCGGTTCTTGGGCGGCCCGGCAGGTGGGGCGTAGCTTCATACTCTGGTCTGGCTGCTGCCACGTCCACGATGCTATCGAGGTGTGCGACGTGGAGCGGGCCCGTGCCGCTCATCCACGGGCTAAAGTGGTTGTGCACCCAGAAGCCCGGCTCGAGGTGTCTGAGATCGCCGATGCCGTGGAGAGCACGGAGGGTATGATCCGCTTCTGCCGGGAGGACCCCGGAGAGGAGTTTCTCATTGCCACTGAGGTGGGGATGATCCACCGGTTGAGCAAGGAGCTGCCGGATAAACGTTTCTTCCCGGTTACCGACAAGGCCATCTGCCCTGATATGAAGCTGACCACTCTGGAGAAGATCAGGGATGCCCTACGAGCCGAGGGGCCGGTGGTGACCGTCCCGGATGATGTACGGGGTTTAGCGTTGCGGGCCGTGCAGCGCATGGTTGAGGTCCTGCCATGAACATCTTGGCCGGGCATGGGCGCCGCCCATACCTGGTCTCGGGAGTCGGGGCGCCTATTCGCTATTCGAGCTACGATGTGTTGATCATCGGAGGCGGTATCGCGGGGTTGACGGCTGCCATCGGGGCGGCCAACCGATGGAATGTGGGGCTCATCACTAAAGGGACGCTCGTCGAGACCACCACCTTCTTGGCCCAGGGCGGCATCGCTGCAGCCATGGGCGAGTATGACTCACCCGAGTTGCATATGGCCGATACCTTGGAAGCGGGCGCCGGACTGTGCGACGCACAGGCAGTCCGTATCCTCGTCGAGGAGGGGCCCGAGCGCGTGCGTGAGCTACAGCGGTTGGGGACTAAGTTCGACCAGCGTGACGGAAAACTGATCCTGGGTTCCGAAGGTGCTCACTCTGTAGCCCGGGTAGTGCACGCGGGCGGAGACGCCACCGGCAGTGTGGTGGCCAGCACCCTGGCGGATACTATGGTCAAAGGGCGCCATGTAGAACTGCATGAGGACGAGTTCGTCATCGATCTACTCACTCATCATGGGCGCTGCGTGGGGGCTGTGTCGGTTGATAAAGAGGGGGAGTTGACCGTCTCGCTGGCGCGTGCCGTCGTGCTGGCCTGCGGCGGTGTTGGGCAGTTGTTCACTCACACCACTAACCCGGTGGTGGCGACCGGTGATGGGCACGCCATGGCCTTCCGGGCAGGGGCCATCATGCGCGATATGGAGTTCGTCCAGTTCCACCCCACGGCGCTCTATGCCGAGGAGAACCCCACTCTGTTACTCACGGAGGCTTTGCGTGGCGAGGGGGCCTATCTGCTCGATGATGCCGGCGTGCGCTTCATGGTGGGGGCTCACCCGCGGGCGGAATTGGCTCCGCGAGACGTGGTAGTAAGGAACATGAAGCGGGTTATGGATAGGGACGGGGTCGATCATGTGTGGCTCGACGCTCGTCACCTGGAGGCGGACTTCTTGCGTAACCGATTTCCTACCGTGTTCACGGGGCTCGCTGAACGCGGGTTCGATCTCACTTCCCAGCTTGCCCCTATCGTGCCGGTTGCCCACTACTACATGGGAGGGGCACTCACCGACGAGTGGGGGCGCACGTCGGTGCAGGGGCTCTACGCCTGCGGCGAGACGGCTAGCACGGGCGTCCACGGTGCCAATCGACTGGCCTCAAACTCGCTTCTGGAAGGGCTGGTGTTCGGGGAGCGCGCTGTTCGCGACATCAACCGTTATCTGGAACTCTCCGATCCCACCGTGTGCAAGATCAGGTTGGGCTTGAGCAAGGAGCGGCATACTGGGAACGACCTCGACGAAGTCGCTGCGCTGCGCAGGCGTTTGGTACAGATGATGACCGAAGGTTGCGGCATCGTATGCAATCGCCAGACTCTTGAGCAGATCCGTACCGCGCTGCGTGAAATGAGGACTTCCTTGCGGCCGCCGGGGCTGGTTGTCGCCGAGATGGAGTTGATCAATCTACTGACGGTAGCAGAGCATATGGTAGAGTCGGCTCTGTTGCGGAAAGAGAGCCGGGGCAGCCATTTGCGTTCGGACTTCTCCGAGCGTGATGATGCCCACTGGCGCCGGCACATTCTGCTCCACAGCTCCAGCGACAGCGACGAGCCCGTGGTCTCTCTGAGCGAGTTGGAGGCCTAAGGGGTGTTGGATGAGGCGACACGGTCGCTGGTGCACCGGGCGCTGGTGGAAGATCTGGGCGGCTACGGCGATGTCACCTCGGCGTGGACCGTTCCTGCCGAGCTCCGTAGCCGAGCCACTATACGTGCGTGGGAGGACCTGGTGGTGTGCGGCCTGCCGCTGGCACAGGCCGTGGTGGAGGCTGTGGACCCGGCATGTAGCTTCGTTCCCATGGTCGAGGAAGGCGCGCCGGTGGTCGCCCGCCAGGTAGTGGCGGCTCTGGAAGGTTCCGTACGGAGTCTGCTGAGCGCCGAGCGGACCATGCTCAACTTCCTCAGCCACATCTCAGGTGTAGCCACCGAGGCGCGACGTTTTGCGCGCGCTGTAGAAGGGACGGGGGCCAGGGTGGTGGACACACGCAAGACCACGCCTGGATTGCGCTACTGGGAGAAGCGGGCCGTAGTGCACGGCGGGTGTGGGAACCATCGTTTTGGGTTGTTCGATCTGGTGTTGATCAAAAACAATCACTTGACTGCTGCCGGAGGGGTGCGCCGTGCTGTGCAGCGGGCTCAAGAAGCGCGGCCGCACTATCTACTTATTGAAGTAGAGGTTGAATCAGCGGCTGATCTGCGCGAGGCCATCGCTGCAGGAGCCGACATAGTCATGCTCGACAACCAGACTCCCGACTCGCTGCACGGGATGGTGGCTTTGGCTCGGGAGTTGCGGCCCGATATCATTTTAGAGGCTTCTGGCGGGGTCACTATAGAGACGGTCCGTGCTGTGGCTGAGACGGGAGTGGACATCATCTCCACAAGCGCCATCACCATGGGGGCTCCTGCAGCCAACTTTAAGTTGACGCTTCTATCCCCCGACTGAACCTCGTCCTTACTCGACTTTACCCGGCAGCACTGGAGAGCGCCATGCTACTAGCCGTCGACGTGGGTAACACGCAGACCACCATCGCCTTGTTTGCGGAAGAGGAGCCGGCCGCCGGCTGGCGCATGGCCACCGACGTGCGTAAGACGGGCGACGAGATAGCCGTGACGCTCGATGATCTGCTGCGGCTCGGTGCATACGGCAGGGGGTCTGTGTCTGGGATCGCGATCTCTTCGGTGGTGCCGCGTCTGAGTAGGGAGTACTCCTCCATGGCCAAGAGGTGGTTTGATGTGGAGGCTCTGGTGGTGGGTCCCGGAGTGGAGACAGGTATGTCCGTCCTCACCGACGATCCCCGCCAAGTAGGTCCAGACATGATCGTTGCCGCTGTGGCTGCCTACGAAGTATGTGGTGGCCCGTGCATTGCCGTCGACTTCGGCACGGCTACCACCTTCAGCGCCGTCTCTGCGGCGGGCGAGTACCTGGGTCACGCTATCGCTCCCGGCATTGAGGTGTCGCTGGACGCCTTGACCACCCGCGCCGCACGTTTGATGAACATCGAACTCATCGATCCGGGGAGGGTTATCGGCCGGAACACCCGGCATGCCATGCAGGCTGGAGCCATCTATGGCTTCGCCGGGCAGGTGGATGGCATCGTGGCCCGCATGAGGTCGGAGCTGGGTGCCGAGGCGGTGACTATCGCTACGGGTGGTCTGGCGTCGCTCATCTTCGATCACGCCTCTTCTCTTGACCGGCTCGATCCCCTCCTCACGCTGCGCGGGCTGCAGATTGTCTACACCCGCAATTACCCATAAATGCTCTGGACCCGGTTGTGACGGCCGACCTCCCGCTCAATACCTCGATGAACGGCTGTTCCCACCACCCCCTCTCGCCTTTTGCGCAGCCCTTTCTCATAGGGGGTGTCTGCATTCCTAACCGGGTGGTTCTGGCTCCCATGGCCGGTCTGACCATCAGTGCATATCGCCGACACCTGAGACTGCATGGAGTGGGTCTTGTCACCACAGAGATGGTATCCGCTTACGGCTTGGTATACGGGAACGTGCGCACTGTGGAGTATCTCGATTTTGCCGAAGAGGAGCGTCCCTTGGCCGTGCAGTTGTTCGGCGACAGCCCGGATATCATGGCCCAGGCGGCGGAGCGGGTGCTCTCCAGAGACCGTGTAGCCGATGTGCTCGACATCAACATGGGTTGTCCGGTCCGCAAGGTCGTCCGTACAGGAGCCGGCTCCGCTCTGCTTGGCGACCACGACCGGGCGGTGGCTGTGGCGATGGCTGTGGTGCGGATGGCGGCTCCGTTTGGGGTGCCAGTCACGGTCAAGCTTCGTTCCGGCCTGAGGGCCGGGGAGACCGGAGGAGTGGTCGATTTGGCGCGCCGCTTGGAGGAGGTGGGTGTGGCCGCCGTAGGCCTGCATCCGCGGACGGCCGACCAGTTCTACCGCGGCGAGGCGGACCATACCATTACGGCCAAGGTGGTTGAGGGTCTGGGTATCCCGGTGGTGGCATCGGGTGACATCCGCAGTCACGTATCGGCGCGAACCGTTCTCGAGAGGACCGGCGCGACGGCAGTGATGCTGGCCCGAGGTGCGGCCGGCGATCCGTGGTCGGTCGGTGCCCTGCTCAGCGGTATGGATACGCCACGCCCCGCGTTGGACGTGGTCATTGCGGATCTGCGGGCCTTGCTCACTCGGGTGGCTGAAGAGCGAGGGTCACAAAGGGCCGCCCGTTGGTCGCGTAAGCTGCTTGGCTGGTATCTGCGCCCCTCTGGTGTTCCTGCCTTCTTGATAGAAAAACTGCGCCGATTACCCGATGTGGACGCTCTGGACCGGGCTCTGGCGGAAATAGCCGATGGAATGGCCGACGGCAGACTGGGGTCTCATTGACAGGTCCATAGAGGTCCCCGTATACTACCACGCTAATTTTGGGGTCGGTTCCGCCCTGTAGGCTGTCGAAGGGGGATGTTTCGCTATGCTTCGGTTTCCGGCAGCTGCTCGGCGCTCTCAAAAGGAGGGTAATCAGTGTCTCAGAAAGAAGTAATCCTCACACCGGACGGCCTCAAGCAGCTCCAGGATGAGATTGATCTGCTGTCCACCGTCAAGCGTGATGAAGTCGCCGAACGTATTCGCCAGGCGCGGGAATTCGGGGATATATCGGAGAACTCTGAATACGACGATGCTAAGAACGAGCAGGCCATGATCGAATATCGCATCAGCGTTTTGGAGGAGAGGCTCCGTCGGGCGCGTGTTATCAAGGACTCTGAGATCGAGAGCGACCGGGTGGGCGTGGGTAGCACGGTGACCCTGCGCGACCAGGAGGCCGATGAGGTTCGTATCTATACGCTGGTGGGTTCCGCCGAAGCCGATCCCGCCAAGGGCCGGCTCTCCAACGAATCGCCCGTCGGCCAGGCCATTCTCGGCAAACAGGTGGGGGACGTAGTGACGGTGAGTGTCCCGGTAGGATCTCTCACGTACGAGATCGTCTCCATCGGGAAAATGTCTTAGATGGAAGGTACACCGATGTCGACCGGTCACGATACGGACGAAGTCATGTCGCAACATATGGAGCAGGGGGTGGAGTCCGCCAACATGCCCGAATGGGAGCGCGATCGTCTGGCTAAGATGGACCGGCTGCGCGAGCAGGGCGTAGAGCTCTACGCCAGGAGTTACGGCGCACGTACCAGCCCGGCTGAAATCCGGCGCCTCCATCCCGAGCCCGGACCGGAGGACAAGGATGAGGAGACCCGCTACCGCATAGCCGGTCGGGTGATGTCCCGCCGGAACCACGGCAGGGCCGTGTTTCTCACCTTACGTGATGGCTGGGATGATCTCCAGGTCTACGGTAATGTCGACTCTCTAGGGGAGAGTTCCTTCGCTCTACTGGCCGATATCGACATAGGCGACATCATCGGCTGTGAAGGCCACGTCTTCCGTACCCGCAGGGGGGAGCTCACGCTGGCTGCGGCCTCGTGGACTCTGCTGACCAAGTCCCTGCGGCCTTTGCCTGAGAAGTGGCATGGTTTGCAGGACCGCGAGACGCGCTACCGGCAGCGCTACATCGACCTGGTGAGCAATCCTGAGGTGGCCCGGCAATTGCGGGGGCGGGGCCGCATCGTGTCGGCCATGAGACGCTACCTTGAGGACCGCGGGTTCGTGGAGGTTGAGACCCCCGTTCTCCAGCCTCTTCCGGGAGGCGCGTTGGCGCGGCCGTTCGTTACTCATCACAACGCCCTCGATACTGATCTGTACCTGCGCATTGCCCCGGAACTCTATCTCAAGCGGCTTCTGGTGGGCGGATTCGACCGCATCTTTGAGATAGGAAAGAACTTTCGTAACGAAGGCATATCGTTGGTGCACAACCCCGAGTTCACCATGATGGAGTTGTACTGGGCCTACGTGGACTACAACGCCATCATGGAACTGGTCGAGGATATGATCGCTGCTCTGGCGGAGGAGGTGCTTGGGACCACCGAGATCACGGCGGGTGGGCAGACCATCGAGCTGAAGCCTCCGTGGCCCCGTCGGACCGTCGACTCCTTGCTGCAGGAGACGTTGGGTCTCTCCTTGGCCTCCATGCGGGCCGATCCGCAGCAGGCGAAGCAGGTCCTGATCGAGCGCGGCATCGAAGTGGAGAAGCGTTACACCTTCGCCATGTTGGTGGACAAGGCCCTCAAGCACGCCGTCTGGCCCACGCTCATCCAGCCTACCTTCGCCATCGACTATCCCCTCGAACTCAGCCCCTTGGCCAAATGCAGCCCGGGCGACCCGCTCATTGTGGAGCGTTTCCAGCCCATCATCGGCGGCAAGGAGATGGGCAACGCCTTCTCCGAACTCAACGACCCGCTTGATCAGCGGCGGCGTTTCGAAGAGCAGGCGCGTAACAAAGAGGCCGGGGACGAAGAGGCCCACGTTCTCGACGAAGATTTTCTGCGAGCGCTGGAGTACGGTATGCCTCCGGCGGGCGGTTTGGGCATAGGTATCGACCGGTTGGCCATGCTTCTCTTGGGTCTGGAGTCGATACGCGACGTCATTCTCTTCCCGCAACTGCGTCCCGAGAAATAAGAGATTGCCGCGGTCCGGCGGGAGCCGCCTGCCGGACCGCGGTAGGGTCTGTGCCTTGTGTCCGTTATGCTACACTTTGCAACGCAACTATAGGTGTTTTGCAGCTTATTTCAGAACGTTCCCCGGCACGACGGCCGACCGATCAACCCCCTACCTTATGGGCCGCTAGGCCGCAGGACTACCGGGTAGACCGGTCATGGTGTGAGGAGGTGCGGGTGTTCGCAGACGACTCACCCGACTTTGCTATCGATAGAGACGGTTTTTCCGCCTGCACTATATGCGGGGAAGAGGGAGCCGTCATTCATCTGCTGAAAGTGCAGCGCGGCGCCGTCACGCATATCCTCCTGTGCCGGTCCTGCGCGGAGACGCTGGGAGATCAGACGGAGGGTATAGCCTTCATAGTCGCGGCTCCCTCGGCTTTCCATCACATGGCCAAGACCGCCAAGCACGTACAGGCTCCCGGCGTGGATGCCGGGCAGGAAGAGAACTGTGTCTGCGCTGTATGTGGTACTACCTCGGCCGACCTTAGAGAGACAGGACTGCTGGGGTGTCCTGTGTGTTACCAGGTCTTTGCTAAGCAACTGGAGACGATGCTCCGTGGCGGGGATCCCGAGGAGTATATGGGCAAGGTTCCCCACGGTGACACTGAGGAAAGGACCCTGAGTTACGAAGTAGCGCGCCTCAAGCGCATGCTACGAGAACTCGTGGAGACGGAGAGGTTTGAAGAAGCAGCTGGTGTGCGGGACCGCTTGGCTCAGCTGGCCGACCAGGCTGTGGGCCGTGTAGATGAGGAGGCGTGATGAGTCCGTCGACCCTCACGGCATCCGGCCTTTCTCTGGCCCGCAATCTCGCCGGCAGACGCTTTCCCCACGCTGAAGATGCTGATGCTCTCGAGGAGGCGCGCGAAGAGATCGTGGATGCCCTCGAGGCTTCGCCTGAGGGCGGACGCTGGAAGGTGTACGACCTGCAAGAAATCTCAGCTGTCGAGCTGACCCACTTTGTAGAACGTGGTCTCATGACTCCACGCTTTGCCTACGGCTCAGGCCCGGGGAGGGATTTCGCCGTCTGGGAAGAAGGAGAGGCCTCCCTGGAGATCAACGGCGACAGCCATGTGCGCCTGCTGGGCTTTCGGGTGGGAGACCACCTGTCGGAATTGTGGACGCTCCTCAGTGTGCTCGATGATCGGCTGGAACTGATGACCCCGTGGGCCTTCGATACATACTGGGGGTACGTCGCTTCCCATCCGGAGCAGGCCGGTAGCGGGCTGCGGGCCTACGTGACCCTCCAGGTCCCGGCTTTGGCCGCTACCGGTCGTCTACCGGGAGTCGTCTTTGAGTTCTTTGGGTCCGGTGTGGGCCTTGTTCCCTTGTGGGGAGGCGCCGGCGGTGTAATCCAGGTGTCGAATCTGGGCTGCCGGGGGATATCGGAGATGGAGACCCTTGGGCTTGTAGAAGAGGTTGCGAACAACATCGTGGAGAAGGAACAGTCGGTGAGAAAGATGCTCTTCCGGTCGGATCCTACGCAGGTGAAGGACCATGTCGGCCGGGCTCTAGGCATGGGACAGCATGCCTGGAACGTCTCCTTCATTGAGGCCGTCAATGTGATATCTGCTGTGGAGGTTGGCCTGGACCTCGGGTTGGTGGAGGTGCCGGGCATGGACGAGTGTACGCCGTTCACCCTGATACAGGAGCTGCAGCCGGCGTATGTGATCGTGGCCCATATGGGAGGCAACCTCCGCAACATGGAAGATCCTGAGATAGATACCATCCGAGCCGGCGTGCTGCGTAAGGTCTTCGCGGGCGCGTATGTGCGGTAAGAGGGGAAGGCATGATGTTCGAGAGATTTACTGAAAGGGCCAGGCAGGTCGTGGTTCTCTCCCAAGATGAGGCGAGAGGTCTGCGGCACAACTATATCGGAACGGAGCACCTACTCCTCGGACTGCTGCGTGAGTCCGACGGTGTAGCGGCAAAAGTGCTGGGAGGCCTGGAAGTGGGCCTCGAGGAAGTGCGCAACGAGGTGACCCGCATCGTAGGCGAGGGAGAGCACGGCCCGGCGGGCCAGATTCCCTTTACGCCTCGAGCCAAGAAGGTGCTCGAACTGGCGCTGCGTGAGGCGCTATCACTGGGGCATAACTATATCGGCACGGAACACATCCTGCTCGGCCTGGTGCGGGAGAGCGAGGGCGTAGCGGCCCGCATCCTGGCCGAGATGGACGTCGACGCAGACTGTGTTCGCCAGGAGGTCATGCGTATGTTGGCGGGCCCGGCCCGCAAACAGTCACGTGCCGCAGCGGAAGCGGGTGCCGGCGAAGGCAAAGAGCGCAAGGGCTCCAAGGTCCTCGACCAGTTCGGCCGCAACCTCACCAAGTATGCCGAAGAGAGCAAGCTCGATCCTGTCATTGGGCGGCAGATCGAGATCGAGCGGGTCATGCAGATACTGTCGCGGCGTACCAAGAACAACCCCGTGCTCGTGGGAGAGCCGGGAGTGGGTAAGACGGCGGTGGTGGAGGGTCTGGCTCAGCGTATCGCTAAGAACGATGTGCCCGGCCTACTCAAGGACAAACAGGTCTACACACTTGATCTAGGTGCCCTCGTGGCCGGCTCTAAGTACAGGGGTGAGTTCGAAGAACGGCTGAAGAAGGTTATGAAAGAGATTGCCGAACGCGGCGACATCATCCTCTTCATCGACGAGATTCACAACCTGGTGGGCGCCGGGGCGGCCGAAGGGGCCATCGACGCAGCCTCTATCCTCAAACCGGCTTTGGCACGTGGAGAGATCCAGACCATTGGTGCTACCACCCAGGATGAGTATCGCAAGCATCTGGCCAAAGACGCTGCACTCGAGCGCCGCTTCCAAAAGATCACGGTCAAGGAGCCGAGCGTCGAGGAGACCAAGCACATCCTTGCCGGCCTACGTGAGCGCTACGAGGCTCATCATCACCTCCGTATTACCGATGAGGCCCTGGAGGCCGCCGCCTATCTAGCCGACCGCTACATAAGCGACCGTTTTCTGCCCGATAAGGCCATCGACCTGGTCGACGAGGCTGCGTCGCGCAAGCGCATCCAGAACATGTGCACTTCTCCCGACCTGAGAGAGGTCGAAGATGTCATCCTTGAGGTGCGCCGGGAGAAGGAGGGGGCCATCGAGGTACAGGACTTCGAGAAGGCCGCCGCGCTGCGTGACCGCGAACGGAAGCTCATAAACCAGCGCCGCGAACTCGAGGAGAAGTGGCAGGCGTCAGACCAGGCCGCGGAGATCTCCATCGGTGAAGAGGAGATCAGTGAGATCACCGCTATGTGGACCGGCATCCCGGTCACCAAACTCACCGAAGCCGAGACACACCGGCTGCTGCGTATGGAGGATGCCCTGCACAAACGTGTCATCGGACAGGATGAGGCTGTCCGCTCGGTATCGCGTGCTATCCGTCGTTCGCGGGCCGGGCTCAAGGATCCACACCGGCCCGGTGGCTCGTTCATATTCCTGGGCCCGTCGGGCGTGGGCAAGACCGAGCTGGCCCGCACACTTGCGGAGTTCCTGTTCGGTGAAGAATCGGCGCTCATCCAGGTCGACATGTCGGAGTTCATGGAGAAGCATGCCGTCAGCCGTCTGGTGGGGTCACCTCCCGGGTATGTAGGGTACGATGAGGGTGGCCAGTTGACCGAGTCGGTGCGGCGGCGGCCCTACTCCGTAGTTCTGTTGGATGAGATTGAGAAGGCTCACCCCGATGTCTTCAACATCTTGCTGCAGATCCTGGAAGACGGCCGGTTGACCGACGCGCAGGGGCGCACGGTCGACTTCCGTAACACCATCATCATCATGACCTCCAACATCGGTGCATCGATTATCTCTAAAGGCCAGACGTTGGGCTTTGGAGAAGCGGTCGCCGAGGGTGGGCTTGATTACGAGGAGATGAAGACCCGGGTTACTGGGGAGCTGAAAAAGGTCTTCCGGCCCGAATTCCTCAACCGTGTGGACGAAGTCATCGTCTTCCACAAGCTTTCCAAGGAAGAGATCGCCGACATCGTGACGCTCATGATTGGCCGGGTCGAAGAGCAACTCAAGGAGCGTGAGATCGGTCTGGCCCTCACTCCGGCGGCCAAAGAACTGCTCGCCGATGTGGGCTACGATCCCACCATGGGCGCGCGCCCGTTGCGGCGTGCCATTCAGCAGCTGGTGGAAGACCTGCTGGCGGATGAAGTTCTGGCCGGGCGTTTTCCGCAAGGCAGCACCGTTCTCTTGGAGCGCGAGGGCGATCGTCTGGTTATCGCAGAGGTTATCCCGGCTGCCGTCGAGGTTTGTGTGGGCGACGAAACGGCGTAGGACGGGCGGCCGGTGGCACGGGCTAAGACGTCCTACGTTTGTCGGGAATGTGGCTATATATCAGCGAGGTGGTTAGGCCGGTGTCCCGGGTGTAGCCGCTGGAACACCATCATCGAAGAGGTGGGTGGTGGAGAGGCGGGATTTAGGTCCACCGGTAGGCGCACGGGCGCGGCAACTGCTGCGCCCGTGCCTGTGATCTTATCCGAGGTCGATCCCGGCAAACACATCCGTATCAGTACCGGACTGAGTGAACTGGACCGGGTCCTCGGTGGCGGGCTGGTGGCCGGCTCGGTGGTGCTTCTTGGCGGGGAGCCCGGCGTCGGAAAGAGTACTCTGCTGCTGCAGGCATTGTTGCGTATGGAGGCCGGTGGTGTGTTCACCCTGCTCGTTTCGGGTGAAGAATCGGCCGCGCAGGTGAAGTTGCGCAGCGACCGTTTGCAGGGAGGCCGCAGCGGATTGTGTCTTCTCAGCGAGACCCAGACCGAAGCCGTGGTGGGCTGTCTGGAGCGTGACCGGCCGGCCGTGTGCGTGATCGATTCCATTCAGACCCTGTGGTCTCCCGACGTGGGTTCTGCGCCGGGGTCGGTGGTTCAGATCCGCGACGCCGCCGGGCGTTTGGTGCGTGTCGCTAAGTCGTATGACATCGCCCTGATCCTGGTAGGACACGTTACTAAGGATGGTGAACTGGCCGGACCCCGGGTGCTTGAGCATATGGTCGATGCCGTACTCTCCTTTGAGGGGGAGAGGGCCCGGCCGTTTCGTATCCTACGCGGCGTCAAGAACCGCTTCGGCTCCACGAACGAGGTGGGGGTGTTTCAGATGGCCGAGCAGGGGCTGGTGGAGGTGGCTGATCCTTCCTCCCTCTTCCTCGAGGAGGGAGACCTGCGCTCAGGTTCGGCGGTCGTGCCGGTGGTGGAGGGGAGCCGTTGTCTGTTGGCCGAGGTGCAGGCGTTGGTGGCGCCCAGTAGTTTGGCTATACCGCAACGAGTGGCCCGAGGCGTCGATCGCAGTCGCCTGGCCATGATCGTGGCCGTTCTCAGCCGACGTGCCCGCCTCCCACTCCTCAAATGTGACATCTTTGTTAATGTTGCAGGGGGATTGGTCATAGAGGATCCGGCTGCCGACCTTGCAGTGGCCTTGGCGGTGGTGTCCGCGTGGCACGACGGTGATGAGGGTCATGGGGTGGCGGCTTTTGGGGAGATCAGTCTCACGGGCAGGGTGCGTTACGTGCTGCAGGCCGAGCAGCGGCTGCAGGAGTTGACTCGTCGAGGCTTCGACCGGGTCTTCCTTCCGTCCCGAAACGTGGACGAGCTCACGAAAAACGGTCGGGCCGGAGTGCACCTGGAGGCGATTACGGATATTGGACAGGCAGTTATCAGGACGGGAGTGAGGAGCGCGCGTGGGTAAACGGCCGGCATCGACAGACACCAAGCTGATCAAGGCTCTGCGGATGGTGGCCCCTGGGACCGACGTCAGGCAGGCTATCGACAACATAGTACGGGCACGTACAGGGGGTCTGTTGGTCTTCGCCGAAAAGGATGAAATCCGGCCCATGATCTCTGGTGGCATTGCTCTCGACATCGAGCTCTCTCCGATGCTCCTGTATGAGTTGGCTAAAATGGACGGGGCCATCCTGCTCAATGAGAGCGGCACACGTATTATCTACGCTAACGTCCAGCTGGTGCCCGATGCGTCTATTGAATCCCAGGAGACGGGCACCCGCCACCGTACGGCGGAGCGCGTGGCCAAGCAGATCGGAGCGGTGGTCATTTCCATCTCGGCGGCGCGCGATGTGGTGAGCATCTATATCGGTGACACCCGCTACATTATGGAACACATCCACGTCATACTCGACAGTGCCAACCAAGCCCTACATACGCTCGAGAAGTTCAAGGAGCGTCTCAACCACGTGTCGTCGCTGCTGTCGGCGCTCGAATTCGAGGGCGCGGTCACCCTTCACGATGTCTTGAGTGTCGTACAGCGGGCGGAGATGGTCATGGTGATTGCGCAGGAGATCGAACTCAACATCATAGAGTTGGGTACAGAGGGCCGCCTCACCCGACTGCAACTCGAGATGATGATGCACCATGTGCGTGACGATAGGGAGGCCGTGCTGGCCGACTATCTGCCGGACCTCACCCCCGACAGACTCAAGCGCGCCCGCGAGGCGCTGGGCGCGCTGCGGTCTGAGGACCTGGCGTCTCTGGAACTCCTGGGTCAACTCTTGGGTTACAGATCGAGCTCTGATGCCTTGGATACGCATCTGCGTCCCCGAGGCTATCGTATGCTGCGCAAGATACCGCGGCTGTCTCCGCCCATCATCCAGAGTCTCATCGAGCGCTACGGCTATCTGGAGGAGATCTTGGATGCCACGGTGGAGGAACTGGCGGCCTGCCGGGGGATGACCATGGCCCGTGCTCACGACCTCAAGGAAGGGCTCAACCGCCTTCGCGAGCTAAACCTACTTGAGCGGTACGGATGATGTTCGATATAGGAGATATAGTCGTCTATCCGCATCACGGGGCGGGTAGCATAGCCGACATCGTCGAGCGGGAGCGAGATGAGGGGGTCTGTTCGTATTACGTCATCCGCATGCTCCACACAGATATGACGGTCATGGTGCCGGTAGGCGGCTCGGATAGAGCGGGTCTGCGGGCGGTCAGCTCAGAGGAAACGATGGAACAGGCTCTGAACGTGCTGCGTGAGGACGCGACGGCGATGCCGGCCAACTGGAATCACCGGATCAGGCACAACCGGGATAAGATCGGAAGCGGAGATGTGCTGGAGATCGCCGGAGTCCTTCGTAACCTGGCGGTGAGAGATCACGACAAAGGCCTCTCCACAGGCGAGAAGCAGATGTATGAGAAGGTCAGACGGATCTTGGCTTCGGAGGTCATGTGCGCCAAGGGGATGCAGGAGGACGATGCCCTCGGCCTGCTGGACGGGGTCTTGGCGGAAGTGTGCACCAACTTTGATCGCCGCGGTGCGGAGTGAGAAAAGGGCCGTGATCCGCACGTACACAAGAGGGCGCTGAGTCCATGGCCTTCGCCCTGAGACTGCTGACGGCTCTGGTGGGGGGCGTGTCCTGCTACGAGGCGGGCAGGGCCTTCTTGCCCAGGTCGGACTTGGGTGGGTTGGGTTATGGGTTGTTGCTGGCCTTGGTGGTACTGGCCGGCGTGGTGGTGGGCGGAGTTTTGGGCGGCTTCTTGGGTCGGGCGAGCACCCGGCTGGGAAGACGTCTCGACAGAGCGAATCCGCTGGTGACGGCCAGCGGTCTCATCTTCACGACCGTCGGTCTGCTCGTCGGTCTTGCGGTGGCGGCCCTCGGGGGGCTGGCCATCAAGAATCTACCTGTGGTGGGCCCCTACCTGCTCCCCATCCTTTATGCGGTCAGCGGCTATCTTTTTGCCTACCTGGGCTACAAACGCCAAACCGACATGGCCCGCGTACTGGGGTTCAAGGGGCTGCTTGAGCAGACGGGGGAGCAGTTCTCTCTGAGACCCAAACTCTTGGACACGTCTGTGATCATTGATGGCAGGATCGGGCCTGTGGTGCAGACCGGCTTCGTGGAGGGGGATCTCATTGTGCCCAGTTTCGTCCTCGAAGAGCTGCAGTCCATTGCCGACTCCAGCGAGGCGGGCAGGCGTGCCCGGGGTAGGCGCGGTCTTGACATTGTGCGTGATCTCCAGGAGTCCTACAAAAGACTCATCATCATCGAAAGGGACTTTCCTACCGTAGCTGAGGTCGACGCTAAGTTGATAAAGCTGGGGAAGGAGATGAAGGCCTGTATCCTCACCACCGACTACAATCTCAACAAATTGGCCCAGATCCAGGGCGTTGAGGTCTTGAACATCAACGAGCTCTCCAATTCCCTCAAGGCAACAGTGCTACCGGGCGAGAGCCTGGGGGTGCGGGTTTTGCGCGAGGGCAAGGAAGAAGATCAGGGCGTGGCGTATCTGGATGACGGCACGATGGTGGTGATCGAGGGCGGCCGCAGCCGGATGGGTGAGGAGGTGGAGGTGGAAGTGACCTCTGTCCTTCAGAACCCGGCGGGTAGGATGATCTTCACGCGGTTGGCCTCCTAACAGGGGGAAGATATGGCAAGCAGACGACCGACTTTGGCCATGGTCTTGGCCGCGGCCGGCTACGGCACGCGCCTGAGTTCTGGCCTGCCGAAGCAGTATGTTCCTCTATTGGGTATCCCCATGCTGCAGCGGACCATGACGACCATCAGCTCTTGTCCCGAGGTGGACGCGATGCTCGTGGTGGTCAATGTGGAGGATGTCGAATATTGCGACAATGAGATCAGGCTGGAGCACATAGGCAAGGTGTTGCGCGTGGTGGCGGGAGACGAGAAACGTCCCTTCTCAGTACAGAACGGCCTGCGGGCGCTGGCCGAACTGGGAGACTGGGATCTGGTGGGGGTGCACGACGGTGCGCGCCCCCTGGTCACCCGTGCGGAACTGCGTCGCGTGCTGGCTGCTCTGGAGGCCGACCCTACGCTGGATGGGGCGATACCGGCTCTGCCGAGCATCGATACCGTTAAGGTGGTGGGAGATGATGGTCTCATCACGAGCACTCCGCAACGTTCACGCCTGTTCTGCGCCCAGACCCCTCAGATTTTCCGCCGGCAGGTTATCATGGATGCTTATGCGCAACCCGACAGCGTCGTTGCAGAAGCCACCGACGATTCCTCGTTGGTGGAGCTGCGTGGAGGCCGTGTGGCGGTGGTAGAGGGCTCGCCGGAGAATTTCAAGATCACCGAGCGCATGGACCTACGTCGTGCCGAGCAGGTACTCGCGGAGCGCAGGTATGACTGAGGGTGTTCTCGGGATACGCGTAGGTCTCGGCTGCGACGCCCATCGTTTTGATCCGGAGCGGGCGCTGGTGCTGGGTGGAGTGCACCTGCGGGAGTCGAACGGTCTTCGTGGACACAGCGATGCCGACGTCCTCGTCCATGCCGTCGTGGACGCCCTATTGGGGGCGGCCGGTTTGGAGGATATAGGGCACCTCTTCCCCGACAGCGATCCGGCCTTGGCCGGCGCCGACAGCATCGGCCTGCTGCAGGAGGTGGGGGATATGGTGGTCGCCGACGGTTGGCAGATTGTCAACGTGGACGCGGTGGTCATTTGTGAGGAGCCGCGTATCGCGCCGCACCGTGCGGCTATGCGCGGACGCATGGCCGCAGCGTTGGGCGTGGGGCCGGAGCGGGTGGGGGTACGGGGGACCACCACCGAAGGCATGGGCTTCACCGGCCGAGCGGAAGGTATCGCTGCTCAGGCTGTGGTACTCCTGGCCCGCAGCGAGACTCGGGAAGACACCGGCAAGAACAAGCCAGACGCCCGGTTCGATGCCGCGGCGTCGTACGTGAGGGGAGTGTCCTGATATGCGGCTCTATGACTCTATGACACAGGAGAAGCGGGACTTCGTGCCCCGGGACGGCGACCACGTGACCATGTACATATGTGGGCCCACAGTCTACAACTACGTGCACGTCGGTAATGCGCGTCCCTACGTGATCTCCATGGTGATCCGTCGCTACCTGCAGTCACTCGGCTATCGCGTGACCTTGGTTGAGAACATCACTGATGTCGACGACCGTATCATCCAGAAGGGAAACGCCGAGGGCCGTAGTTCGCATGAGGTGGCGCAGGAGTTCACCCAGGCTTATCGCGAGGACACCGACAGATTAGGGTTGGGACGGCCCGATCTGGAACCGCTGGCCACAGAGCACATCGGAGAGATCGTTGACCTTATCGCCGGCCTCATAGACCGGGGTCATGCCTATGTCTCCGGTCCCGACGTGTACTTTGATGTCGATAGCTACGATGCCTACGGCAGGCTTTCCAGGCAGCAGGTGGCCGAGATGCGCCATGGCGCCCGCATCAATGTGGGCGACGACAAGGTCGACCCGCTCGATTTCGCCTTGTGGAAGGGAGCTAAGCCCGGCGAACCTTCCTGGGACAGCCCTTGGGGGCCGGGGCGTCCGGGCTGGCACATCGAGTGCTCGGCCATGAGTCTCAAATATCTGGGGGAAGGGTTCGATATCCACGGTGGCGGCCGTGATCTGGTCTTCCCCCACCACGAAAACGAGGTGGCCCAGGCAGAAGCGGCCGGTCATTCTTTCGCGCGGTTCTGGATGCACAACGGCATGTTGAACCTGAGTCGGGAGAAGATGTCGAAGAGTCTGGGCAACGTCCTCACCCTGCGTCATGTGCTCGACGAGTACGATCCAGAGGTGCTTATCGCCGCCTTCATGGGAACACACTACCGCAGCCCTCTCGAGTTCAGCGACGAACTCATGGTCGACGCGGAACAACAGGTGGAACGGCTGCGCAACCTGTTCCGAAGGTTGGCCGGTCACATGGCCGTCGATGACGGTCCAGGCGCCGGCGCAGCCGGCGCCCCAGCGGACCTGGCCGTGCAGTTGCGTGAACGACGGGCAGCATTCGATGAAGCTATGGCCGACGACCTGAACACGGCAGCAGCGTTGGCTGAGGTCTTTGGGCTGGTGCGGGAGGTCAATGCCGCCCTCGCGGCTGGTGGGGTGACACCCGCACTGGCCGCCACCGCGCATGGTGAGGTAAGCAACATGCTCTATGTTTTAGGTCTTGATGCCGTCACTCAGGTAGAAGAGGCTGTGCCTGCCGATGTCACGGCTATGGCCGAGGAGCGTATGCAGTGCCGTGCTACGAAGGACTTCGCTCGGGCCGACGAACTGCGGACGGCTATCTCTGAGCGGGGCTTCGAAGTCCGTGATGTCCCCGGTGGGTTCGAGATTGTCCCCGTCCGGTAGGCCTCGGCGCCCTCGGGTCGCAGGCGGTTCGGGGTGTCAGGGGACGGTGCTGGATAGGCGACCGGGCGTGGGCCGCGCGGTAGCGCGCCCCGCGTTGTCTCGCCACGGACCCGGCGGTCCGAAGACCGAGGTGGTCTCGGCGACGTTCATCTACGGACGCAACCCGGTGTATGAGGCTCTACGGGGCCGGCGAAGGGTGCGCGACGTAGTCGTGGTGGACGGTCGGGTGGGCGACGAGCTGGAGCAGCACGTGACGGACTGGGGCAGGGGTGCGGGCCGGCGACCGCCGATCCGCCGGCTGCCCACGGCGGAACTATCGGCCCTGTTGGGCACCGCCGACCATCAGGGTATCGGCGCTGAGGTGGATCCCTACGTCTATGTCGACCTGGAGGCCGTGCTGGCCACACAGTCCATGCTGGTAGCTCTGGACGAAGTACAGGACCCTCACAATCTGGGGGCCATCATCCGTACGGCGGAGGCGGCCGGCGCTGCCGTCCTCGTGCCGCGGCATCGGGCGGCTGAGGTCACTCCGGCTGTGGTCAAGGCCTCGGCCGGGGCCACGGAGCACGCCACCGTCTGCCGGGTGCGCAACTTGGCCGATGCCCTCGCCGAAGCAAAAAAAGCCGGTTTCTGGATATACGGTTCGGCTGCCGATGCGGCGGGTCTCTACACGGCTCAGGACTATCGTTACCCCACCTGCTTTGTGGTCGGCTCGGAAGGCCAAGGCTTGGGCAGGCGCGTGGCCTCGATGTGTGATGTGATGGTGTCTCTACCACTGGAGGGGAAGATGGAATCCCTGAACGTGGGCGTGTCCGCGGGCATACTGCTCTATGAAGCTGTGCGTCAGCGCACAGTGTGAGAGGCTTCGTGTGAGTGTATACCTCATCGATGGGTACAATCTCCTTCACCAGATCCTGGGGGAGCAGGACAGTGCGTCTCGACGTTCCCGACGGCCGCCCCGTAGGGGAGCCGGACGACCTGAAATGCCGGTGGAAGACGCCGACGACACGGTTGTCGCTGAGCGTGAGCCCCTGATCGACCTCGATGATGAACGGCGCCGTCTGCTCGACGATATCGCCAGTTTTATGGGGAGGACATCGGACCAAGCCATCGTTGTCTTCGATTCGCGCGAGGAAGCCTTGGAGCGGAGCGAGAGTGCGACGGCTCAGGTGGATGTGTACTTTGGGTCTTTTTCGCGGTCGGCGGACAGCATCATCGAGAGGGAGGTTTATGCTCTCAGTCCCGGGGAGAGCGTGATTGTGGTGTCGTCTGACTACCAGTTGCAGAAGACCATCTTTCTTCCCAATGTCGTCCGTCTCTCCTCCCGTCAGTTCGCGTCAGAACTGCACAAGGACAAAAAAAGGATTGCAAATTATACGGATCGCATTACAATGAGCCTTCGGGTCGAAGAGCGGGTTCCTTCGGATACCCTCGAGCAGCTCAGCCGTTTGCGCGACGGGCTACAGGAGGATGATCGGTAGGACGCCGGCGGAGGGAGCGTGCGATCCGGAGACGCGGTGCGAAGTTCACAGTGACGTGGGAGGCTGACAGGTGGCGAGACCGGCGCGGGTGCCGAGATTCGCAGGCGGGTGGCTGGATGAAGAACTGGTGGCGCGGGCAAAGGACGGAGATGATGAGGCGACCCGGGAGATCTTTGTTCGCTACCGTCGCTTCGTGCGCCTGAAGGCCAACTCCTACTTCCTGGCCGGCGGCGACGGCGACGATCTCATCCAAGAGGGCTACGTCGGTCTCTTTAAGGCCATCCGTGATTTCGAACACGACCGCAGCACGAGCTTCCGTGGCTTCGCTGAGTTGTGTGTTACCCGGCAGATCATCACGGCCATCAAGACGGCGTCCCGGCGCAAACATGCGCCGCTCAATACGTACATCAGTTTCAGTTACTCACCGTGGAGCAGCGACGCCGACGCGCGGACCCTGGCCGACGTGCTCCCTTCGGGCCGCACCAGCGACCCAGTACAGCAGGTCATCAGTTCGGAGGAGGTGACGAGTCTCACCAGCTGTCTGACGAGCCGGCTCAGTTCCTTGGAATCCCAAGTACTCAAGTATTATCTGGAGGGTAACTCCTACGAGGAAATCGCCGCCGCGATCGGTCACGATACCAAGACGGTCGATAATGCTCTGCAGCGTGTCAAGCGCAAGGTCACTGCGCATCTGCAAAGCAGGTAGAGGCCGCCGCACAGCGAAAACCGTGCGGGGTGGTGCGAAACACGTGCGGGTGCGTCTATGTGCTGACTACGCGAGAGTCCCCTTCGCGCTACAATCTGTTGACGCGGACGCGCGACGCGATGGTGTGGTGGCGGTCTCTCCGCGGGTGTCCCGCACCTCGGGCCGGTGTAGCTCAATTGGTAGAGCAGCTGATTTGTAATCAGCAGGTTGGGGGTTCGAGTCCCTTCGCCGGCTTTGTCAGACCGAGCTGCACATCGTTCTCAGTGACATCTTCTCGATGGTGTTCTGGCGCTACACCAATGGTTCGCCGATGCGACGATCGATGATCCATGTATCAAAGGAGGAGAGGGTGATCATCCAGCCCGTGATCCTGGCCGGAGGTTCCGGGACTCGTCTGTGGCCGGCCTCTCGACAGAGCCACCCCAAGCAATTGCTGGCCTTGACGGGGTCTCATCATTCACTGTTGCAGGAGACCGAGATGCGGCTGCGCGGCTTTGCCGCCGCGCCCATCGCCACGCAGCCGGTGGTGGTTACGAACGAAGAGTACAGGTTCGTGGTGGCCGACCAGCTGCGCGAGATCGATGATGTCAACCCCCGCATCGTGCTGGAACCTGTGGGGCGCAATACCGCCCCGGCCGTGACGCTGGCCGCGTTGATTCTGGCCGAATCAAATGACGATCCTATCTTGCTCGTCATGGCCTCTGACCATCTCATCGCCGATGTCCCGGCTTTTCACGCCGCCGTGGCCGAGGGAGCCGAGCAGGCGGAGGCGGGGATGATGGTCACCTTCGGCATCGTGCCCGACCGGCCGGAGACGGGCTACGGCTACATCCGGGTGGGGGAGTCGGCGCCGTGTGCAGCGACGGCGCGCCTCTTGGCCGGGTTCACCGAGAAGCCCGACGCTGCGGTAGCTACACGCTACCTGACTGAGGGTGATTATCTGTGGAACAGCGGCATCTTCATGATGAAGCGCTCTGTGTGGCTGGAGGCTCTCAATCGATATTCTCCCGAGATAGGCGTCGCCTGTCGGGCCGCCGTGGCCGGGAGAAGGGACGAAGGCTGCTTCACGCACTTGGACAGGGAAGCCTTCGGCGCCTGCGTGTCCGACTCCATCGACTATGCGGTCATGGAAAAGCTGCCCGCAGGCGAGGCCGTGGTGGTGCCTCTGGCCGCCGGTTGGTCGGACGTGGGGGCCTGGGAAGCTCTGCGGAACGTGTCGATGCAGGATGAATCGGGGAACGTTGCTCGGGGTGACGTGATCCTCGAAGACACCCATAACACGCTGGTGCATGCCGACTCCCGCTTGGTGACCGTGCTGGGCGCGGACGACCTCGTGGTGGTTGATACAGCCGATGCTCTGCTGGTGGCTGCGCGGGATCGGACTCATGATTTGAAGAAGCTGGTGGCCCGTGTGCACGATCACAACAAGCGGCTCACCACCTATCACCGTCGCGTTCACCGCCCCTGGGGCCGCTTTGATTCCATCGACAGTGGCGAACGCTTCCAGGTGAAGCGTATCGTGGTGGCGCCGGGGGCCAGCCTCAGCCTACAGCTCCATCGACATCGGGCGGAGCACTGGGTCGTCGTGCATGGTGTGGCCGAGGTCACCCGGGGAGATGAGGTCTTTCGCCTGGGCGAGGATCAGTCAACGTACGTGCCGGCGGGCACTCCTCACCGCCTGGCCAATCCAGGCAGAGAGCCGCTTGAGATCATCGAGGTGCAGGTAGGCGACTACCTGGGCGAAGACGACATCGTGCGTCTGGAAGACGACTACGGGCGATTGGAAGTCTGCTAGGGTTCGCTCGACTGAAGTAATGACCCCGTCACTTCGAAGGCATCCACGCTGATGTAGGTGCCGGTAGAGGCGTTGTTCTTCGTCCCCGTCCAGGCAATGGTCACCGTGTGGATCCCGGGTTTGAGTGTGCCCGTTCCCCACACCTTCTCCTGCCATTTGGTAGTCTGGCTGTACAGATCGATGGTGCCCAGACTCTTGCCGTCCAAGGTGATTTCGGCGTTACCGTAGACTGGTGACTTCTTGGCGATCCAGGCCAGGTGGGTGCCCACGAAGGTGACCGTGACCGAGCACTGGGCAGAGTTCGCGAAACGGAAGCTGCCTCCCGAGGCAGCGGCATCGGTGGTGGTTTTCCAGACACCGGTGTGGAGCACGTACAGCTCCGTCTCTTCGTAGCGGGCGTGGAGTATCGTGGTGCTCGTGGTCGAGGTGACTGCGGCGGTAGTTGTAGGCGCGGTGGGGAGCGGGGTCGTGCTCGGTGTGGCGGCGGTGTTGGAGTCTCCTGTGGGGGCTACGGCATTAACGGTTTCGGGGATGGAGGCGGCGGATCCCTTGTTATCGCCGGTAGTGAGGATTATCCATGTAGCTGCGGCGATCACAACCACTACCACAAGCGCGGAAACTCCGATGATCCACGTACGTCTGCGGCCGGAGTTCCGGTCGGCCCGCGGGTCGGAGGCGGACAGGGCCGGTTCTTTCGGCGGGGTGTCGTCGACGCCGGCGTCGGTGTCGACGCTTGGGTCGGTGGCTGCTGACATTCCCTGGAGCGCCTCAAGGAAGCTTATGGCGGTGAGGAAACGATCCTCCGGGTCCTTGGCCAGTGCCCTCGTTAGGGCCGGTGGGATGTGGGCGGGCAGCAGGGCCATGGTGGCCTCGGGGATGGTGAGAGGGGTCGCCTGCTCGGGGGCTCCTCCGGCCGGGAAAGGAAGCCTGCCCGTGAACATCTCGTAGGCCACCACTCCCATGGCGAAAAGATCGCTGCGACGGTCGGCTGGTTCACCGGCTTGGTGTTCAGGAGGCAGATAGGCTGTGGCATCGGTGTCGGTAGCGATATTTACTGGCCCCGCAGATGCCTGGGTGGCGAAACCGGCGTGCATCACTTCCTCATCCGTGGTGATCTCGATGGTCTCAGGCCGTATGGTGCCGTAGACGAGCCCCCGCCAGTGTGTGAATTCAAGGGTCTTGAGGAGCTGCTCGAGGATGCGGATGGTGAGAGCAGGGTCGATGGGACCCCGGTTGATGAGTAGACGCACGGTTTCGGGCATAGACACCTCCAAATAAGGATCGCCATAGGGTACCGAGTCTAGAGAAATAGGTCCAGATCGTTTAGGCGGTCGACGTGCTGATCTGGGCGGCGGAGCGCGGACACCGGGCCGCGTCATCCGATGATTTATTGTTGCAGATTGGGCGGTGTGGTATAAAAGAACCCCGGCAGTGCGAGAATTTTTACTGTAGGGCACTCCTGACGATACCATCCGAGACACCATCTGAGGTGGTCGAGGTCATTCCAATAGAGTCGGACGCGAAAATACTGCTCGTGGGCGGGACGGGTCTCGTCGGAGGGGCCATCCTACGCACACTGCAGACCCGCGGATACCGGCGTATTGTGGCTCCAACACATGCTCAGGTGGATCTCACCGACCAGGTCCAGACACGCGATCTTTTTGCCCGAGAGCATCCCGACGTGGTCATCCTGGCTGCGGCTCGGGTGGGCGGCATCATGGCCAATCAGACCTACCCGTACGAGTTCGTGCAGGAGAATCTGGCCATTGAGCTCAATACTATCCACGAGGCCTTCCAGATGGGGGTCCATCGTCTGATATTCCTGGGGAGCTCCTGTATCTATCCGCGGTTGGCCCCTCAGCCGCTCAAAGAGGAACACCTCCTCACCGGCCCACTGGAAGAGACCAACCGCCCCTACGCCGTGGCCAAGATCGCAGGCATCGAGCTGTGCCGCAGTCTCAATCGCCAGTACGGCACGAGTTATCTCTCGCTCATGCCCACGAATCTGTATGGTCCGGGGGACAACTTCGACCTGGAGACCAGTCACCTGGTGCCGGCACTCATTAGGAAGTTCCATGAGGCCAAGGTGGCCACAAAGGCCGGAGCAGGGGAGGCTTCTATGGCCGGTCCCGTGGTTCTCTGGGGTACGGGCACGCCGCGTCGCGAGCTGCTGCACGTGGACGATCTGGCAGCCGCCGTATGCATGCTCCTGGAAGGTGGGGACTGGTCGCATGTCCCTGACGGCCTTATAAACATCGGCACGGGCGAAGACTGCACCATAGCCGAGTTGGCTGAGATGGTGTGCAGGGTTGTCGGTTACGAGGGGCCCATTACCTGGGACACGGATAAGCCCGACGGCACTCCGCAGAAACTGCTCGATGTGAGCCGCATCCGTGCTCTGGGGTGGAAGCCGCGTATGGGGCTGGAAGAGGGCCTCAGACACACCTACGACTGGTACCTCCGCACTGCAGATGTGCGGGGCGACGCAAGAGGAGAAGACCGTACATGACCAAGACGGCCCTCATCACGGGCGCCACCGGCCAAGACGGCGCTTATCTGGCCGAGTTTCTGCTGGGTAAGGGCTATACGGTGCACGGTATCAAGCGCCGGGCCAGTCTCATCAATACCGACCGGGTGGATCATCTGTATCAAGACCCTCATCTGCCTGACGTGCGCTACTTTCTCCACTACGGCGACCTCACCGACGCCACCAACCTCATCCGCATCGTACAAGAGACGCAGCCGGACGAGATCTACAACCTGGCTGCTCAGTCGCACGTGCAGGTGAGCTTCGAGACGCCGGAATACACGGCCAACTCCGACGCCCTCGGTACCCTGCGGTTGCTGGAGGCGATGCGCATCCTAGGAATGGAGAAGTGCTGCCGCTTCTATCAGGCCTCTACCTCGGAGCTCTTCGGCAACGCGCCCGAGTCGCCCCAGAACGAGAACACACCCATGGCCCCCTGTAGCCCATACGCGGCGGCAAAGCTCTACGCCTATTGGATCACACGTAACTACCGCGATGCCTACGGCATGCACGCTTCCAACGGCATTCTCTTCAATCACGAGAGCCCGGTGCGCGGTGAGACCTTCGTCACCCGCAAGATCACCCGAGCCGTAGCCCGTATCGCTCTGGGCTTGGAGGAGTGCCTGTACCTGGGCTCACTCGATTCTAAGCGCGACTGGGGCCATGCGCGCGATTACGTGCGGGCTATGTGGCTTATGCTGCAGCAGGACGAGCCGGGCGACTACGTTATCGCCACCGGCGAGCAACACACGGTGCGGGAGTTTACCGAGCGGGCGTTCGCTGAAGTGGGCATCCACCTGCGCTGGGAGGGTGAAGGGCTCAATGAGATCGGAGTGGTCGATGAGATCGACGCCGATCGACTGGCCGCAGCCCAGAACGGGTCTAGGCCGGGACTGGAGAAGGGTCTCAATAGTGCCATCGTGCCAGGGCGAGTGCTGGTGCGGGTGGACGAGAGGTATTACCGGCCTACAGAACTGTTCGCGTTGCTGGGGGATGCGTCTAAGGCGCGGACTGTGCTGGGATGGACGCCGACCGTGACGCTGGAGGAGCTTACTGCGGAGATGGTGAGAGGGGATTTGAGGGAGGCGCTCGGCAGTCCGTTTGTAGCCCGGTTGAGATTCGTTCAAACAACGCAGGAATCTGGCTTATGATTGTTAGTCGGGTATTTTCACTTGTCAGGCGAAGGAGTGCTATTAAGTACCTACGCCTACGCAGAGAGGTCTGCAGACTGATTCCCCCCTTGGGGGCTAGGGGTGTGGAGTATCGGCTGGGAAGACATAAAGTGGTTCTACCCGGCGATCATGCTCTGATGCATATTCGAATCCGGTGGCGCAGATACGATCAGGCGCTAGGGGACATTGCCTTTATTGTTCGCGAGAAATACCCGGACATGGCGGCCATTGACATTGGAGCCAATGTGGGCGACACGGCTGCAATCATTTGCGCTTACGAGGATATTCCCGTATTGGCTATCGAGGGCAACAGTCGGTTTATTCCTTATCTCCACGAGAATGCTCGGCGTCTAGGTTGTCACATCAAAGTCCTTAATTGTTTCGTCGGTCCCCCTGAGTGTGGCGTTGATCTGGCGGCCGTGGCCACAAAGTACGGCACATCCTCAGTGGTATCTGCTGTCAATAACGACGGCGTGGGCTGCAAGATGAGGGATTTGGCGTCCATAGTTGATTCGCATCCCGCGTTTCGTCGGGCGCGTCTCCTAAAAATCGATACTGACGGCTTTGATTTTCAAATCATCATGTCGTCTATCAGCTATCTGGCGACGGCTCGCCCTGTTCTCTTCTTTGAATATGACACGGGCTTTAGCCGTGGTGATGAAGAGAACAGCCAAAAGACAATCGAGAAACTCACGGCAATCGGTTACGTATACTTCGTCATCTACGATAACTTTGGTAACTTCCTGCTATCGACCACCATACCTCAGACTTTTGCCGAGTTGAATTCCTATTTGCGCTCGAACCGTGCTAACGGAATGGCTGTCTCCTATTTCGACGTGTGCTGTTTTCATAGAAACGACGAGGATCTATTCGACCGGCTGCGTAGTCTTGAGACATCTAGATAGATGGCGAGATGACACTGATAAGTTGCGAAAATCAGTCGGGAAACCAGCGGTAGGACAGCGACGAAGGTACGTTCGATCTAGTTACGGGCAGCAGAATGGGCTGACAGGGGCCACTATCTCAAGCGGTATATGGCGCAGTAGTGTCTCCATCTTCGGGGGTGCGGCCATGCAGTTTGCAGTCACAGTTGTGTTGGCCCGTCTCCTAAGTGGCGCGAACGGAGGATGTGTTGTCTGGGGAATCCTGGCTACACGGGGCAGGTTTCACTCTCGAGCTGAGCACTGCAGCCGGTGTCTGGGGTTCGCAGAGCAGATGAGGGACTTAGCAAAGCGAGAACGATCCTCGGCATATATGGCTCAGATCGGAGCCCGTGTCCTGCTCCCGTAGGGCTCCTGGCCTCCTGATGCCTGAGAGCTTTCATTGAGCACAAGGACGCGCATAGTTCGCAGCTTATATGCGACCAGTTTCGGTCAGGTGGTCACTGTTCTCGTGCAGCTGGCTGGGGTGCCGCTGTTCATCTACTTCTGGGGGGTGGACCGCTACGGTGAATGGTTGATGCTGTCGGCCATTTCCTCGTACATATCGATGAGTGACTTCGGGTTTGCCAGTGTCGCCGCTAACGACATGACGATGAGTGTAGCGCAGGGGCGAAGAGACAAAGCACTCAAGACCCTCCACAGCACCCTAGTAGTGATTTTGCTCGCAAGTGCTGCTTCGGGCTTGGCTGTTGTGGTCATCATCCTGCTCCAGGTTGGACCCGGGTTTCTCCCGACACCGCTAACAGACAGTTGGCAAGTGGCCGTTGTGGTAGCGCTACTGTGGGCCCAAGTGATCATCGGGCTAGTAGGCGCTCTTGTCAACGCAGGTTACCGATGCGAGGGCAACTTCGCGCGGGGGATTTTTGGCTATCACACGCTGCGATTGGGGGAATTCGCGGCGACAGCATGTATTCTAGCTTTTGGTGGAGGGTTCGTGGCAGCGGCGATTGTGGTTCTCGCTACAAGGGTAATCGGAACGGGCGTTCTTATCGGGGACCTTAGGCGGTGTAGCCCCTGGATCACCTTGGGACTTAAGCATTGCTCACGAAGCGAAATCAAGCGCCTGTTGCGTCCCGCGCTAGCCTTCATGGCGTTTCCTTTGGGCAATGCTCTTAGCATACAAGGATTCACATTGGTGGTCGGATGGACTATGGGGGCGATGCTTGTACCTGTTTTTTCAACCCACCGGACGATGACCCGGATCCCGTTTCAGATGATGGGCATGATCAACCAATCCTTCTGGCCTGAGCTTAGTATCTCGTTCGGAAAGGGAGAGACGGCAAAAGCCAGGCGTCTTCATCGGCTGGCTGTCGGCAGTTCTATTTGGATTGTTTTTGTGAGCCTGGTTGTGTTCTTTGTCGCAGGAGAGCCCATCATGCGGGTTTGGAGTCGCGGGGGCATCGTGTTTGATTCGACCCTCTTCCTGGTTCTTGGTGGGGTAGTGTTGACCAACTCTCTCTGGTCGGCGAGCTCAATCGCATCGATTGCAGTCAATCGTCATCAGACCGTCGCTTCGGCGTACTTACTCGGCACATCAGCAGCTGTTGCCTTGGCTGTGGGGCTTGCACATGTTTGGGGCCTAGCGGGCATAGGGGGTGCACTAATTATTGTTGATGCATTTGTCCTGGTTGTTGCAGTGCGGCAGGCCATGGTCCTGACTCAGGACAGACTCCCTAACTTCGCTCTTTCACTGGCCATGTTCCCCTTGCTTGCGGGTCGTGGAGTTGTTCGTCGACTTCGCCGTTTCAAAGTAAGGTTTGCGAGAGATGCATAGAGGTACTGGTGCTTCAGGGAGGTTCTTCCTCGGGCGTCAGCCAAGGCAGGCTGCTGGCAGCGCTGTGGCGGAGAGTGCTTACCGTGCTATATGTGCCTTTTGTCGGTTTGCCGTGGGAGTGAATATCGGCGATCGGTTGACCTTCGTGGGCCGGTCAGCATTCGGGGGCTAAGGGAAGATAGTTACGGGAAACGATTGTGTACTGGTATCTTTACGCTTGAGGAGCCCAATAGGATTGGCTTGACCTTGCATTGTGGAGGCAGCTACACTGCGGTCATTAGTGATAATCGGTGACTGCTTTTCCGCATCGGGCGTCTGCATTGCGGCTCTTTCACGCAGCACCTGTTGCCACAACGGACATGCAATCTGCGTGCGAGCCGGTTTGCGTTCAGGGTGGGATGTGAATTGGAGTGAACTATCCTGTCCCCCTCCGAACCAAAGCCACCCTTAAGACATATGGTCGGATGAGACCAGGAGGTGGCAGACCTGTCCAAAGAGATCCCCGAGAACGTCCGGCGGTGGGCGGCAAAGAGGAGAGCGGCGTTGGTATTGAGCATCTTGAAGCATCTCCATCACCGCTCGATCTGATAAACGGTGGGCCGTCGATGTCACCCATATCGACTGTGGAAGAGACGGCCGGGGGCATCTGGTCGCCGCCATCGACTGTCATGACCGTGAGATCGTGGGATATGAGTTCTCTCTTCGGGGACGGCCCAAAGAGGCAGAACAGAGTGATCGAGCGCTTCTTCCGCAGCTTGAAAGAAGAGTACGTCTGGCAGCACAATTTCAGGAGTTTCGCTGAAGCCCGGCAGGCGGTCGGCCATTGGATCGACCACTATAATGAGGAACGACTCCATCAGAGCCTTGGTTACCTAAGTCCATGACAATATCGTGAGCGTCAACACCTGCAGTTGGTGGCTTGATTTGGGGGGAGCAGCACAGAATGCTGTTGCCCTGAAGGGAGTCACGATTGGTGCCCGTGCAATCATCGGGGCTAATTCTGTCGTGACCAAAGACGTTCTAGTTGGCGCGATAGTTGTGGGGAGTGCCGCAGGGATCGTTGTATCACTGGGGGTGCGCGAGACTGAGTCAGTGACTCCTAGTTGCGGCATCCAATTGATCCTGACTGCGGGGAAGGAATTGCGAACGTGATGGGTTCCGGTGTGTGATGAAGCGCTTGCTGCGACTTGATGTAATCATTGTTGTTTTCATTCTGGCGAGCATGATTCAGTATGCCCAGGTGGCTTATTTGCTGACAGCTTCAGGTCAGGCGGCACTGTGGAGTGTTGAAAGCGACTTACTTATGTCTAGCGGCGTGACGCGATACGCGAAAGATGTTCTGCTCCTGATATTTTCAATCGGCTGGGTGGCCGCTCTTCCGAGGGTGCCTCTGCGAGCCTGGCAGACTCGTTTGGTACGTCGCTATTCAGTGTGGCTTGTTATTGTCATGTGCCTCGGTATGGTCCCCTTCCTACTAGGGTACAGTCCGTTGTTCTTCCTGCCATATGGCCTTCGCTGGATTATGCTCTTGCATGCCTCGTTTGGTCTATTCATTCTCTACTCTGCCTTGTCTTCCAATCGGCATGACCGGAGCAACTTGTTCTGGCTCTTGCTGATGGTTCTGGCCGTCAATACTGTCTTCGTGCTTCTCCAGACGCGGCATTGGTCAACTTTCCTTGGTTTTGCCATTGGCAGCTCCAGATTGACTGGCGTATTCGGGCAAGCGGGAATTGCTGGATTCTTCGCCATGGGAGTCGCTCTTCTGGCTTGGCTGGCGCCTGACCTTGGGTGGAAGAGGCGGGTGCTCATCGCGGGATGGTGCTTATTTTTGGCACTGTCGAGCGGAACCCGCTTCGCGGCTTTGGCTATTATTCTGCTCATTGCAGCCGTGTTCTGGGAGCTATTGGGCCGGATTAAGCCAAGGTTGCGGCGAGCCATCAAGTTCATCTTCTTGCCGCTGGCCGTGTGTCTGCTCTTCGTTTCCTATCAAGCAATTATCGAACAAGTCAACCGTGGCGATGCGATTACGCAACAGTTCCAAAGTGGCGGACGAGCGAGTACGTTTGTTGAGACAGTGCGGATGTTGTCGGAAGGTCATATGGGGGAATTGCTCATTGGGCGTGGTCTTGGTGTCGGTACCAATACAGCGGTAGGTCAAGTGTTGGCTAGTGGAACCCCCCCGTCTCTCTATCGCTTCAACATTCTTGTAGATAACTCGCTGTTGACGGCATTCTTTCAGTTTGGACTGCTTGGTTCCATCGTTTTCTGGTTCGGTTGGGTTGCGTTTGTCGTCTCCATAGGAACTAGATTATCGGGCCAGACCAGACAGCAATTTGTCTTGTTGGTGTTCTTGATGGCTGTTGCACTGTTCGTCGGCAACTTGTTCGAGCAGTACTTTCTCATGATAGCCTTTGCCGTAAGTCTGGGTAGGCTTTCTCATGCCAGTATACGGACTAGATCAACCACTACAGCACTGGAGCTCCTGGGCCGTGGGCAAAAGGCCGCTCCGGCGGAGGTTGCCTGGGCAGTCAACGAGGTGGCTTGGACATCCCAAGATGGCCGGACAGGAAGTCGGGGGTTCGATGGTGCAGGATGACATTCTGGTAGCACACCCTGGGAAGCACCACGCTCTCCATCTCGTAGCAGGCTGCGTTCGAAGTGGTGCGTCAGTTCGTTATATCACACCTTTTTACCGGGTTGGGCTAGGGAGGCTCATCTCAATGGTGCCTGGCGACGTAGGTACGAAGGCGAGTGGTTACTATCACCCAGACTTGTCCCGCGCAGCAGTGGTCTCACCATTTCTGTGGCAACTGCGAAAGATGTGGGACTTCCAGGTGAGAGGGCGGGGTTTCAACGCCAAATTCGACTCCTATGTGGCTGGCTGTATCCTCAGGCAAAGTCTCAATGCGAAAGTTCTGGTCACGCTGCAGGACTATATGCCGAAAACGGTCGAAGCTGCACGTGCACGAGGATGGAGAATTTGGTCGGATCAGATTTCCAATCAATCGGCTGAGACTGCGGCGAGGATCGCTCAACATGAGAGAGACCATGGTCTGCCAAGTTCCTGGAGTCATGACGAATCCCATAATCAGAGAATCGTTGAGCAAGCAGATCTAGTGACACTTCCATCGACCTACTGCCTCGATGGGGTCCGCAACCAGATATCGCGTTCTGCCAAGCTACGAATCATTCCCTATGGAGCCGATAGCTCACAGTTCTGCCACGAACGAGTTGACGACCCCGAGGAGGTTGTGGTGTTGGCGCGAGCGCACTCCGTGAGAAAAGGAGGGCACCTACTGTGCCATGCCCTACGAGAGTGCGGCGCAGTCTTGTTAAATCTAACCTCCCCAAAAAAGATGAGAGTGATTATCCTTGGCAGCATGGATTCTCCTATCAAAGAGCTCTATGACAATTTGGTTTTGCCGTCCGGCATCTCAGTGGAACACGGGAATGTTCCCCACCTTAGGGTCCAGGCATTGTACAGACGCGCCGCGATCTTCGTGATGCCGTCTCTATCCGAAAGCCTCTCGTTGGCTTGCCTTGAGGCTATGCATGCCGGTCTTCCCATGATAGTCACCCGCTACTGCGGTATTGATGGTTTCGTCCATGGAGACATGGGCTATGAGGTGGCAGATACTGTTGAGTCGCTCACCGAAGCACTGGTCAATGCGTTCAGAGAGATGCACTGTTGGCCACGGTGGGGGGCGGAGGCGAGAGCATTCGCTGGTGAACTCACGTGGTCGACTTACGAGAATGCTATCAGCGAAGCAGCTAGTGAGATTCTAGCGTGATAGCCGCAATCGCACCGTATTCGCCCCCGGGGCGATCAGCGATCCTCACCTGGTTGCCGCAAGGAAGCTTGAATTGATTGCCTCGGTTCTCTCCAAAATCGACCCCGATGTCGTTCTTGTCAATTCTACAGCAGAACGGTGTCCTCGTTCACAGCGGTTCGAAGGTCGAGAGTTGAACCGCCCCGGCTTTCCTGGAGGTTCCAACTCTTAAGAGGACTGGAGCATGGACAGACAGACGAGATATCCACAGGAGATGAGGGAACGGGCCGTGCACATGGTGTTCGAGCACCAGGACGAATATAGCTCCCACTGGGCGGCCATCAGTTCGGTAGCATCCAAGCTGGGGATGACACCTGAGACTTTGAGGAAGTGGGTGAGAAGGGCTGAGATCGATGAAGGTCGGCGCCCCGGTCTTACCACCAGCGGGCGTGAGCGCCTCAAAGAGCTCGAAAAAGAGAACAAGGAGCTTCGCCGGGCAAACGGAGATCCTGAAAGCAGCAGCCGCTTTCTTCGGAGCGGAGCTCGACCGCACACAGAAGAGATGACCCGGTTCATCGACGCACGTAAGGAGATGTTCGGGGTCGAGCCCATGTGTGCCGTCGTACCCATCGCCCCTTCCACCTACTATGCGAGTAAGTCCCGTCCACCGGCGACTCGTGAGCTCTTTGACCAGGAGCTTGAGAAGAACATCCGGCGTATCTACGACGAGAACTACGGCATCTACGGTGTACGCAAGGTCTGGAAGCAGCTGAAGCGAGAAGGCAGGCTTGCAGCCAGGTGCACGGTTGCCCGCCTCATGCGCAGGCTGGGTCTTAAAGGTGTCGTCCGCGGCAAGACCTGGAAGACCACTAAGCCGGATACCTCTTCATCCCGCCCGGCTGATCTCGTCGATCGCCGGTTCACCACGAGTACTCCCAACCGCCTGTGGGTGGCTGATCTCACGTATGTGAGAACCTGGGCCGGCATGACGTATGTCGCGTTTGTCGCAAGACACCTTCTCCCGGCGTATCCTCGGCCGGCAGACCTCGACGACCCTCAGAACCGATCTTGCTCTTGACGCCGTGGAGATGGCCCTCTGGACGCGTCGGAAAGAGGATGTGATACGTGTGATTCATCATTCAGACTGCGGCGTACAATACCTCTCCATCCGCTACACCGAGCGCCTGGCTGAGGCCGGCTGTGTCACCTCGGTGGGGAGTCGAGACGACAGCTATGACAACGCCCTGGCCGAGTCCATCATCGGTCTCTACAAGACCGAGCTCATCCAAAAGAAAGGACCCTGGAAGAACTTAGACGACGTGGAATACGCCACCCTGGAATGGGTGGACTGGTTCAACCATCTCTGGCTCTTTGGGTCTATCGGCCACATCCCTCCGGCGGAACTGGAAGAGATGTTCTATCGTGGAGAAGTCCTGGCTGAAGAGGTGGGACTCAAACAAATGAGTCTCTATTGAAGCCGGGGCGGTTCATCAGGACGGCAGGCTTGAGGTTTCTCCACCTGATTTCATCGACGAATCCGCAAGGAGGCGGCCCGATTGAGGCAATCTTGCAGCGACACCCGATCTTGCGGGATATGGGTGTTCAGATTGAGATAGCCTCATGCGATCCACCAGCCGTTGCCTGGGTGGCTTGTGGCTGGCCGCCTGCTCACTTGCTTGGGCCAGGTAAGACGAAATACGGGTATGCGCCCAAGCTACTGCCATGGCTTCGCAATAACATGGGTTACTACGATGCGGTGATTGTCCACGGCATCTGGCAGTATCATGCTTTTGCTGCCTGGCTCGCTCTTCGCAAGGCGGATACACCATACTTTGTGTTCACCCACGGTATGCTGGATCCGTGGTTCAAAGAGAAGTACCCTGTTAAGCATCTCAAGAAGTGGCTGTACTGGCCTTGGGCAGACTACCGTGTACTGCGAGACGCACGAGCAGTTATATTCACTTGCGAGGAAGAACGCCAACTCGCTCGTAGGTCGTTTTGGCTCTACAAAGCAAGCGAAGCCGTGACGAGCTATGGTACTGCTCTACCACCAGATGTAGGAGTGGCAGCTTTTCTGGGGGCTCATCCTCACTTGTGGGGTAAACGGATCATCCTTTTCCTGAGCCGGATTCATGAGAAAAAGGGCTGCGACCTATTGCTCGACGCTTTTGCTCAGGTGGCCACCGCTGATGAGCGCCTACACCTTGTGATGGCGGGTCCGGACCAGACCGGTTGGTCGGCTTCGTTGCAGGCGCAGGCTCAGCGGTTGGGCATCGGCGAACGAGTAACCTGGCCTGGCATGCTGCAAGATGACATGAAGTGGGCTGCATTCCGAGCTGCAGAGGTGTTCTGCCTGCCGTCTCATCAGGAGAACTTCGGCATCGTGGTCGCTGAGGCGCTCGCATGCGGCAAGCCCGTGCTGATCAGCAACAAGGTTAACATATGGCGAGAGATTGAGATGGACAGTGCCGGGTTTGTTGACGAGGACACTGTCGACGGCACTGCCAGGAATCTGCGGCGTTGGCTGGCGATGGATGCTGACGACTATGTGGAGATGTCCCTACGAGCCCAGAACTGTTTCTTGTCCCGGTTTCATATTCAACGGGCGGCGGAGCGGCTGGTGGAAATTATCCAGGAGAACATCTAGTGGTCATCGAGGGTAATGATCCATTCACCGAGCCGTGCTTCGGGTTCGGCCACCGCCTGCGCCGACAATTATGGAATCTTCTGTACATCGTGGGGTTCCGACCCAGTCCGCGGCATTGTCATGGCTGGCGCTCCTTCCTGCTCCGCCTGTTTGGCGCCCGGTTGGGCAAGGGCTGCCATGTCTATCCTGCGGCCAGGGTTTGGGCTCCATGGAATCTGGAGCTTGGTGCACACGTTGGTGTTGCCGACGGGGCCATCCTTTATAGCATGGATCGAATTGTGATCGGTGACTATGCCGTGATTTCTCAAGGCGCCCATCTCTGCGGAGGTACACACGACTACAACAGCGCCAACTTTCAGCTTGTAGTTAAGCCAATTGAGATTGGCGCGCGAGCGTGGATATGCGCTGAGGCATTCATCCACCCAGGAGTCGTGATTCCTGAGGGTGCGGTGGTTGGAGCAAGATCGGTGGTCGTCAAGAGTTTACCAACACCCTGGACAGTGTATGCGGGCAATCCTTGTGTTGAGGTAGGGCCTAGGCAGGAGACCCATCGAGTGGACGGTGTGCAGTGAGTGCACCGGCTGACTCCACGAATATTGATTCCAATCAGTATGGCTGGGAATCGGCGCTTGAACCCGACTCGTGCAGCTATGTCCAACCGAAAGTTATCGAAATCCTTCGCGCGTTGGGGGTGCAGCGAGTCTGCGATTTAGGTTCAGGCAACGGATCTCTTGCGGGCAACTTGTATGACGCCGGGTGGGATGTGGTGGGAGTCGAGCCTGATGGGGAGGGTGTTGAAATAAGTCGTAAGCAATATCCGGGAATAAGTTTCCACAACCTCGGAGTCCAAGATGATGCCCAGATTGTGCTCAAAGCCGAGGGTGGAGCTTTCGATGCTGTGGTTTCCACTGAAGTTGTTGAGCATCTATATTCTCCGCATCTTCTGCCAATATTCGCAAGGGAGCTCCTCAATGATGGGGGCTATCTCATTGTCTCTACACCTTACCATGGCTATCTGAAGAATCTGGCGTTGTCTATCTTTGGGAAATGGGATTCGCATCATACACCGCTGTGGCATGGAGGTCATATTAAATTCTGGAGCCGAAGGACGCTTAGTTATTTGCTTGAGCAGACCGGATTTTCTGTGGTTGCGTTTTATGGTGTGGGCCGCGTTCCATGGTTGTGGAAGAGCATGATTATAGTGGGGAGGGCCATGTAGTGGTGAGTATGAGTTCGTCCGTATCCGTATCTATTCTCATCCTCACGAAGGACGAAGAGCAGAACCTTCCTGCCTGTCTGGAAAGCGTTTCATGGTCGGATGATATCCATGTGTATGACACGATGAGCACGGATTCTACGGTTGCCATCGCCCAGCAGTATGGGGCGAAGATCACCCAGAAGGGTTATGAGGGCGGCATTGCTTTCGGGGGTGACGAAGCTGCACATCGTAACTGGGGATTGCAGAACATACCTTTTGCCCATCCTTGGGTACTGCAACTCGATGCCGACGAGCGTTCCAATCCGGCATTGGCGGCGGAAATCAACGAAGTTATCAAAGCCGGTTCACACTCCGCTTATCGTATTCGCCGTCGTGATTTCCTGCTAGGGCGATGGCTCAGGCATGTCCAGGCTACACCCTACTATCTGCGTCTCTTTCGGCCTGACCAAATTCATTATGAGCGACTTATCAACCCAATCACTGTTGTGCACGGGTCCACTGGTGAGTTGCAAGGCTACTTTGACCACTACCCGTTCAGCAAGGGATTTGCGGAGTGGATCGGCAAGCATAATCACTATAGTACGCTTGAGGCCCAGGAGATTATCAAGAAACGCAGCTCCTGTGGGTTTGTCAGCCTCACGAAGGCTCTTACCGGCTCTGACTTCCACGAGCGCCGCTATCACCAGAAAGAGGTGTTCTATCGTATGCCTCTGCGGCCTCTGCTGAGGTTCTTGATTCTCTACGTGGGCAAACGGGGCTTTCTAGATGGGCGGGCTGGACTTACCTACGCCACTCTGCAGGCTATCTATGAGCACTTCATTGTTCTCAAGACCCGTGAGCTTGAGCGACAGGGAGGCTGGCCACGGGGTGAAGATTCTTCTCCACGGCATAAACTTCGCGCCTGAACTCACCGGCGTCGGCAAGTACACGGGTGAGATGGCTGAGTGGCTCGCAGCCCGCGGTCATGAGGTGCGGGTAGTAACTGCCCCTCCGTACTATCCAGAATGGAAAATCGGCGATGGCTATCGCAGTAGATGTTATACGGTTGAGAGGTGGTGGGGTGCCCACATATGGCGCTGTCCTCTCTGGGTTCCGGACAAGCCGGGGGGTCTCAGGCGACTGGTGCACCTGGCCAGTTTCGTGACCACCAGCTTCCCAGTGATGCTGCGCCATGCGTTGTGGAGGCCTGATGTGGTCTGGGTGGTCGAACCGGCGCTGTTCTGCGCGCCCTCGGCTTGGCTTGTCGCGCGTCTGTGTGGGGCGAAAGCCTGGCTACACATTCAGGACTACGAGTTGGACGCCGCTTTCGAGCTGGGACTTCTCAAAGGGGGCGTCATTAGGTGGGCTGTGGCTGCCTGGGAGAACTGGCTGATGAGGCGGTTCGAACGGGTGTCGACGATTTCCGAAAAGATGCTGGATCGTGCACGGACGAAGGGGGTGGCGAAGGAGCGCTTGATGCTTGTCCCCAACTGGGTGGACGCTAAGCGTTTGGTCTGCTCACAAGACTCCGGCGTGTACCGGGATGGGCTTGGTATCGCAACCGACGCGATCATCGTCCTCTATTCGGGCACCATGGGCACAAAGCAGGGTTTGGAACTCATTGGTCGAGCGGCGCAACAATTGAGCGGGAATACTTCGCTGGTCTTTGTGTTGTGTGGCAACGGGCCGGAGCGGGCTAATCTTGAGCGGCAGTGCGAGGGGCTTGTGAACGTGCGCTTCCTCGATTTGCAGCCGCTGGAGCACTTTGGCAAGTTGCTGGCAACGGCTGATATACATCTACTTCCCCAGCAATCCAATGCTGCCGATCTGGTCATGCCCTCCAAATTGGCGGGCATGCTCGCCAGCGGCCGCCCCGTGGTAGCCACGTGTGCGGAAGGAACGGAGATTGAGTGCGTGGTTCAGGGTCGCGGCTTGGTTGTGCCGCCTGGCGATGCGGAGGCGCTTGCCCGTGCCGTCACGCAGTTGGCCGCTGACGAGGAATTGAGGATTCGACTGGGTGCTGCGGCGCGTGCGTACGCCGAGGAGCATCTGGCTTTCGACACCATCATGGCTCGTTTCGAACAGGCGCTTGAGGACTTAGTGGGCCAGGCTTAGCTCCTGGAGTGGCGTCTGTTGCAGGGAATGACATCCTGGAGGGGCTCCATGACTTGGGGATGACGTGCTACCGTGATGGTGCGTGTCTAGGCCGAACAGAGAGGAGAGGGTCCCCATGAAGTTCCAGGCGTGGTAGACCTTGCTTGTGGGTGAAGACCTAGAGGGCGCCAGACGATGATCGATGGCTTTGATTGTCACTGGCGCCCGAGAGTGTCTTTGAAAGGAGCTCTACTTACGCTGGTGGTCTTCCTTGTTACACCCTACGGTCTATCGATATCCACATGAATCTTGATAGTAGACTTGGCCAGTGCCTGTTGGATGGATACTGGACTTGCGATGCCATTATCTGGGAGCGAGCTTGCAGGTGTATACAGGGCCTAATCTAGGAGAGCTCCAGCGGCTATACGTGACCCTCTCGTCCGAGGAGCGCGATGAATTGCTCCAGTGCTTGCTTGTTGCTGCTACGCGCGGGGGTGAAGCAATGATGAAAGTCCTGGAAGAGGCGCTGCTCTGTCATGTGGTAGAGGAAGTGCTCGGAGAGCCGCTACCTGGCGACGATACATGCGTATGACCAAAACTCCCGATGAGAAGATTGTCATCTTACGAAGGAAGTTCAAATGCGGGAGGGGCGAAATTCACCCCGGAGTTCAAGCCCGAGGTCGTCGCGCTCATCAGGCGCGGTGACCGAAGTGTTGTCGAAATCTGTTGGGACATCTCCATCGCGATGAGGTGTTGGCGGATTTCAGGAAAGCCTTCCTCGAATTGATTTGATGATCTCATGAACCTCCTGGCCACCGGCGGTGCCGGCTACATCGGTGCCATCACCACCCGGCTCCTCTTAGATGCGGGCCATCAGGTAACCGTGCTCGACACCCTGGAGAACGGCCACGAGAACGCGGTTGACCCCCGGGCCACGCTGGTGGTCGGCAGCGTGGGCGACGCTGAGGTGCTCGACCGTGTGCTGCCGGGCATTGATGCCGTTATGCACTTGGCCGGCTACATCGAGGTGGCCGAGTCGCAGCAGTATCCTGGCCGCTACTTCCAGAACAATGTAGCTGCCCCCTTGGTCATGCTGGAGGCCATGGTGCGCCATGGTGTGCACGCGCTGGTATTCTCATCTACCGCGGCTGTGTATGGCGAGCCCGAGATCGTTCCCATCCCGGAAGATGCGCGCCTTCTTCCCGTGAATGCCTATGGAGCATCCAAACTCATGTTTGAACAGATGCTCGACTGGTACGATCGAATCCATGGCCTGCGAAGTGTACGCTTTCGCTACTTCAACGTAGCCGGGGCCTGGCCCGGCGGTGAGGTGGGGGAGGCCCACGATCCCGAGACGCACATCATCCCTCGCATCCTTCAGGCCATGGTCGTGGGCAAGACTCAGTTTGAGGTCTACGGCAGCGACTATCCCACGCCCGACGGCACCTGCGTACGCGACTACATCCACGTGCTCGACCTGGCCGAGGCTCATCGTCTGGGCTTGGAATGGGTAGGACGGGGTGGAGAGAGTGCAGTCTTCAACCTGGGCAACGGCCGAGGCTATTCCAACCTAGAGGTGGTGCGTACCTGCGCCGAAGTCACGGGCCGTGAGGTCGATATCATGTTGGGACCCCGGCGGCCGGGCGATCCGGCAGTGCTTATCGCCTCAGGCTCGCGGGCGGCCAAGGTATTGGGCTGGCGACCACAGAGGGACGATCTGAGGCAGATGGTGCGCGATGCGTGGGAGTGGTACCGGGGGCGGATGGGCTCGTGGGGGCGTTCCACCTAGCTACCTACTGTGTGTGCTCGCCTGTGTTCCCTTCTCCTAACAAGGACAGACCATCGTGCCAATATTCTCCCACTCGAACTCCTCTTCGTCGATGGTGCCCCACCTCCTGAAGGTCTTGAGAGCGTAGAGCCTTGTCCTGTCTCATAATGCTCTGTATGTGCAAAACGTTCGCATAACGACATGTACGATCGCCGGTTTTTTCCTTTGGTTCATCTCCACATACACATCCGATCTACGTCCCTTCCGACCGGCCGTATTCCTACGTATATACTTGCTATTGGCTTTTACGCACGGCCTCTACGCACGCTGGATCAGTGCCTGCGACAAACCGTAAACTTTGCGACTGATCTGCCGATATTTATGGAGTAAGTAGCCGTCTGCACGGAACACGTGCGAAGCAACAGGGCGGGCCGAGAAGTGTGTACCAGGAGGGCGTGCTGTATGCGAGTATTTCTACCGAGAAGCGGTATTGCGCGGCTTGTGCCGGTGGGCTACGCTACCCGTACGGGTATACGACTCGGCCGGTCGCGAAGGCGTAATGAGTGGGCAAATATGGGAACATCTCATTGGGCCGATGCGGGGCGCCGGATGTCGATAGCGCTTCGGCTCTCTAAAGGGGTATGTGGCAATGTCGATCCGAAAGGCCGGCCGTGCTGTGTAGCCGGGAACGTTGGCGTTGCTCTTGGGGGGAGCACGATGAAGGTCGAAGCACGACGTCCCCCCTTAGTAGGTGATCGTACGAGGTCGACAGCACAAAGCCTTATGGGGGGCGTACTTCCTTGAAGAAGCTAAGACGTCATATTAACGGCTGGATTACCAGACGCCGTCTGTTGGCTGCGGGCATCGATCTGGTGCTTGTCTTCCTTGCCTACTACCTCATCCTTCTCTTCTACTCCCAGGGGGCTCCATCTCTGGGCATGTATGTAGACTCGACCCACTTCATTATCTTCATGGTGGCAGCCATAGTTCTGCATCTCTGTCTGAATGCGGTCTTCCGTGTGTACTCCATTGTCAACCGCTACGTGGGTCTACCACAGGCCGTATGGATCGTGAGGGCGACGATAGTCTCCGTCATACTTCTCCTGCTGCTGGATGCGGCCTGGCTCAGTGGCGGGCAGCGCCTTGTACCTCCCTCTGTGGTGCTCGTCGGGGGTGCCGCCGCGGGTGCGGCTATGCTGGCAGTTCGCTTCTACAGCCGCGTTTTCCAGACGCGGAGCCTCAAGCAGATCAGTGACGGCAAGCGCGTCGTCCTGGTGGGGGCGGGTGAGGCGGCCAATATCCTCGCCCGCCAGGTAGACGGTACATCGGAAGCCGGCGTTACGATAGTGGGCCTGTTGGACGACAATCCTCAGCTGCGTGGCATGCGCATATCGAAGCACCCGGTCTTGGGTGCCATCGCGGATGCCTCTCAAGTGGCTGAAGAGTACGATGTGGAAGAATTTATCATCACCATCCCTTCCGCCGACGCTGCGCAGATGGAGAACATCTACGCGCGGCTGAAGAAGACGCAATTGCCGGTGAGGACGCTGCCCCCGGTCTCGGATCTCGTCGGGGGGCGGGTGAGCATGGCCGACGTGCGTGAACTCAAGATAGAAGATATCCTGGGACGCTCCCCGGTACAGACCGACCTGGCTGCCATCGCCGGATATCTCAAGGGGCGACGTGTGCTGGTGACCGGTGCTGCGGGCTCCATCGGGTCGGAGTTGTGCCGTCAGATAGCCTCTTTCGCTCCCGAGAACCTCATATTGGTCGACCGGGACGAGTCGGGTCTCTACGCGTTGCATGAAGAACTACGGGCCTGTGGCTTTATTGACTATGAGGTGGTCACGACTCACATCCAGCACATGGAGAAGCTCCAGTTGGTCTTTCAGGAGCATCGGCCGCACGTGGTATTTCACGCGGCCGCCTTCAAACATGTCCCGTTTATGGAGATCTGTCCGGACGAGGCCGTGTTCAATAACGTTCTGGGGACGTTGGCCGTCGCGCAGGCCTCCGCTGTTGTGGGGGTGGAGCGCCTGGTCAACATCTCTACCGACAAGGCAGTCGACCCCATTAGTATCATGGGCGCCAGCAAGCGGGTGGCGGAGATGGTCGTGCAGCATGTGGGGCGGGAGAATCCCGATTGCCACTTCTCTTCGGTCCGTTTTGGGAACGTGCTGGGGAGTCGAGGGAGCATGCTGCCTATCTTCCAGAAGCAGATAGCCAACGGCGGCCCTGTTACGGTCACCGACAAAAACATGACGCGGTACTTCATGTCCATCTCGGAAGCCGTGCAGTTGGTGCTCCAGGCGGCCGCCCTGTCCACGCACAGCGACAGCAGGGACGGCGTGTTCGTCTTGGAGATGGGCGAGCCAGTGAGCATTCTCGAGATCGCCAAGAAGATGATCCACTTCGTCGCCAACGGTCGGTCAAGCGACATTGAGATCCAGTTCACCGGACTACGTCCGGGCGAGAGGCTCGAGGAGAGGTTGGTGGGTCTGCACGAACACGTGGTTCCCACGAGTCACCCCATGATCGACTTCGTGCGTTCCGTGTCGGATTCAGATGGTGACGTGGGGTGCACGGACAGAGAAGGCCTGGCGGCGGAGGATTTCTTCGTGAAGCTGGAACGGCTGGTCGAACTGGCGCGCAGTAACCCAGACCGCGATACTATGGTCGCCGCCTTCCAGACTCTCGTACCTACCTACGTGCCCTTTGAGCTCCACGACACGGGTATCTTCCCGGGATGTCGTACTTCTCAGGAATCCGACGTCATCTGTCTCGACGAGGCAGACTCGGCACGGGCCGTCAAGGACGCAGGCCGGACCGAAGGTGCCAACCGGCGCGAGGATATGAGCACGACCTGCGGCGCGGGCGGAGCTGCCGAGGTGGCCTGCTAGGAGCGCTGGAAGCGCGGTAGGTGTAGGAAGGCGGCTCATCACCAGGGCTGCATGGCCACGCTGGGTCGGCTGCCTGCTGCCAAATGCGCTTGGCGAGTAGCCGACCATGACCCCCAACTGGGCCACGAGGTTGACATCGGCGGCCGCGTAGGCGGGGACGTCGGGGAAGGAGATTCTTGGGCCGTCGAGTTTGGCCGGATATCCTTTGTACTGACGGGCCATGCGGGCCATGATTTGTGCAAGTTGGAGGCGTGTGACGGCCTCATGGGGTCTAAAGACGTGTAGGCCGCGATCGTCCGTGCTGCCCACCATCAGTCCAGCGTGTGCCGCCTCTTCCACGAAATCGTAGGGATAAGGTTCAATGGTGCCCCGGTCGTCATATGTGGGGATCACATCCCAGAAGGTCTGTGTCTTGAGGCTATCTATGGCGTTGGTGTGGATCCCTGCGACCAGGACGGCCATCTTCGCCGTCTGGCCTCTGGTAAGGGCGCGGGTGGGGCCGCCATGTGCAGCAGGACGATGGCGCCGTTGTGGGCTTGGGCTACGACGGCGTCTTCGATGGCCTTCGCCGGCTCGCCCGTCCAGTCTGCGACGCCGACGTCCCAGAGGATGATATGGGAGAATCCTTTGTCACCTGCCACCTGGGCCACGTGTGGGTTGTACCGTCCGTAGGGTGGCCGGAGCAATGAGGTCACCGGTGCGCCGGTCGCCGAGCGGAAGGCCTCTGTTCCTCCACCTACCTGCAGGGGGAGGTCGGCATCGGGGATGGCGGTGAGATCCACGTGAGTTGCGCTGTGGTCGCCTACCTCAAACAGGCCCTCTGTGACCCCTTGGAGGATCATCGTGGTGACGTCGGGGAACTCATCCACGGCTTTGCCCACGAGGAAGAGGGTGGTCGGGACCCGGTATGCGAGGAGCATCTTCAAGGTTGCGAGGCTGGGGTCGGGGATGGTGTTGTCGTCGAAGGTGAGGGCGATCCACTTGCGATCGCTGGGGCCTGCGTAGACGGTGGAAGCCGGAGAGGCAGCCTGGGTCGCTGGGCTCATCACTAAGGTGAACACCACAGCTAGGAGGGTGGCAATAAAGGCCGGAAGAAGCGTGACCCTGGCTGCGTGGGATGGGTCGCGGTGATGTGCACGCAGAGGACGGTCCATGCGTCTCCTGTGGTCGAGGTACAGAAGCCGGCCGTCTGACCCTAGGGAGAGGCTACGACCTCGCCTGACGGCCACCACTCAATCATACAGCGCTCCGGCGGCGCATGTGACAGTGGCGGCCGGTCGATGGCGGCCGGATGAGCGAGTTACTGAGGGGCCGGACGGTGAATGCAGTAGCCATCCCGATGGGGTAATCTTGCGACGGCGGGGCGTATCTCAAGGGTGGGTAGAGTGTGATAGGGAGTGTGTTCGCCGATCGCTACCGGATCACCAGGGCATTGGGCAGTGGAGGAATGGCCGAGGTGTATCTGGCCCGAGATCTACGACTCGATCGAGATGTGGCTCTCAAACTACTTCTACCCAGGTATGCCGGCGACCCCGACCTCATCGAGCGCTTCCGGCGTGAGGCGGGAGTTGCAGCCCGTCTGAGCCATCCCAACATCGTCCACGTGTACGATCGTGGCGAAGTCGGTGGCACGTACTACATCTCCATGGAATACGTGCCCGGCCGTTCTCTCGATGAGATCATCTGGGACGAGGCCCCCCTTGCACCCGAGCGCATCGTCTTCATCGCCCGCCAGATCCTCCTCGCCCTGCAGGCTGCTCATGTTCGTGGCCTCATCCACCGCGACATCAAGCCGGAGAATATCCTCGTCGACGCCGAGGGGCATGTGAAGGTGGCCGACTTCGGTATCGTGCGGGCTGTCGCATCGGGTGAAGCGACTGCCGCCGGTGCCATTATCGGTACGGCCCTGTACCTGTCTCCGGAGCAGGCGCAGGGGGAGCCTGTGTATCCGGCCTCGGACCTCTACTCGCTTGGTGCCGTCATGTACGAGATGGCTACCAAGAGGCCACCCTTCGTGGGTGCGAACGCGGTGGTGATCGCCATGCAGCACGTGGATGAGCCCCCTCTGCCGCCTCGTGAGCTCGTCCCGGGACTACCTGAGGAGCTGGAGAGGGTCATCCTGCGGGCACTGGCCAAGAGCCCCGAGGAGCGTTACGGAGCGGCTACGGAGTTTCTCGCAGATCTGGAGGGGTGGTCGTCCGGACGGCCGCGTCCGCCCCTCTCGGCGGTCGCAACCACAGAGGTCCGCCGGCGGAGTGCTGAGGACGGCGGGGTGGCATCTCCGCGGGTGATCCGGCAGGGCCCGGACGAGGCTGCACAGGTGGTGCGGAAAGGGACAGGAGGCGCGGCGGCTGCTGTTGGCAGGCCGGCCGCCTCACCGGAAGACCTACGGCCGGGTCGATGGCGTCGGGTTGGTACCTGGGTTGTGGTTGCCGTACTGGTGGCGCTGCTCGCTGGCGGTGGATATATAGCCGCCACACATCTCTTGGACGGAGTGCGGACGGTTGTTGTACCCGACTTGGTTGGGAAGACGCTATCCGACGCGAAGAGGGCTGGGGAAGACGTGGGGCTTACGGTGGCAGAAGGAGGATCGCCCGAGGATTCAGCCGATATTGCGGAAGGCGCTGTCCTCCGTCAGCACCCCACGGGAAGCGCTTCGACCGAGGCTGGCGGCACCGTACTCGTGTGGCTTTCAGCGGGGCCGCCTCTGGTCTCCGTTCCAAACGTGGAAGGGATGTCTCGCGATGATGCGCTGGCCGAGTTGGCCGCGCGCGGTCTCAGGGGGAGAGCGGTGGAAGAGGTTACGCTGAGCGTGGTGCCTGGCTTGGTGTTCGCCCAGGATCCTGCGGCCGCCCAGAAGGTCAAACCGGGCTCCGAGGTGACGATCTCGGTGGCGGCGTCTCCGCCGGTGGTCACCATCCCACTCGACATCGATGGCTGGGATTATGCTCCGGACGACGGCATATGGGATTCGGTCCGAAAGGGGCTGGGTAAAGTCAAGTCTACCCTCTCAGACCTAGTCGACAGGATGTGAGTAGCATGGGCTTACATGTCCTTGGGTTTCTTGATCAGGCGGGGAGTCTCGATCATGACCACGGTATCGGGGGGCACCGACTCGGTGAGCCATACGTTACCACCGATCACCGAACGCGCCCCGATAACGGTGTCCCCGCCTAGGATGGTCGCACCCGAGTAGATGATCACGTCGTCTTCTATGGTGGGGTGTCGCTTTTTGTCCCGGTACTGATCACCGGCGCCTTTGGGCAGGGACAACGCTCCCAGCGTGACACCCTGGTAGATGCGTACCCGCTCTCCGATGTGGCAGGTCTCGCCGATGACCACGCCGGTCCCGTGGTCGATGACAAAACCGCTACCGATGTCGGCTCCTGGGTGGATGTCGATGCCGGTGACACTGTGCATTTTTTCCGTCATCATGCGCGGCAACATGGGGACCTGGAGTTCGAAGAGACGGTGGGCCAGGCGGTACACGGCGATGGCCTGGAGCCCGGGATAGCTGTACACGATCTCGTCCGTCGTGCGCGCCGCCGGGTCGCCTTCGAAGGTGGCGTGGATGTCGGCGGCCAAGACGCGTCGGATGGCCGGAAGGTCCGTCAATAGGGCCAGTGCCGCCTGGAACCCACGTTCCTCGCAGTTGCTGCATTCCTTGTTGAGGCGGAAGCAGTCATGCTGGATACTGCGTGAGACCTGCTCCGATAAGAGATCGAAAAGGGTCATCATGACCCGGCCGAGGATGAACGGGGCGCTCACCGGGTCTATGCGCCCGCGGCTGAAGAAGCCGGGGAAAAGGAGCTCGCGCGCCCGGTCGATGATCTCCGTCACGGCGCCGCGGGACGGGATCGGCTTGAAACCAATGTGCGTGTGGCAGTCCTCGTCGGTGCAGTCCTGGATGATGCGTTCGCTCAGGGCCTGCAAATGACTCTGGTACATCGCAGCCGTGTCCGCGTCACGCCGGCAGTTGGGTTGCAGTGAGGCGCTCGTGTCGGGAGTGTCCTCTTTGATCAAACGGCCTGCCTCGCTCTCGGGTGTGTTCATAGAGATCACACGGAGCTGGAGGTGTCGGTGACGGTGACGGTGGCTGTGGGGGCGATCGTTTCTTCTAGCCTGGCCTGCCTACGCTGCATCTTGGCCGGCTGCACGAAGTAGAACTCGAACATGGACTGCAAAACGTCCAGCGTCCATTCCGGTTCTCCGACCTCGACCGGGTAGAGGGCGTCCGGCTTGTCACTCTTGAGCGAGCCGGGTTCGAGTTTGGCGACGCGGACGAGCGTCTGTAGAGCCTGTTTGAGGTACTGGGGCATGTCCGACTCGAGCGCGGCTTGGATCTGTTCGGTGAGGCCGCCTTTGCCGGCGCCTGCCTTGACGGCCAACACGAGGTGGAGCAGTCGCCGGCTGATCGCTCCGGCAGCCTGGCGGCTGAAGAAGAGTACCTGGCATGCAGCATGGTATTCGTCCGCATAGTCCTTGGGAACGTCGGGTCCGAGACAGGCGCGACCCATGGTCTGTGGCCGGACGGGGTACGTCGCTCCCCCATCAGTCGACAGGTGAACGATGAGGCGGTCACACATGGAGCATCTCATGCTGGAGACCTGCCACGTGCCGTCGCGATCCTCACCCAGAGCGAAGGAGTGGGGCGTTGCGGTGAACTCTGATTGGCAGTGTGGGCATTCCATCCTTCTGAAACCCTCCTGGACTGGCGTCGGTGCACCGACGGCGTTCTGCTACATGTTCTGCTACATACGGATGAGATCGGCAAAAAGAAAGAATACCCGCCCGGCATGTTTCACAGCAACTCGTGCTGTTTTTCATTTTGTATGGATGCGTATGGCCACATCGATCGTTGGCGTCGCCACCCGGTTCGCCTGGAGGCGGGTCATCGCTAGATTTGCCGGCTGCCGTGGGCGCGCGTTCCGGCCGGTGTCATGCTGTGCCGCCGGACTCGGTTTAGAGGGAAACCAGCTGCGTTATAATGCCCTCGCGCTTCGGCGCTCTGAATCTGGTCATCATACGCGGCGGAGAGAAGACATATGATCTTGAACCTCGGAATACCCAAGGGCAGCCTTGAGAACGCCACCATCGAACTGTTCCGGCGGGCCGGCTTCAACGTGACCACCAGCAGCCGGTCGTACTATCCGGGCATTGACGACCCGGAGATCAAGTGCGTGCTCATCCGTGCCCAGGAGATGGCCCGCTATGTGGAGAGTGGGCACCTCGATGCGGGTATAACCGGTCTGGACTGGATACAGGAGAATGATGCTGCTGTGCACCGGGTCGCCGATCTGGTGTACTCAAAGGTGAGCGCCGGCAAAGTGCGTTGGGTACTGGCCGTGCCCGAATCGTCCCCCTTCCAGACCGTATATGATCTGGAAGGCAAGACCATCGCTACCGAGTTGGTGGCTGCCACCAAGCGTTATCTGGCTGAAAAGGGTGTGAATGCCCGGGTGGAGTTCAGTTGGGGAGCCACCGAGGTCAAGCCACCCGATCTGGCCGATGCCATCGTGGAGGTCACCGAGACGGGGAGTTCGTTGCGCGCCAACAAGCTGCGTATCATCGACACGTTGATGGAGTCGAACACCCAGCTCATCGCCAACCTCGATTCGTGGAAGGATCCGGAGAAGCGGAAAAAGATTGAGGATCTGTCCATGCTTCTCGAGGGAGCTATGGCTGCATTGGGTAAAGTAGGCCTCATGATGAACGTCAGGCGTTCAGATCTGCCGGCGGTGATCGAGGTCCTTCCCGCCTTGCTCAAGCCGACCGTCTCCACTCTGAGCGATGAAGAATGGGTGGCAGTCAGTACCATCATCGCCGAATCCACGGTGTCTTCTATCATTCCCCGCCTCAAAGAAGCCGGTGCTCAGGGTATCGTTGAGTACCCGCTGAACAAGATAGTGATGTAGCTCGGCCGGGCGGCGTCCGGCCGCCTGAGTGCTGCCGGACGCCCGGCCGGGTCCTCTTTGGGCGTGGTTATTTAGAAAAGCGTCAGACCGTGCTGGGCCGTGTGCTTTCCTGTTGCGGACGCTAACATAGTCGTCTGTGGATACCCTTAACAGCATACTTGAGCAGATGGATCTCTTCGTGTGCCCTCAGACAACTCTCGCAGGCCGGTGTGGTCGAGGCCCGCGACCGGCGGATGTTCATCAAGGGCTGTACCCTCCTCGAGCGTGCGGTCGGACTCCGGTAGCCGGGAGGTAGTTATGAGGGTCGACAGGTCTGAGTCATCAGCCGTGAGTACACGGCGTGGCACGGGAAGTAGCGTCGTTCGGTCGACGCCGGTCCTACAGGCCCTGGCAGCCTTGGTCCTGATTGCGGTCATCGCTCTGTTGCTGGCGGGCTGTGGGGGGTCGGATGAGGAGCGGAGTGAGGGGATCGACATCGTGACGACCACGGTCTACCTGGCCGACATCACGCAGAGCATTACCGGCGGACGTCTGACCGTGGGGAGTCTCATACCAACCGGGGTCGATCCGCATGCCTTCGAGCCGACTCCCAGTGTGTCGAAGATGATCGCGGATAGTCGTGCAGTGATACTGGACATCTCGGGTCTTTCTCCATTGCTGGATGGATTCATAACATCGTCTGTCCGGTCGGGACGGCTTATCGTGGAAGCGGCGCACGGCCTGCCTGGGCGGGCGACAGGGCACGGCGATACGGGCCAAGCAGGGCCGGTCGATCCTCACTTCTGGCTCGACCCCGTTAACGTCCTCACCTATGTGACCAACATCAGAGATGCGTTGATCAAGATCGACCCGGAGGGAGCAGCGATCTATACGGCCAATGCGACGGCCTACACGGATAAACTGCGCGAACTGGACGCTTGGATTAAGGAGCAGGTGGAGCGAATCCCTGAGGCCCGCCGACTCCTGGTCACCAACCACGAGAGCTTCGGCTATTTTGCCGACCGCTACGGTTTCACCGTCGTGGGGACCGTGTTTGAAGGTTTGAGCGCTGAAAGTGCTCCATCGGCACAACAGGTGGCTACATTGATCAACGAGATACGAACGACCGGCGCACCGGCCATCTTCCTCGAGACGGGGAGCAATGCCGACTTGGCCAAACAGGTGGCTGCGGAGACGGGGGTAAAGGTCGTGACCGATCTGCATACTCACGATCTGGGCAAGGAAGCCCCCACCTACATCGACATGATGCGTTGGAACGTTGACCGCATCGTGGACGCGCTGCGTTGACAGATCTGCTCGAACTGAAGAATGTCAGCGTGGCTTACGGCACTAGGATCGCCTTAGACTCGATCTCACTTGCCATCCCGCATGGTGCGCAGGTGGCCGTGGTGGGACCAAACGGGGCCGGGAAGTCTACCCTCTTCAAGGCCATGGTGGGGCTCCTGCCGCTGTATGCGGGCGAGATGCTCATACACGGCCGGCCCGTGTCCCACTCCCGGGATCCCATCGCGTATGTGCCACAGCGGGAAGAAGTCGACTGGCGTTTTCCGGTGACCGTCTACGATGTTGTGGCCATGGGCCGCTACGGGAGGCGGGGGTGGCTCCGTCGACTTTCATCCGCCGACCGGCAGGTGGTCAGGCGCTGTCTAGAACGTATGGGGATAGCCGGCCTGGCCGACCGGCCCATCGGAGAGCTCTCCGGTGGTCAGCAACAGCGGGTCTTTCTGGCCCGGGCTCTGGCTCAAGAACCACACATTCTGGTGCTCGACGAGCCCTTCACTGGAGTCGATCTCGCTACGAAGGAGGCTACACTCGGGCTTCTGACCGAACTCCGGGCTGCTTCTGTCACCGTACTCGTTTCCACCCATGACCTGGATCTGGCGGCACGTAGATTCGATCAGGTGGTTCTCCTGAACGGACGGCTCATCGGCGCCGGACAGGCGGGTGAGGTATTCAAGCGGGAGCATCTACAGGCGGCTTTCGGCGGTCAGATGATGGTCATAGATGGTGCTTCCATTGTAGTCGATCAGTGTTGTGGAGCTCACGACCGGTCCGACGGGGAGCACGAGTACGCGCATGTAGATGGGCCTGCCTCCGACCACGGGGAGGCGGGCGGAGAGGGGGCGCGGTGATGGGATGGCTCACCGATCCCTTCACCCTTGTCTTTATGCAGAAGGCTTTGCTGGCGTCACTCATCGTCGGTGTCGTATGCGCGGTTTTGGGCTGCTACGTGGTTCTCAGATCAATGGCCTTCCTCGGTGACGCGCTGGCCCACGCCATTCTACCCGGGGTGGCCGCTGCATATCTGCTGGGTGTGAACCTCTTAGCCGGAGCGCTGGTGGCCGGCCTATTGGTGGCGGTGGGTATCGGATACGTGACCCGGGCCGGGACCATTCGCGAGGATACGGCCATAGGTGTGTTCTTCGCCGGTGCCCTCGCTCTGGGTGTGGTGTTGATCAGCACTATGAACAGCTACGCGGTGGATCTCACACATGTGCTCTTCGGGAACGTCTTGGGGGTCACGGCCGGCGACCTGTGGATCAGTGGTTTATTGGGCCTGCTGGTGTTGCTCGCAGTGGTGTTGCTGTACAGGCAGTTCTTAGTGGTGTCGTTCGATCCTATCCTCGGACGAACCCTAGGTCTGCGCGTGCATGCTCTGCGCATCGGTCTGCTGGTCATGCTGGCCGTCACCATCGTGGTGTCACTACGCACGGTGGGCGTGGGGCTTGTAGCCGCCATGCTCATCACCCCGCCGGCAGCCGCTTACCTGCTGACCAGAAGGCTGCCGGTCATGATGTCCGTGTCGGCCGCCATAGGTGTGGTCTCGGCCATCGGAGGTCTGTATGCCAGCTACTACTTAGATGTGGCCACAGGCGGAGCGATGGTGCTGGTGGCTACGTTCATCTTCGTGCTCGTCTTCCTCTTCGCTCCCGAACGGGGTGTGGTCCGGCGTCTTAGAACGCGGGTGGGCCGATTGACTCCCGGACAAGAACAGAGGGATCGGCGTCCCGGCACCGATCCCTCTGGACACACGGCCCCATAACGCGGCCCCATAACGACTTCTGCTACTTTTTCTTGTACGGCCCCAGCGGCAGGAGCACGCGTCCGTAGACTTCGTTGAGCACCTGCGCCATAGCGGCATAGACGGCAAGAAGACCGCAGATGATCCCTTCCCAACCCGCGATCTTGCCGATCACTTCGCTGCCGGTCCAGTCACGAATGGCGAGCAGCCAAAACAGTATGAAAAGGGTCCCAAAGACCAGCTGTAGTGCGCGGTTGATGCGCAGCGTGGCGATGAACATCAGGAACGTGAACAGACCCCAGAAGAAGAAATACCATCCCATAAAACCGGCCGTGGTGGCATCGCCAAGGCCCTTGTCGGGGGCCAGGAGAAGGTAGACGAGGGTCAGTCAAAACAGGCCGTACGACGTGAAGGCGACCGTGCCGAAGGTGTTGTTCTTCTTCCACTCCATGATGCCCGCGATGATCTGGGCGAGGCCGCCGTAGAAGATGCCCATGGCGAGGATAGTTGCGCTAAGTCCGTAGTATCCCGTGTTATGGATATTGAGAAGGATGGTGGTCATGCCGAATCCCAGTAGCCCCAAGGGCGCGGGGTTGGCAGTCACGTCCTTCACTACTGCTCGGACTTCTTCAGCTTTTCCATTCATGTATGACGACCTCCCGAGTAGGACCTGTGCGAGTGGCACGAATGTATCGTCCGGCCTTGGGTTTGTCCAGAGTGGCCGCCATGCCGCTCCACGGGGCCTCAGAGCGGGCTTCCCGCGGAGGGGGTGTACAGTAGGGTAAAATCGAGTCATGCGCGCCACCTTCGTCTGCGTGGGCAGGCTCAGTCGAGAATACAAGACGGTATGGCAACACTACGAGAAGTTGGTGCGTCCCTATCTGTCCCTGGAGGTGTTCGAGGTCGCCGAGTCACCCCTCTCTCTGGGCGACAATCAGGCGAGGAGTAAAGACGGAGTGGCCCTCTTGGCCATCTTGCGCCCGCAGGCGTTCACCATTGCCCTCGACATGCAGGGCAATCGGTATACATCAGAGGAGTTGAGTAGCTTCTTGGCGGACAAGAAGTTGCATGGCCACAGCCACTTCCAGTTTATACTTGGTGGTGCCGCAGGACTTGATAACGCGGTGCTAGCGTCCGCGGATGCTCGGTGGTCGCTGTCGAGTTTGACCTTTCCCCATCAGATGGCCCGTTGTATCGTCCTTGAGCAACTCTACAGGGCACTACGTATAGAGAGGGGAGAGCCCTACCATCATTGAGGGCCATGATCACTGAGGGCCGTGGTGGGCGCGGGGACCGATGACGTACTATCGTGCTGCTCAACACGTTCTGGCGGCCGAGGCTTCGTTTTTCAGCAGCCGCCTAAGCTGGCGATACGATCATTGCCATCGGCCGCAGGTCAACATGACCGGGTCCGATATAACCAGGCTGGAGACTCTTGTGGGCGTGTCTCCGGACCGCGGCTGACAAGGAGCGAAAATAGGTGCTTGTAAAGCAGATCCGAAAAGTGGTAGAGGAATGGGCGGCTGAGAACGGCTGGGAGGGAGCGCCGGTCTGCGAACTGGAGCGCCCGGCGCAAGAGGCGTATGGGGACTACGCCACGCCCTATTGCATGCAGGTGGCCAAATCTCTGCGGCAGCCGCCTCGTGCTGTTGCTGAGCAGCTGCGGGAGCGGTTGCTGAACGACCCAGCGCTGTCGGCCCTGGTCGAGAAGGTGGACATAGCCGGCCCGGGTTTTTTGAACTTCACTCTCAGTGCCAAAGCGTTCACCCAGGCCATGAGGCAGATGCTGGAGGAGGGCGACCGTATCGGCGCGGGCCCCGTCGGCGAGCATCCACGGATCAATCTTGAGTTCGTCAGCGTCAATCCCAACGGCCCCCTTCACGCCGGGCATGGGCGGTATGCGGCTTACGGGGACGCGTTGCGCCGTCTGCTCGTGTTCGGCGGCTACAAGGTCGCCACCGAGTTCTACATCAATGATTTCGGCCGGCAGATGGACCGCTTTGGCTGCAGTGTGGCCGCCCGGTACGCGCAATCCTTCGGGGTGGATCTGCCGGTACCCGAGGATGGATATCATGGGGACTACGTCGTCGACGTGGCGACGACGGTGAGGAAAGAAGCCGGGGATCGCTGGCTCCCGGCCCTACAGCGGGCTGCTGAGGGCACCGAGTGGCCGGCTGATCCCGATGTCCGTGACACCATTGCTTTCTTCCGGACCCGTGGCTGCGCGTTGATGCTCGAGACCATGCGCACCGAGCTCGAGGACTTTGGCGTGGAGTTCGACTGTTGGTTTAGCGAGACGACCCTCCACGAAGGAGGTCGCTTGGATCAGGTGATCGACCGCCTGTTGGCGGGCGGTGAGGCCTATCGAGAAGGCGACACCATCTGGCTGCGGACTACCGCGCGCGGAGACGATAAGGACCGGGTGCTCGTGCGCAGCAACGGCCAGCCCACTTACTTTGCCGCTGACATCGCCTACCACGAAAACAAACTGGAGAGAGGGTTCGACCATCTCATCAACATCTGGGGTGCCGATCATCATGGATACGTCCCCCGCATGACGGCCGCGGTGGAGATCTTGACCGGGCGCTCCGGTGTGCTGGAGGTCATTATCGGGCAACTCGTGAATCTGCTCGAGGAAGGTGAGCTCCGGCAGATGTCTACCCGCCGTGGAGAGATGGTCACCCTGGCGGAGGTCGTGGAGGCCGTGGGGGTTGATGCCGCGCGCTTCTTTCTCATCATGCGGTCGCCCGACCAGACGCTGGACCTCGACATCGCCCTGGCCCGCCGGCAGTCGCAGGAGAATCCGGTCTACTACGTGCAGTACGCACATGCCCGCATCGCCAGTATCCTTCGCAACGTACCGGCTGAGATCGTAGCCAGGGTCTCGGATGATGCCACCGTGTACTCATCGCCCTACGAGCGCGGGTTGATCAAGCGATTGGAGGAATTCTCCTCCGTCGTGCAGGAAGCCGCTGAGCGACGTGCCCCACATCGTATCGCAGCCTACGCTCAAGACCTGGCCGGAGATTTTCACGTCTTCTACAAGCACTGCCGGGTCATCGGTGTGGATCCGGCCCTGGCCTCCTCACGCTTGGCTCTGTGCCTGGTGAGCAAGAGGGTCATCGCACGCTGTCTCGACCTGATAGGTGTGACGGCGCCCGAGAGTATGTAGGCCGTCCGCCTGTGCCCGAGCTTCCCGAGGTCGAGACGGTCAGGCGGCAGTTGGCCCGGGCTATCACCGGGCTCGTTGTCGCCTCCGTGGATGCGGTAGAGGTTGCCATGCTGCGCGACTGTGGCGAGGACGACCTGCGCTCATTTCTTCCCGGTGCTCGGGTGGAGGAGGTCTCCCGGCTGGGTAAGTTCATCATCATTCGCCTGGGCGGCCTGACCGAGATGTACCTCACGTTGCACTTGGGTATGACCGGCCAGGTATTAGTGTGTGAGATGAGCGGCGAGGAGTCGCCGGCTGTGAGCCTCCACTCGCACACACGCTTCCTGTTTCGGTTGGAGGGTCCCGGTGGCTCGATCACGCGGGTGGAGTTCCGCGATACCCGCAAGTTCGGCCGGTTGCATTTGACGGCGGATGGTCCCGCACCCCGCCTGCGGGGTCTCGGACCTGACGCCTGGCTGGGCGACTGGGATGCCGCCTACCTGACGCAGCGCCTGTACGGCCGGCGCGTCCCCATTAAGGCCTTCTTGCTCGACCAGCGCCACCTGGCCGGTATCGGCAACATCTACTCCGACGAGATCCTCTGGTGGACCGGGATCAGCCCATTGCGTCCGGCCGGTTCTCTGAGCTTTTCAGAGGTGGCTCGGTTGACGGGCGAGATCAGACGCTGTCTAGAGGAAGGCATACAGCGTGCCGGCTGCACCTTATCGGACTTCGTAGATACGGAGGGCAGACCAGGCGGTTTCCAAGAGCACCTGCAGGCCTACCGCAGGCAGGGACTGGTCTGTAGCCGGTGTGGAGAGACTCTGCTGCGTACGGTGATTGCCGGGCGGGGGACGGCACACTGCCCAGGCTGTCAGCGCTGAAGAGCATACGTGGCCGCCATGGGCGGTGTGGTATCATGAATGGCCCACCGGAGCTGCTCGGTGACCGAGCGGAGTTAACTCAGTTGGTAGAGTGCCAGCTTCCCAAGCTGGATGTCGCGGGTTCGAGCCCCGTACTCCGCTCCATTTCTCCCCATACGCCCATCTGCCGGCGTCGTCCTGCCCACCTCACCTTAGGAAGCTTCGTATTTCAGCAGCCTGTTGAGGCGCCCGGGCACCCGGCAGCCCGCATGATAGATCCCGTTGTTGTGCCCACATGTTGTGCCCACATCATCGTCTTTTTTCGGCCGTCCAGGTAGGATGAAGACGACACGAACGGCGAGGAGGTTTGAAGTGGTATCAGATGGGGTGAACCTCAGGCACGCCGGTTTGGAGGAACAAAACCGCATCCTCAATCGACTGGCGCGGATCGAGGGGCAGGTGCGCGGCATCCGACGCATGATCGAGGAGGGTAAAGACTGCGAACAGACGCTCACGCAGCTTTCGGCGGTCCGCTCGGCTCTCGATCAGGTAGGTATTCGAATGATCAGCACGCGCATGAAGGACTGTCTTGAGGGCGAGATTGACGGGGAACTCGATCCAAAAGTCATGGAGAAGGCTTTCGAGGTCTTCTACAGGTACGTTCAGTGCATCAAGTGACAAGGGGGCACGAGGGCGCATCATGCACGACACGACCGGTGTGATGCGCGCAGCAGGTCAGGCCAGGTGGGCCCACAGCCACTGCCGGGTGAGCCGGTGGACGGCGGGGTCGTGCTGGGCTGTGGTGTGAGAACCTCCGGGTTGGGCCAGCAGGGTTGTTTCTCCCGCCAGAGCGGCCGTCAGCCGTAGGGAGTGATCAAAGGGCACGACCTCGTCCCCGCGTGCATGAGCGAGGAGGACGGGGCATGTGACCAATGAGGCCAGCGCCATACTGTCCTGCTCTCTGAAATATGCGCGTAGCAGCGCACCATCCCAGCGCGTCGCTCCTTCTTCCTCCGTGTACTTGACGGTTTCATCGTTTGTCAAGTGGGCGAGAAGTACGTCTTCGCCGGCAGGGCAGACCAGGGCCAGGGCGGCAAAGGCGGCCTCAGGTGCCGCTTTGAGGCCGTAGAAGCCACCCATGCTCGACCCCCGATAACCCAACGGGCCGACTGTAATACCTGGGGCCGTGCGCAGGTAGCGGGCTGCTGCCAAGATATCTTGCTCCAATGGGCCATCCGCCCTCCCGCCACTCTCGCCGTGGCCGCGAAAATCGAGCGCCAGCACGACGAAGCCGTTGGTGCAGCACTCGCGGCAGAACTCATCGTGGTTCGTTCGCCGGCTCCCGGCTCCGTGACCGACCACCAGCCCCGGGGGTCTACTGCCGGCCGGTGTGGAGCCGGCGGTTGGCGTAGCGGGTATGTAAAGGGTGGCCGCCAACTTGAGAGTGGCAGGCTCCCCCGGCCGCGTGGAGGACAGTAGGTTGACGGGCGAGATGTGCATCTATCTAGAATAGCCCTTGTTGCGGATCGACCTGCAGATAAGCGAGGTAGGGCAGGTTGCGGTACGACTGGCGGTGGTCGAAACCGTAGCCTACGACGAAGTCATCGGGGACCGCAAAGCCGCGATAGCGGACGGTGATGTCAATCAGGCGCCGCTCGGGGCGGTCGAGTAGCGTGCAGACCTCGAGCGTACGTGGTCGCCGCAGGCTAAGCGACCTCATGATGTAATGGAGGGTGAGGCCTGTGTCGATGATGTCCTCGACTATGAGGACGTTCTTGTCCTCGATCGGCTGATCGAGGTCCTTGAGAAAGCGGATGGCCTTTTTACCCACCTCATTGTGCTCCTGTACGTAGGAACTGATGGCGAGGAAGTCCATCTCCAAAGGTAGGTCGATGGCACGGGCCAAGTCGGCCATGAAGAACACGGCACCCTTGAGGATAGAGATGAGCAACAGATCCTGGCCCCGGTAATCGTTGGTTATCTCAGCACCCAGTTCCCGTACGCGTGCGGCGATGGTCTCAGCACTCATGAAGAGCCCGCCCACGTGGTCACCGTGCAGGTATTCTGGTGTGCCGGTGCTCACAGCCCGTACTTTTGCGCGAGACGGACGAAATCCTTGCGATAGAGAAGCTTCACGCGGATCTCGGGGTACTGTTCGCGCAACTTGCGCACCTTGCGGTTCTTGACTGTGACCAGGGACTGCTTCATCTCGGTGACCTCGATGAACAAGTCAAGGTCGGGGAGATAGAAGTCTGGTGTGAAAGCCTCGGTGATGTTGCCCTGTTCGTCCTGCTCGAGGATGAACATACGCGGCTCGTAATCCCAGGCGATACGATAGTAGTCGAAGAGCTTGGCTGCCTCGAGCTCGGTCCGAGTGACGAAGGTGGGTCTCTTGGTGCCCCGATAATAGGAGAAATTGGGCATCTCATCGATCATCACGAAGAATCATTCTACCAGGGTTGCGCGGTATGGTAACGTACGTCCAATCCCGCTCTGGAGGCAGTCTTGACTCACACGTTCGTCTACCCCATAACCAGTTCCCACACGCCTTCAGGTCATCTCGAGATCGGCGGATGCGACGTCGTCGAGTTGGTCGGAGCCTTCGGCAGCCCACTGGTGATCTACGATGAAGACTCGATCCGCGACCAGTGCCGGCGGTACCAGGCAGCTTTTCGCGAGCATACCGACGACTTCGAGATCATCTATGCCAGTAAGGCCTTTTCCTCGCTGGGGGTGAATCAACTGGTTCTCGAGGAGGGGCTGTCTATCGATGTCTCCTCTGGGGGTGAGTATCACATCGCCAAGGCTGCCGGTTTCCCCTCGGAACGCATCTTCTTTCACGGTAACAACAAGACCGAGGAAGAGCTACGCTATGCCCTCTCTGAGGGGGTCGGCTTCGTCGTGGTGGACAGCTTCCAGGAGTTGGCTCGACTGGAAGAGCTGGTGGGGGCGCGAGGGGAGACGCAGCGCATCCTGTTGCGTATCACTCCCGGCATCGAGGCCCACACGCACTCCTACATCCAGACGGGGCAAATCGATTCGAAGTTCGGCTTTGGCTTGGCCGAAGGCGTCGCCCTCGAGGCCATCCGCAGGGCTCTGGAGGCGCCCCATCTCGACTTGGTGGGATTGCACGCGCACATCGGCAGTCAAATATTTAAGTTGGAGGGATTCCGCAAGGCTATCGAGATCTTGGTACGGTTGATCGGCCGGGCTCACCAGGAGCTGGGCTTTTCCTGCCGTTACCTCAATGTTGGCGGAGGACTGGGCATTCGCTACACCGAGGAAGACATGCCGTCGACTATCGGTGACTACGTAGCCGTCAAGGTGGAGGGTGTCCGCGAAGAGATGCGCGCCATAGGTCTGCCCATGCCTCGCGTGCTCATCGAGCCGGGACGCTCCATCGTAGGCAAGGCGGGCGTGACGGCCTACCGGGTAGGTACGATCAAGGAGATCCCGGGTGTGCGCACCTACGTGAGTGTCGACGGGGGCATGAGTGACAACATTCGTCCCATGTTGTATGACGCGCAGTATCAGGGCACCCTGGCCAATAAGATAGGGGCCCCGGCCGACACTGTGGTTACGGTTGCCGGCAGGCATTGCGAAAGTGGCGACATCCTTATGCGCGATACTATCATTGCCCGCCCCGAGCCGGGTGACATCCTGGTTATGGCGGCGACAGGGGCCTACTGTTATTCCATGGCCTCCAACTACAACGGCAGTACAAGGCCGGCGGTCGTCCTGGTCCGAGACGGCGGGGCGCGCATACTCATCGAGCGCGAGAGCTACGATGATCTGGTGGCGAAACACCGGCCTCTACATGAGGGGAGGAGCGTATGAGCGCCGCGCAGGTCGTGCGTATAGGTCTGTTGGGTTTCGGCACGATTGGATCCAGTGTCTATCGCCTCATTGAGAAGGAACATGATGAGATCCTCACGGGCATGGGGGTCGACCTTCAGGTGGCTAAGATTCTGGAGATCGATCAGAGCAAGATCCCGGCGGATGTGCCTGTGCACCTCGTTACGTCTGACTTCGCCAATATCGTCGATGATCCGTCGATAGACATCGTAGTGGAGGTTATCGGCGGTACCGATGCCGCCTTCACCTTCGTTGAGAAGGCAATCCGCAGAGGTAAGGACGTGGTCACGGCCAATAAGCAGCTACTCGCCTCCAAGGGCGAGCCGCTTTTCTGCTTGGCGCGTGACGAGCGGCGCCAGCTGCGCTTTGAGGCTTCGGTGGCCGGCGCCATCCCCATCATCAAGGTGATGCGGGAGAGCATGGTCGCGGCTGGTGTACACACGGTCTACGGCATCGTCAATGGCACCACCAACTACATCCTAACCCGCATGTACAATGACGAAGGCGACTATGCCGACATCCTGGCTGAGGCGCAGAGGTTGGGCTACGCGGAGGCGGACCCAACTGCGGATGTGGGGGGCGGAGACGCGGCCGCCAAGATGGCTATCCTGGGTTCTATTGCCTTCCGTTCCCGGGTTACGCTGCAGGACGTGGCCTACGAGGGTATCCAGAATATCGGCTTGGGGGATGTTCGCTACGCCAAGGACTTCGGCTTCGTGGTGAAGCTCATCGGCGCGGCGCGGCTCATCGACGGCCGTGTGAGTGTGAGGGTCTTCCCTGCGCTGTTGCCTAAAGACCATCCGCTGGCCGGCATCAGCGGTTCAAACAACGCCGTGTTCGTGCAGGGGGACGCCGTGGGCGAGATTATGCTCATGGGGCCGGGCGCCGGCGGTATGCCGACGGCGACGGCTGTGGTGAGCGACATCGTCTCCATCGCCAGCGTCAAAGAGGTGGGCTTCCTGCAGAACTGCTCCTGCTACAGGAGTCTCGACTTCTATCCGGCTGCCGACGTCGAATCAGCCTTTTTCATCAAGATGGATGTCGAGGACGTATCGGGGGCCTTGGCGAGCATCGCTGCGGTGTTCGGTGAGCGCGGAGTATCCATCAAGAGCATGATCCAGAAAGGGAGAGGGGCTGAAGCTGAACTGGTGCTCATCACCCACCCCACTCAGGAGAGCGCGTTCTTTGCCGCCATCGAACAGGCCGGTCGCCTGTCCTGCTGCAAGAGCCACCCCATGACTTTGCGGGTGTTGTAATGAGTGGGGTATGGGGCACGCTGCCTTTCGGCCTTATCGAGCGGTATAGAGATCATCTACCCCTCAAACCCGACACCGCCCCCATCACGTTGGGAGAAGGCAATACGCCTCTCATACCGGCTCATTGGTTGAGTCGTGAGTTGGGATGCCGGGTTTTCTTGAAGTACGAAGCGGTCAATCCCACCGGGTCGTTTAAGGACCGGGGCATGACTGTGGCCATCACGAAGGCGGTGGAAGACGGGGCTACGGCGGTTATCTGCGCTTCTACGGGTAACACATCGGCGTCGGCTGCTGCCTACGCGGCGCGTGCCGGGCTGCGCTGTGTGGTGCTCATTCCCGAGGGCAAGATAGCCATGGGTAAGCTCTCGCAGGCTCTGATGCACGGAGCGGAGGTGGTAGCCATCGAAGGTAACTTCGACGTGGCTCTCGGCTTCGTGAAGGAGATGGCTGCGCGCTCTCCGATCACCTTGGTTAACTCCATCAACCCGTTCCGCATAGAGGGGCAGAAGACGGGTGCTTTTGAGATCGTGGACCGCTTGGGTGAAGCTCCCGCTCTGTTGTGTATCCCCGTGGGCAACGCGGGCAACATCACCTCGTACTGGAAGGGGTTCTGTGAGTACCATGACGAGGGCGTGGCTCGGCGCCTGCCGCGTATGTGGGGCTTTCAGGCCGAGGGTGCGAACCCACTCGTGCGGGGCGAGGTGGTGACGCATCCCGAGACTGTGGCTACGGCCATCCGCATAGGTAACCCGGCACGGGGGGAAGAGGCTCTTGCGGCGGCTCGCGATTCGGGGGGCATGATCCGTGATGTGACCGACGATGAGATTCTGGCGGCACAACGGTTGCTCGCCCAGAAGGAGGGAGTATTTTGTGAGCCTGCCTCAGCGGCCGGCATCGCCGGTCTGCTCAAGTATCGTGAGGAGGGTATACCCAGCGGTGACACGATTGTCGCCATCCTCACCGGCCACGGGCTCAAAGACCCACAGACTGCCATTGAGCAATCACGCCCCATCCTGCACTGCCCGGCAGACCTAGCCGCAGTCGAGCACCTGCTCGCGACCACGAACTAGGAGGCTGCTGAAAAACGAAACCCCGGCCACCAGAACGCACTGAGCAGCACGATAGTACGTCATCGGTCGCGCAAATAGCGCTGCTATTCGCGCTTCTTCTATCCTTCTCTCACGCGTGCTGATCGCCTTCTAGCGGCGAGCGTCATATTCAACAGCCTGCTAGGGGTTCTGTTTCCGTGGCCCTCCGGGGGGTGGGCCACGGCTGTATGTCTGGAGGGATGTCGAATGAAAAACCACGACCGCTCTTGTACCATCGCCCATCTGTCGGATCTGCATCTGGGATCGCCGTACTTCGTGGCTAATCTACTTGATCGCACGATAGTCGAAGTCAACGACCTGCAACCCGACATCGTCATCATCACCGGTGATCTGACGGCCATGGGCTACCGCCAGGAGTTTAGGGCGGCGCGCGAGTATCTCGACCGGCTGACCTGCCCGGACGTGTTGGTGGTGCCCGGCAACCATGACAGTCGCAACGTGGGGTACGCGCACTTCGAGCGGTTGTTTGCTACACGGGAGCCTGTGATCCACAAGAAGGGTGTTACCGTAGTGGGGGTCGACTCCACCGAACCCGACCTCGACTACGGCAGGATCGGCAGACATCGTTATCATTGGATCAGGCAGTCGTTCGCCGAAGCGCCCGATGATTTTAAAATCTTCTTCCTGCATCACCATCTGCTGCCCATTCCTGGGACCGGTCGGGAGCGGAACATCGTTAACGACGCGGGCGACGTGTTGGAGGTGCTGGTGGAGTGCGGAGTGGAGTTGGTGCTCTCCGGCCATAAGCACGTCCCCCATTCGTGGCGGCTGGAGAACATGTTCATCGTCAACACGGGTACCGTGTCGACCCTCCGCCTGAGGGGCGATACCAGGCCCTGCTACAACGTAGTGCGCATCACCGGCAACCGGGTCATGATCACTCGGAACTACCCCTTCCATGGGGATGAGGTGATTGTGGAGTTCGAGGTAGGCACTGGTACCTATATCAAGCACGACGGAAGTGCGCAGGAGGTGCCTGAGCCATGAGACGCAGGGCTGTAGCCCTCATCGATGGTGAGCACTATCCACCGGTGGTGGTGGAGGGGCTGCGCCGGGCCTCTGATCGCTTCGTGTTTGTGGCTGCTCTGTTTTTGGGAGGGACCGAGAAGATCAAAAGCGGCGACCTCAGTTCCGCCGCCGAAGCATTGTATGGAATACCGGTGATCTTCGATCGTGATTGGGCGAGGGGCTTGGAGGAAGTGATCACCGCGTATGGACCGGAGGTAATCGTTGACCTCAGCGATGAGCCGGTGGTAGGATACGAAGAGCGTTTCCGACTCATCAGTCATAGTTTGGCCCGAAGCGTCGGCTACGTGGGCTCCGATTTTCACTTCAATCCGCCAAGCAGTCCTCGTCTGTGCTCCAGCCCTTCCGTCTCCGTAGTTGGAACGGCCAAACGGGTGGGAAAGACGGCTATAAGTGGCTATATGGCCAGGACATTGCAGGCGACCGTGAAGGGGGAGACGGGTCCCCCGGGCGTGGTGGTGGTGGCAATGGGGCGGGGCGGTCCGGAACAGCCGGAGATCATCGATGGGGCGCAGGTGTGTCTCACTGCAGCCGATCTCTTGCGTTGGAGCCGGGAAGGGCGCCACGCGGCCAGTGATCACTTCGAGGATGCGCTTTTGAGCAGGGTCATAACCATCGGGTGCCGGCGCTGTGGGGGGGGAATGGCGGGGGAGCCGTTTGTCTCCAACGTCGCCGAAGGGGCTCTGTTGGCGAATTCCCTTCATCCAGGGCTGGTGATTTTTGAGGGGAGTGGGGCATCGATACCCCCGGTGGGTACCGATGCACAGCTTCTTGTGGCGGGAGGGCATCAGTCTGTTGACTACGTGGCCGGCTATCTAGGGACATACCGGCTCCTGACCAGCACCGCCCTGGTCATCACCATGGCCGAAGAACCTTTGGCCACACGACAGAAAGTAGAAGAGATCATCCAGGCTGCACGACTGATCAAACCGCACATCGACGTGGTGCCGGTCGTTTTCAGGCCTCACCCGGTAGAGCCGGTCAAAGACCGACGGGTAGCCTTGTTTTCCACGGCCCCGGTGACACAGCAAGGCGTCCTGCGCCGACATCTGGAAGAGCGCTACGAATGTCGGGTGGAGTTGGTGTCGTCGAACCTGTCCGATAGGGGGGCTCTGAAGGCCGACCTGCAGCGACCGGAGATGGCCGGTGTCGACACGGTGCTGACAGAGATCAAGGCCGCGGCTATCGATGTGGTGGCCGAAATCGCCGATGAGCGAGGATTGGAGCTCGTGTTCGTGGACAACCTGCCCGAAGAGGTTGCGCCTGCACGCGCAGGTGACTTGGCCGCAGTGGCTGCGCTTCTGGGGCGGACGGCGCGAGAACGTTTCGCGGAGCAGAACTGAGACATGGAGAGGGGTGGTCGAAAGGCAGGGAGCGGGGGATCGGGCGGTGTGGATTCCGTAGGCGGCCGCAGCCGTTATGAACGGGGAAGCAGATCACGGAGCCGGCTGATACAACTGGTGGACGAGGGGCATGCGGTGCCTTTCAGCAAGGGGCTGTTGGCGACCACGCTCACCGCCACCGGCCTGCCTCCGGAGCGGGCTTTCGCCGTGGCCATGGATGTGGAGTGGCAACTCCTTAAGGGCAAGGAGCGCGAGGTGAGTGTCGACCGGCTGCGCCAGATGGTAGAAGTGGTGCTGTCGGAGGTTGAGGGAGATCTCTATCTGGAACGGTATCGTAAGTGGAACCGCTTGGGTGAAGAGGACCGGCCGGTCATTATCCTCATTGGAGGAGCAACAGGGGTGGGGAAGAGCACGCTCGCTTCCCAGCTGACCGATCGCCTTGGGCTGGTGAGGCTTATTTCCACCGACACGATACGAGAGGTTATGAGGGTCTTCTTCTCACAGAATCTCATGCCGGCCATCCACTTCTCCTCGTACAACGCGCATCGGGCGGTGTATGTCCCGCTGGGCGAAGGTGTCGACCCACACGTGGCCGGTTTCATGGAGCAGGTGGCCATGGTGAGTGTGGGTTTGGGGGCAGTGCTTTCCCGGGCCGTAAAGGAGCGCTGCAGTATGGTTATAGAGGGGGTGCACATCGTCCCGGGGATGTTGACTTCAAGTCGGGATGCGGCCTTGGCGGCGGACGCACTGATCCTTCCCATGGTGGTGGCGGTCAAGGATGTTGATCTGCATCGCAGCCACTTCTTGGTTAGGGATCGAGAGACATCGGGGCGGCGGGCCCTTGAGCGGTATCTGGAGGGGTTTGAGGACATCCGCAAGATCCAAGATCACGTGCTCCTCCAAGCGCAGCGCGAAGGCACACTGGTGATAGACAACGTGAGCATTGATGATGCTGTGGGTACGGTCGTGGAAGCTCTGTACGATCTCATCGAGAGATCCGAGAAACAAGGTGATGACAATGACTGAGCAACTCTGCATGAGCACCCGCTTCGCTCAGGTCACTGAGGCTACTGCTCTGGCGGCGGCCGACTGGGTGGGGCGAGGGGACGGTCTGGCGGCCGATCAGGCGGCGAGGGAGGCTATGTCGGCTGCTCTAAGTAGTATTCGGTTCCGGGGACGTGTGGTTGCAGGGCGCATGACCCAGGACCGGTTTGCGCCGATGCAACCGGGGCAGTTGCTGGGTGTGGAGACTCAGGTGGCGGGAGAAGACCTTCAGGTGACGGGAGAAGACCTCGAGGGCGACACGGAGCCTTGCAGTGACTTGACGTCGTGGGATCTCGCGGTGGCGCCTCTGGAGGGGCATGAGGCTCTTTCCCGTGGGCTGGAGGGCGCTTTGGCTATGATCGCCGCAGCTCCTACCGGTGGGCTCATGGCAGTGCCTGAGATGTACATGCAGAAGATCATCGTGTGCAGGGAGGCGGCCGAGGCCATCGACATGCGTGCCTCGGTGATGGCGAACATTAGAGGGGTCGCCGAGGCTCTGAACCGCTCTCCCGAGGACCTCACCGTTGCGGTGCTCAACCGTCCCCGGCACGAGGATCTCATTGAAGAGATCAAGACATCAGGCGCGCGTCTCAAGTTGATCCAGGACGGTGATGTCTCCGCGGGTATCGCAGCAGTCGTGCCCGAGACCACTATAGACATGCTCATCGGCATAGGCGGCTCCACTGAGGGAATTATCACGGCGGCTGCAATACGCTGCTTAGGGGGTGCCATGCAGGCTCGTTTTTGGCCTGTGTCCAGGTCACAGGTCGACAATTTGAAGACTCTGGGTATCGAGGATGTGGAGACGCTCCTCACTACGGAGGATATGGCGGGGGACGGTGTCATGACGGCGATGACCGCTGTGACCACCGGGCGCTTCCTGCAGGGGGTGACGACAGGGTCCTTCGGTACCCGGACCGAAACTATGGTCATGTGTTCTCAGTGTCACAAGGTCAGCATGATCAAGACTATCCATCGTAAGGACGACGCACAACCGACTCCACCCCTGTGGATGTCATAGCGGGAGATTCAGGAAGAAGAATAGATGTGAACCAGATTGAGATGGACACCACTGCCGGGCCGACGACCGAGCCGGCCGTCGATATGCCCGCCCAAGACAAGAAGATGACGAGAACAGAGCTGGAGCCCAAGCTACTCTCCGACCTGCACCTGGTGGCAGGTGAGCTTGGGATAAAGAATTTCCGCAAGTACACGAAGCAAGATCTGATTATGAAGATTCTGAATGAACAGGCTCACGATAGGGGCCTGCAGTTCAGGACGGGTCTGCTCGACATCCTGCCCGATGGGTATGGGTTTCTACGAACTCAAGGCTACACACAGTCCGATTCGGATATTTACGTGTCGCTGTCCCAGATCCGCCGTTTCAAACTGCGGCGTGGTGATGAGATCACCGGACAGGTCCGCACACCCCGTGACAATGAGAAGTACCATGCGCTGCTGAAGATCCAGTCGGTCAACGGTATTGACCCCGAGCAGGCCCGCCACCGGCCCACGTTTGACTCTTTGACCCCGCTCTTCCCCGACGAGCGACTCAGGTTGGAGACCACATCGGATCGTATATCCGCTAGGGTTATGGATCTCATGTGCCCCATCGGCAAAGGTCAGCGCGGTCTGATCGTCTCGCCGCCCAAGGCTGGTAAGACCACCATCCTGAAGGACATCGCCAACTCCATCGCCGCTAACAACCCGGAAGTTCATCTCTTGGTGCTGTTGGTGGATGAGCGGCCGGAGGAGGTCACCGACATGGAGCGTACCGTCACCGGCGAGGTGGTGAGTTCTACGTTCGATCAGCCGGGTGAAAACCACGTCCAGGTGACCGAACTCGTTCTTGAACGGGTAAAACGGCTGGTCGAGGTGGGTAAGGACGTCGTTGTGCTTCTCGATTCTATTACCCGGATGGCTCGGGCCTACAACCTACAGGCTCCCGCCAGCGGCCGTATCCTATCGGGCGGTGTCGACTCGACGGCCCTCTATCCGCCCAAGAAATTCTTCGGCGCGGCGCGGAATATTGAGGAGGGCGGTTCTCTGACCATCCTGGCGACTGCGTTGGTGGAGACCGGGTCGCGTATGGATGAGGTCATCTTCGAGGAGTTCAAGGGCACCGGCAATTGGGAGGTCCGGCTTAGCCGGCAGTTGGCCAACAAACGGGTCTTCCCGGCTATCGACATCGAAAACAGCGGGACTCGTAAGGAAGAGCTGCTCATGCATCCTGCAGAAGCCAAGATGGTCTGGAAGTTGCGGGCCGTGCTGCATGCTCTCGATCCCGCAGCGGCTATCGATCTGCTCATCGGCAAGGTCAAAGAGACCAAGTCCAACTCCGAGTTCCTCGATCAGATGAGGAGGAACACCCGCTGATGGGCAGCTCTCTCCCTCGGCTCCCATGACCGTCCGGCTTGACATAGAGGGTGTCTCTATTGGGCACTATTCTGATCAGGCGGCGCGTACGGGTTGCACTGTGGTGCTCTGCCCCAATGGTGCGACGGCTTCGGTAGACGTCCGCGGGGGAGGCCCCGGTACTCTGGACACAGACCTTCTTTCCCCCTTGGCGGACCCCACTGAGGTGCACGGGCTGCTTCTCACGGGCGGCAGTGCACCCGGGCTTGCAGCGGCTGGGGGAGTAACTCGCTTTCTGCGCGAGTATGGGTTCGGTTACCAGACCGCTTTTGGCCGCATTCCCTTGGTCTCGGGAGCCGTGATCTACGATTTGGGTCTGGGGAGCGCCGAGGTCTATCCTGGGCCCGACGATGCTTATCGGGCGGCCGCATCGGCCTCTTCGTTGGTTGAGGAGGGATCGGTCGGGGTGGGCACGGGCGCGACCGTGGGCAAAATGCTGGGTGCCGGATCGATGATGAAGGGCGGCATCGCTCTGGCCGGCGTCCGTGTGAGTGGAGGGGTCACGGTCGCGGCCCTGACGGTTGTGAACGCGCTGGGTGACGTCATCGACGAGCGGGGGCGTATCCTGGCCGGGGCCCGCCAAGGCGGTGTCTTTCTCGACAGCCAGCGGAGCCTATTGACCATGGAGCAGATGCCGGCGTTCGGCCGGATGGAGAACACGACCCTTTCCGTCGTCATGACAGACGCTCGGTTGGATAAGGTGCAGTGTGCCGTCGTGGCACGCGTAAGCCATGATGGGATGGCTCGGGCGATATACCCTGTACACACGCCGGTCGATGGGGATTCTGTCTTCGTGCTGGCCACGGGAAGCCGGCCTTCGAACGTCTTCCAGGTGGGTGTAGCGGCTGCTGAGGCGGTGGCGACGAGTATCCGCCGGGCGGTGCGCATCGCAGAGGGGTGTGACGGAGCGCCCTCCGTCCAAGACCTTCGTGACCAAGGTGGCGATAGTCATCAAGACCCCGGGGGCGCATCGGGGCACAAGGAGGTAGTGGAGCCATGACAAACACTCCTGTCAACAGTGGGGGGACGATCTCCCAGGCGACGACCATCGCAGATCTGCAGGGAGCTCTGGATAGGGTCCGGGCTGCGGGGCAGAGTGTGGGGCTGGTTCCCACCATGGGGGCTCTTCATGAAGGGCATCTTTCTCTGGTGCGCCGAGCTCACAGTGAGAACGATTTCGTTGTGGTGTCGGTGTTTGTTAACCCCACGCAGTTTGGTCCCGATGAGGACTTCAACCGCTACCCACGCGATCTCGACCAAGACATGAGGTTGGCGGCTGAGGCGGGTGCACACCTCGTGTTTGCTCCCGAGGTTGATGAGATGTACCTGCCCGGCCACTGCACCTGGGTGGACGTGGAGGGGCTCACCGAAGGACTGTGCGGTGCCACTCGGGAGGGTCATTTCCGCGGGGTGTCTACGGTAATAGCCAAGCTGTTGAATCTTTGCCGGCCCGACCGGGCCTATTTCGGCCAGAAGGATGCGCAGCAGTTGGTGGTCATCAGGCGGATGGTGCGTGATCTGAATATGGGCGTGGAGGTTGTCGCCTGTCCCACGGTCCGTGAGCCCGACGGATTGGCTCTCAACTCGCGCAACGTCTATCTGAACCCTGAGGAACGCGCTCAGGCTGCGCTCATCTACACGGGGCTACGTAAGGCTGAGGAGTTGGTCGCCGGGGGGGAATACCGGGCCGATCGGGTCGAAGCCACCATTCGGGAGGTGCTGTTAGAGGCTCCACTGGCCGAGGTCGAGTACATAGTCGTCGTCAGCGTGGACGATTTGGAGCCACTGCCTTGTCTGGAAGGCGACTGCCTCGTCGCGCTGGCCGTGTACTTCGGCAATACGCGGCTCATCGACAACACCATCGTGCGGGTGTGAGCGTCGTGCGGGCGTGAATGGATCCGCGGACGAGGGGCGAGGGCGTGCCGGTAAGGCCGGCCTCGTCTACTCGCTACGGAGTCACATCAAGAAGCCTGGTGAGGCGGTCTAAGGTTTCTGGGGACACATCGCCGCGGGCTCTGACCAGCGCTAAGGTGTGTAGGCCCAGACGCCGGTACAGAGATAGTAGGGCGGGGCACTCTCTCTCCAGAGCGGCCAGATGGGCGGCTATGGTGGGTTCATCTCCTCTGCTCAGTGGGCCGGTGAGGGCGGCGACGCTTCCGTGCGCGCTCATATTGTCGAGAGTGGCCCTCACCAAGGGTAAGAAGAGCGAAAGTGCGTCTTCGGAGGGCATGCCCGCCTGAACGAAGAGGAGTTCGGCGCAGTGTTCGAGGGTCACCAGGTAGTTCGATGCGACTGAGGCGGCCGCATGATAGAGGGCTCTCTGATGATCAGGTAGCACGAAGGGGCGGGCGCCCAACGCACGTGCCATTTTAAAGCCTGCGTTCCGGGCTGCGGCGGTTGTGGGTCCGGCGCCGGGCGTGACTGCTACTGCGGCGCCGTCGAAGCGTTTGGATCCACCGACCGGTTCGCTGAAGGTCTGCAGGGGATGAAAGACGACCGTGAGGGCACCTGCCTGCGCGCAGGTGTCAAGGGCGGAGACGGAAGTTGCTCCGCTCGTGTGGAGGACGATGGCTGCGTCGTGCGGTGTGTTTGTCGAGGGCACGGAGGCGTCTGCTGTGAACTCTGCCAATCTGTTGCCGAGTTCTGCGGCGACGACCGGTACTGCCGCGTCTGGTACGGTGATGAAGTAATGGTTCGGTCCGGCGGAGATGAGATCGTCGAGGTCGCCGGCCGCAGGTATGTGGAGTAGGTCGGCGGCTTGGCTTCGACCGGCGTCGGTGGCGCAGACGAACCCGGTCAACCGGGCACCACGACGACGTAATGCCAGGGCGAGACTGGTGCCCATTCTGCCTGCACCGATGATGGCGAAGCGTACGTGGGAGAGGTCGCTCGGGCGAGATCCCGGAGGCCGGTCTGCAAGATCCGTGTATTCTGTTGGAGTAGTCTGGATGAAGAACCTGCCTGTTGTAGTCCCGCCTGCAGATATCAAACCAGACGCGGGCCAACGTTCATCGGGCGGCGTCCTCGGCTCGTAGGAGCGCTCGAAGGATAGCAGTCGTCTATGTACGCGGCAACGTCTCATCATCGTGCATGAGCATCATCGTGCATGAGCGCCGGCTCACGAGTGCCCGGCTCATCTGTTACCCTTGGTGGCATGAACGATGCGCCCACGCGCCCTTCAGATGAAAACACCGCTTTGGATTCTCTCAGGGAGTCGGTCGCGGCATGCCGTCGTTGTCCACTGTGTGATGGCCGTACTCAGGTGGTGTTCGGAGTAGGCAGTCCGCGGGCGCGTCTGCTGTTTGTCGGTGAGGCGCCCGGCTTTCATGAAGATCGGCAGGGTGAGCCCTTCGTAGGGCAGGCCGGCAAATTGCTCGACACTCTTCTCGGGCAGATCGGTCTGAGCCGCGCCGATGTCTACATCGCCAACGTGATCAAGTGCCGTCCTCCCGAGAACCGCGATCCCACCGCCGAGGAGATCGAGGCCTGCAGCCCTTATCTCTTGGAGCAGATCGCCGCGATCCGACCGGCTGTCATATGCACATTGGGCCGCTTTGCAGCCAAGCTTCTCACCGGCACCGAACTCAGCATGACCATCGTGCACGGTAAGGCTAAGCCGATGACACTGGCAGGAGTCGAATTGGTGGTCTTTCCCGTCTTTCATCCGGCGGCCGCTCTCTACAATCCGGCGAACCGGGTTGTCTTGGAAGAGGATTTCGCCAAGTTAGGCCGTCTCTTGGAACGAGGTCTACCCGGCTCGGCCCAGGCGAACCAGGTTAAGGAAGCGGCTCATGATGGAGCCGACGGTCCCGGAGCGCACACCGACCGCGCGCCGGGCGACGGTCTGGGGACAGACGCGGATCACGTATCGGATGCCCCCCCGACCTCGACCGTCATCGCTGAGCAGCAATCAGGTGGGCCACATACGTCCTGCACCGGCGAACAGTTGCCCCTGTGGTGACCGTCTCCCACGTGATAGTGCGCGAGTCGGGCGTGGGGATGGCACGGCTCGAGCAGATCGGCAGGCGATTCGGCCGGGCGCTGCGCTGCGGCGACCTCGTCTATCTCTACGGCCCGCTGGGAGCGGGTAAGACCACGTTGGTGCGTATCATAGCCGCGACACTGGAGGTCGTAGATCCGGTGCGTAGCCCATCTTTCACCATAGCCAACATATATGAGGGTCCTATCCCCATCCGGCATCTCGATTTGTACAGGTTGGAGGAGATCGCTGCGGAGGACGTATTGGCTCTAGAAGACTACGTGAGCGACGAGGCCGTGACGTTGGTGGAGTGGCCTGAGGCCGGCGAGAGCAGGCTGGGGACGCCGGCTTGGACCGTGCGCTTGGAGCACGAGGAGCTCCATCTACGCTCTATCCAAATCGAGGCCGCCGATGAGATGACCCTCCGGCGGTGGGAATCCGCCGGTTCCTCTGGTGACTGACGGGCCGCCGACGGGGCTGGTTCTTTCCCTGGACGGCTCCACAGACGTTTGTACGACCGCCCTCCTCTGCAATCCGTCGGGGTCGGCGTGGCGGGTGGCCGCTCGACGCAGTGAGGCAGAGGAGAGGGCTCAGGCACGGGTTCTTCTGCATCTCGTGCATGACATGTTGCATGAAATAGGACGAGTGCCGGCCGATTTAGCGGCGATTGTGGTGGGCACGGGACCGGGCACGTTCACGGGTGTCCGGATAGCTGTGGCGACAGCCCGGGCCCTCGCCCTGTCGCTGTCGGTGCCGGTATTCGGGGTGGCGACCCTTGCGGCGCTCGCGGCCGAGGCCGCTACGCAGGCGGGATGGGCGACGACGCAGGGGGAGGACACCCGGCTGCTGTTGCCCATCGTAGATGGCCGCCGCAGGCAGGTCTTCTATGGGGTCTACCGCCGCGGCGCGGGGGCGGCCCCCGGAAGGTCCACGTGGGTCCGTACGGAGGCCTACGGGGTGTGCGATCGAGTGGAGTTACCGGCATTCGTGAAGGATCTGGCGTGCGACCTGCACGGGTCGATCTTGGTTACGGGTGACGTTGCGGATGTGCTGGATGCCCTCCATGATGACGGCCCCAGTGCCCCCGGCACTCTGCACGTATGGCGGCGACCGGCGACAATCGCCGCCGAATGGCTGGTCAGGGGACAAGAGAGGCTTGAAGAGCCGGGGGCGCTACCCGCAGGAGCGTCTTTGTCGCCTTACCTGGCCTCGGCTGTGGCGGGCCGAGGACCGGCCGTAACGGGGACGGATGTGGACACAGAGATAGGGGCTGTCGGCTCGCCCGAGTCGGTCAGGCCTCTCTATGTGAGGCCTCCCGACGCCGATATCCACATCACCAAGATGCGCGATCCGTGGGCGGTGCGATGAGGGCCGGTCGTGCCGGCAGACGAGAGCAGGTGTGTGTCGGTCGGGCCGCCTCGGCCGGTGACGTGACTCCGCTGTGGAGCCTGCGTCCGATGACGTGTGCCGATCTCGCTTCGGTTACCGCCATCGAAGAGGCATCTTTTTCGAATCCGTGGGCATCGGCCTTGTTTGCGGAAGAGCTGGAGGTCGAGCGAAGTTGGCACGTCGTGGCCGAGGACACCGCCGGGTTGCCGGCCGGTTACATAATCGGCCGTTGTTATCCGGACGAGTGGCATCTGATGGATTTGGCCATCTCTCCCGCACGGCGTCGTCAGGGGGTGGGCACCGCTCTGTTGCTGGACTTCTTAGAGGGCGCCGATGAGGCTGCCAAACCGGTGATCTTGGAGGTCAGGCCGTCGAACACGGAGGCGCTGGCCCTGTACGAGGGGCATGGTTTTGTGGCCATCGGGCGCCGGCCTCACTATTACGGCGGGAGCGGCGAGGACGCCCTCGTGATGGAGCGCCGGCCCTTGCCGGTGGATCTCCGGGGTCCGGGGCGGTGCGATGGGCCCTTGCTTGCCATCGAGACTTCCTGTGACGACACTGCGGCGGCAGTACTATCATCTGATGGAAGGGTCTTGGCCTCGGTGGTCCATTCGCAGGACGCCATCCACGCGAGATATGGAGGCGTCGTTCCGGAAGTGGCCGGCCGGGCGCATGTCGAGCGGATGACCGCGGTAGTTCGTGAGGCATTGTGCGAGGCCGGGGTCGGGACGGAAGCTCTGGCGGCGGTGGCGGCTACCGTGGGGCCGGGCCTGATAGGCGCTCTACTCGTTGGGGTACAGACGGCTAAGACCATCGCCTGGAGTCGCAGATTGCCCTTCGTCCCCGTGAACCATCTCCATGGGCACCTTGCGGCTACCTGGTTGACCGACCCCAAGGCGTCCTTTCCTATGGTGACACTGATAGCCTCCGGCGGGCACACCTCGCTCATCCGCGTGGACGATACGCGCACGTTTACGCTATTGGGACAGACTTTGGACGATGCTGCGGGTGAGGCTTTTGACAAGGGAGCCAGACTTCTGGGGTTGGGCTATCCGGGGGGGCGTGAGTTGGATGTGTTGGCCGAAGCGGGTGATCCGCATGCCTTCTCATTCCCTGTGGCGCTGAGACGGTCGGGTCGCCTCGACTTCTCCTTCTCGGGCGTAAAGACCGCCCTCTACTACTTGCTGCGGGATATGACTGAGGAGCAGCGGCGGGAGCGCGCGGCCGACATCGCCGCCTCGTACAGGGAGGCCATAGTGACGGCCCTGCTGGAGAAGACCCTACGCGCGGCGCTGGACGAAGAAGCAGAGACCATAGCTGTGGCCGGAGGAGTGGCGGCGAATTCCCTGCTCCGGGCTCGATTGGTCTCTGAGGGGCGGGCGCAGGGCCTGCATGTTGTCGTGCCGTCTTTCGCATACTGCACGGACAATGCCGCAATGATAGGAGCTGCTGCCCTCAGCGGACCGTTCCTGTCTTATCCCACATATCTGGACATCGACGCCTCGGCTTCCTTGCCCTTGGGCGAGTGGGCGCCGCCCGGCCGAGCCGGAGATTGACTCCTTCCTCTTTTTGCACCCCCTGCCCTCTTTTTTCAGTTGACAAATCCCTCTTGGGGCCCTAAGATACCGTTGTTGGCACTCGCATGGTAAGAGTGCCAACTCTGTGAGAAGCGTTGTATCTACCCTCTGAGGTAGGAATCAACCGGAGTATGGAAACCGATGGATGGAGGGTTGCGCATGAAACTCGTGCCACTTGAGGACAGGGTCCTGGTCAAGGTCCTGGAACAGGAAGAGATGACCAAGACGGGTATCGTCCTTCCGGACACCGCCAAAGAGAAGCCGTCGAAGGGTAAAGTCGTGGCTGTGGGTCCCGGCAAGTATTCGGAGAAGGGCGATCTGCTGCCGATGCCGGTCAAGGAAGGCGACATCGTGGTATTCGCCAAGTATGCAGGCACCGAGGTCAAGCTTGATGGCGAGGAATACTTGGTCCTGCGCGGCATGACCGATCTCATCGGCATCCTGCCTGAAGGATAGGCTTCGCGCGATCCTATCTACACGTGGTCCGGCCGGACCCGTCAATGAACGACTTCAAGGAGAATTTATCTATGGCAAAACAGCTCATGTATGGTGAAGAGGCCCGACGTGCTCTTGAGCGTGGTGTAAACACCTTGGCCGACGCAGTCAAGATCACGCTTGGTCCCAAGGGCCGTTACGTCGTGCTGGACAGGAAGTTTGGCAGCCCGACGATCACCAACGATGGTGTTACCATCGCCCGTGAGATTGAGATTGAGGACGTCTTTGAGAACCAGGGCGCCCAGCTGGTGCGCGAAGTTGCCACCAAGACCAACGACATCGCCGGTGACGGCACCACTACCGCTACGCTCCTGGCCCAGGCCATGGTGCGTGAAGGTCTTAAGAACGTGGCCGCCGGTGCTAACCCCATGGCCGTCAAGCGCGGTATCGAGCGCGCCGTCGACGCTGCCGTTGAGGGCATCAGGGCCATGTCTCAAGAGGTCCAGGGTAAAGAAGATATCGCCCGCGTGGCCACCATATCCGCCAACGACCGTGAAATCGGTGACGTCATCGCCGATGCCATTGAGAAGGTCGGCAAAGACGGCGTGGTGAACGTCGAGGAGTCCAACACGTTCGGTATGGACCTCGAATTCACCGAGGGTATGCAGTTTGACAAGGGTTACATCTCACCCTACTTCGTTACCGACGCGGAGCGTATGGAGGCCGTTCTCGACGATCCCTACATTCTTATCGCTAACCGCAAGGTTGGTTCGGTCCAGGATCTCCTGCCGGTACTCGAGAAGGTTATCCAGTCCGGTAAGGCCCTTCTCATCATCGCTGAAGACGTCGAAGGCGAAGCCCTGGCCACCCTGGTCGTTAACAAGCTGCGCGGTACCTTCACCGGCATCGCTGTGAAGGCTCCCGGCTTCGGCGATCGCCGCAAGCGAATGCTCGAAGATATCGCAATCCTCACTGGTGCCGAAGTCATCTCCGAGGAGATGGGCCATAAACTTGAGAACACCCAGGTGAGCCAGCTCGGCCGTGCCCGCAAGGTGGTCGTGGACAAGGACAACACTACCATCGTCGACGGTGCCGGTGAACTCGATCAGATCAAGGCCCGTATCAATCAGATCAAGGCTGAGATCGAGAACACCGAATCCGACTTCGACCGTGAGAAGCTGCAGGAGCGTCTTGCCAAGTTGGCCGGTGGCGTGGCCGTCATCAAAGTAGGGGCTGCCACTGAGACGGAGATCAAAGAGAAGAAGCATCGTGTTGAGGACGCTCTGAGCGCAACCCGTGCGGCCCTAGAAGAGGGTATTGTCCCCGGGGGCGGCGTAGCCCAGATGTTGTTGGTTCCGACCGTGGCCGCCGTTGAGGCCGAGGATGACGAACTAACCGGTGTGCGGCTCGTGGCGCGTGCACTTGAAGAACCCGTCCGCCAGTTGGCCGACAACGCCGGTCTCGAAGGTTCCGTCGTGGCCAACGAGGTTTGTACCCGCGGCAATGGCATCGGTCTCAATATCGCCAGCGGCGAGTATGAGGATATGATCAAGTCCGGTATCATCGATCCGGCCATGGTCACGCGGTCCGCTGTGCAGAACGCTGCTTCCATTGCTAAGAACATCTTGACCACGGAAGTCATCGTAGCCGACATACCTGAAGAGACGGGTGCCGGCATGCCGGGTGGTATGGGCGGCGGCATGGGCGGCATGGGCGGCATGATGTAAGAAAGGATCTGCCCTAGACCGGCGCTTTCAGCCGAGCGAGGTCGCCACAGGCCGCGGGAACGCGGCCTGTGGCGGCTTTTTTTATGTTGCGGGTTCGTTTCCCGGTGTTACACTTACAAAAAGCTCTTCGCTCAGGTGGTTGCCGCCGCATAAGGAGTCGCTGATGAAGACAGAAGTCCAAGTCGCCTTCAACGAGATGCTGGACATCTCGAAAGACATCGACAAGGCTGTGTTGTTCGCCCCCAATGATGTCCTGGCCTCCAACATGGATCCCGTAAGTGTGGCCGGTGCCGTGGCCCGAGCATCAGAACTCGCATCTCTGGGTGCGACACGGGCGAACGAGATGGGCTCTCAACCGATGACGCAGATGGTCATCGAGACTGCCGCCGGTTTCGTTTTCTTAGCTCGGGAGACAGAAGACGGCGGCATGACCATCCTGGCCACCGGGAAGAAGGCAAGCCGCGTTGGCCTGGTGCTGTACGACCTGAAGACCTGCCTGCGCGATGCGAGGGAAGCTCTCACTGCGGCCAAAAACGAGGATGACGTGAAGGAGGAGTCCAAATGAAGGGGATAAAACGGTTCCTCCAGATCTTCGGCGTGGTCACTGTGCTGGGCTCGGCAGCCGCCGGTGTGTACTACTACTTCTTCAGGCGAGGGAGTAAGCCCCAAGTAGAGCTCTACTTCGACGACGGCTCGATGGTGGCCATGCCTGGTAATGCGGCGGAGGCTGCGCCGTTCGTCGAGGTGGCCCAAGAGGTGCTTGTGGCTCACCCTGTCGAGGGGTAGATCACCCTGTTCTCCGATATCCATGATGACTAGTCCGGACATTGCGTCGGTTCGCATCGCGCCGGAGATCGGGGCGGAGGCCCTAAGGCGTGCCTTGTCCAGAGGCGGAGACTCGGCTGAGGTCTTTGCCGAAGAACGTCGGTCGTTATCTATGCGACTGGAGGACGGCAGGGTCGAGAATGTGGTCTCGGGGACCGACCGGGGTTCTTCCCTTCGTCTCCTTAGTGGGGCGTCCACGGCCTTCGGTTACGTCGATAGTCTGGAGGAGGCGCCTCTTCTAAATTTGGCCGATGAGATCAGTCACTTGCGGAGCGGCGATCCCGTAGCCGTGCTGCCTCCCCCGGAGCCACCGGTGCGGCCTCGTGTGTGGGTGGTCAGAGACCCGGTGCTTCTAGAAGCGGCGGCAAAGGCTCGATGGTTGCACCTGCTGGACGCGACCGCCCGGGGGGTCTCATCGGAGGTTCGCCAGGTGGGTGCGGTATACGCCGAGAGCCGGCAGAGGGTCTGGGTCGCCAATTCCTCGGGTCTGGCCACCACCGACGATCGAACCCGGGTCATGATTGCAGTGACGGTGACTGCTCAGCGAGGGGACCTCATCCAGACGGGAAGAGAGACGTTGGCCCACCACGGCGGCATTGAACTCTTCAATGATCAAGCAGTGGTTGATTTGGCTCTTGATGCTACACACAAGGCTTTGACCATGCTTGATGCGATCCCCGCCCCGGCCGGCCGGATGCCTGTGGTCTTGGCCAGCGGCTTCGGCGGCGTCCTGTTTCATGAGGCCTGCGGGCACGGTCTGGAGGCCGACTATATCCTCAAGAAGAGCAGCGTCTGGGAGGGGAAACTCGGCACCCGAGTGGCCGATCCTCAGTTGTTTGCCTACGATGACGGCGTCACTCCGGGCATGTGGGGGAGTGCCGGCTGCGACGATGAGGGAACTTCCAGCCAATGCACGACCGTCATTGAGGCCGGGGTGCTTACGGGTTATCTCACCGATCGCCTGCGCGGGGGCCATCTCGGCCTCTCTCTGAGTGGCAACGGACGCCGGCAGGACTATCGTCACATCCCGTATCCGCGCATGACCAACACCTACTTTGGACCGGGCGCGCACACGGTGGCCGACATCATTGGCGACACTCCTCGGGCCCTCTATGCTAAGAGTCTGAGCGGCGGTGAGGTCAATCCGGCTACCGGAGACTTTGTGTTTGGCGTGTCCGAGGGGTACCTCATCGAAAAGGGAAAAGTGGGGGCGCCGGTGCGTGGGGCTACACTCATAGGCAACGGCCCTGAAGTGCTCCTCGGCATTGATGCCATCGCCGATGATCTGGAGGTCAAAGCGGGAACATGTGGCAAGGAGGGGCAACTCGTGCCGGTGGGGAGCGGCCAGCCCACCATACGTATCCGACAGCTCACCGTAGGGGGCACCGGTCTATGAACGACCCCTCTGCTGTTGCTCGTGAGGCCCTCGACCGCAGCCGGCACTTGAGTATCGGATCTGCGGTGAGCTTGGAGATGTATGTTCAGTTTGGCCGCACGACATCGATCAAGGTCTTCGGCGGCCGGATCGAATCGGTATCCAGCGCCAAACCGCGGGGCTTAGGGGTGCGAGCAGTGGACGGTGGCCGTGTGGGCTACGCATACACGGGCGACCTTACTCCGTCCGGCATCGACCGGACCCTGCTTGAAGCTGTGGCAAATGCTGGAGCTGCCGATCCCGACCCGTTTGCTATGCTTCCTACGCAGTCGGACGAGTATCCTCAGGTGGATGGTCTCTGGGATCCGGGAGTGTCCTTGCTGAGTCTCGAGGACAAAGGTGCTGTGGCGCTTGAGGCAGAGGCCGTGGCTCTGGCCCAGAGTGGGATCGAACTGGTCGAGGGCAGCGAATATGCCGATAGCGAAAAACGTGTAGCCATCGCGTCGACTGAAGGAGTCTGGGCGGAAGGGGAGCAATCCTTCTGCCTGTCCTACCTGACGGCGCACGCGGTCCGTGGTGAGGACCGGCAATCCGGACTCGGTTTCACCATGGGTCGTCGGCCTGCCGACCTTGATCCGGCCCGCGCGGGTCGTGAGGCGGCCGAAAAGGCCGGGGTGCTGCTGGGGGCGGTTCCCTGCGCCACCGGTCTTTATACGGCGGTCTTCAGCCGGGAGGTCGCGGCAGCCTTTCTGGCCGCCATAGCGGGCGCGCTCAGCGCAGACGCTGTGCAAAAGGGTCGCTCCGTCTTCGAGGGAAAGATTGGGCAGGTGGTGGCTGCACCTGGGGTCGATTTGTGGGACGACGGTTTGGCGGAGGACGGTCTCTCGACTGCTCCTTTCGACGGCGAAGGGGTTCCAAGCCGGCGGACCTGCCTGCTGCGCGACGGGGTGCTGCAGTCGTATCTCCATGATTCCTATACGGCTCGTAGGGTGCCGGAGGGAGCGGCGTCGACAGGAAACGCCCTCCGGGGCTCTTATCGGGCTCTGCCCACAGTGGGTGTGAGCAACCTGGTGCTGGCAGGCGGTGAGGGCGACGTGGCCGCACTCCTGGCCCGGGTGGGTACGGGTGTGTTGGTCGAGGGCGTGGCCGGCATTCATTCGGGGATCAATCCGGCTACCGGCGAGATATCGGTAGGCATCGTGGGCCGTCTGATTGAGGCCGGTCTACCGGGACGTCCGGTGCGCGAGGTCACTTTGGCTACCGATTTTATGTCTTTCCTGCGCTCCATCACCGATCGTGCCGGTGACGACCGGTGGATCCCGCTGTACGGGAGTGTGCGCACACCCTCTATCGCGGTCGAGGGTGTAGCTGTGTCCGGAACCTGAAGGCTGTAACAGGAGGCATCTTGGGGAGCGAACTGCTGGCGCGGCTACTACTGGATAGGGCATATCTGGAAGGTGATTTTATCCTTCGTTCGGGCCGGAGGAGCAGGTACTACCTGGACAAGTATCTGTTCGAGACCGACCCGCAGGTCCTTAGGGGCATCGTTCACGAATTGGCTATGATGATCCGCAATCAACTTGCTGTGGGCGAGGACTACCGGCGTTTGGCTGCTCCCGAGTTGGGAGGGGTGGTGCTGGGTGCCGGACTGTCGCTTGAGTTGGGGTTGCCGTTGCTCCTAGTGCGGAAGTCGTCCAAGGACTACGGAACCGAGAAACGCATTGAGGGGCGGTTCGAACCTGGAGAGAGGGTCGCGCTCGTCGAGGACATCGTTACCTCCGGTGGTGCTGCTCTTGCGGCGGCCGAGGCGCTGCGGGAGGCCGGCCTCGTCGTGACTGATCTCTATTGCGTCGTCGACCGCGAGGAGGGCGGTGCCGAAGCGGCCCGCGCGGCCGGTCTGGAGTTGCGCCCCTTATTCACGTCCAGCGAGATGGGTATCGGGGTGGTATCTGAGTAAGGTCTATCCCGCCGAAAATGGCTGGATGACCGCTTGTACGGGGCCCTGCATGTTGGTAAGGTGGAATATGTACCCTGCACGGACAAAGGGAGGTAGTTGTGACCAAAGCGGAGTTTGTGGACCGACTCGCTGCAAAGAGTGGGCTCACGAAGAAGGACGCCGCCACCGTGGCTGACGCTTTCGTCGAGGTCATCACCGATGCCCTCAAGAACGGTGAAGAAGTTCAGTTCACTGGTTTCGGTAAGTTCTACGTGCAGAGGCGCGAAGCCCGAGAGGGCATCAATCCGCAGACCAAAGCCAAGATCCATATCGCGGCCTGCAACGTCCCCAAGTTTAGCGCGGGTTTGGCTTTGAAGAATGCCTGCAAGTAGCCACCTCTCCGTCCTTTTGATGTTCCTGGGCCGCGACGAGCGGCCCTTTTTCTTGTCGTTCTGATCGAGGTGAGGGTATGCCCGGTGGTCTTTTCGCCGATCGCCTCCTAGAAGCCATCGACCACAAACGATCCCACGTCGTCGTAGGCCTGGATCCCGATGTCGAGTACCTGCCTCCTGATCTTAAGGCCAGATACGGCCTTGGGGGGCCGGAGAAGGATAGCGAAGCGTTGGTGGCCTGTTATGAAGAGTTCTTGACGACTGTTCTGGAGAGCGTGCGTACTGAGGTGATCGCGGTTAAGATACAGATCGCCTACTTCGAAGCCCTGGGCGCGCGCGGCTACGCACTCTATGAGCGTATGATTGCCGTGGCGCGTCAGATGGGATACTTGGTCATCGCTGACGTAAAGCGCGGGGACATCGGCAGTACGGCTGAAGCCTATGCGTGGGCCCACCTGGACGTGGCCGGAGCCGATGCCGTCACGCTCAATCCCTACTTCGGCACCGACGGGCTGGAACCGTTCCTGACGCGCGTCCGCAGAGACGGAAAAGGCGTCTTTATCTTGGTGAAGACGTCCAACCCCGGTTCGGCCGAACTGCAGGACCTACGTCTCGAATCGGGTCTCACCGTCTATGAACACGTTGCAGATGCCGTGAACGCGTGGGGAGAAGGCACGGAGGGGGCTCGGGGGTATCGCTCGGTGGGTGCTGTAGTTGGGGGGACGCATCCCATTCAGGGAGCCGCTTTACGACGACGTATGCCTACCGTTCCGTTGTTGATACCGGGCTATGGGGCTCAAGGGGCACAGGCCCAGGACCTCGCGGGCCTCTTCGACTCTGCAGGGACCGGTGCTGTGGTCAACTCAGCACGGGCGATCCTCTACGCCTATCGGACGCGAGACCTGGAATGGCCGGAAGCTGCACGAGCCGAAGCAGGTGATATGAGGACCGCGCTGTGGATGGCATCGGGGCGGGGCTAGGGCTGTGTATAGGGATGATTCGACGGAGCGCCTGCCCAGGCGCGCGTGGTGGCCGGCAGTCATAGCGCCGGTGATCGTGCTTCTGTTGGTGGTTGGCATCGTCAGCGTGCTGGTGCTGACCGGGTTGGTGCAGGGTGATGCCGTGCGACTCGCGCCGGAGGGTTTACCTACGACGGTTCCGACCATCGAGATAGCTCCCCCCTAAGAGGCAAGGCCTTTGATGGGCAGTCCAAGGGGCTGTTCCATCACGAGGGCCGAGAGCCTACGGCTCGTCCGTCGGGCGCCTCATTGGTCAGACGTGATCGTTCAGACGCAGTTGTCGGTACAACGACACCAACACTAGATCGGCCACTAGGGCAATGAACGCGTCCAGGATGATTTGGACCACAGGTAGAGCGACCAGAACGTCGCTTCTGTTCTGGTAATAAAGACGGTACAACTCGTGAAGCCCCAGGTAGACGAGTTGCAGGATGATGAAGATGAGCAGCACGGCGATCCAGCGTCGAATCACCAGGTGGAAGCTCCTTTTTAGGGCCGTGAACATGCCTACGTCCTCGAAGACGATCACGTAGTCGGCGAAGATGATGAGAATGGCTACCACCAAGACGACGAAGGCGATGATCTGTTCGAGCACAGCACCGCTGGCGCCGGCGAAAGGCAGCACCCACAACACCAGGTGGCTGAACACGTAGAAGAGAGAGAGTCGGGCGGCTTCACGGCTGTTGCGTGGTGCCAGGGGGTATCCAGGCCCGGCGATAGCGCGAAAGTAGGGCCCGCGGAGCATAGCTGTGAGGAGGCACACGAGGATTCCGACGCCCAGAACCAGCCCGAAGGCCGGTGTGAGCTTGAAGTCGGTGAGAAAGCAGTCCTGCACGAACTGCCAACGATCCAGGTTGGCAACGAAGAAGGGGTCCCAGCGCAATGTTCGGCCGGTGGAAGCATACACGGCTACGAAGGCAATGGTGTTGACGAATCCCAGAGCCAGAGGGTAGCTGATTAGCCACTGCTTGCGGATGAATCGGTCCCAGGTATGGCGCAGTACCTCGAGGATGCCGACCCCTTTCCCCGGGATGCGGTTCGGTCGATATCGAAGTATATCACCGGTTCTGGGGGGCCCGGATCAACCGCCGACATAGGCCGAGGGGCGGGCGGAGGTCTTCCGGCCCCATGCTATACTCCCGGCCATGATTCCTATGAGAACGGTATGTAAGTGGCTTGGCCCAGTTCTCGTCTTGGCAGTCATCTCCGTCATCCTGGTCTCGATAGCTTCTGGGGTGGCGTGTGGTGACACCGGTACCGTCCCTTTTACTCTCGCCGATGATCTGCCGGCCGGACAGGCCGGTGCCTCAACTCTCGACCGGAGTGGTGAGACGGTCGAAATCTTCACGGTGAAGGCCGATGAGGAGGCTGGGGCGCGGCCCCAGCCTCCCTCCATCACATCGCCGTCGGCCATTGTGATCGACGCCGCGACCGGGCGGGTGCTCTACGAGCAACGGGCCCACGTACGCAGGCCTATGGCCTCCACGACGAAGATCATGACGGCCGTTCTGGCCCTGGAAAACCTGCCCATGGATCGCCAGGTGACTGTGTCTGAGAGTGCCGGCTGGACCTATGAGCCGAAGCCCATCCTGAGGCCGGGAGACGTCATCACCATTGAGCAACTGCTCTACGCGTTGTTGGTACAGAGTTCGAATGGAGCAGCGGTGGCTTTGGCTGAGACCCTGGATGGCGGAGTGGAGGCCTTCGCCGCCCGCATGAACGCCAAAGCAGAGCAGTTGGGCATGGCCGATACACACTTTGTCACTCCCAATGGATTGGACGCCGCGGGACACTACTCGACGGCAGCCGACATGGCTACAGTGGCCCGTTATGCGATGGAGAACGCCCGTTTTAGTGCCATCGTCGATACTTCTGCCTACAGCCTGGTCCTGCCGGGCCGGTCGAAACCGCTCGAGCTGGTCAATACCAACAAGTTGCTGACTCGGGACGAGTGGGTTACGGGCATAAAGACAGGTGATACGCCACGGGCTAAACGTTGCTTGGTGGGGTCGGCGACCAGAGACGGCGTTTCGGTCATCAGTGTCCTTCTGGGTCAGCTATCGTCCGAGACATGTTGGAAGGAGAGTGAGGGCCTGTTGGAGTACGGGTTGGCCCAGTGCCGGCATGTGACCCTCCTTCAACAGGGGGCGGTCTTGGCTGAGTCGCAGAAGCCCTATCGAATAGACGACCCCGTTCGCCTGGTTGCGCAGGATACTGTGGAAGCGACCGTCTGCAGGGACGATGAAGTGACTGTGTCCGTTAGGATCGACCGCAATCCGGTCCTTCCTGTGAAGGATGGTGAGTCGTTCGGGCAGGTGGTTCTGACTGTAGGAGGAGATGAGATTGGTTCGGTGGATATCGTGGCCGATCGCTCGTACACACAGACGACCCTTGGCACCAAGGTCGTCTACTTGTGCGGACGCATCGTTGATTGGCTGGGAGGATGACATGAAAGAGGGCGATCGATAGGCATGATTCTCACCGTCACTCTCAACGCTGCGCTCGATCGCACCCTGACGGTGCCCAATTTCCAGGTGGGTTTTCGTCATCGAGCTACGGACACTATCATCCTTCCCGGTGGCAAAGGCATCAACGTTGCTCGGGCCGTCAAGACACTGGGGCGGCCCGTCATAGCGACCGGCTTCGTGGGCGGGAGAAAGGGCGACCAGATCGTGGCCGATCTGAGCAACGAAGGCGTCCTGTGCGACTTCGTGCGCGTGGAAGGCGAATCACGTACCTACACGGCGGTCATCGATCCGGCTACCAACGTCGTCACAGAGATCAACGAGCACGGGTTGGACATCAGACCGGCTGATCTGGATCTCCTCTTTGACAAACTGGATTATCTGGGGAGGGCGGCGGATATAGCGGTGCTGGCCGGGAGTTTGCCCCGGGGTCTCGATGACGACTGTTACGCGAGGATCATCCAACACCTCCAGCGTCATCGGATTACCATCTTCTTTTACAGCTACGGTGAGCCTCTCAGGTTGGGCATCAAGGTCGGCCCGGACTTCGCCTTTCCCAAATTGGTCGATGCGGAGAGGGTTATCGGCTACGAGTTTCACGACGTGCAGGATGAATTGCAGGCGGCAGCGCGCATGCGCGAGATGGGCAGCGGCTCGGTGGCGATAACCTCTCGCTATGGGTGTGTTGCTCAACTGGCCGACGGTGAGCGTGCCCGGTCCTTTATAGGGAGGATCCCAGAAATTGACGTCGTGTCACCTATGGGCTGGGGTGATGCTCTGGTAGCCGGCTACTGTGTGCGTCTACGGGAGGGCGATCCGCCCGAGGAGTGTCTGCGTTTTGGTCTGGGTTGCGGAGCGGCCAATCTCGTGCGTTATGGAGCAGGAGTGTTCTCAGCAGCTGATGCTGCGGAGCTGGCCAACAAGGTGGAGGTTGAGGAGGTGTCTGCTGAAAGCTGAAGGAGATGCCTATGCGAAGGTACTGGTTCTCGACTTCGGAGCCCAATATGCGCAACTGATAGCCCGTAGGGTCAGGGAGTGCCGGGTCTACTCTGAGCTGATACCCTGTTCGACCCCTTTGGCCGATATCGAAGCTGCCAAGCCGGCGGGGTTGATCCTGTCGGGTGGGCCTCGGAGCGTGAATGACCCTGATGCCCCTACAGTCGATCCGGGGGTGTTCAGACTGGGAATCCCGGTCCTCGGTATCTGTTATGGGCTGCAGGTGATGGCCAAACTGCTCGGTGGACGAGTGGCGCGTACCGAAGCGGCTGAATACGGCGGCACAGCCATCGAGGTCGATGGGGAAAGCCCCTTGTTCAAAGATCTGCCCACGGAGATGTCCTGTTGGATGAGCCACGGTGACTCGGTAGTGGAACTACCGCCCGGTTTCCGTTCTGTGGCGCAGAGTGCGGGGATGCCTGTGGCGGCCATGGAGGACCCGGTGGCCGGGCTGTACGGAACCCAGTTTCACCCCGAGGTTCGGCACAGTGTCTACGGGCAGGGGGTCTTACAGAACTTTCTCTACACCATTTGTGACATCGCACCTACGTGGACGCCGGTATCGATCATTGAGGAAGCCGTCTCACGTATCCGTGCACAGGTGGGGAGCGAGAGGGTAGTGTGCGGCCTTTCGGGTGGCGTCGATTCGGCGGTGGCTGCTCTGCTCACGTACAAGGCCGTGGGGGATCAGTTGACCTGTATCTTCGTCGACCATGGTTTTATGCGCAAGAACGAGGGCGAGGACGTTGAGAGCACCTTCCGGCGCCACTTCCGCGTTCCCCTGGTGCACGTACGGGCTCAACGACGGTTTCTCGACAAACTGGCCGGCGTGACCGATCCGGAGCGCAAGCGCAAGATCATCGGTGAGGAGTTTATCCACACCTTCGAAGAAGAGGCCCGCCGGTTGGGCAAGGTCAGGTTCCTTGTCCAGGGCACGCTCTATCCCGATGTTATCGAATCGGGTACCGGCGAGGCGGCCAAGATCAAGTCGCACCACAACGTAGGCGGACTTCCCGAGGATATGGATTTCGAGCTCGTGGAACCTCTGCGCATGCTGTTTAAAGACGAGGTCCGCGTCGTAGGGGAGGAGCTGGGTCTTCCTCAGAATATCGTCTGGAGACAACCTTTTCCGGGACCGGGGTTGGCCATACGCATCATCGGAGAAGTCACCGAGGAGCGGCTGCACATTCTTCGGGATGCCGACGCCATCCTCCTCGAGGAGGTCAGGCAGGCCGGTCTCTATCGCGACCTGTGGCAGTCATTCGCGGTTCTGCCCGCCATCCGCAGCGTGGGTGTGATGGGTGACGAACGCACTTACGCTTACCCTATAGTCATCCGCGCCGTCACGTCCGACGATGCTATGACTGCCGATTGGGCTCGGTTGCCGTACGAGTTACTGGAACGCATTTCGCAGAGGATCATCAACGAGGTCCCCGGAGTGAACCGCGTGGCCCTCGATATCTCCAGTAAGCCGCCTTCCACCATCGAATGGGAGTAGAAGAGACTCATGGTTGACGAGATACGTGTCCCCGACCTAGAAAGTCTGTCTAATCGTTCCAGGCCGGCCCAGGCGGGGACCGCGGTGGACCTGGAGCAGGTTCATGCGCGCGCCGTGTGTGCCGCACAGGCCGCCGTGGCCGTGAAGGCCGAAGAGGTCAAGGTCCTCGACATGCATGAGTTGGTAAGCTACACCGACTACCTGGTCCTGTGCAGCGGCCGCAACACGCGACTCACGCGGCGTATCTCAGAGGAGATCGGTCACAAGCTGAAACAGGAGTTCGGGCTTCTTCCCGCCGGTGTGGAGGGGAGCGCGGGGGGAGAGTGGATTCTCATGGACTACCTCGACTTCATCGTGCACATCTTCGTGCCCGAGGCGAGGGAGTTCTATCGCCTGGACGTGCTGTGGAGGCAGGCACCGGTCGAGACGGTGGAGTGACGGCTGCCATTATCGGCTGCTGTTCTCACGTATGAGGCGCTCAGCCGTTTATTCGACCCTTGCATGGATGAGGTAGGGCGGCTATAATCTAACGTCGCTCGTCGTGGGGGTATAGCTCAGCTGGGAGAGCGCGACGCTGGCAGCGTTGAGGCCAGGGGTTCGAGTCCCCTTACCTCCATATTCCGGCTCACGAAGACCGTCTTTAAGGCGGTCTTCGTCGTATAGTGGGCTGATGTCAGCCGGATGACGCCGATTCGACTTCTTTGCTTGGGGTGACGCGGTGGAGTCGGCCGCCAGCAGCTCTCGCAGTTCCGGTTCGCAGAACGTATCGAACGGTGGGGTCATCTCCGGGCGCTACTTTGTAGGCCAAGGTGCAGTCCATCGTCAGATCCAGCGCAGCCCGAAGATTGTCGGCGACTTGAGAACTGACAGGCGAGATCGGGTGGGGAATTAGTTGGCGTTGGGCCTGGGGAATTACGCGGCGTTCGACAGCGAGTAGGGACGCTCATGCCCTTGCCTCTCCCGGATCGATACACTAGTGTGGGCTAGAGGAGGCGAATGCCGCTCACGGGCATGCCTTCTTTGCGGTAATCTGACGACTTTAGTGCGCATGATGTTGGGGCAACGTCTAAACAAGGCTTGGCCATGGTTGGAGGCCATCGCCGTCCAGGTTGCTGGAGTCGGGACGTTCGACCAAATCGGAGGAAAACCGGCATGGGTATCCTAGAGGACGACTGCCAGCCTGTCTTCGCTGGCGTGAACTTCGTATTCAGTCCTGCCGCGGACCTGAGTCAAGACAAGCAGATAGGCTTCCATAGCCACCTGCTTCAGCGGCAGGTTGATATCGACCAGACGCGGCGTGAGGGTGCAACGTTGCTCTACCTGCGTACAGGTGGCAGCCCACTCCAGGTCCAGGTGATGACCCAACCCGGCGCGTCACTTGGTCAACTGCTGATTCTTGCAGATAGACCTCAATACACCTTTGAAATGGTCAAGAAGGAGTTCGACGAGGTAGTTGCAGCGTATGAGGACACCTGGCACCTGTCTCAACAGGTAATCGCGCGGGATGCGACAATGAGGTTTCTGTTCCCGACCACCGACAAGCACGCGTTTCAGTACCTATGGGAGGAGCGTCTTGGGCAGCGGGAGTCCGCGCTGGCCGGTCTAGGGCGGCCGGTTCTCGGTGGTGGTGTTCGATTGGTGATGCCATCAACAGCGGACTATGAGTGCCAGATTGAGTTCAAGGTGGAATCGTTTCTAAGGGACTCAAGCAAGCTGTTCCTAGAGACGCAGTTTCTGTGGCAGAAGCCACAGACTCCGGGTGAGAGAATGCACCCAATGGAGTTACTAGACCATGTGTACGATTTTACCAAAGGGCCCGGCCTGCTCTTCGCGGCGGGCAATAGTCAGGAGGGATGGCGGTGACCTCGACCGTCCGAACAGATGTGGCGCCTCCGGTTTCCAGCCCTGTCACCTATGTGACATCTGGCAAGAAGCTTGGATATGAAGCCGACTCGTGGGGGCAACCACCTGCGGCACACTATGTACTCGCTGTGCTCGCAAACCGCTGTGTCGTCGGCACGGAGCGCGGCTACTACGTGACATCAAGTGCTGGCTTCCGGAGTGCTTCCGAGCTGGTGTTGGAGACCGAGTTGGGGCAGTGGCGAGCCGCTAGAGATGAAGCCTTCACGCTGCTAGGACCCGACTTCTAGCACGATGCGGCGCGGCGATGTTGTCTACGTTCGGCTGCCACCTCCCGACCCTGCGGCACCTACGCGTGTGCAGCAAGGACCACGTCCCGCCGTTGTTGTACAGGCGGACGCGCACCGAGAGCCGCCTTCAGTCGTGGTGGTAGTCCCCGCGACTACCAATCTATTGGCCATGAAGTTCTCATGCTCAGTCCTCATTCACCCCGATGGCTCAAACGGGTTGACGGCCGATTCAGTGCTTCTCATCGGTCAGGTGGGTCCGGTCGACGCGACTCGTGTGGTTCAGGTCCTTGGTCGTCTTGGCGACAACGACTTGGCTTTGCTGGAGGAGAATCTGCGGCTTCTCCTCGGACTCTAGCAGGAGAGACTTCTCGTGTCTGCCAGCGTGCCCTGAGGGCCTCGTGAATTATGCCGTCCTTGCATCTGGGCTCATGCCGGGGTGTAGCTTCCCGGCTGGTACAATCCACGTGTATGGGCGCTAATGAAATCGTTATAGTCGGCGCTCGGGAGCACAATCTCAAAGACATCTCCCTCACCCTCCCGCGCGACCGCTTCATCGTCATCACGGGGCTTTCCGGCTCGGGCAAGTCGAGCCTCGCCTTCGATACCATCTATGCTGAAGGCCAACGTCGTTATGTAGAGAGTCTCTCTGCCTACGCACGCCAGTTCTTGGGCCAGATGGATAAGCCCGAGGTCGATTCGATCGAAGGACTATCGCCGGCTATCGCCATCGATCAGAAGACCACTTCCCGCAATCCGCGCTCAACTGTGGGTACCGTCACGGAGATCTACGACTACATGCGCCTTTTGTATGCGCGCATCGGTCGTCCTCACTGCTGGATATGCGGCCGCCCCATAGAGGGCCAGAGCAAGGAGCAGATCGTCGACCAGATCCTCGCTCTGGAGCCCGGGACCCGGTTCGTCATCAAAGCGCCCGTGGTGAGGAGCTGCAAGGGTATGCACGAGGACGTGGTTGAGCACATCCGCAAAGAGGGTTTCACTCGAGTGGAAATAGACGGCCGGACGTATACGCTTGACGAGGATCTGCCTGCCCTGGACAAGAACATACGACACGACATCAACATCATTGTGGATCGCTTGGTCATGAAGGAGGGTATCCGCCGCCGACTCACGGATTCTGTGGAGACGGCGCTCTCCGAGGCTCTGGGTCTGTTGTTGGTCGATGTGCACGGAGAGGATGCTGAACCTTCGACCCTCCTGTTCTCAGAGGATTTTGCCTGTCCGGAGCACGGGGTCTCGCTCCCCGAGATGGCGCCGCGTATTTTCTCGTTCAATTCGCCCCACGGAGCCTGTGAAACCTGTGGAGGCTTGGGCGCGCGCCGGGAGATCGATCCCCAACTTGTAGTGGCCGATCCCTCTCTGTCTATAGCTGAGGGGGTACTGCTCCCCTGGAGCGGGAGCAACTCCCAGTACTACAGTCAGATCATCAAGGCTGTAGCCGAGCGCTACGAGATAGATGTGAAGACGCCGTGGGCTGAATTGCCCCAGGAGGTTCAGGACGTGTTCCTGTATGGGACCCGGGGCGAGCGTCTCTATGTGTCCTACGTCAACCGGCGTGGCCAGAAGCGTAGTTACATGACCACTTTCGAGGGCATCGTGCCTAATCTGGAGCGGCGGTACCGGGAGACGGATTCCGAGTATATACGCGCCAAGATCGACGAGTTTATGGCTGAACGCCCCTGTCCGGCCTGTCAGGGAGCGCGGCTGAAGCCCTCCACGTTGGCCGTGACGGTGGGAGGGGTGAACATCTACGAACTGAGTCTACTCTCGGTGATCGACCTCATCCGTTTCTTGGACGGTCTGGAGTTGAACGAACGTGAGCGGCTGATCGGCCTGCGGGTGTTGCGCGAGATCCGCAGTCGTCTCTTGTTTCTGGATGCAGTGGGTGTGGGGTATCTCAGTCTGCACCGCAGCGCCGGCAGCCTGTCGGGGGGGGAGGCACAGCGCATCCGTTTGGCCACTCAGATCGGTTCCAGCCTGGTCGGTGTCTTATACATCCTTGACGAGCCTTCCATCGGGCTACACCAGCGTGACAACCGCCGGCTTATCGATACGTTGCTGCGTTTGCGCGATTTGGGCAATACGGTCATCGTGGTTGAACACGATGAGGAGACCATGCGGGCGGCCGATCACATCGTGGATATGGGGCCCGGCCCCGGAGAGCACGGGGGAGAAGTGGTGGTCAGCGGCTCTCTGCAGGACGTAGTCGATGAGCCTCGTTCCATCACGGGCCGGTTCTTGGCGAGGAGTCGTATCATAGCCGTCCCGTCGACCCGTAGAGAGGGTAAGGGGACGTTCGTGGTCAGAGGGGCACGGGAGCACAATCTCAAGAATATCGACGTGACTATCCCCACAGGTGTCCTAGTGTGTGTGACCGGGGTGTCCGGATCGGGCAAGTCGTCGCTGGTCAACGACATTATCTTCCGCAGTCTCTCCAGCCTGGTGAACCGGGTCCCTCTGCGTCCCGGAGCTCACGACGGCGTGGAAGGGATTGATCAGTTCGACAAGGTTATCAACATCGACCAGTCGCCCATCGGCCGAACACCCCGTTCGAATCCGGCTACCTACACCGGTCTGTTCGATCACATCCGTGAGTTGTTCTCGCAGACCCAGGAGGCCAAGGTGCGTGGCTACGGACCGGGCCGTTTCAGCTTCAACGTCAAAGGGGGCCGCTGCGAAGCCTGCAAAGGCGATGGTACGCTCAAAATCGAGATGCACTTTCTGCCCGACGTCTATGTGCCGTGCGAAATCTGCCGAGGTAAACGTTATACGCAGGACACGCTGGAGATACGGTTCAAAGGTAAAAACATCGCAGAAGTGCTCGACATGAGTGTGGAGGAGGCCCTGGATTTTTTCGCCAACCAACGGAAGATCGCCCGGCGTTTGCAGACCATGGCCGATGTCGGTCTCGACTACATCAAGCTGGGGCAGCCGTCGACTACCCTGTCGGGTGGCGAGGCTCAACGGGTGAAGTTGGCCACCGAACTGGCCAAGATCGCCACCGGCAATACACTTTACATCCTCGATGAGCCCACTACGGGTCTTCACTTCGCCGATGTGGAGAAGCTGTTAGAGGTCCTGCAGCGTTTGGTGGACACGGGCAACACCGTGCTGGTCATCGAGCACAACCTCGATGTCATCAAGAGTGCCGATTGGCTCATCGACCTGGGGCCTGGGGGGGGTGACGCCGGCGGAGAACTCGTGGTGGCCGGTACGCCCGAGCAGGTGAGTGCGTATCGTCCCAGCGAGACGGGCAGAGTGCTTCGGGAGGTGTTGGCCGGATGTGGACCGGCTTCCGTTGAGACCCAAGGAAGGGAGGTCGCTTGAGCACGTTTCCTGAGACGACCGGCCGGCAACAGGAGAGGGCTTTTCTGGTGGCCGTCGATACGGGCGGTAATGCCGGCTGGAGTGCGGAGGAGTCTCTAGGGGAACTGGCCGCTCTGGTGGAGACGGCAGGTGCGACTGTAGTGGGGAGCATGGCCCAACGGCGAGATGCGGTTCACCCGCTCTGGTACTTGGGTAAGGGCAAGACCGAAGAGCTCAAGGCGGCCAAGGGGGCCACCGGCTTCGAGCTCCTGGTGGCGGACGATGAGCTCTCTCCGAAGCAGCAACGTTCGCTGGAGGAGATCCTCGACGTGAAAGTCATCGATCGTAGCGGAGTTATACTTGATATCTTCGCCCAGCGGGCGCAGACGCACGAGGGCCGTATTCAAGTCGAACTGGCTCAACTCGAGTACCAACTTCCTCGCCTGACTCGACTGTGGACCCACCTGTCCCGCACCGGGGGCGGTATCGGCACCCGGGGGCCCGGCGAGACTCAGTTGGAGACAGATCGCCGGGTTATCAGGCAGCGCATAAAGAAGACTCGGGAGAAGGTGGCGGCGGTCGGCCGGCGGCGCGAGACGGCCGCCCGAGCGCGAGGACGGCGCCTCCTGCCCACTGTATCCATCGTGGGCTACACCAACGCCGGGAAGTCGACCCTGCTGAACGCGCTGGTGGGCGAGGAGGCGGCCGCCGCTAAGGACATGCTCTTCGCCACCCTCGACCCAACCACCCGCCGGGTGCGTCTGGCCGAGGGTCAGATGGTCATCGTGAGCGATACGGTGGGGTTCATTCATAAACTCCCCCACCAACTGGTTGAGGCCTTCCGGGCTACCTTGGAGGAGGTCGTGCGTGCTGATGCCTTGGTGGAGGTCGTGGACCTGGCCGACCGGCACGCGGCTGAGCATCGTCGCACCGTGCAAACGGTTTTGGATGAGCTGGGGGCTGGGCACAAGCCGCGGGTGGTGGTGCTCAACAAGATCGACGTCTTGGCAGTGGACGAGGCCGTCCCGGTAGGCGTCCTTTCCCGTCACGACCAGCAGGTGGTGAAGGCCTCTGCGCTTACCGGCGAGGGAATCGAAGAATTGCGGACCCGTCTGGCCACTGTGCTATCCGATCTATGGACGCAGGTCGATGTCGGCCTGCCCTATTCAGCCGGCGAGCTTCTTGCCCGCGTTCGGGAGAGGGGCTCCGTGACCTTCGACTACCGTGACGAAGACGTGCGGGTCACGGGACGTGTGCCACCGTCGCTGGCCGACGAACTGTACGGCGTAGCCGAAGCCTGGCAGCAGGCCCGGCTCCGGCCGGGGGACTCTATCTAGAAGTGCCGGTGAGCGCTCAGGATGGCTGCCGCGATGAGTTTGGCACCGTTGGTGAGGTCGGTGAGTGACAGGACCTCCACCGGTGAGTGGATGTAGCGTGCCGGCACACTGAGGACCGTGCAGGGGATACCCGTCTTCGTGATGTTGATGGCGCTGGCGTCGGTGGTGCCGCCGTTACCTACGTCGAGTTGGTAGGGGATGTCGCTCTGTTCGGCGGATTCGCGTAGCCAACGCAGTACCGGTGGGCGCGCGATGATACCCCGGCCTCCGGCATCCAGGACGGTGATAGCCGGGCCCCGGCCCGTCACCACATGCACGTCGCTCTGAGTGACGCCCGGATGGTCTCCTGGGATGGTGACGTCGGTCGCGATGGCTACGTCAGGGATCAGTCCGTAGGCGCTGGTACGTGCTCCCTTGAGCCCCACTTCTTCCTGCACGGTGCCCACCGCTTGGATGGTGGCGTGTACCTCTTGGTTGCGCAGGCTGCGGAGGGCGGCGACCATCATCGTCACACCGGCCCGGTTGTCGAGAGCCTTGCCGGTCACCAGATCTCTGCCAAGACGTCTGAAAGTGCGGTCGATGGTGATAGGAGAGCCGATCTCTACCCCCATTGCCTCGGCTTCTTCAGCTGAAGAGGCCCCGCAATCGACAAACATCTCTCTCAGCTTGACCACCTTCTTGCGGTCTTCGGCGTTCATGATATGCGGCGGACGGGCGCCTATCACTCCGGTCACCGTGTTGCCGGTGCGCGTGCGGATGACGACGCGCTGGCTGAGGATGGTCTGATCGAACCAGCCGCCTACCGGCACCACGCGAAGGAAGCCTTCCTTGTCGATGTGTGAGACCATGAGTCCGATCTCGTCCATGTGGGCGGCCACCATGACTGTAGGACCGTCGCCGGCGCGGACCCCGATGACGTTGCCCATGGTGTCGGTACGCACCTCATCTACCAGCGGATCGAGTTCGTCGCGCAGAAGGGCGGCGACCTCGTCCTCATAGCCTGATAGGCCGTGGGCGTTAGAGAATTTGGCTAGAAGTGCGGCTATATCATGCATATAAGCTCCCAAGGGTGCGATGGAACTCAGTCGGCCCCCAAAAAGGGTAGTTTGTCGACACTCTCCGCCCGGCCCTCGCTGATGAGCTGAGAATCCGCCATGATGCGGCGCGTGGCTCTATCCACGAAGTATTCAGCCATCAACAGCTTGCGGGCATCGTTTCGGGCGTCACGTAGAAGCAGGTAGGCGCACACCAACTGGTTCCCCATCTCCATAAGAGCGGTGGCGTGGTGGTCGCGAAAGCGAATGTTGTTTGTCTCGTGCACATGGGCGATGGCCGCCTCATAGGTCGTTCTGGCCTCCTGGACGCGTTGCAGGAGCCCTGCGGCGTGCGACAGGTCCCAAGCTTCGTAGTCGTCAAAGCGTTCGGACAGTACACCGCCTAGGATGCCACCCCGTGCTGCGACGACCTGGAGTTGGGTGGTGCCTTCGTAGATGTTGGTTATGCGGGCATCGCGCAGGTAGCGTTCTACGGCGAAGTCGCGCATGTAACCCGATCCGCCGTGGATCTGCAGTGAGTCATAGGCGATCTTGTTGGCGGCTTCCGTGCAGTAGGCCTTGGCAAGGGGTGTGAAGAGCGTGGAGTAGCGCGTGTACTTCTTGATCTCAGCGCGCAGGGCTTTGACTTCTTCGGCGGGCAGTGTCTTCGCGCCCTCCTCGAGCTGGTGCTCGAGTCCTTCTTTGAGGTCTACCAGCGTAGCTGCTTCGTAGAGAAGGGCCCGAGAGGTCTCGAGTAGCACCTTCATGTCGGCGAGCATGGTGGCCACTGCTGTCAGGTCGCGGATGGGCACGCCGAACTGCACGCGCTCACCCGAGTACTTGTAGGCGGCCCGATAGGCGGCCTCGGATATACCCTGAGCCTGGGCTGCTATAGCAAGGCGTGCTCCGAACATGAGGCTCATGACGTAGGTCGTTAGCCCCCGGCGCCGCTCGCCGATGAGGAGGGCTGGAGCGTCGGTGAACTGCAGTTCGCACGTGGGCGAACCGTGGATGCCGAGCTTGTCCTCGAGACGACGGATCTTCATGTGCTCGTCGCGCTCGTATAGGAAGAGGGAGAGTCCACGACCGTCAGTGCTGCCTTCTTCACTGCGCGCCAAGACCAAGGATATCTCTCCACAGCCGTTGGTGATGAAGCGCTTGACACCGTTGAGGTACCAGCGGCCGTCGGCGCCCTCGTGCGCCTTCAGCTGTATGTTCTGCAGATCGGATCCGGCCTCCGACTCGGTTAGAGCCATGGATCCGGTCACCTCGCCGCTGGCGAAGCGAGGAAGGTAGGCTTGCTTGATCTCTTCAGATGCGAACTTATTGATGGTCTCGGCGATATCCTGCAGGCCGAAGACGTTCATAAGCGATGCATCAGCGCGCGAGACGATCTCCATGATCATGGCTGATATGGTGACCGGTAGGTTGAGCCCACCGAAGCGGCGCGGAAGCGTCACCCCCATGAGGTCGGCCTGGCGAAGGCGTTTGAGCTCCTCTGCTATACCTGGGGCGTAACTGACTTCGCCATCGACAAGGCTGCTCCCGACACGGTCGACATCCTCAGCGCGGGGTTCGATGAAATTCCCGGCGATATCGCCCACCAGCTCCAAGGTACGTCGGTAGTTATCGAGAGCATCGGCCACGTCGCGCGGGGCCCACGTATAGGTGGTCGACTCGGTGAAGCCACGTTCGCGCAATTCGATGAGGCGATCCAGGTCGAGGCGTTGGAATTGGGCTATCAAGTCCGTATTGTCGGTGAAGTAGTTGCTCATACTTTGCTCCGGTACGCCCGGATGATCCGAGGTATGACGTCGAAGAGATCAGCCACGATGCCGTAGTGGGCCACCGAGAAAATGGGGGCCAGCGGGTCGGTGTTGATGGCCAGGATGCGGGCCGACTCTTCCATGCCCGCTCGGTGCTGTACTGAGCCGGAGATGCCGGCGGCGATGTAGAGTTTGGGCCGGACGGTGGTGCCGGTTTGGCCCACCTGGTGGTCGTGGTCGATCCATCCGGCATCGACGGCGGCTCGAGTGGCCCCCACCACACCACCCAGTGTGTCGGCGAGTTCCTTGATAAGCGCAAAGCCCTCCTTGGAGCCTACTCCGATGCCACCGGAGACGATGACGTGGGCGGCTTTGAGATCGACCGACTTCTTGGCGGCCAGATCACGACCGATGACTTCCACCACTAGGTCGATGTCATCCAACTGCACGGGTACGTCGAGCACGTGGCCGGTACGTGTCGCGTCGGGACTGGGTAGTCGGAAGACGCCCTCGCGTACGGTGGCCATCTGCGGACGGTGGTCCGGAGAGATGATGGTGGCGATGATGTTGCCCCCGAAAGCGGGACGGATCTGATAGAGGAGCTGGTCGTAGTTCCGTTCCTTGGTGCGGTGGTCCCCGATACGCAGGTCGGTGCAGTCGGCCGTGAGGCCGGTACGCAGCATGGAGGCCACTCGGGGCGCCAGATCCCGGCCTGTCGTGGTTGCGCCGTAGAGGACAATCTCAGGTCTGTGTTCTCTGATCAGGCCCGAGATGATTCGTGCATACGGCAGTGTCCGGTAGTCCTGCAGAGCGGGGTGTTTAGCCTGATACACGCGATCAGCACCGTAGGCCGGTAGTTGTTGTGCTATGGAGGATAGGTCGGACCCGAGGAGAAGAGCACCCACCTGAGAGTTGAGCTCGTCGGCCAACTCCCGTGCTCTACCCAGTAGTTCCAGACTGACCTCGGCCGGACGGCCGGAGTCCAGTTGGATGAAGACCCATACCTCGCCTGCGCTAGCCAAGGATGTGCTCCTCGGTGAGCTCGTGCACTAGAGCACTGATGGCTTCGTCCGTGGGTTCGATCATACGGGCCTCCGTGGCCGATAGCTGAACGCTTTCGATCTTTTTGACACGGGTGGGGGAGCCGCGTAGTCCCACCTCGTCACGCTCGGCGGCGATGGATTCCATGTTCCAATGAATGATGCGTGCGCGACAGACGGGCCGTCCGGTCGGATCGACCATGCAGATCTCCGCGTCTTCGTTGCCGGGGTCGAGGTAGCTCTCGTCGTATTCGGCCGTGAGTATGGCGTCCGCGTTCTTGTACGTCATGAGCAGCCGGGCGCTCGGTGGGCGGGGCTCGTTAGCTTCGGCGGTGATGGTGAGCAGCGCCGGCAGCGGCGAGCGCAGGGTCTCAAATCCTCCCTCGATCGAGCGGGTGGCTACGATGTAGCTATCATCCACGTGGTCGATGCGGCTCACACATGTGATCTGAGGCAGGCCCAACTTCTCAGCCAACTGGGGACCCACCTGGGCGGTGTCCCCGTCGATGGCCTGGCGTCCGCATAGCAGCAGGTCGTATGCGCCAATACGGCGTATGGCGAGAGAGAGTGTGTAACTGGTGGCCAAGGTGTCGGCGCCGGCAAAGGGTCCGTCGGAAAGGAGGATGACTTCGTCGACACCCCGATACAGGGACTCCCGCAGGATCTGTACGGCGGCAGGGGGTCCCATGGAGATGACAGTTACGCGCCCTCCGTGCGCCTCGCGCAGGCGAAGGGCTTCTTCAATTGCATTCAGGTCCTCGGGGTTGAAGATGGCGGGGAGTGCGGCCCGGTTGACCGTCCCGTCCTCGTTCATGGCCTGCCCGGTGATGTTCTGAGTGTCGGGGACCTGCTTGGCAAGAACCACGATTCGTAGACTCACAGGCTCTCCTGCTAGAGATGGAGTTGGTGTAACAAAACGGCCTCCTGCCCGTCCGTGTAGGGCCTGCACGGAGGCTGTTGCGGTAAGCGCCTCAGTATAACATGAGCACTTTTGGGCCTCCGCGGTGCTCGCCGCATGCATGCGCTACACTGATTGCAACTATATATGTGTCTTCGGCCGACGACTATCCACCGCCATCTCGGTCGGCTGAGCCGCCGTGAGTACCGTGGAAGACCTTGGAAGACCTTAAGGAACAGATCAAGCACTCGCCCGATTTACCCGGTGTGTATCTCTATCGAGATGAGACGGGGAAGATCCTCTACGTGGGTAAAGCCCTCTCGCTTCGTAGGCGGCTGAGCAACTATGTGGCCGCTCTGCCCGGGATGGACCATAGCCGGGTTCCGGCGAAGATGGTGGAGATGGTGGGTAGGGCACAATCTCTCGAGTGGATAGTCACCTCTAACGAGGTCGAGGCCCTTCTCCTCGAAAACAACCTCATCAAGCAGTACCGGCCACAGTTCAACATCCGACTGCGCGACGACAAGTCCTACCCATATATTGCAATCACCATGGAGGACGAGTTTCCGCGCGTGATGTTTACACGGCAGCCGCATCGCCGCAGCAATCTGTACTTCGGTCCGTTCGCCAGCGCAGCAAGAGTGAGGGAGACGCTCGATGTACTCCGGCGCATCTTTCCCGTACGGACCTGCCGCGGGGCGAAGCCGGGGAGGCGGAGTGGGTCACCGTGTCTGCAGTTCCACATTAAGCGCTGTCCTGCACCGTGCGTCGGTAACAGTGAGGTGACGGAGTACCGGTCGGTCGTGGAGCAGGTGGTCGACCTCTTGAGCGGCCGCAAGACCAAGGTCGTCGCTGGGCTCCAGAAGGCTATGCAGGAGGCGGCTGCGCGCCAGGACTTCGAGACGGCCGCCCTCTATCGGGACCGGCTGCTGGCGCTCGAGCACGTGCTCGAGCGCCAGCAGATCGAGTCCACCTCGCTGGGTTCCTGTGATATCACTGGGCTGGCCATGGATGTCCAGGGCGCTAATGTGCAGGTCTTCATCACCCGCGACGGTAGGCTGGCTGATCGGCGCAGTTTCTCGCTGGTCAATGTCGAGGGGGCGGACGAGGACGAGGTGTTCGAACGGTTCGTGGGCGAGTATTACGGCTCGGCCCTCTCTGTGCCCACCGAGCTGATCATACCCAGCAGTGTGGGTAATGGGGCGGCGCTGACCGCTTTCTTGGAAGGCCTGCGCGGCACACGGGTGGAGGTCCGCCAGGCTGAGCGGGGTGACAAGCGGCGCCTCCAGGAGTTGGCGGACAGGAACGCGGCTCTGGCTCTCGCTCACGAACGGGCTCGAGAAGACCGCAGTCGGGAGCGACGCTATGGGGCACTCAGTCGGTTGGAGGAGGTGCTTCGTCTGTCGGGTCCGCCGTTGCGCATAGAAGGCTACGACATCTCCAACCTCGGCGCGGAGAACACTGTGGCATCTATGGTCGTCTTCGAGGGTGGGGCTGCGAAGAAGAGCGACTACCGGAAGTTTGGCATTTCCAATTCTGGGCAGAATGATGTGGCCGCTATGCGTGAGGTCATCATCCGCCGGTTTACTCGGTCAGGAGGATGGGAGGGTGAAGGGCGGTACGACGAGGGGCGGTACGACCCGTCTTTTGAGGCTGTACCTGATCTCGTGCTCATCGACGGGGGCAAAGGCCAACTTGGTGCTGCCATAGGGGCTCTGAGCGAGGCCGGATTGGACGGGGCGGTGGCCGTGGTTTCACTGGCGAAGCGAGAAGAGGAGCTCTTTACACCCTGGGCGTCTGGACCCATCTGTCTGCCTCCCGATGACCCAGGGCTGCTTCTTCTGCAGCGGGTGCGGGATGAGGCTCATCGTTTCGCACTGGGGTTCCACCGGGCCAAGAGGGCGTCTCAAACGACGCTCTCACTCCTAGACCAGTTGCCCGGAGTGGGCGAGAAACGGAAGAAGGCTATAGTGCAGCACTTCGGCTCCCCGGAAAGATTTTTGCAGGCGAGTAGGGAGGAACTGGAAGCCGTACCTGGGTTGCCGGGCAAGGTCGCCAGGGAGATCCATGCCCACGTACACAAGACGGGATAGGACTTAGCGGAATCTTCCTGGATCGAAAAGGGGGCTCGGATGGGCAGTGAATATGATCAGACACACCTGGGGCCTGTTTGGAGCGACGGTGTCGCTCAACTCCGGGGCGATTCATCCGGAGGGGGTGGGGCGAACAAAGATTGCTCCCTACATGTAGCCCTCATCACGGGTCTATCCGGGGCCGGCAAATCGGAAGCGATAGCTACTTTTGAAGACTCGGAATATTTCTGTATCGACAATCTACCGCCCCAGATGCTGTCGCGGGTAGTGGAGTTGTTTACGCTGGAAGGTAGCCGCGTCGACAAGGTGGCACTGGTGTTCGATGCACGTGGCGGGCAGTTCTTCACGCACTTGGATGAGGCACTGGCCTTTTTGCGCGAGTCTTGCATTGGGTTCCGCCTGGTGTTCTTGGAGGCCTCCAACGAGGTGTTGATAAACCGATTCCAGTTCTCGCGGCGGCCACACCCTCTCTCCCGGAGCAGTCTCATCGAAGGGATCGAGCGAGAACGGAAGTTACTGGCCGGGCTTCGCTCCCAGGCGGACCTGGTGATAGACACCAGCGACCTCTCGCCGAGGGCTCTACGACGTCACCTCGAGGAGATATTGTTCGCCGATGAACTGAAGGATCAGCTGCTCCTGAGTCTGGTGTCGTTCGGCTACAAGTACGGCCTGCCGGACGATGCGGATATGGTGCTCGATGCACGCTTTCTTCCGAACCCACACTGGGTGGCCGGCCTGCGGCCTTTCACCGGGCTGGACGACCCTGTGCGCCGGTACGTGATGGACTGTGAGGAGGCTCGGATTTTCCTGGACCAGATCGATGCTCTGGTGCGGTTTCTGGCGCCTCGCTTTCTGGCCGAGCAAAAGAAGCGTCTGCTGCTGGCCATCGGCTGTACCGGAGGCCGTCATCGTTCGGTGGCTCTGACGCAGGAGCTCGGTGCGCGGCTGGGGGGGGACGCCGGTTTGGTCATCAGCATCTCGCATCGTGATATCACCAAGGGCGGTTGACCGGTGACGGCAGGCTTCACCCGTGTCTTTCGTGAGGAGCTCGCTCGGGTGGAGAGCAGGCAGCCTTGTTGCCAGTTGGCGGCTGTTGCGGGTCTCGTCCACACGGTGGGCACGTTCCTGATACGAGGGGGAACGAGCGACGAAGAACGATATGAGCTGCGACTAGAGACGACCGTGCAGGCTGCGGCCAAGATGGTGTACATGCAGTTCAAGGCCTTCGGAGCTGAGGGGGACCTCCTGACGTATCGTGAGCCGCGCTTCCATCACCGTCTTGTCTATGAGGTCCGTCTGAAGGGGACACCCTCTATGCTTCAGTCTCTCAACGAGCTGGGGGCTTTGACCGACAGCTTTCGGCTCTCCTCCGGGATCCCCGCGCGATTGGTCAAGAGTGGATGCTGCCGTGGTGCCTTTTTGAGAGGTTGTCTCATCGGCATTGGTTCAGCCAACGCTCCGCAGAAGGAGGCCCACCTCGAGCTGGTCGTTTCCCGGGAGGCCTTCGCGACGGATCTGGTCCGCCTGTTGTGTGATATGGATTTCCATCCGGGGCTTATGTCCCGGCGGGGTAGCTACGTCGTTTATCTCAAGGGTAGGGACGAAGTCGCCGGGTTACTTGCCTTGGCCGGCGCGCACGAGTCCGCGCTGGCGGTAGCTGAACAGGCGGTGCTGAAGGAGGTGCGGGCGCGCGCCAACCGGCTGGCCAACTGCGACGCGGCCAATCTACGTCGCACGAGCGACGCTGCCTCGCGTCAGTTGACGGCCATCGCGCTACTGGAGCGCTCGGGTACTCTGGCGCAGATGCCGCCTGCCCTGCGTGAAACGGCTGCTTTGCGGGTAAGGTATCCCTACATGACCCTGTCTGAACTGGTAGAGGCGGAGGGGAGCGGTTTGTCACGGTCGGCTCTCAACCATCGGCTACGGAGGTTGATACAGTCGGCTGAACGTGAGGAAAGAGGGGTGGCCGGTGATAAAATCCGGCTGTGATAGCAAAGCGGATCGGATGCAAGGAGAGACCATCATATGAGCATCAAAGTAGCCATCAATGGTTTCGGTCGTATCGGCCGGCTATTCCTACGGGCAGCGGCGAAGACTAATGCAGATGTTGAGGTAGTGGCCATCAACGACCTTACCGACGCTGAGACTCTTGCCCATCTCTTGAAGTACGACAGTGTGCACGGTGTGTGGCCGGGAGAGGTCTCCCACACCGAGGACAGTATCACGTTCGAGGGGCGTACCATTAAAGTACTCTCCACTCCCGAAGTGAGCCTTCTTCCTTGGCGGGAAATGGGTGTCGACGTAGTGGCCGAATCCACAGGACGTTTCACGGAGCGGGCCAAGGCCGCCCAGCATCTCGAGCAAGGTGCACGCAAGGTGGTCATCAGCGCTCCGGCAAAGGACCCCGACCTGACTGTCGTCATGGGTGTCAATGACGCCGACTACGATCCTGCTCGCCATCACATCCTGTCCTGCGCGTCCTGTACCACCAACTGCCTGGCTCCGGTGGCCAAGGTACTCCTCGACTCGTTCGGTATCGAGCAGGGTTTCATGACCACGGTACACGCCTTCACGAACGATCAGCGTATCCTCGACCTTCCTCACAAGGACCTGCGCCGGGCGCGATCCGCCTCGTCTTCCATCATTCCTACTTCGACAGGGGCCGCCCGTGCTATCGGGTTGGTGCTTCCGGAACTCAAAGGCAGGCTGGACGGCTTCGCTATGCGCGTGCCTGTGCCGGATGGGTCGGTTGTCGATCTCACGGCTACTTTGGGTAGAGAAGCCTCGGTCGAAGAGATCAATGCGGCCGTCAAAGCCGCCGCCGAAGGTCCGATGGCCGGTATCCTTCGTTACGCCGATGACCCCATCGTCTCCTGTGACATAGTCGGTGACTCCTCTTCGAGTGTGTTTGATTCCTTGCTCACCATGGTCATGGGGCGTCAGGCAAAAGTCGTCATGTGGTACGACAACGAATGGGGTTTCAGTAACCGCATGCTTGAGTTGTGTTGTAAGACGCTGTAGACGGGGCAGCGGCCTGTTAAGTGGGGCCCGGGCCGGTCTGGCCGGTCTGCTGGCGGTTGCTGAAAAACGAAACCCCGGCCACCAGAACGCACTGAGCAGCACGATAGTACGTCATCGGTCGCGCAAAAAGCGCTGCTATTCGCGCTTCCTCTATCCTTCTCTCACGCGTGCCGATCGCGTTCCGGTGGCGAAGGTCATATTCAAGCAGCCTGCTGGGCCGATCCGGGCCCCATCTTCACCGGGCCCCATCTTCATATTGCGGTCGCGGTGCTTGATCATGCGTGGTGCGCCGATCAACCGGATCGTTGTTCCGACCTCGCGAAGGATATGTAGGTACAAAGTTGTAGTCGGTGGCTGCGTAGTACACTTATACTGTTTAGTGGGTAGGACGCATGGTGTAGGTACTGACGCGCACTAAGGAGATGACGACATGGCCAAGAAGACGATCCGGGACTTCGATGTCACCGGCAAGCGGGTGTTGGTGAGGGTCGACTTCAATGTGCCGCTCGATGACGGTCGTGTGAGCGATGACAGTCGTATCCGCGCCTCTCTTGCGACTATACAGTATCTGCGTGAACGGAACTGCCGTGTCATTCTGGTGTCGCACCTGGGCGATCCCAAGGAAGGTCCCGAACCAGGGTTGACTATGGACCCTGTGGCGGCGAGGTTGGGCCGGTTGCTCGGCACGACCGTGCGGAAGATCGACGAAGTGTCGGGGCCTGGGGCCGAGGCGGCTGTGGAGGCTATGGGCCCGGGAGATGTCCTGCTCCTGGAGAACTCTCGTTTCGACAAACGTGAGAAGAAGAATGACCCCACCTTGGTCGCAGAACTGGCCAGGCTGGCCGATGTCTACGTCAACGACGCCTTCAGCGCAGCTCATCGGGCTCACGCCACCACGGCCGGTCTGGCCTCGGTACTCTCAACAGTGGCCGGCCTGCAGATGGAGGAGGAGTTGGCGACGATGGACGGGCTACTGGCAGGGGAGCAGAGGCCGTTCGTGGTGGTCTTCGGGGGAGCTAAGGTCAAAGACAAGATCAAGGCCATCGATCGTTTCCTCGACCTGGCCGACACCCTGCTTATCGGTGGAGCGATGAGCTTCGCCTTCCTGAAGGCCAAGGGGTTGGATGTCGGTGAATCCAGAGCGAGCGACGAAGGTGTAAGTATTGCCGTTGAGGCTCTGGGTAAGGCGGCGGAGAGTCACTGTAGGCTTGTGCTGCCCACGGATGTCGTAGTGGCCGACGCCTTCGCTGAGACGGCTGCCACCCGGGTCGTGCCGGTTGATGAGATTCCTCCCGGTTGGATGGGCTTGGATATAGGTCCGCAGACGGCAGCGATGTTTGCCGAGGTGATCGCCGGAGCCGGTGAGGTGTTCTGGAACGGTCCCATGGGAGTCTTTGAGATGGCTCCCTTCGCCGCAGGCACACGTGCGGTGGCCGAGGCCATGGCTTCCTGCCCGGGTATTACTGTAGTAGGTGGTGGAGACTCCGTTGCCGCCATCCACGCATTCGATCTGGCCGACAAGATGGATCACGTATCTATGGGCGGAGGAGCTTCCCTTGAGTTCATTGGTGGGGCCGAACTCCCCGGCGTGGTCTCTTTGCCCGAGGGGGTGCAGCCATGACGCCCTCCTCTGTAGACCATCGCCGCCGGCCACTGCTGGCCGGCAACTGGAAGATGCACAAGACCAGCGCCGAAGGAGCCGCGTTCGTCGGCGACTTGATTCGAGCGCTGGGCTCTGTCGATGACCGCGACGTGCTCGTAGGCCCGACCTTTGTGGGGTTGGCCGAAGCTGTAAAGGCGGCTGAGGGCAGCGTCGTCGGTGTGATGGCGCAAGACGTATTCTGGGAGCCGGAAGGTGCCTACACCGGTGAAGTCGCCCCGGGGATGCTCGTCGACCTTGGTGTGGTCGCGACCGTCATTGGTCACTCCGAGCGCCGCCAGCACTTCGGCGAGACCGACGTCGGGGTGGCGAAGAAGGTGCGCGCGGCTCTTGATCACGGCCTCCTGCCGATCATGTGTATCGGCGAGACCGAAGAGGAGCGTGATTTGGGTCTTACTGAAAAGGTGCTGTCGACTCAAGTGCCGGCGGGCCTGGTGTCAATCCGGCCTGAAGAAGCCGCTCTCTTAGTCATCGCCTACGAGCCCATCTGGGCTATCGGCACCGGGAAGACTGCTACACCTGCCATCGCTCAGGAGGCCATAGCCTACATCCGTGCACAGGTCGGCCTGCTGTTGGGGGCGGACGCGGCTGCATCCGTCCGCATCCTCTACGGTGGCAGTGTAAAGCCGGACAATATCGATGACCTGATGGGCCGGCCGGATATCGACGGCGCACTTGTGGGAGGTGCCAGCCTGCAGGTGGAATCGTTCAGGCGCATCGTCCACTACGAAGTGGTGTAGACGGATGGCGGCGGGCGTGATCACTCAGCGGCGGCGCGCCGCTCTGATCATCCTCGACGGGTGGGGATATGCGCCACCCGGACCGGGTAATGCCGTGTCTTTGGCCAAGACGCCCGTGTGGGACGGTTTATGGGCTCGTTATCCTCATGTGCTGCTGCAGGCGAGTGGAGAGGCAGTCGGATTGCCGCCCGGCGTGATGGGCAATTCGGAAGTGGGCCATCTCACCATGGGCTCGGGTCGCATCATCTATCAGGACCTCTCGCGGATCAACAGGGCCGTTTCTGACGGCTCGTTCTTCAGCAATGCGGTTCTCACACGGCTCATCGATGGGGCTGTGTGCCGGGGTGCAGCCATCCACCTCATGGGTCTCTTCTCTGAGGGTGGGGTGCATTCGTCTCTGGAGCATCTTAAGGCTCTGGTGCAGATGGCCCATCGGCACGGCGCGACCCGGGTTTTCATTCACGCCTTCACCGACGGCCGCGATACGTCACCGACCTGTGGTGCGGTCTACCTAAAGGAGGTAGAGACCTTTTTGGCGGCCGAGGGAGTGGGGAAAGTGGCTACGGTATCGGGTCGCTATTACGCGATGGATCGTGACCGGCGTTGGGAGAGGCTCAAACTGGCGTACGACGCCCTCGTGCACAATGAAGGGCTCCGCGCCCCCGATGCTGCTACTGCCATCCAGAAGTCATACGCGCGGGATGAAACCGATGAATTCATCATACCCACCATCGTGGGAACCGGGGAAGACTCGCGTATTGTGACAGGTGACGCCGTCATCTTCTTCAACTTCCGGCCCGATCGGGCCAGAGAACTTTCTACGGCTCTGACGCAGGCTGATTTCACCGGCTTTGACCGTGGCGGCCCGCCTCCTGGCCTCGATTTCGCATGTATGACGGAGTACGACGCTCAACTGGGCCTTCCGGTGGCCTTTCCCAAGGAGGAGCCTCGCAATGTGCTGGGGGAGGTGGTTAGCAACGCCGGACTTTCCCAGTTGCGTATCGCCGAGACGGAGAAATATGCTCACGTCACCTTCTTTTTCAATGGGGGGAGGGAGGAGCCTTTTCCCGGGGAGGTACGCAGGCTCGTTCCCTCACCGCAGGATGTGGCTACCTATGATGAGCGTCCGGCGATGAGTGCCTACAAGGTGGCGACCGTGTTCGTTGAGACGATGAAAAAGGATCCGGTCGACTTGACAATCCTCAACTTCGCCAACCCGGATATGGTCGGACACACCGGCAACATAGCGGCCACGGTGGAAGCCGTACAGCATGTCGACACGTGTCTGGAGAAGGTGGTCAACCTGCTCTTGGCACTGGATGTGAGGGTCATCGTCACTGCCGATCACGGCAACGCTGAGGCTATGTTGGGTCCTGACGGTTGTATCAATACGGCTCATACTACCGGAATGGTGCCCCTGGTGCTCCTGGAGGACGGGGCGCCATTGCGTGAAGGTGCCGGTCTCTCCGATATCGCACCGACCCTTCTCTCTTTCCTAGGGCTGGAAGCCCCTATCGAGATGACGGGACGTTCCTTATGTCCGGGGGGAAAAGGGTGACGGTTCTCCAAAATGGGGTCTACGTTACGCCTGCGCGGGACCGCATGTTATTGTGTGCTGCTCTGCAGCTGCTTCGGACTACCGGCTCCGGATGCACGGAAAATTCGGATGCACGGAAAACGTAGAGAAGAATAGGTAAGACACGATAAGACACAGAAGAGGTAGTGCAAAGTGACGTATGTTCTGGTGGCGTTGGATACCATCTTGGGTTTGGCTTTGCTGGTGTTGATCTATCTACACTCGGGCAAGGACACGGGTCTGTCGACTACCTTTGGTGGTAGCGGGACGTTTGGCGGTAGTGGCGTGGTGCAGAAGAACCTGGACCGCATAACGGTGGTGTGCGCGGTTCTCTTCTTCATTGTGTCCATTGCCTTGGTGTATCTCGTGTAGGAAGAGTGGCCGAGTGCGCAATTCGCGACGCGGGTAAGCGCACCGGCGGCAGCTCAGAGGTGCGCAATGGTGGGGTCGCGCGGGGTCGTGTGAAACCAAGGAGGGGGCCTGATGCTACGTAAGAATAGGTGGTTGCATGTGATCCTCGTGCTTGCGCTCACGGGTGCGTTTCTGACGGTCGCAGGATGTGGGGGCGGGGGGAAAGAGGCGACCAACGCGGGCGGAAGGTCTGCCGAGACGAGCGCCGCCGAGCAACCGGTCCCGGGCGGGACGTTGAGCGTGTGTATCGCCGAGGTGTCCTTTATCGATCCACTGTTTGCGTTCGAATCGGAGGGCCTACAAGTCGTCCAGGCACTCTTTGAGGGGCTCACGCGATTCGACTACAAGACCTCCGTCGTTGAGCCGTGCGTCGCCGAATCATGGGATGTGAACGCCGATGCGACCGTCTTCACTTTCCATCTGAAGAAGGGTACAAGATTCCATAATGGTCGTGAGGTGGTGGCTGCGGACTTCAAGTACCAGTGGGAACGGCTCTCGAATCCGGTAAACGGGTCGATGTACAGTTCGCTGCTTAGTATGGTGAAGGGCTTCGATGCGATGCAGGACGGGACGGACCCCGCCACGACGCTGTCCGGTGTGAAGGTGCTCGACGACTATACACTGGAAGTCACCATGGCGTACCCATTCGCTGAGTTCCCGTATGTCGTCGGCTTCCCCGACACCGCTCCGGTGCCCAAGGAAGAGGTGGAAAAGGACCCTGAAGCCTTCAAGTCGATGCCTGTCGGCAATGGGCCCTTCAAAATGGCTGAGCCGTGGAAGGCGGGGCACCGCATCAAGGTGGTGAAGTTCGATGGCTATGCCGGCACTAAGCCCCACATCGACGGCATCGACTTCTTGATTTACTCGGATCCGAATACCGCCTTTCTCGATTTCAAAGCGGGTACCCTGGATTGGACGCAGATTCCCACTGGTCAGTACAAGAGCACCTTGGCGCAGTATGGAGCGAGTGATGACGGTGTGACTGCCAACCCTGGAAAGCAGGTTCAGAATGGACAGGAGTTGGGGGTCTATGAAGTAATCATGAACAACGAGGATGCGGTGTTCAAGAATGCCGATCTGCGACGCGCCGTCTCGCTGGCGATCAACCGCCAGGCCGTCTGTGATGTTGCCTTTGAAGGTCTGCGCAAACCTGCTACCAGCATCATCCCTTCCGGTCTGCCCGGGCATGAAGCGAACGCATGGCAATACAACCACTACGATCCGGCTGCCGCAAAAGAGATGCTGGCAAAAGCCGGCTATCCGAACGGTCAAGGGCTGCCTACACTGAGGCTTGGTTTCAACTCAGGAGCCGGCCATGAGCAGGCTATGCAGATGATCCAGGCCGATCTCAAGGCCGTCGGTATTCGATCCGAGTTCGAGATCAGCGACGCACCGACGTATTGGGACAAGGTAGAAAAGGGCACGTACCAGATCGGGCGGAGTGGCTGGCAGGTCGACTATCCCACCATCGATAACGTGATCTATCCTTTGTTCTTCAGTACTGCGGGCCAGAACTTCTCGAAGTACAATAACCCGGCGGTCGATAAGGCCATCCTTGCGGCCCGGCAGATCCCGGATGAGGCTGAGCGCACCAAGGCCATGCAGGCTGTGGTGAAGCTCATTGGTGACGATCAACCTGAGATAGCCATATGTACCTACGCACATCAACGGGTGGCTTCGGACCGGGTGCATGACTTGGTCTACAGTCCTATCGGCTACTTGAACTTCGTCGATTGTTGGATCTCAGAATAGTCAGGTCGTAGCCTGCCGGGGCATCCTATCGTTTTCTCGCTGGGGAGCAATCTGGGGCGCGTGTGGTCATGCTGACGTATGTCGTCCGCAGGGTCCTCCAGATAGTGCCTGTCTTTATTGGTGTCACCATCCTCTTGTTCCTGCTGAGGTCACCGGTCCTCGTTCCCGGTGATCCCGTGCGGATGCTCGCGGGTGAACGTGCCATCACCCCGGAGATACGGGCGGCGGTGACTGCAAAGTACGACTTGGACAAGCCGATCTACGTCCAGTACTACCGTTACATGAGCGGATTGCTCCGGGGAGATCTCGGCGAGTCGTATCAACTCAAGCGGCCGGTGGAGACCATTCTTATGGAGAAGTTCCCCAACACTCTCAAGCTGGCCGCCGCGGCGATCTGTATAGAGGCGTTGTTGGGGCTTGGAGCGGGCATTCTGTCGGCGGTGAAGCGCTTCTCGTTCTGGGACATGCTGGTGACCCTCAGCACATCGATTCTGGTATCGCTTCCTGTTTTCTGGTTGGGTATGTTGCTGCAGCTCATGTTCGGCGTTAAGTTCAAGGAATGGGGCCTGCCCTATCTGCCCGTGTCCGGCATTTTTGGAACCGGGTTCTCCGGCTGGGTGTATTTCATCCTGCCTGCCCTCACTCTGGCTTCGGTGTCGACTGCGTATGCCGCACGTATAACCCGCAGCCAGCTTCTGGAGGTCATGAGGCAGGACTATATACGCACGGCGGCTGCAAAGGGTCTTGCTCTTGGGCAAATCATCCGCCGGCATGCCTTAAAGAACGCCATGATACCGGTGATCACATTCCTTGGACTGGACCTGGGTGCCATGGTGGGAGGGACCATTCTCACGGAGACCGTGTTCAACTGGCCGGGCGTGGGACTTGCCATGTACAAAGCCATCAATCTACGTGATTGGCCCATCGTCACAGGTGGAGTGCTCATCATTGTGGTTATAGTCATGGTGATCAATCTGCTCGTGGATATCAGCTACGCGTTTCTCGACCCTCGTATCCGCTATGGGCGGGTGGCGCGGTAAGGGGATGGGAATGGGTATCAGGCGGGCGGAGGGCAAGGGGCGCACACTGCGTGCCGATGCCTGGTGCAGGTTACGCAAGAACAGGTTGGCTTTAGGAGCGTTGGCGTGGATCGCCATGGTCATCATCGTCACCGTAAGTGCGGATCTCTGGGTTCCCCACTATCTCGGAGACCCGATCGACATCGATACCACAACCGCCGCGGAGCGGTCGCTCCAATCGCCCTCCGCCGCTCATCCGTTCGGGACCGATCAGATGGGCAGAGACATCGCCTCGAGGGTCATCTACGGCGCCCGGGTATCGCTCATGGTGGGCGTTGTTGCCGTTGCCATCATGGTGGCCGTCGGACTTGTGGCCGGAGCTATCGCCGCCTACTACGGCGGCTGGTGGGATGCGGTCATCATGCGGATCGCCGACATCTTCTTCGCCTTTCCATACATCCTCTTCGCAATCATGTTGCTGGCGTTACTTGGGCATGGGGTGCAGAATGTGTTTGTTGCTATCGGCATCGTGGGCTGGCCCGGCATGGCACGCGTATTTCGTAGCTCCATCCTCTCGGTAAAAGAGATGGAGTACGTGGACGCGGCGCGGGCTATGGGTGCTCCAGTCAGACGGATCCTGGTGCGTCACATCATGCCTAACGCGGTGGCACCCATCATCGTCTATGCGACGATGAGCATCGGAGGCGCTATTCTCGCCGAGGCCGCCCTGAGTTTTTTGGGCATGGGCGTGCAACTTCCCACCCCATCCTGGGGCAACATGCTTGGCGAAGCGCGTGCATTCATGTTCTCAGCCCCGTGGTTGATGATCTATCCAGGTGCAGCCATCCTGACCACGGTGTTGGCTTTTGTCTTACTGGGGGACGGCTTACGCGATGCCCTGGACGTACGACTCAAGGAGTAACGTTGCCGGCACTTCTGGAAGTCGATGATCTACGCGTGCACTTCTTTACCAAGGACGGAGTTGTTAAGGCGGTAGACGGGGTCACTTTCATTCTCGACGCCGGTATGACGCTGGGTGTGGTGGGCGAATCGGGCTCTGGGAAGTCCGTTACCGCCCTTTCGATCATGCGTTTGCTTCCAGAACCGCCGGCCAGAATCGTTGGCGGCGACATCCGGTTCAAGGGCGAGAGCATTCTGGCTATGACCTCGCGGGATGGGCTCCGACTGCGCGGCAATCGTATCGCCATGATCTTTCAGGACCCTATGACTTCACTCAATCCCGTACATCGCATCGGCAGGCAGATCGCCGAGCCGCTGCGCCTACACACTAAGATGAGCCGCAGGGGGGCCTGGAGTGCGGCGGTGGAACTCCTAGATCGCGTGGGGATACCTCGGGCCAAGGAGCGTGCTCGTGATTACCCACATCAGTTCTCCGGAGGTATGCGTCAGAGAGCCGTGATAGCTATGGCTCTTGCCTGCGGTCCCGACATCCTCATAGCCGATGAACCGACAACCGCGCTCGACGTCACCATCCAAGCACAGATCCTGGATCTCATGCGGGATATGCAGGCGTGTACCGAATCGTCAATTATCATGATCACTCACGACCTGGGTGTGGCGGCGGGTACGGCCGACCAGGTGATCGTCATGTACGCGGGTCGAGTGGTCGAGTCCGGCCCCGTCCGCGAGATCTTCTACCGGCCTCTACACCCCTATACCTGGGGGCTGCTTGCGAGCCTGCCTCGCTATGACGTGGACGAGAAAAGGAAGCTCTCTCCTATCAAGGGGCAGCCACCGAGCCTCATCGACCTCTCTAATGGGTGCCCCTTTTGTCCTCGTTGCGCGTATGCACAGGATCTGTGCTGGCTGGAGAAGGCGGACTTGTCAGAGGTTCACCATGGCCACTTCTCGGCATGTCACTTTTCGGACGACGGTGAGTTCATGGCCCGTTGCCCCGATGGCCTGGTGGGGGATCGCTGATGGCCACCCTACTGCGGGTCGATGGTCTTACAAAACACTTCCACTTGGGATGGGGCGTGCTTCTTCCCCGATGGGGTAAGACGGTCAGGGCCGTGGAAGATGTGTGTTTCACGGTGGATCAGGGCGAGACGTTCGGCTTGGTGGGTGAATCCGGCTGCGGGAAGTCGACTACGGGGCGCTGTCTCAACAGGCTTCTCGAAGCGACGTCTGGAAGCATCTACTTTGAGGAGACCGATGTCCGTGCCCTCTGTGGTAAGCGGTTGAAAGCCTATCGTCGCGATGTGCAGTTCATCTTCCAGGATCCAGATGCCTCCCTGAACCCGCGTATGACCTTTGGCGAGATCGTGTCAGAGCCTCTGGCGATCCACGGTATCGGCACACGTAGGGAACGCCGGGACCGTTGCAAAGAGATGCTACAGACCGTGGGTCTCAGCCCCGAGCACATTCATCGCTACCCGCATGAGTTCTCGGCGGGGCAGAGGCAGCGGGTGGGTATCGCGCGGGCGCTTATGCTGCGACCCAAGATGATCATCTGCGACGAGCCGGTTTCGGCGCTGGATGTGTCTGTTCAAGCTCAGATCATCAACCTGCTGGAGGAGCTCCAACAACGATATGGTCTGACCTATCTTTTCATCACCCACGATTTGGCCGTGGTTCGTCACGTCTGTGACCGGGTAGCGGTGATGTACCTGGGCAGCGTGGTGGAGTCGGGAGCGTGGCGTGAGGTCTGCAGGGCACCGTATCATCCCTATACACAGTCGCTCCTCTCTGCGGTGCCTCTGCCCGACCCGGACAAGCAAAGGCAGCGGCGTCGTATCGTCCTTCATGGCGATATGCCTAGTTCCGTCGATCCGCCCACCGGGTGCCGTTTTCACACCCGGTGCCCTATCGCCCGTTTTCCCACCTGCAAAGTGCAGGAACCCTCTTTACAACAGGTAGCCCCCGGTCACCAGGCCGCCTGCCACTTTGCCCGCGCGTTCCCCATCCCGACGGCTGGGGTCTGAGGTAGCGGCGCTGGGGCCTCACCTATCAGGTTGCTAAAAAACGAAGTCCCGGTCGCCGGAGCACACTGAGCAGCACGATACTACGTCATCGGTCGCGTGTGCTGATCACGTTCCGGCGGCTGAGTGTCCGGCGGCTAAGTGTCATAGTTCAGCAGCCTGCCGGTGGGGTGTCGAACGGCGACTTTGTCCGCGGAATAGGCGGCCCGCATGGTCGTATGGGCTGCAGCGGTGGATGAGAGTATCGCTCGGTTATTTAAAGTAGGTTCGAGATCTCCACTGATATACTTCGCATGCAGCTCGGGTAGCCGCAGAGGCCCGCTTTGCGCGCCTTTGAGGAAAGTCCGGACACCGCAGAGCAGGGTGCTGGATAACGTCCAGCGGGGGAAACCCTAGGGAAAGCGCCACAGAAATGACACAGCACGCCGTCCGCCGGCACGCCGGCGGACGGTTGCAAAGGTGAAATGGTGCGGTAAGAGCGCACCGGCGCTGTGGTGACACAGCGGCCAGGCAAGCCCCACCCGGTGCAAGGCCGAATAGGGAGGCGTTCGAGGGCTGCTCGCCCGAAGCCTCCGGGTTGGTCGCATGAGCCTGTCGGCAACGGCAGGCCTAAGATAGATGGCTACCCCAGACAGAATCCGGCTTACAGAGCTGCTGTCGCCGAGGCCCTTTTCCAAGAAGAAGGGGGCCTCGGCCATTGTCGATGGGATAACCTGTGGGCCCGAGACCGGCATAAGGACGATGTCCGAGGCGAGGAGGAAGACAACAGTGAAACAGAAGCGCGTGGTGATCATGGGTGCGGCCGGACGTGACTTCCATGACTTCAACATGGTGTATCGGGACGATCCTACCGTTAAGGTGGTGGCCTTCACCGCCACACAGATACCGGGCATCGATGACCGTCGCTACCCACCTTCGCTGGCCGGCGCCCACTACCCAGATGGTATTCCGGTGCTTCCCGAGGAGAGTCTCGAGGCGCTCATCCGTGAGGAGGACGTCGACGAGGTGGTCTTCGCTTACAGCGATGTCTCCCATGAGTTCGTGATGCACCAGGCCTCGCGGGCCTTGGCCGCGGGGGCAGGTTTCTCCTTGCTCGGCGTCAATGCTACCACGGTGTCCTGCTCGGTTCCCGTGATAGCGGTACTGGCTGCGCGTACGGGGGCAGGCAAGAGTCCGGTCTCACGTTTCGTAGCCGACACCCTCCTCTCGGAGGGGGTGACGCCGGGGGTGATCCGTCATCCTATGCCGTATGGGGACCTGGGGGCGCAGAGGGTGCAGCGTTTCGCCTCGTCGGCCGATCTCGTGCGACATCAGGCCACCATCGAGGAGCGCGAAGAGTACGAGCCACATATCCGCAAGGGTCTAGTGGTGTGGGCCGGGGTGGATTACGCGGCCATCGTGGCTGAGGCAGAGAAGGAGGCGTCTCTTCTCATCTGGGACGGGGGCAACAACGATTTCTCCTTCTTGCGTACCGACCTGGAGATAGTGGTGGTTGATCCCTTCCGCCCCGGACATGAGGCGGCCTATCATCCGGGCGAGGTCAACGTGCGTCGTGCCGATGTGGTGGTTATCAACAAGGTCGACAGCGCTCCGGCCGAGAACGTCCTCGTTGTGGAAGAGAACGTGCGTAAACTGAACCCCAAAGCGCTAGTGGTGAAGACCGCCTCGCCCGTCGCAGTGGAGGACCCGGAGCGAATACGAGGGAAGCGGGTGCTGGTCGTGGAGGACGGCCCTACACTCACTCACGGAGGCATGGCGACCGGAGCGGGTGTGCGGGCGGCCACCATGTACGGCGCACAGGAGATCATTGACCCTCGGACCTACGCGCAGGGACGGTTGGCAGAGGCTTATCACGCCTTTCCTCACTTGGGACCGATAGTGCCGGCTCTGGGTTATTATCCGGAGCAACTGCGCGACCTGGAAGCGACGATCGGAGCCGTGCCCGCCGACGTGGTGGTTAGTGCGACACCCTCTTCGTTGGTTGATTTGATTCGGGTGGACAAGCCTGTGGTGCAGGTATCCTACGATATCGTGGAGACGGGGGAGCCGACTCTTTCCGAGGTGCTTCGTGCCTTTGTCGCCAAACACCGTCCATCTCCGACCCGGTAGGTGGGCGGCTCGCGGTCCCAACAGACCCTTTGATAGAATCCGGTTGATTCCGGGGAGTGGGGTCAGTGGCGCTTCGAAACAGGGCAGAGGGGAGACAGCAGGATGACTGCGCGTGAGTAGCGAGGAGAAGCTGAAGCTTCGGTTCATGCTGGTGCTGACGCTTCCCACGCTGGGTTTCTCTACGGGTCTGTCCTTGGTGACTACGTATCTGCCGCTGATACTCTCGCGCTACACGGACTCGGCCACGCTCATCGGCTTTGCCATCGGTGGCGAGGGGATATTCTCCGCCGTCATCCCGTTGTTTGTGGGCGTGGTCAGTGACCGCATCTGGACGAAACGATGGGGTAGACGACGGCCGTTCATGATCTTCGCCGGTCCGTTCATGGCGGCCTCGCTCATGCTCGCTCCTTTCCAACCGGGCTATGTCCCCATAGCGGTGTCGACCTTTGCCTTCTTCGCTGCCTATCACTTCTACACATCGCCCTACCAATCTCTTCTTCCCGATGTGACTCCATCCTCGAGCTATGGGCGTGTACAGGGTTTTCAGAGTTTCATGCGGGGTGGGGGCATGTTCTTGGGGATGGTCGTGGCCGGCGTTCTCTTCTACAGATGGGAACCGTTGCCCTTCATCGCGTGCGGCTTCTTGATCATGGTTTTCACTTATTTGACGGTCTCCAAGATCCACGAACCGGAGCCTGAGAAGATTGTATCCATACCCCGACAGAATATCTGGGGCGAAGCGAAGAGGGTGTGGGAGTCCACGCGGCAGCACAAGGATATCCAACGGTTCATGGTGGCGTCCTTCCTGTGGGAGTCGACTCTGGCCGGATTGCGTCCCTTCATCATGCTGTGGTTCCTCCACTCGCTGGGTGCCACTGCCCAAACCGGTGCTCTGCTTCTGGGGTTGGTCGGTGTCACCTATATGATCGCCGGTCTGATCAGCGGATATCTAGCCGACCATTTCGGCCGCTCCCGCATCATGCGTATCGGGCTCTGGGTATACTTAGGAGGCTGCCTGTTCGCCGTCGTCATTACCGACATCAAGTGGGCCTTCGTTTTTCTTCCCATCTTCGGCCTGGGCGGAGCCATAGTGCTCACGTTGCCCTACGCCATTCTCACCCAGTTGATGCCCAAGGAGAACATTGGCCAATTCACAGGGATGTTCTCCATGATGCGTGGTCTGGCCAATATCGTTGCTCCGCTGATCGCCGGAGGTGTCATAGACATCGTCGGTGGGCACGTGGCTTCGGGGCGGGAGTACGCCGTCATCTGGTTGGTTGCTGGAGTGATGATTGCTATCTCCCTGTTCTTCTTCCGCAACGATCGTAGGGGGGGAGTGCTGAACGCGTAGGGCCTCTGCACCTGTGTGTGCTATGTTTGAAAAAGGATAGGTTGTATGTGGCCCTACGTCCGGGAGGAGGCCAAGATGACGTATCCGGTGGAGAGCCAACGAGGTTCCGAGTCGCGAACGCGTATCACGAACGGCGTTTCCGGTTCTGGGGGTGTTCCTGCGGTTGGCGAGGGGCTCAGTGAGGAGCAGAAGGGGCTAATCGACTGTTTGCAGGCTGCGCACAGGAGCCTGACGCTGCGCGAGCTGAGGGAGGTGGCTCCCTGCGCCCCGGAGCGGCTCCGGTCTGTGATAGACGACCTGGTCGCCCGCGGCCTCATCTGCGAACTCAACACTATCATCCCCAGCTACGTCTGTAGGTATCCCGGCATCAGCCTGTATGCCGAATAGGCTGGGACGGCTCAAGCGCTATGGCTTGGGCTTTTTTCGTGGCACAAAAGAGGTGGTCGTGGGGAGCTACCGCCACGATGTCTTGGGGCTGGCCACTCAGATCGCGTACAACGCGCTCTTTAGCCTCTTTCCCTTCCTCCTCTTTCTGCGGGCCCTTACGGCTTATATGCCTCAGTCTGAGCGGGTGGCCGATGTGCTGCTCGAGGGGCTCGGTAATCTGATCTCTACCGATAGCCGCCTTTACAAGATCGTGGCTGAGAACGTATTCGCAGAGATCAATGCCACCAGCACGACCCTCCTGTCTCTGGGTATCATACTCACTTTGTTTAGCGCCTCAAGTGCCGTTATGACCCTCATCAAAGCGGTGGACCGGGCCTACGGACTGACTGAAACGCGTTCCTGGCAGCGTAGGAGGCTCATGGCTGCGGGGATGGCTATCGGTGGTGCCCTCTTTATCCCGGCGACGGTGTCGCTGTTGCTCTTTGGCTCCAAGTTGGGCGCCCTCATCCGAGACGAATTTGGCCGGGGCAGTCTCCCACACGTGCTCTGGGTGGGGCTGCGTTGGCCTGTGGTCTTCGTACTTCTGGTCATCGGGCTTTACGCATTCTTTTTTCTCGCCCCCAGTCGTCGCCAGCGCTGGTACGGCATTCTGCCGGGAGCCATATTTTCTTTGGCCGCTATCATGGGGGTGTCGGTGGGGCTCTCCTGGTTCTTGAGCCAGAATGTCTTCCAAATTCGGTGGCTCACCTATGGCGCCATCGGGACGGTCATCGTCCTTCTGTTTTGGGCTTTCCTCATCGGCCTTGTGCTACTCATCGGGGGGGAGATAAACGGGACTGTGCAGAGGGCCGTCGCTCGTAGCCGGGAAGGCGACCGAGACGGGGCCGATGAAGCCCGTTGCGAGGGTTTGATAGAATCCGAGCCATGACTGAGCCAGACCATCAGATTCCCGGAGACCATCAGATTCCGGACCGTCGCGCGGTTGGTGTCTTTGACTCGGGGGTCGGGGGGCTGACCGTTCTTCATGAGTGTCTGGTGAACCTACCCCAGGAGGATTATCTCTACTTGGGGGATACGGGCAACTTCCCGTATGGTTCGCGCTCGTTGGCCGAGGTGCGCCGGCTTGCCTTCAAGGCCGTCGGATATCTCGTATCGCAAGACGTAAAGCTCATCGTGGTGGCCTGCAACTCCGCCGGTGCTGCGGCCTTGCCACAATTGCAGGCCGCTTTCGCTACGCCCATCATCGGCGTGGTTATTCCCGGGGCGTGGGCGGCTACGCGGGTGACCCGCAATCGACGGGTGGGGGTTATGGCGACTGAGGCCACAGTACGTTCGAATGCCTATCAACGTGCCCTGCGTACGCTCGATGCGGGACTGGAAGTCTTCCCGGTGGCGTGTCCACGGCTGGCCCCTCTCATTCAGGAGGGAGACGTATTCTCGGAGGAGGTCGAAGACGTCGCCCGGGAATGTGTGGCCTCACTCAAAGAGGCCGGGGTCGATACCGTCATCTTAGGGTGCACTCACTACCCGTTGATCACGCCGATGTTGCGCCGTCTCCTCGGCCCGCGTGTAATGCTCATCAATTCGGCCGAGGAGACGGCGCAAGAAGTGACCGCGATCTTGGAGCGCAGGGGGATGACTAACGAAGAGCAGAGAGAAGGGGACTATCGTTTTGTCTGTACAGGCGACGCTGAGGAATTCCACCTGGTTGGAGCCCGCTTTCTGCAATTGCCCATACGGGAGGTGGCTCGGCTATGAGTGAGGTCACAAGGCCGGGGGGTAGGAGTCCGGTAGAGATGCGCCCTCTCACATTGACGCCCGATTTTGTGGCCACGGCCGATGGCTCTGTTTTTGTGGAGCTGGGTGGGACGCGGGTGCTGTGCTCTGCCAAGGTGGTCAACGGGGTTCCCGGATGGCGCCGGGGTAGCGGCTTGGGATGGCTGACGGCTGAGTACTCCCTTCTGCCCAGTTCGACGCATGATCGTACGCCTCGGGAGGCGGTCCGGGGGCGCCAGGACGGGCGCACGGTCGAGATCCAGCGTTTCATAGGCCGGAGCCTCCGCGCAGTGTTGGACCCACAGGCTTTGGGCGAGCGCACCGTATATATCGATTGTGATGTAGTGGAAGCGGACGGTGGTACGCGCTGTGCGGCGGTGACGGGCGGGTACCTAGCCCTTCATCTGGCTTTGAAGCGTGCGGTCGATGCCCGGTCGCTCCGTACCTTCCCTCTGGCCGACTCGGTAGCTGCGGTGAGCGTAGGTGTCGTGGGGGGCATACCTCTCGTCGACCTCCAATACGAAGAGGACTCGGTGGCTGATGTGGACATGAACGTCGTCACCACGGGCTCGGGCAGGCTCATCGAGGTGCAGGCCACGGCTGAGTCGGAACCTTTCGGACGGGATGTGCTCGATCAGCTGCTCGATCTCGCCTACGATGGCATAGCTGTACTGACCGCCGCCCAGATGGAAGTGGTGACGCAGTCATATGCAGCCGACGGCCGGGCCGGCCGGTGAGCAGGCGCCTCGACGTGGTGCTCGCCACGCGCAACGCCGGCAAGGTTCGCGAGTTCGAGCGGTTGCTGGGCGAGGGCTTTGGTGTACGGCCGCTACCGGATGACATGGAGATGCCGGAAGAAACCGGGGCCACCTTCAGTGAGAACGCGCTTCTCAAGGCTCGGACGGTGTTTGTGGCCCTGGATGGTCGCACGGCTGTGTTGGCGGATGACTCGGGGTTGGAGGTGGATTCTTTGGGTGGTGCGCCGGGGGTGGAGTCGGCCCGCTACGCGGGAGGGTCGACCACCGACGAGGAGAATGTGGCCAAGCTCCTAAGAGAACTCGGCGACTCGGCCGATCGAGGGGCCCGCTTTGTGTGCTCCCTCTGTCTGGTAGTGCCTGGCACTGTGGTGGGCGACGAGACTGTGCTGGAGGCCCGGGGAGAGATGACCGGTGTGATAGAGGCGGCGCCTCGTGGTGCAGGCGGCTTTGGATACGACCCGGTCTTCCGACCTACCGGTTGGACAGAGACCTTGGCTGAGGTGACGCCGGAAAAAAAGAACGAGGTCTCGCACCGAGGAGCGGCCGCTCGGTCCCTGGCGCTGGTGGTGCGGGAAGCGGGGTTGGGGAGCGGGGTCGACGCCTGATGGACATGAAGACCTTCGAGGCTCTGGTGGCGGAAGCCCTCGATTCCCTGCCCGAGGAGCTCATTGAGCCTATGGAGAACTGGCAGGTGAGTGTAGAGGAATGGCCTGCGCCCCAGGACCTCATCGAGGTAGGACTGTCTCCCAAGGACCGTTATGCTCTTCTGGGGCTCTATCACGGCATCCCGGCAACCGAGCGTGGCTCGCAGTATATGGCGTTTCCTGATCGGATCTCTCTCTACAAACGGCCTATCGAAGCATATGCGGGACCGGACGAGGAGGCCATCCGAGAGCAGGTGCGCCGTACGCTCATCCACGAGATTGCCCACTACTGGGGCATCAGCGAAGAAAGGTTGGACGAACTGGGCTGGGGCTAGTAGGCCGTCAACGGGCCAGCCTGCGGGCCAACTCGAGCAGGAATCGCCTATCGCCCGGTCGTATGTGGCGGGCCAGGTGGAGAAGTTCGCGTGTCTCGGCGTCTTCTTCGGCCACATCTTCCAGGCGGAGTTGTTCCGGCTCGTAGATGGGGTCGTCATCGTCTAAGGCCGCATGGTACAGGAGGTCGCGCGCCGGCACTCCCAAGGCAGAGGATATAGACTCGATGACGTCGGTAGTAGGGTTCTTGTTGCCCTTTTCTATGTCGCCCAAGTAGCTTTTCGACACGCCTGATTCATCGGCCAAGGCCTGCAGGGTAAAACCCCTGTCAATGCGAAGGCGGTGCACGGTGACCCCTATGTAATCAGCTAGTCGCTTCTGCGCCACGGTGTCGTTTCGGGTCGAAGATGGGATACCCGGTCGTCGCCTGTCGCAGAGTAGCGTTCAAGGAGGCACCGGGGCTGTATGTTCTGCAGTGTATGGGGTGGCATGGGAGAATGCAACCGATGGAGAGACAGAACGGGTTGCGTTGAGGGCGGCCTATCTGAAAGGAGTCGCATGACAGGGCGCATCATGTATATAGATCCCTGGACGGGGGTCTCCGGGGATATGCTCCTCGCGGCCTTGGCCGACGCCGGAGTCGATGAGGGGATGGCTGCCGAGACGGTGGTGGGGCAGGTGGTCGAAGGGCTCGGTCTGGGCGCAGACGTCGTGGAGTTCGAGCGGACTGTCGAGAAGGGGGTCTCCTGTACACGTCTGATCGTGCACGGGGAAGACCATCCACCCCTGCGCCATCTTGTTCACATGGAAACCATGGTGGATGGAGCTGGACTGCCGGTCGCCGTCCGGGACAGAAGCCTTGCTGCTCTGCGTCGGTTGGCTGAGGTGGAGGCATCCATTCACGGCTGTTCGGTCGAACAGATCCATTTCCATGAGGTGGGTGCCGTTGACACCCTCGTGGATGTCGTGGGCACTCTGGCCCTCGTGGAGGCGCTGGGCGTGAAAGAGGTAGTGGTGGGGCCTATCCCCGTTGGTGGGGGAACCGTGCAGATAGCGCACGGGCGCATGGGTGTCCCTGCTCCAGCTACGGCACGCTTGCTGACCGGCTTCCCGTTGATGGGCGGTCCTGAGATGGGTGAGCTGACTACGCCGACCGGTGCTCTGCTGGTGGGGGCCCTAGAGGCTTCCCCAGGCCACGTGCCCGACATGGTTGTTGAGGCCATCGGTCACGGTGCCGGCACTATGAGACTCGAATGTGGGCCGAACGTGCTCCGTGTCCTGATCGGGTGCCCTACCGGTAGGCGGGGAGGCGACGATACGGGGCGGCAGAGCGACCATGTGGTGGAACTACAGACCAACCTGGACGACGTCTCTCCAGAGGTGCTCGGTCATGTCTCGGGACTATTGCGCCGCGAAGGTGCATTGGACGTGTGGGCTGCTTCTGCCGTGGGCAAGAAGGAACGCCCCACCATGGTGCTCTCTGCGCTGGTTCCGGCTGCTAAGGAGGAGGTGCTCGTGGACCTCATCTTCCGGGAGACGGGCACGTTGGGTGTCCGCCGGACGGCCACTTCGCGCTGGATAGCCGATCGAGGCAGCGTGACGGTGCAGGTGGGGGGAGAGGACGTAGCGGTGAAGTGGGGGAAGTGGGGTGGTCGGGTGACCACTCTGGCTGCCGAGTACGAACCCGCAGCAGCAGCGGCGGCGGTCACCGGTCTGCCCTTGTGGCGGGTCATGCAGACCGCTACGGAGGCCGCCAGGAGTCGTCTAGACGGCCATCTGTTACCATGACCGCTGCTCTCTAGGAGGTCGCGATCTCTCCTCAGCCATCGTCAGAACCAGGGCCCGTGGTGAAGCACACGGTCACCTTCGAACCGGGGACCATCGTCGTTACCGACGTTCCACACGGTGAGACGCTATTGCGGGCGGCCGCCCGTGGAGACGTGTTCGTGCCGTCGCCCTGCGCGGGTGGTGGATCGTGTGGTCGCTGTCTCATCCGTATCATCGCTGGGATTATCACCGCGGAACCCACTGCCAAGATCACGGCTGAGCAGTGGGAGCGCGGAGTGAGATTAGCCTGCACCAGCCGGGTTACGGCGGACGTGGTCGTGGAAGTCCTGGCAGATACGCAGGTCTGGAGCATGGAGGAGGACATGATCGCGGCGGGCGGGCAGCGCCCGCGCAGACATCTACTGGAAGCGCAGGATGCCACGGTGTTTGGCCTGGGGTCCGACATCGCCCCTGCGGCGCGTAAAGTGGTGGTGACACTGCCGCCTCCGAGCGGGGCTGATAGGTCCAGCGATCTGGCCCGTTTCCGTTCCGCCCTACATCGCGACTTGGGCGCTGTCTTGCTGGATATCCCATTGAGGGTGATCCGGGAGCTGCCGGGGATCCTTCGTAGAGGGGACTGGACTGTGACCGCCGTCATCCACGCGGTCAATGGTGGGTGGCGCGTAGGGCGCGTCGTCCCCGGTGTGGACCAGACCCCTCTCTATCTGGCGGCCATTGACCTGGGTACGACGACGGTGTGGGGCGAACTCCTCGAGGCGGACATCGGTCGGGTCGTGGATGTAGCGGCCGCCTTTAACCAGCAGATCCAGTTCGGCGAGGATGTTGTCAGCCGGATGCTGCGTGCGGGCGAACCAGGGGGCCGAGAGCGTCTGCAACAGGCTGCGGTGGCCGGTATCAACGAGGTGTTGGACCAACTGGCTGGGGCGGCCGGTATAGGCGGTGAACAGGTGGATGGGGTGGTCCTGGCAGGCAACACTACCATGACCAGCCTGCTGTCGGGCATTGATGCCCGCTACCTGCGCCTGGAACCTTATGTACCCCCGGTGGACGAACTCCCTTCCCTGGAGGCTCAGGACGTGGGTCCAGGGTTACGTTGTGCACCGGGGGCGGTGATGCGCCTCCTGCCCGTCATCGCCAGCTACGTGGGCGGCGATATCGTGGCCGGGGTGTTGGCCTCGGGGATGGCCGAGCAAGACGACGTGTGGCTGTATCTCGACGTGGGCACCAACGGCGAGGTGGTGGTGGGTAATCGCGAGTGGTTGTTGACCACCTCCTGTTCGGCCGGCCCGGCCTTCGAGGGTGGAGGGTTGCGTAATGGTATGAGGGCTATGGCCGGGGCCGTGGAGACCGTGGCTATCGATCGGCAGGGCTATGCAGTGAGCGTGCTGACCATAGACGACCGACCTCCTATGGGTATTTGCGGCTCAGGTGTGATCGATGCGGTCGCCGAACTGCTGCGGACCGGCATCCTCTTGCCCAATGGTCGCTTTGCCATGGACAACGGGGCTGCCGGACTGCGCCGCGACGCCGACGGCCGCCCGGAGTTTGTCATCGTACCGGCTGAATTCTCGGGCACCGGCGAAGATATAGTGCTTACAGAGGCCGACGTGGATAATGTTATACGGGCCAAGGCGGCCATGTTTGCCGGGGTGACCACGCTTCTCAAGGTTGTCGACCTGGATTGGTCGGACATCGGCCGGATTGTGGTAGCCGGGTCGTTTGGACGCCACCTGCGCGCGGAGGAGGCCATGACCATCGGGCTCTTCCCCGAGTTTGATCCCGGGAAGCTTGCCTTTCTCGGCAACGGTTCGCTGCTCGGGGCGCGCTTAGTAGCCCTATCGGAGAGAATGGAGACCAGGGCGCGGGAGATAGCCGCCCTGATGAGTAATGTGGAACTGTCGGATAACACGGTTTTCCAGGAAGAGTACATGGCGGCGCTGTTTCTGCCCCACACCGATCTGGTTAGGTTCCCTGCCGCCGATCGGATGCTGTCGGCTCAGAGGAGAAAAGCATGACTGCGATGACAGAGACCTACCGTGGTGGGGTGCGCTCCGTCCGCATCGGCGGGCTGGAATTTGGAGGCGGTGGAGCTTTTCCACTGCACGCTTTCGATGGCGAACTGCCCTGTCCTCCTCGCATCTGTATGGAAATGTGGGATACGGTGCCGGACGACTGGTCGCCGGAGCTTGTTGATGTCTTCGGCGATGTGTGGAGCGATCCTGTGGCCTGGGCATCGCGATTGGAGGAGAGTGGTGCCGATGCCTTGTATGTCCGTCTGCGGAGCGCCGACCCACACGGTGAAAGCCGCCCGGTGACGGAGGTCGTCGAGCGGGCCCGTCGCATAGTGGAGGCGGTTACCATCCCCTGTCTCATCATAGGGTGTGGGGACCCTGATACCGACCTACGCTTGATGCCCGCCGTTGCTGAGGCCTTGAGTGGTCACCGGGTCGCTGTAGGCAATGCTGAGAGCGATACCTATCAAGAGATTGGCCGCGGCACCAAGGAGAATGGGCAGGTGGTCATCGCCTACACGCCTATGGATGTGAGCCTGGCTAAGCAACTCAACGTCCTCTTGGCCCAGTCGGGAATAGCCGACACCGATGTCGTCATGGATCCCACCTGCTCTGCCCTCGGCTACAGCTTTGAGTACGCCTACACGGTGTTCGAGCGGGACCGGCTGGCTGCTCTCGTCCAAAACGACGCCAAGATGCAGGCGCCTCTCCTAGCTACTGTGGGCCAGGAGACCTGGCATGTGAAGGAGTCCCGAGCCGGAGATGACGAGCTCCCCGGCTACGGCTCCCGTTATGCCCGGGGCATACTGTGGGAGAGCGTCACCGCGGTGGGGCTCATCCTGGCAGGCGCAGATGCTGTGGTCGTTCGGCATCCGGACTCGGCCCGTCTCATCCGCCAAGCTGTGACCGCCCTCTCTGACGGGAGTGACTCATGGCGCTGAGCGGCATCCAGATCTTTAAACAACTCCCCAAGACCAACTGCAAGGACTGCGGATATGCCACATGTATGGCTTTCGCATTACAGCTGGCGGCCGGTCGGGTCTCTCTGGAGGCCTGCCCGCATCTGGCCCCTGATGTGGCCGCAGCCCTGCAGGTCGCGGCCACTCCACCCGTGCGCAAGGTGACGTTGGGCCGGCCGGAGGGCCCCATCATCCTGGGTGAAGAGACCGTGCTCTACCGGCATGAGAAGCGGTTTGAGCATGCTCCTGCGCTGGCCTTCATGGTGGACGATGATCTCGATGATACCGGGGTGGCGCGGGCCATTGCCGCCTTTCGCGAGCATCGCTTCGAGCGGGTGGGTGAGTCTCTGTCACCACGGATGATGGCCGTGGCGTCGACCGACTCCGACCGTCTGCTTGCGCGTGCGAAGCAAATAGCTGCGGAGACTGATGCCGGCCTCATCATTGTGAGCGACCGGCCGGCGACTTTGCGGGCCGTCGGCACTGAGCTCCGCTCCGTGCGTCCGCTGCTCTGCGGAGCTGCGCTGGACATCTTCACCGAGGTACTCGATGTGGCTCAGGAACTGGACGCACCCTTTGTGGTGCGCGGGGAAAGTCTCGACGAACTGGAGGAGTTGGGACGACGCACTCTGGAGGCGGGTGCGGAGCAGGTGCTCCTTGAGCCCGTGGTGGCGACGGCCGGTGACGCACTCCGGGCGCAGATCTTCGCACGCCGGGCGGCTCTGCGCAGCAAGGGCAGCCCTCTGGGTTTCCCCGTCATCGCCTTCCCCTGCCGGTTGACGGCGGACCCCATGCTGCAGACCGTCTTGGCTTCAGCGCTCATTGCCAAGTACGCCGGAGTGGTGGTCGTCGACCCCGTCGACCCGGCTCATACACTGGCCCTGCTCTCTCTGGCGCAGGGTCTATACACCGACCCCCAAAAGCCGATGATGGTGGAGGCCGGCATCTATCCTGTGGGTGAGCCCGGTCCGGACAGTCCGGTCATGCTCACCACTAACTTCTCGCTGACCTACTACACGGTCGTCGGCGAGATCGAGAGCAGTAAGATCCCTGCGTGGCTCATGGTGATGGACGTGGAGGGCCAGTCGGTCCTCACCGCCTGGGCTGCCGGCAAGTTCGTCGCCGACGCTATCGGTCCGTTCGTGAAGAAGTCACGTATCGAGGATAAGGTCGATCATCGTCGTCTGATCATCCCCGGATATGTGGCCAACATACGTGACGAACTTGAGACTGAGCTCGGTGATTGGGAAGTCGTCGTGGGCGTGCGTGAAGCGGCGGACATCCCACGCTACCTGCGGACTCTGCGGGAGCGGGGATGAACGAAGCCGTAGGCCGCAAGCCTGCCTGGCTCAAGAAACGCCTGCCTGAGGCGGCCGCCGTGCAGCGCATGGAAGCGCTTCTGGACCAGTGTCGCTTACACACCGTGTGTCGGAGTGCGTCTTGTCCGAACCTGGGAGAGTGCTTCGCGGCCGGTGTGGCGACCTTTCTCATCATGGGTGACGTCTGTACTCGGGATTGCGGCTTCTGCGGTGTGGAGAGCGGCCGACCGGAGCCTCTCGATGCCGACGAACCGGCTCGACTGGCCGATGCGGCGGCACGGCTGGGATTGAGGCATGTGGTAGTGACTTCGGTAACGCGCGATGATATGGCTGATGGAGGGGCCGCCCACTACGTGGCCACGTTGAGGGCTATCCGCGCACGGATTCCTGGAGTCACCGTGGAGGTGTTGGTGCCGGATTTCGCCGGCGATCGTGCAAGTGTGGACCTGGTTTTGGCTGAGGATCCTGAGGTCTTCAATCATAATCTGGAGACGGTCCCGCGCCTCTACCCTACGGCCAGACCCCAGGCTTCCTACGAAGGCTCGCTCGCCGTGTTGGCACGAGCGTCCGCACAGGGACGGGGACTGGTGAAGACGGGGTGGATGGTGGGCCTGGGTGAGACGCCGGAAGAGGTACGTGGGCTCTTTCGGCAGGTGGCCGCTTTGGGAGTTGATCTAGTGACTATCGGTCAGTACTTGCGACCCTCGAAACGACAACTTCCGGTGGCGGAATACGTCTCCCCTGAGATGTTCGCAGAGTACGAGGTCTATGGAAAGGCCTTGGGGTTGCAGGTGCAGGCGGCGCCCTTCGTCCGCAGCTCGTTCCATGCCGGTGAAACGTACGCGGCAATCGCCGCGAGGAGTGGGAGGGAGAAGATGTGTTCGTCATAGCTGAGAACATCAACGTGCGGAGTGCCATTATCGGCGCCGCTCTGCAGGCTCGGGACAGAGGGCCTATCGAAGATATGGCGCAGAAGTTAGTGGCGGCTGAAGTGGATGCCATCGATGTCAATCTGGGACCGGCACGGAAGGAAGGCGAAGCCCAGATGGTCTTTCTCGTCGACTGTTTGGCGCAGACTGGGCTTCAACTCTGTCTCGACACCACCAACGCAGCTGCTATGGAGGCGGGTATCGTCCGTTGTGAAGAGCTGGGCCTGTCCAAGCCCATACTGAACTCGTTCTCTATGCAGCCCGACAAGCTGGAGACCATCCTACCTCTGGCGGCGCACTACGATTGTGAGATCATTGGACTGACCATGGGGCAATCAGTGCCTGCCACGGCCGCTGATCGTCTCAACCTGGCTTTTGAGGTCGTCACAGCCGCCAACGAAGCCGGCGTAAGTAACGATCGTATCCTGGTCGACCCGGTTGTGTTACCTCTGGGGGTCGATGTGGGCCAGCAACATGCGGTGGCGGTACGTGAGGTCATTGCCGCCCTACCCGACCTGTTCGACCCCCCGGTGAGGACCGTTTGCGGGCTCTCAAATATCTCCAACGGTGCGCCGGAGCCGACGCGCCCGGCCATCAACAACGTCTTTCTAGCCATGCTGTCCGGGGTAGGGTTGACATCCGTCATCGGCAACGGTCTCGACGGGGAGTTCATGCGCACCGTGCGGCTCGTTCGTGCGTTAAACGACGAATCCCTGTATTCTATGAGTGACGCCGAGCTTCAATAGCTTTTTCACGGTCAAATGAATGCAAACGAACGCGTGCGAGGGCATAGTGGATACCGAACTTGAGGAGCGCTTCGTCGAGCTGCTTGATCACTACCGGGGGGAACGAGGAGCATTGGTCCCCCTACTGCAAGGAGCCCAGGCTATCTTTGGCTACTTGCCTCCCGAGGTGATGGCACAGGTGGCTGATGCCTGCGGGGAGCCGATTAGCAAAGCTTTGGGCGTGGCCACCTTCTACTCACAGTTCAGACTCAACCCGGCAGCCAAGCATACCATCCGTTGTTGCCATGGTACGGCCTGCCACGTATCCGGGATCGTGCCTATCACCGAAGAGCTGGAGAAGCACCTGGGTATCAAGGCGGGTGAGAACACCGAGGACATGTTGTACACATTGGAGGAAGTCCACTGTGTGGGCGCCTGCGGTATGGCACCGGTGGTCATGATCAACGATCGGGCCTATGGGAAGTTGACACCCAAGAAAGCGGTCCAAGTGATGAAGGATTTCCAGGCCGCGGAGGGCGGGGGAACTTCCTCCGGTAACGGTTCTGATGCAGAGGCGGACGATGCTTCGCCTGAGCCTGCTGAGGGTGAAGAGGAGGAGTCATGACGGCGGCGAGTACTCTGGTGAAACCGGCACCGCTGCGGCTGCGTCGGACGCTGCCGGATGTTGATATCCGTATCTGCCTGGGTACGGGTGGCGTGGCCGCCGGTAGCCGGGAGGTACTGAAGGCATTCGAGGAAAAGTTGGCCGCTGTAGATGTGCTGGCGGTCATACGGCCGCGTGAAGACACCTGCGATGGTCGCTGCGCCTCCATCACCGGCACTGGTTGTCAGGGACTGTGCGCCATGGATCCCCTGGTGGAGATCAAGACCCGGCACGGTGATACGCTTCGTACGGTCACCTACGGCTTGGTTACTCCGGAGATGGTAGACGATATCATCGAGAAGCACATCCTGGGGGGGGAGATCATCGAGGAGTGGCTGGTACTCACCGATGAGGGGCCCACGCAGTACAACGCATTCTTTAATCCTCAGGAGAAGCTGACGCTGCGTCACGTAGGCGTCATCGACCCCGAGGACATTGACGACTACCTGGAAGCAGATGGTTACCAGTCCCTCTACAAGGCGTTGTCGAGCATGACGCCCGCCGAGGTGATCGATGAGGTGATCAAGTCCGGTCTGCGTGGTCGTGGAGGTGCTGGTTTCTCCACCGGCCTGAAGTGGAGTTTCGCTGCCGCGGCTCCTTCTCCCGGTGGGGAGAAATACTTCATCGTCAACGGCGACGAGGGTGATCCCGGGGCCTTCATGGACTGCTCCGTGCTCGAAGGTGATCCTCACGCCTTGCTCGAAGGTATGTCTATCGGTGCGTACGCCATTGGGGCATCGAATGGCTATCTCTACGTGCGCGCGGAATACCCGCTTGCCCTCCGCCGTCTGAAGATCGCCATCGCAGCAGCTGAGGAGCGGGGCTTTATCGGTGACAACATCATGGGCTCCGACTTTTCTTTCCACATCAAGATCAAAGAGGGTGCCGGGGCCTTCGTTTGTGGTGAAGAAACGGCCATGATGATGTCTATCGAGGGCAATCGGGGTATGCCGCGTATGCGTCCGCCCTTCCCGGCCACATCGGGTCTGTGGCGGCGGCCGACGAACATCAACAATGTCGAGACCCTCTCCGTAGTGCCGTGGATCATCCTCAACGGGGCCGATGCGTTCGCCTCTCGCGGCTACGAGAAGTCGAAGGGTACCAAAGTCTTCGCCTTGGCCGGCAAGATCAACAACACCGGTTTGGCTGAGGTGCCGATGGGTCTGCCACTGCGCGAGGTGATCTTTGGTGTCGGTGGTGGAATCAAGAACGACAAGACATTCAAGGCCGTACAGATGGGGGGGCCGTCGGGCGGCTGCCTGCCTGAATCGTTGCTCGACCTGCCCATTGACTACGAGACCATCAACAAGACGGGTGCCATTGTGGGCTCGGGCGGCATGGTTGTTATCGACGAGGATAACTGTATCGTCGACACGGCCCGCTACTTCTTGAGCTTCACCCAGCAGGAGAGCTGTGGCAAGTGTGTGCCCTGTCGTATTGGCACCAAACGGATGCTCGAGATACTCGACCGTATCTGCGAGGGCAAAGGGAAGCCGGAAGACCTTGAGTTTCTGGAGTGGGTCTCAGAAGAGGTCAAGCTGGGCTCGCTCTGTGCGCTCGGTGGTACGGCCCCCAACCCGGTCGTGACCGCTCTCAAGTATTTCAGGGACGAGTTCGAGGAACACGTGGTCGACCACAAGTGCCGTGCAGGGGTTTGCACCGCGCTGCTCACGTTTGAGATTCTCCCCAATTGTACCGGTTGTCGGGCGTGTATACGCGCATGCCCCACCCAGGCCATCACCGGGGAGAGAAAGGAAGTCCACGTTATTGACCAGGAGCTGTGCATCAAGTGTGGTGCCTGCTTCGACAAGTGTCGATTTGATGCCATTAGGAGGTCGTGATGTCCGCCGCGCCCGAAGCGACGAAAGTAGATGTGGTGAATGTCGTACTGAACGGACGCGAGGTACAGGGCCGGCCGGGTCAGACCATCCTCGATGTGGCGCGCGAGGTCGGGGTGGACATCCCCACGTTGTGCCACGATCCGCGACTCGAGCCGTATGGAGCCTGCCGTCTCTGCCTGGTCGAGGTCGAAGGGGCCCGCGGCCCCATGGCCGCCTGTGGTGCGAAGATCACGGAAGGCATGAAGATCCAGACGCACACGGACAAGATTGTGAAGCTGCGCAAGTTCGTGCTGGAACTCCTCCTCACCAACCATCCGCTGGACTGCCCCGTGTGCGAAGCGGCGGGCGATTGCCGCCTACAGGACTACGCCTATGAATACGTAATCGACATGACTCCTTGGGGTTGGAGGGCGCCGGAGGTTACCGACCCGGGGACGCACCCGAACGTAGCCCACTACGGCGCCCGCTGCATCCTCTGCGGCCGTTGTGTGCGTATCTGTCGTGAGGTCATGTCGATCGGATGCTGGGGCTTCCTCAATCGCGGCTATGACAGCGAAGTCGATACACCGTATCGCCAGCCCTTGAGGGATGTCGGTTGTGTGTCCTGCGGGCAGTGCATCAGTACCTGCCCGGTGGGTGCCATAACTACTCACCGCGCTCAGTCAGGCGCTCGTGTTTGGCAGACCGATAAGACGCGTACCGTCTGTTCGTATTGCTCCAATGGCTGTGAGTTCGTCGTTCACTCGTACAAGAATCGCGTCGTGCGCATTGCGTCCGACGTGGACCGGGGTCTCAATGGGGGCAACCTGTGCGTGCGGGGGCGTTTCGGCCAGGGTTACACGACTGCTTCCGATCGGTTGCTCAAGCCGTTGGTGCGAAACGCGGCCGGTGTTCTCGAAGAATCCTCTTGGGATCAGGCGTTGGCCCGCATCGTCGCCGAGGCACGGAACGTGCAGCCCAAGGGCGCCGAGGCCTTTGCCGCCGTTGCAGGTGCGCATCTGACCAACGAGGCTGCCTATTTGATGAACAAGTTGACCCGTACGGTCTTCGCCTCCAATAACATCGATTCATCCGACCTGTTCAAGCGCCGCGCCACCGACAAGGCGCTCGTTGCTGCGCTTGGGGCCTCGGCTGCTACCAACACGCGTAAGGACTTGGCGGCGGCCGATGTCATCTTGGTCATAGGTTCTGACATTACTGAATCAAACCCGGTGTTGGCTCTAACCGTGGTCAAAGCTGCTCGCCAGGGCAAGACGGTGATCGTCATCGACCCACGCCGCACCGATCTGGCCCGGAAGGCGAAGATCCACCTGGCCGTCAAGCCAGGGAGCGATCTAGCTGTTCTCCGCGCGCTGATGGCGCAGATAGTAACGCTGGGTCTCGAGGACAAGGACTTCGTCAACAGCAGGACGGAGGGCTTCAAGGGTTTCGCAGCGGCTCTGAAGAAGGTGGACGTTGCGGCCGAGGCGGCGCTGGCCGGCGTGGATGCTGAGTTGCTGCGCGCCGCTGCCGAGGCCTTCGGCCGGGCCGACGCTGCAGCCGTACTCTTCGGGAGCGGCGTCATCGAAGGACCTGCGGCTGCAGACGTGACGGCAGCTATCGCCGACTTGGCGCTCCTGACTGGCAATGTGGGCCGGCCGGGGAGCGGTCTCTATCCTCTCTATTACACGGCCAACGCGCAGGGGCTAAGCGACATGGGCGTGCGGCCTGACGCCGGCGATGGTGCTCCTGGCAAGTCACTAGGGGCTATTCTTGACGGTATCGACGATGGTATCGTCAGCTTCCTGTATGTGGCAGGCGACGATGTGGCACTGGCCGTCGCGGACGAGGTTCGCACCCGGGAGTCTCTGAGCAAGGTGCCGTTCCTGGTGGTTCAGGACAGCTTCCTCACCGACACGGCTACCTATGCGCACGTAGTTCTACCCGCGGCTCTGCCGACTGAGGTCGACGGCACCTACACGAACGGCGAACGTTACGTGCAATGCGTCAAGGCCGCCACGGTGCCGTGCAGAGAGAGTGTGCCCGACTGGGAGATATTCCAGGAGATTGCCAGACGTCTGGGGGTCGACTGGAGTTACCAGAGTCCTGCAGATATCATGCGTGAGATCAGCGAAACGGTTCCCGGCTACGCCGGTATCTCCTACGATCGTCTCGACGACCAAGGCATCTTCCAGCCCTGTACGGGTCCGCAAGATTCCGGGACGGAGATACTGCTGCCCAGCGCAGGCAAAGGTGATAAGGCGGTGTTCGCACCGTTGAGCATGGATACGACCGGCCAGGCGGCCGATGCAGAGCGTCCGTTCGTGCTCATCACTGGTTCGGTGCGTGAACACCACGGCACGGGTGTCCGCTCCCGCCGTTCGGAGGGGCTCACCCGCCTGTGTCCTGATGCGAGGGCACAGGTCAATTCGACGGATGCGCAACGCTTGGGCCTTGCTGAGGGGGATCGGGCCAGCGTGAGCGTCGATGAGGAGCATGAGGTGACGCTGCCCGTGTGTGTCACCGCGCATGTGCCCGAAGGGGTCGTGTTTGTGCCCGGCTTCTCGCCCGTAGCGCCGGTTACGCGTCTCCTCTCGCGTGATGCGACCGATGTGACCCGCGTGAAGGTCGAACCTACAAAGAAGTAGACTGACTCCGGTCGGAGCCCTGCTCCCCAGGGAGTGGGGCTCCGAGCGAGGTATCGCTGGGTCGGAGAACGAAACGGGGCGGCGGGTCGAATGGCCCGCCGCCCCGTCGTGTCTCTAATCCGAGTATGATCCGAGTAGCCCGTCCATTCGGCCTATTCGGGAGTTTGCCCACTTTCCTTGGTTGCCGGGGCACTCTCCTTCTTCCTGGTCGCCTCGCGCGCCTTCTCGTTGAGGGCGGCCAGACGGTCGACTACTAGGCGATTGATAGTATCTGCGGGGTAAAGGCCGTCCTTGTCGGGCCTACCGGCCGGTCTACCTGTGAGTATGGCTATGCCTTCGTCGATGGTGGAGACAGGGTAGATGTGGAAATTGCCTTTGGCCATGGCGTGCCGCACCTTCTCGTTGAGCATCAGGTGATGGACGTTGGCCCGGGGGATGAGAACACCCTCATCACCCTTGGCACCCAACGCCTGACACACTTCGAAGAAGCCTTCGATCTTCTCGTTTACGCCGCCAATAGCTTGAATCTGGCCCAGCTGGTTCACGGAACCGGTGACGGCGAAACGCTGCTGGATGGCCACGTTGGAAAGGGAGGAGAGGATGGCGTAGAGTTCTGCAGACGAGGCGCTATCGCCTTCCACACCCGAATAAGACTGCTCAAATACCAGCCGAGCGCTGAGGGAGAGCGGTCGGTCCGGCGAATACCTCTGACCCAAGAAGCCGGCCAGGATCATGACTCCCTTGGAATGGATGGGGCCGCCCATGTCCACTTCGCGCTCGATATCGATGACCTCGCCGTCACCTAGGCGGTGGGTGGCTGTGATGCGATTCGGCCGACCGAAGGTGTAGTCTCCGGTGGAGGACACCGAGAGCCCGTTGATCTGTCCCACTACGGCGCCTTTAGTGTCGACCATGATGGTGTGGTCTGTTATGAGGTCGCGCAGGCGTTGCTCGATACGATTACACCGGAAGATACGGTGATCGATGGCCTTCTGCACATGCTTCGCCCGGACTACCGGGTGGCACCGGCTCTTGTTGGCATCACGCGCCCAGTAGGCCGATTGCGTGATCAGGTCGGTCACATCGAGGAAGCGCGCCGTCATCTTTCGCTGATCTCCCACGAGACGCGAGCAGTGCTCTATCACTCGGGCTACGCCATCGGGGGAGAAAGGCGGCAGATCGTGCGTTCGGCACACCTCGCCCACGAAACGGGCGTAGAGCTGCTCGTTCTCGGGGGTGCGTTCGACGACGTTGTCGAAGTCGGCCTTGACCTTGAAGAGTTCCTCGAAGTCAGGGTCCTGGCTGTAGAGCAGGTAGTAGATGAAGGGTTCGCCGGTGAGGACGATCTTGGCCTTGAACGGGATAGGCTCGGGATCAAGTGTCGAGGTGGTGGAGAAGCCCAGTTGTTGGGCGATGTCTTCCACCCTGATCTCTTTGGTCTTGAGCGTGCGCTTGAGGGCGTCCCAGGAGTAGGGCTTGAGGAGGAGATCCCGGGCCTCGAGCACGAGGAATCCACCGTTTGCTTTGTGTAGCGCACCGGGTTTGATCATGTTGAAGTCGGTGATCAGCGTGCCGAATTGGGCCTGATGTTCCACCCGGCCCACCAGATTCTGCATCACCGGGTTGCTCTCGGTGATGACAGGGGCGCCGGTTAGTCCGGTATTGTCGACCAGCACGTTGATGCGATACTTGCGGAATGCTCCCTCGTTTTTATGCCTGGATGAGATGGGCACACCCATGAACATCACGGGTGCCTCCTCGTCGGACTTCTTGAAGTCGTCGGCGTTCTCCACCACGTCCTGCAGCACTGCCTGCAGATAGTCGACCGTTTCGGCTACGTCACTCCACTTGTCGATGGCTTCGTCGATGAGGTGCTTGGCCGCATATGTGGTGACCTCACGATCCAGCTCCCGAAGGGCCTCCCGACCTCCACGCTCGTCCTGGCGGACCAGGCGCATGATTTGCTGCAGATTCTCGTTGAGACCCTCGATGGTATCGTCGATGTCCTTCCGGTCCTCGGGAGACAGGGCCTCATACTCTTCTCGCGACATGGCTTCGCCGGTGGGGCCTTTGGGAGCGAACGCAAGGCCGGACGGCGTACGCAACATCATGAAATTCTTTGCTTCTGCCTCCTGGCTGAGGGTGTTGAACTTACCCTCCTGTTGTTCGCTGACCTGCTGGGCGATGGTACGCTTTTGCTTCTCGTACTCTTCGCTTTCGAACGCCTGATTGATGGCCGCCTGGAGGTCCTCTACGAGTTTCTCCATGTCCTTTCGGAATTCCTGGCCTTTGCCGGCAGGCAGACGGATGGCATTCGGCTGATAGGGCTTGAGGAAGTTGTGGACATAGACCCAATCGTCTGGAGCAGGACAGGAGGCAGCGTGGCGTGAGAGGAAATCGTAGATGGTGGTCGACTTGCCTGTGCCGGTGGGGCCGGCCGCGAAGATATTGTAGCCACCGTTTTCTATCCCCATGCCGAACTCGACCGACGACACCGCCCGGGGCTGGCCGATGACCTCCTTCAGCTCCGGTAATTCAGCGCTCGTCTTAAATGAGAACGTAGAGAGATCGCAGGCCCGATAGACCTCGTCGGGGCCGAGTTCCGCGGGTTCTTTTGTCATGGTGGCCCTCCGGATGATGTTGTCGTATGGGGATGGTATCAATCTACCGGCGAGAATAGGCAGAGGGCAAGAATAGGCAGAGGACAGAAAGTCACGACGGGATCCGCCAAAGCGGTGACCCATCAAGAAAAGCGGTGACCCATCAAGATGAGTAGGTGGTGATGGGCCGGAGTCCTGCGCGGCAGCTATTATGTCCGAGGGGGGACTTGAACCCCCATGAGTTATGCACTCACAAGGCCCTCAACCTTGCGCGTCTGCCAATTCCGCCACTCGGACGCGAGTTCGGAGAACAACGGTGTAGTATAGGACGCCGACGAGGGGGCGTCAATACGGATGTTGAAGAGAATGTGCGTCGCCACTATACTGGGGAAGACCGAACGAATGTTCGTCGGGTCGATGTGACCCGACGCGACTGAGGTATGAGGTATGGCTACGACAGCGCTCGAACGACAGGAACGTATCCTTCGCTTCATCGAAGAGAGCGTCGCGCGCCATGGCTATCCCCCGACAGTGCGTGAGATTGGCGCAGCAGTTGGATTGTCTTCGCCTGCTTCGGTGCATGCACACCTGGCGGCCTTGGAGGCCAAAGGACACATCCGCCGAGGCCTGGCTAAGAGGCGGGCTCTAGAGGTAGTGAGGCCTAGAGTCGTTGAGACCTCGACGTCAACCGGTTTTCAGCGCATTCCCTTGGTGGGCCGAGTGGCGGCCGGAAAGCCGCTCTTGGCAGTGGAGGACGTCGAGGACTACATCGACATCCCCGCTTTTCTAGGACAAGGTGACGGCTACTTCGCGCTTCGGGTCACGGGTGATTCCATGATCAACGCCGGCATCTGGGAGGGGGACCTGGTGGTGGTCAAGCGGCAGGAGAACGCCGACGACGGCGACATCGTGGTGGCGTTGTTGGGTGACGAAGCTACTCTGAAGCGCTTTTACTGTGAATCCGAGCAGGTGCGGCTGCAGCCTGAGAACGATGCTATGCCGCCCATCTTCACGCGCGATCCGCGCATTGTGGGCAGGGTCACTGGGGTGTTGAGGAAGCTCTGATGGATCTTCGAACGCGCAACACTCTGCAGCGGCCGCCGGCCGGTGCGCGTCCGGCGGTGACCGCGGGTGCCGTGTTCGGGCCGCAGGTGTTGTGTTGCGGCAGAAAGTGGGGGAAAAATGGCTCCTCGGGCAGGACTCGAACCTGCAACACCCTGGTTAACAGCCAGGTGCTCTACCATTGAGCTACCGAGGAGCGAACGCCTCGCGTAGTATAGGCGAAGGTCCAGTTTGGTGCAATGTGATCGACGATGGAGGTGCGGACGTGGGCGCGTATAACAGTCAACTCAAGTGCTTCAAAGCATACGATGTGCGTGGTCGTATTCCCGATGAACTCAACGAGGAGATGGCCGAACTGATCGGTCTCGCCTACGCAGAGTTGATACGACCCTCTCGGATCGCGGTCGGGCACGATGTCCGCCAAACCAGCACTGCCATGACCGAAGCACTCTGCCGGGGGCTGACCGCCGCTGGGGTGGATGTACTCAATATCGGCCTCGTGGGTACGGAAGAGGTGTATTTCACCACCTTCTCACTGGGACTCGACGGCGGCATCATGGTCACAGCCAGCCACAATCCGCGTGACTACAACGGTATGAAGTTCACGCGCGAGCAGGCAAGGCCCATCAGTTCCGACACCGGTCTCCTGGAGATGGATGCCATGGTGCGGGCTGCCTTGCGGGCGGAGGATGCCGGTCAGCCCGCGCCGTGGAAGCCGCGCAGCGGTCCTGTCGGCACTATCGAGGCTGGGGATACTCGGGCGGCCTACATTGAGCACCTCCTCACCTACATCGATGTCGCCAAGCTTAAGCCGCTCAAGGTAGTGGTTAATGCCGGTAACGGGGGTGCGGGCCCGGTTATCGATCTGCTCGAAGAGGCTCTGCCTCTGAACTTTGTGAAGATCAATCATGAGCCTGACGGCAGCTTCCCTCACGGCGTCCCCAATCCGTTGCTTCCGGAGAACCGGGCTGCGACCTCCCAGGTGGTCATAGCCGAGGAAGCTGATCTAGGTATCGCCTGGGACGGCGACTTCGACCGCTGCTTCTTTTTCGACGAACGGGGTGAATTCATCGACGGGTACTACCTCGTGGGACTGCTGGCTCAGCGGGCCCTGCTCCGTCATCCCGGCGCGAACATCATCCATGACCCCAGGCTGGTCTGGAACACTTTGGAGATGGTGCAGGAAGCCGGCGGGGCGGCGGTCGTCTCCAAGAGCGGACACGCCTTCATCAAGGAGAAAATGCGCGAGGTCGACGCCGCTTACGGTGGCGAGATGTCGGCTCATCATTACTTCAAGGAGTTCTCCTACTGCGACAGCGGTATGATTCCCTGGCTGCAGATCGTGGAGGCGATAAGCACCTCCGGCCGGCCTCTCTCGGCGTTGGTGGGAGAGCGGATAACACGCTATCCGGTGAGCGGGGAGATCAACCTGACCATCGCCGACCCGGCACAGGCGCTGGCCTCCATCAAGAGTAAGTACACTCCGGGAGCAGTGTCCTTCGACGAGATAGACGGCTTGAGCGTTGAGTACGCCGAGTGGCGCTTCAATATGCGCATGTCCAACACCGAACCCGTCGTGCGTGTAAATGTAGAGACGCGCGGTGATGATGCTCTGTTGGCGACCAAGACGGCCGAACTCCTCGACGCCGTGAAAGCGGCTGAATAGGAAAAGGCGGTGCGGATAGCGCTTGCCCAGGTCAATACCACCGTGGGCGATCTGGACGGTAACGTCCGGATCGTCATCAACGGTGCTCAGGAGGCCCACCAGGCGGGAGCCGGCCTGGTGGTCTTCCCTGAGCTCGTCGTCTCCGGTTGTCCTCCTGAGGATCTGGTGCTCAAGGACCATTTCTTGATGGACTGTGTCGCACGGTTGCAAGAGATCGCAGCCGCTTGTCCTGATATCGTCGCACTGGTGGGGGTCCCCTGGCCGACGGATGAAACCGTGTACAATGCGGCGGCGATCCTGGCCGGAGGCAGGGTCGCCGGTCTCTGCCGTAAAATGTGGCCGGCCAATCACGGCGTATTTGATGAGAAGCGCTACTTTGCCTCCGGAGAGCGCTCCTGTGTATTGCAGATGGACGGGGTCCGCATCGGACTGAGCATCGGTGAAGACATCTGGGACGAAAGCAGACCCGGTCCGTGGTCCGCGGTGGAGGCTGGGGCGACTCTCATCGTCAACTCGTCCATGTCGCCGTACCACATGGGTGTGGGCCGGGAGCGCGCAAAGATGCTCTCCCGGCGTGCGCAACAGCTGGGTGCGCACGTCTGCTATCTGAACGGGGTGGGAGGTCAGGACGAGCTGGTGTTCGACGGACAGAGTCTCGTCTATGATGCAACGGGCCGGTTGCTCGCGCGGGCCCGCCAGTTCGAAGAGGAACTGGTGCTGCTCGACCTCGATCTGCCTCAGCATCAGTTCGCACTCGCTGCCGAGGGTGTCGTGCTCCCAGCCGGAGTGGATGTGGTTATCGTCGACCGCCCTGGGCACGCTGCGGGATCACGTGCATCGGCCCAGGGCGGTCAGATGGTCGCCGCGTCGTCGGCCGCCGCTCAATCTTCGGTCTCCGGCGGGGCGCCGGCCGGTACTGCCGTGGCTCAGTATCTGCCCCGTGAGGCGGAGGTCTACCAGGCGCTTTGCTTGGGGGTGGGCGACTACGTGCGCAAGAATGGTTTCTCGCAGGTCGTGTTGGGCCTGAGTGGCGGAGTGGATTCGGCCCTCGTTGCATGTGTGGCCAGGGATGTCCTGGGTGGCGAGAGTGTCACCGGAGTGTCGATGCCCTCACGTTATTCGAGCGTCGGCACGAAGAGCGATGCTCGGGAAACGGCGGCTCGGCTCGGCATAAACTTCAAGGAGATAGCCATCGAGGCCATCTTTGCGTCCTACTTGCAGAGCCTGCAGACGTGTTTTTCCACCGGCGGCATGGATGCTACTGAACAGAATATCCAGGCCCGTATCCGCGGGAACCTGTTGATGGCGCTCTCCAATAAGTTCGGTTGGTTGGTCCTCACTACCAGCAACAAGAGCGAGACGGCGGTGGGCTATACCACTCTCTATGGAGACATGGCCGGCGGTTTTGCCGTTCTCAAAGATGTGCCCAAGACCCTCGTCTATGAACTATGCCGCTACCGTAATTCGCTGGAGGGCGGCTCGGGACCCATCCCCGTCTCGACTATCGAACGGGCTCCTTCGGCCGAACTGGCTGAGAATCAGACCGACCAGGACACCCTCCCACCATACGATCTACTCGATCGCATCGTTGAGGCCTACGTGGAACGTGACGAGAGCGTCGACGGTCTCGTCGACGCCGGGTTCGAACGCCGGGTGGTGGAGTGTGTGGTGGCCATGATAGACGGCAGTGAATATAAACGCCGGCAGGCCGCCCCAGGGGTGCGGATCACTCCCAAGGCATTTGGCAGGGATAGACGTTTGCCTCTGACGAACCGGTACAAGGGATAACTCGTATAATCCCCGTCATGAAGCGAAGTAAGAAGATTATGCAAGGTAGAGACCTGCGCGCTGGTGACGTCCTCAGAGACGAGAAGCCCAGGGTGAGCGGTACCTCGGTCGGGCAGGTTGAACTCCAGTACGCGGATTTGGGTTCGCTTCCGCTTGATTCGGGGATCATATTAGAACCGGTCACGATAGCCTATGAGACCTACGGCCGATTGAACGAGTGGCGCGACAACGCCGTCCTCGTTCTGCATGCTCTTTCTGGAGATGCACACGCAGCCGGGTACTATCCGGGCGAGGCCAAGCCGGGCTGGTGGGAAACCATGATCGGTCCCGGAAAAGGTCTCGACACCGATCGGTACTTTGTCATCAGTTCCAATGTCATCGGTGGTTGCAAAGGGAGCACGGGTCCCAATGCCATCGACCCGGCCACGGGTCGGGAGTATGGTCTGCGCTTTCCGGTGATCACCGTAGCCGACATGGTGCGGGCCCAGAAGCTCTTGCTCGACCATCTGCAGATAGAGCGTCTCCTGGCCGTCTGCGGCGGTTCCATGGGCGGCATGCAGGCGCTGCAGTGGGCGGTTGCCTACCCTGAGATGGTGGCCTCCTGTATTGCCATTGCTTCCACCCCCAAGCACTCGCCTATGCAGATAGCCTTCAACGAGGTGGGGCGTCAGGCGATCATGGGCGATCACAACTGGAAGGGCGGTGACTACTACCAGGGCGATACACCCGACAGCGGATTGGCCGTAGCGCGGATGATCGGACACATCACCTACCTCTCCGATGAATCGATGCACAAGCGTTTCGGGCGTCGACTTCGTGACAAGGTCGAACTGGGGTACGATTTCACCATGGACTTCGAGGTGGAGAGCTACCTACACCACCAAGGAGAGGTATTCACGCGGCGCTTTGATGCCAACACCTACCTCTACATCACCAAGGCACTTGACTACTTCGACCTGACCAACGGCCGGGGAGTGTTGGCGGAAGCATTTCGCGATCTACCCGAGGACATGCGCTTTCTCCTGATAGCCTTCAGCAGCGACTGGCTCTACCCGCCCTACCAATCGAAGGAGATAGTAAGGGCGCTCAAGGGCAATGGCTTGGAGTGCTCGTACCTGGAGATGCAGTCGTCCTATGGTCACGACGCCTTCTTGTTGGAAAATAAGGAGATGAGCCGGGTCGTCTGGCACTTCATGGATTCGACGACGCGACTGCAGCGTAGGCATCTTGGCTAGTCGTGTCGCGAAAACGGCCGGGGGTGAGCGCTGGGATCACCTGCTCATCGTGGATGAAGTGCCTCAGGGATCTCGAGTCCTCGATCTGGGCTGCGGACGAGGGACTCTGCTCAAGATGCTGGTCGATCGGAAGGATGTGCGGGGTACCGGCATCGAGATCGTTGAGGAGAAGGTGTGCGATGCTGCAGCGAAGGGGCTGACGGTCTATCACGGTGACTTCAACGAAGGACTCTCCCACTACCCCGACGACAGCTTCGACTATGTGCTTCTCAGCCAGACCCTGCAGGAGACACGTGAGACGGTGAAGGTGCTGATGGAGGCTCTGCGCGTGGGCCGGCGCGTGGTGGCGAGTGTTCCCAACTTCGGTCACTGGAAGGCCCGTCTGCAATTGCTGACTACCGGTCGTGCTCCGGTGACCAAGTCGCTCCCTTATGAATGGTACGACACGCCCAACGTGCACTCACTCACCATCAAGGACTTTCGCATCTTCGCCCGTGAGCACGATATCAGCATCGTCCACGAGTTCTATGTGGGGGAGAGGGGGCAGGTGCGATTTTGGCCCAATTTGCGGGCCGCCAACGGAGTCTTCGTGCTCGAATCCATGGCCCCCGCAGCACAGGCGGTGCGCTACAATAGTACGCCCGTGGGCCCATAGCTCAGTTGGTTAGAGCTGCCGACTCATAATCGGCCGGTCGCAGGTTCGAGTCCTGCTGGGCCCACTAAACTAGAACGCAGTTATTGATACGACCTTTCGTATTGATAGCTGCGTTCTATTTTGAGCCTTGATAATTCTTATCCTCAATGGAAGACTCCATCTAATCCCAAGAAAGCTCTTTGATCAACTATACTCCACTACAGGAAAAACAATATATTCAGGATAGTTGTGCAATAGTATAGGAGATGATAGACACCATAAAGTGCTACTCAGCACCTTGCTGCTAACTATTTAATGACTTATTGAAGCCCTGGATTGCAGTGCTTTTTCTGTTTCTGGAGGTATAAAGATTAAGACAATCAAGCTTAAGTTATTTATAGCTGCTGTTATAACAGGCGTCCTTATCTTTTTGATTAACCCCCTAGATTTAAATCTAGAACAATCCATTTTATTCTCCTCGTTGGTTATGACCATCATTCTCTGGGCAACAGATGCAGTACATAAGACATGGTCAAGTCTCTATCTTTTAACCGTATTCATCGTTTTTGGGAGCACTCCTGTCCTTGGGGTTGCCAGTTTTGCCTGGTCAAATACTATGCTTTTGATCATTACAACTCAGATTCTATCTGTAGGCATGATGAATTCAGGAATCATTGATGGTCCTGTGGAAAATCTCATGAGGAAGACTTCAGGCAAACCTTTTATCACTATGCTTTTACCTTACCTCCTTGGTGTAGTGTTGATCTTCATAATACCTCAAGCTTTCGCCAGGGTTTTAATACTTGGAGGAATCTACAATGTCATATTGAAAGCTGGGAATGAGGAAGAAGTTCGAGCTAAACAAGCACTGATCTTCAATGCTTTTTTAGGAGTAACAGTGACTTATATGATGTTCCCCGGCGGAGATATTGTTCTTAATCATGCCGCTATTAGTTTTTCTACTCCAGAAGCTCAGAAAGCGTTGACTTTCGGTAATTGGGCTAAATGTATGGTGGTGCCGACTATAGTTACCTCGGCCATAATATTAGTGATAACACGATTCATATTTGCGAAGGATTTTGCAGGCTACCATAACGGAATGATTGTCGAAAAAGCGCAGACTGACGAAGCTCTTTCTACAAGAAAAAAGATTTTGACTATTTTAACCATAGCTATCATCATTGTTTTTTGGATGACAGAAAGCATGCATGACATTGCTCCGTGGATACCGGCTCTGGTAGGTTTATTTGTTATGATGGGTCTAGGCTTGCTTAAGAAAAAAGACTTTAAAATTGTCAGCATTCACTTCCTTTTATTTTTGACAGCAGTTTTCTCCATTGGTAAAGTCTTAGGTCAAGCAGGGATCACTGACGTAATTTTTATCTATCTAGAAAAATTCATACCGGTCGGGGACTCAGCATTTTATTTGCCAATAATTGTTATAATAACTATGTTACTTCATATGTGTATCGGATCCTCTGTGGCAACTATGTCCGTGTTGCTTCCAATTTTGATACCTATAGCGGTCTCAAACGGATTTCAACCACACATGATAACTTTGATCGTCTATATTATGGTAAACATACATTTTCTATTTCCTCATCATCATGCAACCCTTTTAATCGGGGTGGGAAAGAATTACTATGAGGGTAGATTTATGTTAAAGACTGGGGCTGTCATGACTTTTGCCAGCTTCTTGTTAGTTATTTTGCTATACATCCCATGGTGGAATCTTATTGGATTAAATTGAAGGAGCTATAATGCACAAAATATTTAAGTGCAATGACAAGACTATTGTCAGTGCTGACAAAACAATTCTTTGCGGTATTGTTAATGTTACACCAGATTCTTTTTCCGATGGAGGAAAATGGTATTCAGCAGAGAAAGCCATATCTCATGCCCTGGATTTGGTAGAACAGGGGGCAGGAATGTTGGACATCGGGGGTGAATCAACCAGACCAGGCAGTACGCCGGTAGAAGTTAAAGAGGAAATCAACCGAATTGTACCGGTCATTACTGAATTAAAAAAACACACAGATGTACCACTTTCTATTGATACCTGGAAAGCTCCTGTTGCTAAAGCGGCTATCGAGGTTGGGGCAGATATTATCAATGACATTACGGGATTCTTAGGAGATCCTGATATGGCGAAGGTTGTTGGTAAATCTAAAGCCGGAGCCATCTTGATGTTCAATCCTATCATTGCTCGACCTGATCATCCGGGATCAAAAATATTCCCTTCTTTCGGAGGAGAAGGAGTCTTTGGCAAAGAAGAAATAGAAAGAATGAGCAGTTTACCTATACAAAAATCCATGCTTTTTTATATGAGACGATGCATAAAAGTTGCCCATGAGGGTGGAGTTGATGATGAAAGAATTATGTTGGATCCGGGCATAGGCTTCGGCTTAACAAAGAGGGAGAATCTTTTATTAGTCAGAGATCTACATATTCTAAGAGGTATGGGTTACTGTACCTTTGTGGGAGTTTCCAGAAAAAGATTCATAGTCAATATCCTAGAAAATGCCGGTTTTAATGTGGACCCAGAAACTGAAGATGGATATAGAAACCGTGATGTAGGCTCTGCCGCTCTCACGGCTATTGCCACTATGCTAGGAGTAGATGTAATCAGAGTCCATACCGTTTTACATCATAGTATGCCTTCAGAAATCGGAAATGCCATACATTTCTCCGAAGAAATGAAGGACGTTCATTTAAAACAGTACGGTGCGTAAAAAATAAGGAAAACTGGTGAGCTATCGTATGATTTAAAAATAGAAATAAAGTCTATGAGTGGGTCGATATGGTCAGCGCGAGTGGTTATATGATGGCCAATCCACACCGCTCTTAGCCATATACTGACGTGCCTCAGCGTCCAGACGCCTCGGTACCGCTGACATCTCACTATCCGTGCTTCGCTCCCGACTCCTGCCCACGATGTTCACCCAGCCTACGTCCTGTGAGAAGTGAGAATGGGATCGACAAGAAGGCGCATATGGCCGAGGCCCGGAACGGCCAATGGAAAGCGTCGGCGACGTTATCCCTGAAGAGGGCCGAGAGGTGTGTGCCCAGCTCTTTCTGTTGTTCCTGCTCGGTCGAGCCGGCAGGTGCCGGAGGTAGTTCCCCGAGAACGCTACTCGCTCCCGATGGTCCTTTGGCCGTGCCCTTGTTCGCGGCTGCGGTTTTCTCAATGGACGTGACGATCTGTTGACGGACGGGTGCCGGGATCTGTGACTGGGCGTTCACGTAGCTCGTCGCCTCCTTTGTTGCCACGTTGACGGCTCCGGTCACGGTCGAGGCAAAGACCGCCACGCTTATGGCGACCCCCAGGACCAAACCCAGCTGTCTGCTTGTGTTGATCGCGCCCGAGCCGATCCCCCGCGACTGCAAAGGTAGAGAACCCATTGCAGCTGCAGTGAGTGTGGGCATGCAGAAGGCGAAGCCGGCTCCGAGGATGAGTAGGCGCCAGATGACCTGACCAAGCGTGGTAGTGCCGCCCAGTTGCGAAAGTAATAACAGGCTGGTAGCGAAGCATATGCCGCCGAAGACGGCCAGGGGGCGAGGCCCGATACGGTCGAGTAGCTTACCCGAGATGGGCGCTAGCACGAGCGCGGTGACGGGCATAGGGGTGATGATTACGGCTGCCTGCAGCTCTGGGTAGCCGAGTACGTTGACAAGGAAGATGACGATAAGGAAGAGGGCGCCTCCGAAAGTCGCCCCGACGAAGAACATCGCTGCGTTGGCGGCCGAGAAGGAGCGGATACGGAAGAGGCGCAGGTCGAGCATCGGCGAGGATGATCGCCACTCCCACAACGCGAAGATGGTGAGTAGTACCAAAGCGCTGATGATGAGCGCGAGTACGCGCCCTGACGACCATCCCCACGAATTGCCTTGTATGAGGCCCAGGGTGAGTGCAAAGAAGCCCAGGCCGGAGATGACGATCCCCGCCACGTCCATGGTCGCCTGTGATAGGCGCGCCCGATACTCCGGAACAACGATCGCGGTGCCGATGAGTGCCAGGGCGCCGACGGGGACGTTCACAAAGAAGATCCACTGCCACGAGGCGTACTCGACGAGGAATCCACCCAGACTGGGTCCGACTGCGGCTGCCAGCGAAATTATGACCCCCCACAGGGCGGTTGCTATGCCGTGTTGCCTACGGGGAAAGGCGCTCATGAGGATGATGAGCGATACCGGGATCATGGCGGCTGCGCTGATAGATTGCCCGACACGGAAGGCGATCAGCCAGCCGATTCCTGGAGCCAGTCCACAGGCGAGCGAAAACAGGCTAAAGAAGATGACGCCAAGAGCGAAGATCAACCGGTGGCCGAAACGATCAGCCAGCCGCCCGAACGATAAGAAGAATACCGCGAGGCCAAGATTGTAGGCGTTGAGCACCCAAGAAACGTGGCTGATTGTCGTCTCGAGATCCGCCAGTATCGCCGGGACGGCAATGTTGACGATAGTGGTATCGAGTACCGCCATGAACATGCCGAGATCAACGACTGCGAGAATTATCCATTTTCGGGGATGACCTGCGTCAGTTTCCTCGTCCAGCGGCACTGCCGCCGCCGGTGCTTCGGCGTAGTCGGTCATTGAGAGGCCTCCTAGGGGCGAGTGGGTCGGCTTTGCATGAGACACACGGATGCGTGCCGGATTCTATCAGCCGACCTACTGAAGCATGAGGCGTCGACTGTTGCCGCCGGGAAGCGCTGAGGCGCGTTATCGCCGGTGGAGCGTCGCAGCACCCAGCGAGGCGCCGGTGGCACATCGGACTTACATCAGGCCTCCGTGGAGATGGCACATCGGCGGACGTTCGCGCGGGCGCAGTTTACAGTCTTCGCGGGGGAGCAGATGCGGAGCACAGGTTTTTGGCCGCGCGGGTACTCAGCCACGGAGATTGACTAACAGCCGAAGGGTCACGTCCTGTCATGTGTGGTGTACGAGTTCTATCGCTCAATCCTAGTTCAACACCAACTTCGCGCATTTCCAATCGCAGGGTTTTTTGCCCTAAAAGTAACGTGACGAACACGGAGAGCAACACCTTGACATGCACCTTAGGGGCACCTGTATGGTCGAGTTGAGGTCACGGAGCTCACGAAGCTCCTGGAGTTACGGAGGGTTGTCCCCATGCAGATTTCGGAAGTCGCGCAGGCCACCGGCCTGACGAAGAAGGCGGTCAAGTACTATGAGAGCGAGGGCTTGGTTTCGCCTCAGATTGACCCCCAGAGTGGATATCGTAAGTACGGGCAGGAGGACGTGGTTCGTCTTGAGATTATCCAGATCATGCGCCTACTCAATATGCCGATAGTAGAGATCAAACGGCTCCTCGCAGGACAGGTGCCTGTGCGTGAGGCACTTCAAGAAGCGCTGCGAAGGACTGAGGGCGAGATCGAGCAGCTTGAGCAAGGGAGGCTGCTCCTCGCCCGACTGCTTGCGGACGATCTGGACGACGTAACCCTGCTACGCGATGAGATGAAGCGCCTGCGGCGCATCGTGGAGCTCTCGCGAGAGGAGCGATCCGTTCGCCTGACCGAGGCGGTGCAGCGCATTTTCCCCGGCAGCTTCGGCCGAATGATGGCGTTCATGTATGCTCCCTTTTTCGATGTGGAGATCGAGACGGCGTCACAGAGGGGGCACTGGCTCAAGCTGGTTGAGTATCTGGATGATCTGACGGAACCGTCCGCCGACCACCCCTTCTTTCAATTTGCTCAGGTGGAAGACGAAGCTCTGCTGGAGGCCCAACTTGAGGTGCAGCGCCAACAGGTGCTGAAGCTGCTCCAAGGCGATCCGGAGGCCATCGAGCAGTTGCGGTCGGCCACCATGCAGTTTGTGCAGACGTTGAAGGAGGATCCGCAGTTCCGGACGCGCTATGCGGGAGTGCTGAGCGCGAGCCGGGACCTCAGCAGCATAATTGGGATCTCCGAGGCCGACGATGCCTTCAACGAACACCTGGCGGCGCTGAACGACGATTACCGGCGCTATCTGGACATTGGTCGACAGATAAACGAGGAGGCCGAACGAGAGCTTGGCCACGCTCTTGGCGACGTGCCGCCGTCCAACGGAAACATATGTGGTACTGGTCGTTTATCCGGCCGGATGCTGTGTTGACCTGCGCGATCGCCTCTGAGCGTCTCAAGTCGATTGCCGGGCGGTACTCGCACGTCATCGAGCGCGCCTGCGAGGTCGAGCCCGGTTTTGTGGGGCGGCTTCGGCATTGTCGCCGAGCCGATTGATCTCCGGGTGGCTGCCACCAAGCGGGGAGCGGCATTCTGCCGTCGTTGCTGCACGGGTTTCATACACTTTGAGTGTAGCAGCATGCTTGAGTTGATAAAAAATCTGTATTCTGTAGATAATATAAGCATAGGCAGCTTGGATTTCCTTCAATAAATGAAGTGTGGATCACCATCACAACAAGCTCTGTACTGTCAGCGTCTGTGGCTGTGACGGGTAAGAGGAGGGCATGTACGAAAGCTGTCGCAATGCAGATTTATGTGGCAAACATAAGTGAGAACAACAACGATTTAAGAAAACAAGGAAAATGATATGCCGGTTTCTAGAATTGACCTCAAGCAAGTCAATCGGTTGCGTAGCTTCAAGATCGATTATGAGAAGGTACGTACATTAGAATATATTGATAAGAACAATCGACCGCCTCAGACTCATGCACAGTTTAGGAGGTTGATTCCGCCCACGGCCTTCGTGGCCGAAGGGCAGACTCGCCCACAGTTTTCCGCCGATTTAAAACATCTTCAGACGCATTCTGCCGGCGCCTTTCCCAAGGGTAAGGTGCTGGTGCTGGTGAATTACGACCTCTACCCGTCAGTGAAGGATTCGATTGATCTCTATATTCAGGATCTGGCCTATGAAGGGTATTTCGCCGTGGCCTACAAGATCAAAGGGGGCGGTCCGGTAGATTTGCGCAATTTCCTCAGGCGACAATTGCCCATGGCGGGCGCTCTCCTGGTTGGCTCGTTGCCCGTCGCCTGGTTCGAGATGACGGATGATTTCAACGGGGCAGCTGAGTTTCCCTGCGATCTTTACTATATGGACTTGAACGGAACTTGGAGAGATCCGGACGGGGACGGCAAATTCAGCGAGCATCCTGATGACGTTGAGCCGGAGATATGGGTAGGGCGGCTCTGGACGCCTCTGGCGGGCGGTAACGATTCCGAACTGCTCAATGATTACTTCCGACGCAACCATCTATATCGCAAGGGTTTGCTCGGTGCGTCCAACGGGGCACTGGCTTACGTTGACGACGATTGGACCCACTTCGACGATTGCGCGCTGGACTCTATGTTCCCAGCGGCCAATGTGGAGACCATCACCGACCCGTTGACGACCGATGGCGACCGTTACAAGGCCGAGGTGCAGCAGTTTAGGGCTTGGGCTCAGATTTGCGCCCACTCGTCGCCCGGCGGGCATTCGTTCACGGTGCCGGGTGCCGCATCCGAATGGGTGCCCAGCACCTACTTGCGTGACGTTAATCCACCCAACGCCTTCTTCTACAACCTGTTCGCGTGCAGCAATGCACTGTTTACTCAGGAAGATTACATGGCGGGTTGGTACATCTTCGACAAGCGCGGTGGGTCGACCTGTAATGGTCTAGCTGCTGTGGGTAGCACCAAGACCGGATCCATGTTGCTTTTTGAGAACTTCTATGGCCCCATGGGTAATGGCAGAGTTATCGGCGATGCCTATGTCGATTGGTGGAGATCACTGGGCAGCAGTCACGACTTGTGGATGCGGCAGTGGTTCTATGGTCTTACCTTGCTTGGGGATCCGACCCTCAACTGGTGGAGTGGATTCGTGCCAACACTCCGCAACCCGTATAACGGAGATTGCTTCGATCACTACCCAAGGCTTACCACTTTCCAGTGGGATCCAGTTCCAGCGCCCAGAGCGACCTACAATATCGAGATCGATGCCTTTGGTGCTAGGGCAGCCGGTAGGTGGGCAGCGGAGGTCAATACAAACTGGCTGGTGTCCAGGGCCATGTCGGGTTGCACGTATGAACATCATTTCGTTGGAGCGCAACGGGGACGTTGGCGGGTTCGCGCGAGGGTTCACGGACGTGTCTGCCCCTGGAGTGACTGGCGGTACTTCAATTACACTCTGTAGAAGCTCACTCTCTGTTAGTTCTGTCCAAGGAGAAGAAAGCTCATGGTCGATAGCGAAAAACCAACCACCGTTACGGGCCATTATGCTTTCGTACCGAACCCTTGTACGACCGTGCCCTGTCTGCCTGGGATGGCCTATGCCATAGAGTCTAACGGTCAGTACTTCTTTCTCACACGAGATGGGCGCTGGTTGGATCAGGCACCTACTTGGAAAGGTTGGACGCCTTCGGTGGGGGACGTCGTCTCCGCAATGGGAGATGTTGGGCAACAGACCGACGTTCGCGGTGATCCCTTCTTCACTCTTGAGGTCAGGTCTTTGGCTCCGGCGGATTAGTCTAGATTGAGCAGAGTGGGACCCGCCTGTCGTGGCGAAGTTTCTCTAAGTGCTTGCTGGCGGCTTCGGCTCCGCCTATACTTAAAAAGATCAGACAGCTTCGGATGTAGCGAAACAGTCGCGCCGAGGTGTGGTCGGGCTGGGAGGCTTGCTGAAAAACGAAGCCCCGGCCGCCGGAACGCGCTGAGCAGCACGATAGTACGTCATTGGTCGCGCGAATAGCGCTGCTATTCGCGCTCCCTCTATCCTTCTCTCGCGTGTGCTGATCGCGTTCTGGCGGCGAAGTGGCATAGTTCAGCAGCCTGCTAACCAGCAGTGGAGCGGAACAGAAGAAGCTCCGCGGGACGAATGTTCCTGCGGGGCTTTAATGCATTCTGGGGTGGATTTGGAGAAGGCGGATTTCTAAAGCCGGTCATGACGGACATCGCGCGAAAAAAGACGAATGTGGCCATCCTGTCGGTGGTCTCGAACAGCCTGCTCGTGCTCTTCAAGCTGGTTGTGGGCCTGCTCATAGGTTCCGTAGCGGTGATATCCGAGGCCATCCACTCAGGTGTTGATTTGCTGGCTGCGATAATCGCCCTCTTTGCGGTGCGGGCCTCCGCTCGTGAGGCCGACGAGCGCCATCCCTATGGCCACGGCAAGTTCGAGAATATGTCGGGAACCATTGAGGCGCTCCTCATCTTTGCGGCTGCAGCGTGGATCATCTATGAAGCGGTGCAAAAGCTGAGATGTCCGGAGCCGGTATCCACACCTATGTGGGGTGTAGCCGTCATGTTCCTGTCGGCGGTGGCGAACTTCTTCGTTTCGCGCCGGCTCTTCAAGATAGGTAAGGAAACGGATTCTGTGGCTCTGCAGGCCGATGGTTGGCACCTGCGCACCGACGTTTACACGTCCGTGGGCGTCATGGCCGGATTACTCATCCTGTGGCTGGTGGGGTTGGCTCGCCCCGGTATAGACATTCGCTGGCTAGACCCCGTGATAGGTATTCTTGTGGCGCTTCTTATTCTCAAGGCTGCCTGGGATCTCACCAGGGAAGCCGGCCGGGACCTCTTGGATGTAAGCCTGCCGGAGGAGGATGTGGCTTGGATACAGGACTTTGTGCTCGCTGAGTGGCCGCAGGTGCGGAGTTTTCACCAGCTGCGGACGCGTAAGGCGGGGCCGGACCGTTTTATCGATTTCCATCTGGTCTTAGATGGAGGTATGTCGATTGCCGAGGCACATGCTTTGGGGGACGAGATCGTGGAGTCCATAGTGGAGCGTCTTCCTTCTTCACAGGTGAATATTCACATAGAACCGTGTGACCACCGTTGTTCACCCACCTGCAAAGAGGGGTGCGTCGAACAGGTGGCTGAGAAGGAGTCGGAGGGTGGATCATCCGCACGGTGACCGTCTGCAATCAGAACTGGCCGAGCGCTGATTGAGGAGGTTATCTTCGCGAGAGTTCCGTTGCTGGACAAATCGGCGTCTTACGTTCAGGCCACCGGCGCACACGTCTCAAGATACGTGGAGTGGCCCTCCGTGTAGTCGTGTTACTCGTGATAGGATAACGTCCGTTAGCAGGCTGCTTTCAGCAGCCTCTTGGCTCACCGCCTCCGTGGCGGACAGAAGAGGTAGGGGGCAGGTAGGCTGATGGACTTTGAGAGTATCGACTGGGAAGCGATGTGGCGGCAGGAGTGTGCGCGATCGCCCTGGAAAGACGGGATATCCGCCAAAGAGCGGTGGGACAAACGGGCGGCTGAGTTCAACAAGGGTGTTGGCCTGCGGAATGAGCAGGAGGACCCGAGCGGGAACAAGTCCGACTACATCTCGAAGATGCTCGAACGCATCCGTATCCGTCCTGACTGGACTGTGCTCGATATTGGCTGTGGTCCAGGTACTCTGGCTCTTTCTCTGGCGCAAAGAGCCAAGAGAGTGACCGGCTTAGATGTGTCCTCAGAGATGCTCAGGTTGCTGAGACAGAACGCGCAGGCTGCCGGCTTGGACAATATCGAGTGTATGAACGCCGGCTGGCAAGATGCTCTGAGCGACGGTCGGATAGAGGCACATGATGTGGTCGTGGCGTCCCGCTCTTTGTATGGTGCCGAGATAAGGAACGCCCTCAGGGCCATGGATACGATCGCCCGGCACGGCGTCTATGTCACCTTGCCGGTGATCCCGCACTCATTCGACTACGAGGCCTACGCGGCTATCGGGCGACTTCGTGGACAGCATCCTCCCTACATCTACGTCTTGAACATGCTGTATCAAATGGGTATCAAAGCCAATCTCGAACTCCTGGAGTCCGAGAAGATGTTGACGTTTGCGAGCGTCGAGGATGCTATAGAACAGATGAGTTGGCGCACGTATCCCTTTTCTGATGAAGAACACCTCAAACTGAGAGAATTCCTGGGGGATACGTTCGTCACGCAGACCGGCCCGCCCTTTGTGCAGCAAAGCGGGTCGATCTGGGCGTTGATCTGGTGGGAGAAACGTGGGTGAGAGCGGAGGATGGCGGACACACTCATTGACGCGTGTGTCTATGACCGGCCACCGGCTCAGCGCACGATCATGACCGGGCAGGGCGCGTGGTGCGCTAGTTGCTGACTCACCGAACCGAGCATGAGGCTGGTAAAGCCTCCTCGTCCGCGACTGCCGACTACGAGCATCTCTGCGTTGGTGCGCTCACACTCTTTGAGCAGCACTCCTGCAGGTTGTCCCTCGATCACCTTGCCTTCGACCGGCACCTGCGGTTGCAGATCCGCTGCTTCCGCGATCGCTTTTCGCACAATGTCCGCCGCAGCGTCGTAGAAGTCTTTGACAGCCTCCGTAGCATAGGCCGCCGGCGGAGCTATGAGCATTGGGTTCTCCCAGACCGACACGATGAGCAGGTTGGCCTCGCGCAGGGAGGCTTCCTCCGCGGCAACTTTCAGGGCTGCTTCTCCCTGCTTCGAACCGTCGACACCGACTACGATGGTCTTCATCAGGCCTCTCTCCTCAATTGATTGCAGGCTTTTGAGCGTGGCGGAAAGGGGGCTCTGCGCCTAGGACTCTGCGCCTACCCCTATCCTATCTATAGTGATTGCTATCTATAGTGATTGTTCGTCTCGGCCGACGGTTTCTCCTTTACCAAGAACGTATGGTCGTCAAAGGCCCGGATGAAGGGGCAGACTCTCCGTGCCTATCAGCCGGTCGGGCCGGAAGACCACCAACTTCATGTCCCGGCGGCGGCCGCCGGTATCCAGGTGGTAGCGGAACGACATAACCTTGAAGTCTTGGCCGCGTAGCAGTATGGGCAGTCGCGTGGCCAACGCGCGAGGTATATACCCGGCCGTGATACTGCCCTCCGCGTTGCGCACGGATAGGATAGTGGAATCGTGCCCCTGATCCGGTTCTGGTATCAGTATGAGGGAGTGTCCGGGGTCGAAGGAGCGGTCCTGTAGGGCGTCGAGGTGGCGTCTGTCTCCGACCACGTCAAGGACCAAAACGCCCAGATCCTGCCACTGCCCCGGTCGACAGTTGCGAACCTGCCAGATGCGGCCGTCGGGTGTTTCGAGGCCGTAGCCGTAGGCTGTAGTCCCGGTGCCCTCCCCGTAGTCCCACCCTCGCAGAAAGAGGATCGGAGGAGGATGATACTCCCTAGGGTCTGCATAGTCCGGGGACAGAGGGGCCATCCTACGCTTGGTCTCTTCCAAGCCGGGCCAGATGGCCTTCACCATCTGGGCCCTGGTAGGTATTCGTAGAAGGTGGTGGAAAAACCTCATAGTACAATTATCATACCCGAGGCGGCGCTGTCGATAAACTGAGTCTAGTGCCGTGGGGGGACCACACGCGGCCGAGAAAAGGAGAGGGACCGATGGCGTATGTATTCATAGAACATGAGATCAGCCACTGGCGGACATTCGAGGAGATATTCAGGCGCGATGGTGAGCGGCGCGAGGAGTTGGGTTCAAGAGGGGCTATAGTCATACGCTACATCAACAATCCCCAGAAGGTGCTCATAATCTTCGAATGGAATACGATTGAAGGGGCTTTGAAGTTTGCGGACAGTCTAGAAGCGCACGAGGCCGCCAGCTGGGCTGCGTCAGATACCAAGATACGCCGTCTCGACGTGGGAGAGGAACTTCTTAACCTGGACGCCTGAGTGCGCTCAGGTGATTGGGCCTTCGCTTATGCAAGAGCCGGCCTGCAGATGCTGCCGTCACTACAAGGCAAGGGCAACGCATATGTCGACATCGCGTACTACCTCGCGCTTTGTGGTCCGACGCCCGCCCGTGTCAGGCGGCTTGTCAACGCAGGCCGGCAATGTGTTTGATCTGGGCCGTAAGGTTTATCAGGTAGGCGGTGCGCTCCTGACGTATGCCACCTTTCACATCGTATTCCGCGTGAGCCATGGCCCGGATCGCTTCGTCTACGTCACCGGCAGCTGCGTCTAGATGGCCTTCGATCAGTTCGCGATACCGAGACGTCTCGACGTGTGAGCGGGAGAGGAATTCCACCGCATCGTCCTGGGTCAGCACCTGACCGTGGCCCAAGCAGATGAGCTGGGGGCGGAGGGCGCTCAGGCGCTCCAAGGAATCGAGGTACTCTTGGTATGAAGCCAGGAACTCGACCTGGACCTCTCCTTCGCGCTCGTCTTGAGCGAGGCCGCATGCTTCCCCTGGAAACAGGGCTCCTATCTCCGGGAAGTAGAAGGCCAGCGAGTCTCGTGTGTGACCCGGTGTCTCGTATACGTGGCAGGTGAGCCCGCCCAGATCGAACTCATCCCCCTGTTTGAGGGCAAGATCGATCTCAAAAGGCCGCAGCACGAGATCCTCGTTGTGCACATTGTATTCCAGCAAATCGACGTGGTTGGCACTAAGCCGGTTCATCGTCTCCAGGACGGACGGTTTCTGCAACAACCCCGCCAGCGATTCGTGTGCACCGATCTTCAAGCCGGGGATATGCTGCCGGATGTAGGAGGCTGCGCCGATGTGATCGTAGTGCGAGTGTGTCAAGAAGAGGCAGTCGAGTCCTGCCTCATCGTGGGTGACATCTCTGAGTGCCGCAAGGTAGTGCGGGGCCATGAGGTTTATGCCCGCGTCGATCATGAGGTTCTTTGTTTCTCCCCGGACTACGTAGGTCGGATATAACGCAGTTCCGATGGCCGTGATCCGTTCGTTTATCCGCCCCTGAGCCGGCTGTTTCACGGTAACCTCTGATTTTTCGTCGATTTTATATGTTGTTATTGATGATATCGGATATCGTCCGGGGGGCATTTTATTGCAGAGTCATCCTGTCGCGCAGACTTGTATCCTGTCGGGCAGGGTGCGGGGGTGATCAGCAGCCTCCTAGCTAGACATGAGGGAGAAAGAAGATGAGGGAGTGGCGTAAGACCATGTGTGGTCTCTGTCCGACGAGTTGTGCATTGGAGGTGTTGGTTGAGGACAACACGATCACCAAGGTCCGGGGTGATGAGGATAGCCCTGTCGACCAGGGCTATCTGTGCCGCAAAGCTCTGGCTGTCGGATACCAACAGCACACTGCGCGGCTAACCCATCCACTCAAGAGGGTGGATGGCCGTTTTGAGCAGATCTCCTGGGATCAGGCTCTCGACGAGATAGCCGGCAAGTTAGGAGCTCTCATCCAAGAGCATGGGCCGGGTGTTGTCGCCTGTGCTGGTGAGCCCGCAGCCTGGGGTGGCCTGTTGATGGGCGCGTTGGGCTCGGAGAACTGCTACTCGTCGTTGGCACAGGAGCTCACCGGGGCCATTTATGTGGCGACTCGCATGATGAACAATCCGCCTCTGGGGTTGGCTTCGTCGCCCGATTACGCTCAGACCGACATGTTGCTCATCATCGGCTGGAATCCCATGATGAGCAACATGATGCCCCAAGCGCCACGCTACTTGAGGGCTTTCTCCAAGGATCCGGACAAGATCCTGGTCGTGGTGGACCCCCGGCGTTCGGAGACTGCCAGGCTGGCCGACATCCACCTACCGTTACGTCCGGGCACCGATGCCCTGTTGCTCAAGGCTATGATCGCCACCATCCTGCAGGAGGGGTGGCACGACACGGACTATCTGGCTACGCACGCCGATGGCTTTGAGTCCATCCTTCCCTGGTTTATCTCTTTCGATGCACAGGCCGCCGTCGAAGTGTGTGGTCTCGACTATGGGCAGGTACGCGAGGTGTGCCGGCTGTTCGCCACACGGAGGTCGTCGTCTCACGCTGGGCTGGGTATCGAGATGGGGCGCCACAGCACGGCGACGTCCTACCTGGAGATGATCCTGCGGGTCATTTGCGGACGGATGGGGGTGACAGGGGGCAACGTGGTCCATGGCACGCTTCTCCATGCCGGACCGCCAGCTCCGGACCCTGAAGCTCCTGTGTATCGTACGCCGGCCACCGGCTATTCACCCATCATGGGGATGTTGCCTCCCAGCATCCTTCCTGAGGAGATCCTGAGTGACGGCGCAGACCGGTTGCGGGCGCTGATCGTGTGCGCTGCGAATCCTGTGCGCACATGGCCGGACACTCGAGCCTTCGAGAGGAGCTTCGCGCGCTTAGACCTGCTTGTCACCATTGAGATGACCATGACTGAGACGGCCGAACTCTCTGACTACATCCTACCGGCCAAGTCCCGCTACGAATCCTGGGGAGGGATTCTGCCCACCATCGATGCTACCTTTCCCGAGATCCACTTCCAGCTCTGCCGTCCCATTCTCGAGGCGCCGGCGGAGGCTCGAGATACGGTGGCGATCTTGGTGGAGTTGGCCGACAGGTTGCACTTGATCCCGCCTATCCCTGCATCGCTGGTCGAAGCCGCCCGAGGCGATCGGGTGCGGTTCGCCGGTGAGCTGCTCGACTTCGTGGATGGAGACCCCGCACTGCGTGCGGCCTTACCATTCATCCTTGCTAAGACCCTGGGTGCCGCCCTAGGGTCCATTAAGCTGGCCGAAATCTGGTTCGATCTGTTCACGGCGCCCGGTTTTGCCGTGGACGAGATGGCTGCGGCCGGGTTCACCCCGGGACCGTCGCTGGCCGACGAGGTCCTGCAGGCTCTTATCGATCACCCTGAAGGGCTCTTGGTAGGACGCAGCGACATCGACAACAATCTCTTCTCCGTTAACACTCCTGGTCATCGCATCCGCCTACTGATTCCCGAGATGGTGGACTGGATCGAGAGCATCACCGCGGAGTCGGAGGCGGAGGCGTTGCAGGAAAGGGACGACTTTCCCCTGGTGCTCACGGCGGGTCTCCACTCCGATAGAGTTGCGAATTCGATGCTGCGTGACCCGGCGTGGCGGGGGACACGACGTGGGTCCACGCTGATGATGAATCCCGAGGAGGCTGAGGCCCTGGGGCTCGTTGACGGTCAGATGGTCCGGGTGACTACGGTGGCGGGTAGTGTGGAGATCGAACTTGAGGTTGACGATCATGCCCGCGTCGGGCATGTGATCATGTGGCACGGTATGGGATTGGAGTACGGTGGGCAGACCCACGGTGTGAACGTGAACCTTCTCACCACGTCTGCGCATCGTGATCGTATCGCGGGCACACCTCTCCATCGCTACGTACCGTGTCGAGTGGATGTGGTGTCATAATCCTACTTTGACAAACGCGACTATGCAGCTCCAACATAGCCGGCAGGCCTCTGCGGCTGCTTTGCGGCCGACTCGAAAGGGAGCGGTTGGCCTATACTGAAGTTCTGGGGAAAGCACGTGAGCCAAGCGGAAGGGGATGGAGAGTGGTCTACGTTGTGATCGAGCACAAAATCGGACAGATGGCGGAGTTTGAACGCATCTTCCGAGATGACAGTGAGCGGCGCGGCAAGATGGGATCCATGGGGGGTAGGGTGATGATCGACACCAAGGACCCCGACATCCTGTTCGTCATTTTTGAATGGGCTGACAAGGAGCGGGCCACCAAGTTTGCTGAGAGTTTCAGGACTCACGAGGCAGTGAAGTGCGCGAGTTCGGGGATTTGGTATCGCATAGCGGTGGTGGAGGATCTCTTTCAGATCAAGAGTTAAGAGGTGTATCGTCGGGGGACTGCCGTTGTTCGAGGGAGCGTGGCAATGGACGAGTACGGTAACAGTGTAATCTCGGTTGAGGACGATGCGGTCGCTAGTGGAGAGGGCCTGGCAAAGACAAGATCGACCTCGACCCGGCCGACCCAACGTCGCCGAGGCCCCACTCGGGAGGCTCCGGTCAGATAAGTCCGGCTGCTGCGTGCTTGGCTGCGATCGTTGCTGCCAGAGCATCAATGCGTGCGAGGTCCTCGTCCTGCGGGGATCCCTTTACTACGACCGGATCAATCAGTTCCGCTTTGAGTCCACTCGTGAGTGATTTTATGACGTCGACCATGTTGGTTGCCCATCCGTAGCTACCCACTACCGAAAGGTTCTGCACCTTCGGGCGAAGGGCATTGGCGAGGAAGACGATGGGGACTATGGTCGGATGTGGGCCGGTGAGGACGGTAGGCGTGCCGACGACGATGGTCGCGGCGTCTACGAGGGAGGTGGCTAGGTGCCCCATGTCGGCTCCCACAGCATCAATTAGCTCCACCTTGACCCCGTGATTGATGAGGCTCCCAGTCAGTCGTTCCACCAGCTTCTGAGTGCTGGCGTGCATGGTCACATAGGGGATGAGGACTAGATTATGGGGCGCGCCCTCCACCCATTCACGATACGCGTTGATGATCAGGCTGGGTTGGTCGTAGGCGGGCCCGTGTGTGGGTGCAATGATCGCCGGATCCAGTTGCTCCACCTTACCCAAGTTCCGTGCGACTACGGTGCGCACAGGCATCATGAGCTCCGCGTAGTAGCGCTTGGCCAGAGGTAGCACTTCGTCGATCTGGGCGAAGACATCCGTGGTGGCCAGATGTGAGCCGAAGAAGTCGCCGCTTAGAAGCACCTTGTCTTCGACGAGGAAGGTGGAGATGGTCTCGGGCCAGTGGACCCACGGGGTATGGACGAAACGCAGGGTCTTGTCACCCAGGGAGAGTTCCTCGCCGTCAGCCATCACGTGCAGCGTGGCGGGATCCACGTGGAGGTGGGTGGTAATAAGGTCCACAGCTCTGGGGCCGCAGAGGACCCTCGCTGTGGGGAAACGGTCAAGGATGGCCGGTAACGAGCCCGAATGGTCTTGCTCAACATGGTGGATGACCACGTAATCGATGTGATCAACGGAGGCTAAGTTGTCGAGTAGGGTCTGGGTCTTGGTTGGATCGACCGTATCGAAGAGCACGGTCGCATCTCGTGCGCGGAGAAGGTAGGAGTTGTAACTGGTGCCTTCGGGGGTGGGGACCAGGGAGTCGAACAGCCTTCGTTCCCAGTCGACCGCACCTACCCAATAGAGATTTGGAATGACCTCGCGAGGTTTCACTTGACGACTCTCCTGTCTGCCGGCTGCGAGAGGCCTGATCGGCGTTCGGCTCGTGGTATGCTCCTGTCATGTTTATAGCAGATTTGGAAGGCGTGCTTGACTCGTTGGCACCCTGGAGCTTGGCCGAATCCTGGGACAACGTGGGCCTGCAGGTGGGAGACCGCGGTGCCGCAGTACGCCGGATCCTCATCGCTCTCGATTTGACTCCGCAGGTACTCGACGAGGCCGTTGCCGGCGCCTTCGACACGATCGTCACGCACCACCCGGTCTTCTTTACCCCTGTAAGCACGTTGGTCGATTCCCGCCCTCGAGAGCGCCTGCTGCGCCGGGTCGTCATGGCTGGGATCAACGTTTTTGCGTGCCACACCAATCTGGATGCTGCGCCCGGTGGCCTGGCCGATGTGGCGTCGGAGGCCCTGGGTCTTCGGGGTGTAAAACCACTGCAGCCTGCGTCGGCCGGGTGGTACAAACTGGTTGGGTTTGTCCCTCCTGAGTCGATTGAGCTGGTGGCGGCGGCCGTCTTCGCCGCGGGTGCAGGAGTCATTGGTGCCTACAGTGGATGTGCATTCGCGCTCCATGGCCAAGGATGGTTCACGCCCGGTCCAGGATCTAGCCCTACTATCGGTCACCTGCAGGTGCCTGAGCGCACAGGTGAGGTGCGTTGGGAGACCGTGGTCCCCCGTGCGCGGTTGAGTGCGGTGATGCAGGCCTATGTCGATGCTCATCCCTACGACGAACCGGCCTTTGATATCTACCCTGTCGACGACGTCCTTACTCACGCGGGCCTGGGCCGGGTGGGGGAGTTGGCGTGCTCAGAGAGTGTGAAGACCTTCGCCGGCCGTATTGCGGGATGGTTGGGTTTACCCTCTGTCGCCTGGAGCGGTGACGGTGATCGACAGGTGAGGCGTGTGGCCGTAGTCCCCGGCAGCGGGCGCAGCCTCATCGATAAAGCGGCGCAGCGGGCGGATGTTCTCGTCACGGGCGATGTGGGCTATCACGACGCGCAACGGGCTGAGGAGGCCGGACTCACACTCATCGCCGCTCCCCATGAAGACTTGGAGTGGCAGGCGCTGTCTCTGTGGAGCTCTGCTCTGAGCGAGTCGCTGGCCGGCGTTGGGGTCGAAGTCATGCTGTCGTCGCGGTGGTGCTCACCGTGGGGTAGGGGTGAAGGGTCGACGATGATGCCGGCCGCCTCGTCGTCGGTCGCGGCTGTTCCCTGCGGGGCTGTGCCTGACTTCGCTGCGACGCCGCCTGACTCCGCTGCGACGCCACCGGACGGACGGGCGCGGACCCGTGCCCGGCTCCGTGTGGATGGAGGTGCGCGAGGCAATCCGGGGCCGGGCGCGATCGGCCTGGTACTGGAGAGCGAAGATGGCACACCGTTGGAGAAGATCGGCCGTGCGATAGGGGTCACGACCAATAATGTGGCCGAATACCGCGCCCTCCTGGCCGGACTTGACGTGGCGAAGCAACACGAGATTGTCGATCTCGAGGTTTTTTCCGACTCGGAACTCCTTGTCAAGCAGATACGGGGCGACTATCAGGTTAAGAGCGAGAAGTTGAGGCCGCTATACGATGAGCTGGTCGTCCGCCTGCGCGATTTTCAGCATGTCACCATCAACCATGTGGGCCGTAGCGAGAACACCGAGGCCGATAATTTGGTCAACCAGGCTCTCGACGAGATCGAGGCCGGTCGAGACTCGGGGGTAGAACCCGGATCATCCTGCCCTTGAGATTCCACGTGTGGCGATTTGCATCATGGGCAGGGGTGGTCTATAATCCCCGACCACGAGGTACCCGGCGGATGTAGCTCAGTTGGCTAGAGCGTCTGCTTGCCATGCAGAAGGTCGAGGGTTCGAATCCCTTCATCCGCTCCATGTTCTCCGTAAGTGTCGTTGCTGCGGCGCTCCGCGGCGGTAGGTTTCTGGTAGCTGAGGCGACGTGGCCGAGTGGCTTAGGCACGGGTCTGCAAAACCCGCTACACCGGTTCGACTCCGGTCGTCGCCTCCTAGGTGGTTGCTGAAAAACGAAACCCCGGCCGCCGGGACGCGCTGAGCAGCACGATAGTACGTCATCGGTCGCGCGTGCTGATCGCGCTCTGGCGACGAAGTGTCATAGTTCAGCAGCCTGCTGGAATTGCCCCGCATATGGCGGGGTCGCATATGGCGGGGTTTTACTTTTGGACCCCGGACCATATGGGTATGTTTGGTGTCCAACAGCCAACTTACCGTCACTGAGGTCAACGTCTAGCAGCCACGATCTCGCGAGACGGGTTCCAAGGTCCATTGCTTTGATCGCTCCCGCTCATACTTGCTCGGCGGACGGGGAGAGCCCAGCCTTCTGCGAACGGGTGATGGAAATCCATAGCGCGATGAAGAAGGTGGTGGCTGAGCCGGTGCCGGGTGAGACGCGGGGGAGGTGCCGAGAGGGTGCGGCATGAGCGGCACAAGTAAAACAGGAGAAGCCCTCAATTTCCCGAGGGCTTCCCTGGGCTGCGAGTTTTGGCCTATCCCCCCCTTTTTTACACGTGATGGAAGTCCTGTCCCGCAGCCATCTAGCACTGTTAGTGTATCACTGTGGCGTGCGGCATGGGTGATATGCAGCTCTTCTCGGCGCCTGACGGTGCTGCTGAAGGGGCTCTGTGTGCAAGCATCTAGCGGTTTGGCGTACTCGTGCCGGGGGGCGGCAGGTGGTAGCCGTGCCCAGGGCGTCGATCACGAGATTGGCTTCCAGATCGTCCTCTGCCGCGTCACTGCCATTCTTCGCTCCGGCCACAGCATAACTGGATGCCAGGGCACGGCTGGTGTGTTTCGCTAAGAAGCAACGGAGCGTATAATAAAAAATAATTTCTACTAAGAATGGAGCGGGTCATGATTCGCAGAATCGTTGTCTTGTCCCTTGTTCTTGCACTACTTCTTTTTTCAAGCCTTGTAGGATATTCTGCAGCACTTCCCGATGCTGCCTCTCCCGTGCCGAACGGTTTGAGCTTCTCAGCTACCGAAATCGACACTAGCGACGACCCCGACACTTCGTCGTTCACCGATGTCCCCGCCACTCATCCCTACCGCGCGCAGATAGCCACTCTAGCTTCGCAGGGCATCATCAGCGGGTACGGCGACGGCCGGTTTGGTCCCGACAATGTGCTGACCCGGCAACAATTCGCCAAGATGATTGTGCGTGCCCTTGATCTACCGGTCACCACCAATGACATTTGTCCCTTTGGTGACGTGGAAAGCAACCTTGACCCGAACGACCCGCTCTACCCTAATCACTACGTGGCTGTCTGCGCTGCTGAGGGCATCACCATCGGTAAGACCCCCTCACATTTCGCTCCCTATGAAAACATCGCTCGGCAACAACTCATAACGATGGTCACTAGAGCAGCTATCCTTCCCGAACCCCCATTCGATCATGTCCCCTCCTTCGGCTCCGAGCAGTTCGGCCTTCAGGAGCATTATCTCAACGCCTGTAAAGCCGATTACCACGGATTGCTAAGCGGCATCGAGGGACTGGATAGTGAGTTCAACTTCATGGCACCGGCCACGCGGGGTGAGGTTTGCGTCCTTCTCTACAACCTGATGAATAGCGAGCTGGCTGCAGAGGGGCGAGGGGTTCGGGATGCAATAAAAGAAACTCTAGAGCCCGACTCCTTCAACTTCATGGTTATCCGAGTCTACTATTCCGGCTCTTGGGCGGGGGCAGGAATCATGCCAATAAACGCCGGCATCGATCCGTCTCGGTTCCTGCTGTCGAAGGATACGGATGGCTGGACCGTGGTCGACTACGGCACCGACCAGACGGTCGAGGACTGGATAGCCCAAGGAGCGCCGGAGGACCTGGCGGAGTGGCTGGATTCGGGCTTGTGGTGTGACGAAGGTGCGGTAGGCTAACAGCCAATATGAAGAAGTGAGCGCTGCCGAAGCGGCGTGTAAGGTAAGCGTCGCTTCGGCAGCCTTGACCTCTACTGTGAGGCCATCAAGCGCGGCTTTGCACTGGCTGAGAAGCGCTGTAAAACTACCACCGTTCGCGGCTACTCAGGCAATAGTTGCTTATCCGGTTACTTGAGCTGCTCGGCGATTGAAGCAAAGCGATCGCCCGGAATCCAGTTCTTCGGGTTGGCGTTTCCGCGGTTTGTGCTGGGGTTGCGCCACTTCCACTTCTTCTGGACTTGCCCCGTTTTGACAGACAGCATTGTTAGGCTGCATGGCACTGTACCTGATGTCGCTCCTCATAGACCACAGGAGCGAGCATGCCGATGGAGCTGTGTCGACGTCGACGGTTGTAGACGGCCTCGATCCAATAGACCAGCGCACTTCTAGTTTCTCCCCGCATCGGCCATGAACGCCTGTAGAGCAACTCGCCCTTGAGTGTGGCGAAGAACGACTCCGCCAGAGAATTGTCGTAGCAATCAGCTACGCGCCCCATGGACTGACGTATCCCCGCTCGTTTGGCCGGGCCATGAAGCTCTTGGCTCCGTATTGGACACCCCTGTCGGAATGGAAGATGACTCCACCCACCTGCCCGCCGCGGGTGGTGATGGCCATACGAAGCGCGTCTTTGACCAGGTTGGCCCGCATGTGAGGGGCAACGGCCCAGCCGATCACCCGGCGGCTATAGACGTCGATGACCGAGGCCAGGTAGAGAAACCCTTGGTGGGTATGCACATAGGTGATGTCGCCGCACCAGATCTGGTTGGGATGCTTAGCCGAGAAACAGCGACCTACCAGATCGGTAAACGGTGCCGGCTTTTTAGCAAAGATGGTGGTACGCACGCGCCGGCGGCCTCGGCGACCGACGATGCCTGTGGAGGCCACAAGGCGGGCGATGCGGCCACGGCCGGCCCTCACCCCTTGGTCCTTAAGCTCGGCCTGGATGCGGGGCGAGCCGTAGGTGCCATTCGAGTCGGTGTGGGCCTGCTTGATGTGGTCAAGGAGCACCAGATTGGCGGCGGCCCGGGATGAGACCGGACAGGCCTTCCAGCGGTAATAGGCGACACGGAAGACCTCAAGCACTTGGGCAGAGCAGGCTGACCGCATGGTGCTGTCTCTCCGCCTCGATGAACCGATACCGGCTCACCGGGTCTCCTCAAGCGAAGAGGTGGACGGCCTTCTTCAGGATCTCGCGCTCCTCTTCGAGCACGCGCACCCGCTTGCGCAAGAGCCATGATCTCTTCCTGCTTAGTACTGGTTGTGCCGGAGCGTCTGCCCTCATCTACGTCTGCCTGCGCCACCCAGCGCCTGATGACCAATTCCACCAGGTCCATGTCCTGAGAGATCTGGCTGATGCTGCGGTCGCCCCGCCTGGCAAGGGCCACCACCTCAGCCTTGAACTTGAGGGGTAAACGATCGTCTCACCCGCATGTGAACCTCCTTCGTGAGAAGACAATCTTCTCATCCGGGCTGTCTACTATTTTGGGGCAGGGCCACACTTGCATACCATGACCTTCTCTTCAGTCCTTCCTTAAGAGAGCTTTTGCACATAAGTCAGTACACTACTCGTCCTCAACGGCCAATCTACGCTTTCGTCCACGACGAGTCATTCGCAACCTCCCCCAATTGAAGTGTTGCGACGAAGTCTAGAACCTGGCCTGCTCCCCCTGACCCGTACCAGCTAGACTGAGAGTCCTTAGATGGCCAAGAAAGGCCAGAAAGGATCGGTCATGCCGAAGGGAAAGAAGCACACGCCGGAGCAGATC
>JBMNPM010000001.1:0-248233 GCA_050943595.1 Thermoleophilia bacterium | reverse complement strand
ATGTCACCACCCTCGCCCCCGTCATCTTCAGGAGCACGTCGCGCACCAGCTGACGGTCCAGCAGCGAGTGGTAGCGTTGATTCTGGTAACTCATGAGGCAGTCGTAACAGGCGGCCTCGCAGGGCTCAGGGATCTTCTGCGGTCCAAGGTCATCGCCCGTCTCCGGGTGGAAGTGGCACAACTCCAGCGCCACCGCCGCCACCCGGGCAAACGCCCCCTCCTCCAGCAACTGCCGCAGCGCCCCGGCGCCGCCCTCTGCCGCCTCGTAGAGGAGGATGCGTCGCGGCGTGCAGTCGTCGGGCAGTGACTCGACCGCCAACTCGTTGTCCTCCAGCTGGTACATGACCTGAATCGCCCGCTTCAACGCCGCCTGCAGGGAGGCAGAGAGCTCCGGCGACAGCGGATCAGCCGGCTCCAGCAACAGGCAGTTGCGGCGATCCTCCACGAAGGGGATGACCCGTGCCGTCTTGGCGGACATAGGGTCTTGATCGGCAACATCGTCCACGGGATCTTCCTGGTTCTTAGCCCAGTACCCCCGCTCAATGTCGAGGACAAAGCCCTCCTGCTCCTTGTTCTTGCGCCGCGACCACCCCAGGTTCACCCGCCAGATGGTGGCCGTGTGGCCGTAGGTCAGCCACGCGATTGCCGTACCGTCTGCCGCCTCGATAGTTGCCACCTGCCTGCCCGCCTGGTTCCCCTCGCCATCGAAGCGGACAGACGTGATCAACTGGTAGCCGAGGCGCTGGCGTTCCTCCTCATCCGAGCTGATACGGTCGCGCCGCTTGGTAGCCACGTTCTGCAGCCGGAAGAGGTTGCTGCGGGGAGCGCTGAGCGGTTTGCCGCAGGACTCGCAGAGATCGGGGCCGTCGCCGTGGCGCACCACGTGCAGGTAGCCGCAGGCGGAGCAGATCTTGGCGCGGGTGGGCGTGAGATCGCCTTCCTCGCGCACGGGAAGGATGGCCTTGTTGATGATGTAGCGGGAGCCCTCGTGGTACACGATGGCCCGGGGACCAAACTCAGAGATGGCCAGAAACCGGGGCCGCTGCAGGAACTCGTCATCGCCCTTTTTCTTGCGTGACCCGGGGATGAAGGCGGAGAGCGGCAGCCTCGGGAAGCTGTAGCCGGGCAGGAAGCCTTCGCTGGCGAAATACCGGTAGCTGTAGAAGTCGGATTGCAGGAGGTTGTCGACGTCGGTGAGGAGGGCCAGCTGCTGCTCGGCCTCGCTCCGCAGCAGTTTGGCCTGCTCCTTCTCCTTCTTGCTACGGGTGGCATCGCGTACGATCTTGCCCTGAGCCTCCGCCTGCGCATGCGCCGCCCGGTAGAGATCCCGCCAGCGGTCACAGGCGCGGTCGAAGCGCAGGGCCACCTGATCGAGCACCTCGTCCAGCCACTTGTCGCTGTACCACCCGGCGGCCGCGAGCTCCTCCGCGCACTCGTCCAGCATCGCCGCCGCCCGCACCCGCGCCTGCTCGCGCGCCTGCTGGCTGTGGATGTCCGTCTCCACCTGGGCCCGCAACACGAGGGTCGGCTCGTCCCCTTCCAGTTCGAGCAGATCCTGCAGCGATCTGCCCAGTGACATCCCGGTCTCCTTCAGCCACACCGCGTGCACATGCGCGCGGACGAGGTCCTCGTTGGCCAAATCGATGCGCGGCGGCGCTACGGCCCCGGCCACCATCTCCTTGGGGCGGCGGAAGAAGTACTGGTCGTGGGGACTGCCGGTGGAGCAGTAGGAGTAGACGAGCGCCGGCCGGCCGCTGCGGCCGGCACGACCGCTGCGCTGGGCGTAGTTGGCCGGTGTGGGCGGGATATTGCGCATATTGACCACGTTGAGCTCGGCGATATCCACACCCAACTCCATAGTCGGTGAGCAGAAGAGGATGGGTAGATCGCCCCTACGGAAACGCTCCTCGCGCTCCTCGCGCAACCGGTAGGGGACCTGCGCCGTGTGTTCGCGCGCCTCGAACCTCTTGAGCCCCGCCGCCATGTGCCGGTAGAAGACCACGAAGAAGTCGTTGGTACGACCGCCCTCTTCCGGCAGCTGCGGCATGCGGAGCGGGTCCCGAAATGCCTGGGTGCCGTCACCCGCCTTCCACACCATGGCCGCTGCCGGAACCTGGTAGCCGGGAACGTCGCCCTCCTTGGCCGGCAGCACCACCTCCACCAACCCCGCCACCCGCAACACCTCGAGCAACTGGCAGATGATCGTCTCACGTTCATCGAGCTTGAGTGGCTGCCGATGCCCGGGAAAGGTCGATTGGCGGTTCAGGTACAGCCCGAAGCCACTGCGGCCGGAGAGGTAGGCATAACCCCTGTAGTCACCATGGCGCCCGGAACGGGGCAGGACCACGGTCGCGGTCTCCATCTTCTCTTTGTCATCGATGTCCCACGGCGGACGCAACCGCTGGTTGCTCTGTGCCCGGATCCGTTCCTGGAACTCGCCGTCCAGATAGTCAACCTTGATGGCCAGCGTCCGTCTCATCCAGTCCAGCAGCGTGCGGGCAACAGTCGCGCGGGTCTCTGGCGACGCCTCAACAAGGAGTTGGTGACATCTCTCCCACTCCTCCTCGGCTGCGCAGAGCTCCTCCAGCGAGAGGTAGTCGGTCTGGAGCAGCCCGCACTGCTCAAGGTTGGGCAGGGTGATGCGCCAGCCGCGGCGCTGATCGATGTAGAGGCGGTAGCCGAGCACGTCGCGCAGGGCCTTATCCGTCTCCTTGGCGGCCTGAAACTTGACGTCGGGGTCGGCGGCATAATCGGCCACGTCCAGATCGAGGGTAGCAAACACCGCCTGGGTCAGGCTCTCGTGGCGCAGCCCGTCGTCCCCGGCCGTCTCCGCGGCCCGGTAGAGCGCCGCCCGCAGCAACCCCACTTCCACGAAGTCGTTGAAGTGTCCCGCCTGCAGAGAGGCATCCTGACGGTTGTCGCTGAAGCTCAGAAGCTTGCGTGCCTCGTCCTTGAGGTCGGCGTCGGCCTTCAGCCCCCGCACCGCCGACATACCCAGCACGGTCGTGGCCGTACTCCGCCCCTCGGAACCCAATTGACCCAACTTGGTGAAATCACTGACGATCCGGCTCCCGTAGGACACGCCACAGCGTAGACAGAAGCGGAATGGAGCAGGGACAAAATGAGCATCTACACCGTCCTCATCCTCGATCCCATCGGTTCCCACGCGGATGGAGCGCGGCAAATGCTTTCGCTGATCCTTCTTGATGACCCGCTTGCCGTCGCGGACATCGATCCAGTCCTCGGGCAGTCTGTCCAGCAGAGTCTCGGGGTCTTCGTCCCACGGCCTGGTGGTACTCACATACAAGTAGCCGGCCTCGTCGGCCTCGCCGGCCTCGTCCGTTCCGCGCCAGGACATATCACGAGCCTCCACCACACGACGCCCGTGCTCTCCCGTGCCCAGCGTTACCACGTAGTATTCCTGCCCGCACTCCCGACAGAAGGCCAGTGGGAGCAGCAGTTGCCCACGGTTGCCCGGGACGTACTTCTGGCCGTGCAGGGTGATGCTGCGCGTGTCCTCGCCCTCAGCGGATGCATAGACCGTATCCCCGCGGCTGATGAACTGGTGGAGGCGGAAGGCGAAGGGAGGAAAGCCGGTCTCGGAGTCCCTTTCGCAGGCGCACGCCGCCATGAGCAGGCGCTCCAGCGCCAGCCGGCAGGCATCGACCGGGAACCCGGTCTCATCGGAGAGAAGCTTCGCAGCTCCGTCCGGACCGCCGATACTGCGGGGCTGCGCCCGCACCAGCCTGCCGCCGGCCGCATCCTCTTCCACACCGAAGACGCCTTCCACCCAGCGGGCCAGCGGATGCGCCACGAAGGCATCATATGTTGTCGGCAGCGGACGCTCGATATCGTCGAGCCACTCCATCAACTCATGACGGAATGCAGGATCATCGGTGCACGCCGGTTTCGTGGCCCGCCGCAGTGTCTCCCCGATCACGTTTTCCGCCGGCACCTCCGCCCCGAACAGCTGCGTGGCCACCCGCGCCACCTCGGCTCGTTGCTCGTCGTAGGAGCCGGGACCGGCCAGGGTCGCCGACGTCCCCACCACCTGCAGCCCGTCGGGCGCCAGCCGGTTGCGCACTCGTCGCACCAGGAACCCCACATCCGCCCCCTGCCGCCCGCGGTAGGTGTGCAGTTCATCCAGCACCAGGAAGCGAATGCCCTCGGCCGCCACCAACAATTGCTTCTCCGCCGGCCGGGTGAGCATCAGTTCCAGCATCACGTAGTTGGTGAGGATGATGTCCGGCGGGCTCTGGATGATCTCCTGGCGCTTCTCCTCGCCCTCCTGGCCGGTGTAGCGCTGGAAAGTGACGGGTGGCCTGCCCTCCGGGTAGCCGTGGCAGAGGAACTTCTCGAGCTCGCCCGCCTGGCTGTTGGCCAAGGCGTTCATGGGGTAGATGACGATGGCCTGCACCCCCCGCCCCGAACCGCGCCTGAGCACATGATCCACGATAGGGATGAGGTAAGCCAGGCTCTTGCCGGAGCCGGTGCCGGTGGTGAGCACGTAGTTGGCGCCGGTGGCGGCCGCCCGCACAGCGTCGGTCTGATGGCGATGGAGGCGTAGTGGCTTGCCGAGTACGACAGGTGCGGCGCCGCCAAGTGCGGGGGCGGAGGCAGCAGATGCGACGGTGCCGGGTGCGGAGGCGGAATCCTTCCCCACTCGGAAGATGTTGGAGCACTCGGAATGGAGCAGGCCCTCGGCCACCAGGTCGTCAACGAAGCCACCGCTCTCGAACGACGGATTCAGCTGCACCAGCGGCTCGGGCCAGAGCAGACCCCCATCCAGATCCCTTTCCACCTTGTCGCGGATGCGCTCGTCGGCTACGTGGATGAAGCTCTCAACGTAGTTCTGGTAGTCCTCGATCAGTCCGGCCCGAAGGTTGAAGACGTCCATTCACTCCTCCTGTGCGTCTACCCTCCTAGTTCAACAGCTCTTGTGCACAGACGATCACCATCGTACAAGGCCGGTCGGACAGAAGAAAGCCGTTCGGGCTGCGAACCAACTGTTTGCACCGCGAGCTAGAGAGACGGGGTGTAGGAAGAAGGCGGGTGCAGGAACAGCAACAGACCGCCCCGACGGCCCCGCAGGCCGCGCCGACTCACACGGCAACGTAGTAGCTGCGAACCTCCCGATCAAGCCGCTCGCCAAGTTCATCGGTCGCCACATCCAGATCGTAGTCGGCCTGAAGGCCCAACCAAAACTGGGGAGTCGTGTCGAAGAACCGCGCCAGACGTAGCGCCGTCTCCGCGGTCACTCGGCGCTTTCCCAAAACGATCTCGTTGATCCGCCTCGGCGACACACCGATACTTAGAGCCAGCCTGTTCTGGCTCAGGCCCAGTGGGACCAGGAATTCCTGCTGCAACACTTCACCGGGATGAACCGGCGCAAGCTTCTCGGTTGCCATGGCACCCCTCCCTCCTAGTGGTAGTCCACGATCTCCACGTCGTAGGCATCGCCGGCGTCCCACATGAAACAGATCCGATACTGGTCGTTGACACGAATACTGTAGTAGCCCTCGCGGTCACCTGAGAGCTTCTCGAGACGGTTACCCGGCGGACTGAGAAGGTCGCTCATGGCACGCGCATTGCTGAGCATCCGCAGTTTTCGTAGGACGATTGCCTGGATGTCGCCGGCCAATTTCCGGGAAAACTCCCGATGGAAGACCCTCTCGGTCTCAGAGTCGGCGAACGACTTAATCATGAACATAGGGTATAACGCGTCACGTCATACGTCAAGCGTTATGCTCCGACCGCCGTACCGGCCCTTCAGGCAACCTGCAGTTGTTTGATGCGTCGCAAGCCGCCTTGAGCACAGCCTTCGCATTCCACAGATCGCCTGTGCGCTGCAGATTGGTGCTCACGACACGGTCGCTGGGTGACTGGCCACCGTCCCACTAACAGGCCGCTGAACTATGACACTCGCCGCCAGAACGCGGGTCGGCACGCGCGAGAGAAGGATAGAGGGAGCGCGAATAGCAGCGCTATTTGCGCAACCGATGACGTACTATCGTACCGCTCAGCGTGTTCTGGCGGCCGGGGTTTCGTTTTTCAGCAGCCTTCTAAATATTACTCCGATTACTGATCGTCCTCGGCAGCCTTCGAAAGTGCAACATGGAGGTTGACCGGGGGCAACAAAAACGTACCCCATCTGCCCAGAGCGGTGACCTGCGCAACCTGCGCCCTAAGAAGTCCAAAAAGGATCGCTGAAGCGTTCACGATCACATACTGCGCGGTCTGCTCAGCGCCCAGATCCTCCGTCACTCTGAAGAAACCCCTGCCAACAATTCGACCCCGATACGGAGCCGATCCGCCTTCAGCAGGCTCGAACGGAACAGTCAAAATCAGCTGGTGCGCCAAGGGGTCGGCGTCACAAGTCAGGTGTTCATGCTTGACGTCCATGTTCAGGCCAATACCCTGGCGAGTCTGATCGAAGTCCGGCAGGGCTTCGACCTCTAGGGTGTCGATGATGTAGGCGTCAAGCTGCAGCGGCGTTGTCGCCATTCATCACCACCTTCAGGTGCACCGACTTTGCGGGCGATACCGACCACCCGCGAGAGAGCGCCAGCCTTGAAGCCCCTCGGCCGCATCCGGACCCAGCGCCGTAGAGTTCTCCGCTGACCAGAATCGACGTCAAATCCGGAAAAAGTCGAATCAGTCGCATCATTCGATCTGCGGTCGCGCTCTGAAACACAGTGCCCTTCTCCCAGCGAACTACTGTCTTAGCACCAACTCCAAGCAGATCCTCGAATGCTGCCTGGGACAGCGCGAGAGAACGCCGCAATTCCCGGATTTCCTCCGGCGACAGTAGCCCCTTGGCTGCTTTGGAGGCTCGGATAGCCTTCGATTGGAGCACCTCTGCAGCCTCGAGCGACAAGTAGACTTCTCCACAGTCCGTGCAGAGCCCGTGTTCAATTCCGTCCACACGGAGGGTTTCGCCACGAACATCGAATGGGAGCGAAGCGGTCGACGACACTACGACACCACCGCACTCCGCACACTTCTTCGGGTACATCCTCTTCCTCCTACGCCTGCTCAACGTCGTAGCGTCCAATCCCGGCAGTCATCCATCTCCCTCTGCTGATTACGGTAGCATCATGCTACCACTTTGACAATATGCCGTTTCTTGCTTCAGATCTGCCGAGAGTCCTCAAACCGACCAACGCGAGCTTCTGCTGTCCGGCTCAACAGCTTGTTGACGTCACCTACGCCATGGTGGTGGCTTGGTATTGTTCGTGAAACGAGTCGCTGTGGAGTTGTCTGCCAAAACGGGGTAAGTCCACTGCGGTCACTCGGCGCTTTCCCAAAACGATCTCGTTGATCCGCCTCGGCGACACGCCGATATTCAGAGCCGGCCTGTTCTGGCTCAGGTCGCCAGTACCGCGGCGGCGAGGACTAAGCGAGGGGACGAGCGTGCAGGCTCAGCCCCAGCGCCCTGACCACCTTCATCACGGTCGCCAGTTCCGGGTTGCCCTCGGGCGACAGCGCTTTGTACAGCGACTCTCTACCCAGACCGGCCTCACGGGCCACCTTGGTCATGCCCTTGGCGCGCGCGATGTCGCCGAGCGCCGCCGCCACAACGGCAGGATCGTTCTCTTCGAAGGCGGCCTCGAGATAAGCGACCATGTCCTCTTCCGTCTTGAGATAACTTGCAGCGTCGAATGGCTGTGTCTCCGTGCGGGCCATCGTTTCAAGCCTCCAATCCGGGCGCGCGCCTGCATGTCGCGCAGATTCCGGAGCCAGTTATCGAACACCTTTGTGGTTCGGATCTCAATCACATGGATAGTGTATCCTACCGGATACGCGCAAATAACCACCGCGGCCGATGACTGCTTTCGCGTTGATGCGGGAATTGAGGAGCCGGCCGGCCTCATGCGCGTGCACAAATCGCCCTCTCTCGTCTGTCGCAGCAACGTGTCAGGCAATCCACAGTTGGCGCGCACCCCGAGACCAGGCAACCCCAAGTGCCTCGGCGAGACCGCCGACCGTCAGATGACGACGGTCACTCCGCGGCAAAGTTGTCGAAGTATCCCTGAATATGGACCACCGGGGTGCCCTTATCGCCGCTCCCTGAAGCGAGATCGCACAACGATCCGATGAGGTCGGTCAGCCACCTGGGAGTAGTACCCTGTGCTTCCATGACGCCGGTGAGGTCCGTCTTCTTTTCTCGGATCCGGTTGGCGATGGCCTCGTGCAACTCCCGGCCCACAAGTCCGGCGAACTGATTGTCGGCCAGGTACTTGATCTTCACCTCGTTGGAGGTACCCACCAGACCACAGGTGAACGCAGGACAAACCACAGGATCCGCCAGTTCCCAGATCTTGCCCACCGGATCCTTGAAGGCGCCGTCACCGTAGATCATCACTTCGACCGTCTTACCGGTCTTCTCTTTGAAGAGCTGCTGTACTCGGTCGACGACCTGCTGACAGTCGCGGGGGAAGAGTTTCACGGCCTCTTCAGTAGCCTTGTTCGAACCCAACAGTCCGTATCGCGGATGATAGCCACTGCCGTTCACGGGAGATGACAGGATGTCCTCCAAGCCATACACGGTCTGAGCGGCTGCTGCCAGCAGCCGCTTTCTGGTCCGCTCCCGCGTGTGGATGTCGCAGACCAGGACGTTCTTCGTGTGTTCCAGGATCTTCTCAGGCCGATTGGAGAAGATTATGGTGCAGCCGGTCCCCTCCGCCTCCACCAGCGATCGATAGTAGGCCACGTAATCGACACCCGTGAACGGGTGAGTTGTGTTACCAAAGTTCGCCCTGAACTGATCTTCGGTGAGGTGATCGGTCCAAGGATCGACACCAGACTCATCCAAGAGGTCGGGATCAAACAGTTGGTTACCGACCTCGTCGGCAGGATAGCTGAGCTGCAACACGAGGTGTGTGGCACTACGCGCGATGCCTTTGAGCAGTACGGCGTAGCGATTCCGACTCAGTATGGGAAACACCACACCTAGGGTGCCGCCACCGAATTTGGCCCTCAAGTCGGCGGCGATAGCGTCCACCGTCGCATAGTTGCCCTGCGCCCGCGCCACGACCGATTCGGTGATCCCCACCACATCCCGGTCACGAATAGAGAAGCCCTCCTCCTCCGCGGCCTGGAGTATGTTGTCCACGACCATATCGTCTATGGCATCACCCGTGCATACGATGGGGATGCGAATACCTCTCACCACGGTCCCTACGCGGCGTCCCACGTGCCTCTCTCCTTTTCCCGGCCATACGGCTGCAACCAAGATCCGACACGTACCCCCTCAGACGAGCGCGCCACACTCCTTTAGTGAATTAGCGAAGTGTAGCAAGTCTGCCGCACATGCGTCCGCAGAGCCCGCAGATAACGTCAGGCTCGTTATTGAGAACACGTGACCGGAACCAAGATGGGTTGGGGATAAAGCACAGAACAGAGTCGGGCGGGTCACTGCCCGCCCTGTTCCGCTTCATATATGTAGAGCTGAGGCTTACAAGAATCTGGTGGAAAGAGGCAATCAGACTATGAAAACAGGCGAAGCCCGGTCGGTGTGACCGAGCTTCGCCTCATACGAAACTTCGCCTCATACGAAGAAACAGAAACGACCGGATGCCCGGCTACTCCTTGACGACCTTGGAGAGCACCTCTTCTTTGGACAGCTTCTTGGTGCAGAAGAACCAATCGTAGCACGTCATCTCGCCGGCCTGGCCCTCCATGCGCTCTTTGGCCACACCGCACGAGCCTGCGGTAGGAACGATCACATCGTCGCCCGGCTGCCAGTCGGCGGGAGTAGCCACGCCAAACTCATCAGCCGTCTTTAAGCCGATGAGCACGCGGTAGATCTCTTCGAAGTTCCGGCCCAGGCTGAGCGGATAATAGAGGATGGTGCGTATCACACCCTTGGGATCGATAAAGAAGACGGCCCGCACCGCTTTGGTGCTGTCCTCACCCGGCTGGATCATGCCGTACTTGTTGGCCACCTGCATGGTGATGTCCTCGATCAAGGGGAACGTCACTTCGACATCCTTCATGCCCTTGTATTCGATCTTGTCCTTGATGGTGCGCAGCCAAGCGATATGGCTGTACAGACCGTCAACCGACAGACCCACCAGTTTGCAACCAGCCTTCGCGAACTTGTCCTCAAGCGAGGCAAATGTCATGAACTCGGAAGTGCACACCGGAGTAAAATCCGCAGGGTGACTGAAGAGGATAACCCAACTACCCTTGTAGTCCTTAGGAAAATCGATGTCGCCCTGGGTGGTGACCGCCTTGAAGGCCGGAGCCTTTTCTCCGATACGGGGCATTGGAGTGTACTGCTCAGCACTCGTCGTTTCCATACCTCACCCTTTCTGCTTGTGGACCTCGTTCCTGTATCTGACCTAGTGGCAACCACCTCCGCCGCCGCCACACACATGCATACCGGACATCACCGGGACGGCACCCTTAAGGTGGGCATCCACTACATCCTCCACTGTGGGCAGATGTTGATCGACGTAAACGGTAATGCCCTTTTCCTCAAAGAAAGCCAAGGGACGAGCCCCTAGTCCACTCACTACGATCTCGGTCGCGCCCAAAGAGGCGAGTAGATCTACCGGAGCAAGACACCCACCCTCACGATGAGGAGCATTATCGACCACACTCACGTTGCCGATGACGCCGTCGCCCACTTCTACCAGCGTAAAGAACTCACAATGACCAAAGTGCCCAGAACGCTGCGCCTTTAAACCCCCGGGTGCCTTGGAAGGTACGGCGATGATTCTTTTCTGCACATTAACCTGCTCTGACACGTGCAGCCCCTTTCTCTTGATACCATCTAAATGCTGATTACATCTAGGTTAGCATCTTTCCTCACCCTCGGCGACGTACAACCTGCTCGATCACACACCTCGGCGATAGACGTAGCCGACCCGGTCGACACGGCACCCACATGTGACGCCCCCTCCGCTCTGCGAGCCCGTGGTCTCGAGTGTTACTCTCTGGAAGGCTGCTGACAACCGGAGGGCTGTGGACAGGGGCGGAGAGATGACCGAGCTTCGAGCATCCAGGCAGGTAAAACGGTGAAGAAGGAGATCGGTTTTGCCGAGGCATTACACCTCACCTTCGCGAACACCGGCCCTCTTGGCTCGGAGACGCTGCCACTCGAACGCTTGACCGGTCGCGTGTTGTCCACTGATGTGGTCTCGAAGGTGGACAGTCCCTCGGTGGACGCATCGCTCAAGGACGGCTATGCGGTACGGTCCCAGGATCTAGAACACGCGAGTGTCGCCGCGCCGGTCGTCCTCGAGTTGACAGGCAGAGCAGCGGCGGGTAACGCCACGACGCTACGAGTAGACCCCGGGCAGGCGATCCGCGTAACCACAGGCGCCCCCATACCGGTGGGAGCTGATGCCGTGCTCGCAGAGGAATTCACCGAAGTGTCCGGCCGGACGGTCGTCTGTCGTGAAGGGGCAGAATCGGGCAGGAACGTCCTACCAAGAGGTACAGATATTCGCAAAGGAGCGACCGTCGCCAAATCGTTCGATCGCATAACTCCTCCCCTGGTGGGGCTTCTCGCGACCGCCGGCATCGATCTGGTCGAGGTATTCAGGAATCCGCTGGTATGCGTCATGGCCACAGGGGACGAGATAGTGGCTCCGGGCCACCCCCTACCCGAGGGGATGCTCTACGCCAGCAACCTCACAGAAATCTGCGCCTGGCTTGCGCAGCATAGGGTCCCCACCCAAGTCAGTTTTGCCGGAGATACCGCTACGGAAGTAGCGTCAGCGATCGAACAACAGATCGACTACGTCGATGCCTTCATCTCGAGCGGCGGCATCTGGGGAAGCGAGCGCGACCTCATGCTGCAGGTCTTGGAAGCGAAGTCATGGCACGGCATTTACCACCGCGTCAGGATAGGGCCCGGCAAAGCGATCGCCTTCGGCCTCCTCAAGGATAAACCCTTCTTCTGCCTGCCCGGCGGTCCCCCCTCGAACGAGATGGCCTTCCTCCAGATCGCCCTCCCCGGCATACTGAGGATGATAGGCCACACGGGAGACATATTCCCTTTAGTCCGGGCACGCCTTGCAGCCACGGTCAGGGGAGTGAGCAATTGGACTCAGTTCATCCACGCCGAATTCGCGGAAACAAAAGACGGGCCGACGGTGACTCCCTTGGAGCAGAAGAGCCGCCTGCAGAGCATGGCTGAGAAGAACGCCCTTATCTGCATTCCAGAGGGATGTGAGGTGCTTACAGAAGGAACCGTTATCAACGCGCAGATACTAGACATACAGGCACTCAACACATCGGAGCCGCAATGGGTCAGGGGATGAGCCGCGCGATATCACGTCTTGCCAGAACCGCGGGGTCACTCCATCGCACCGGAGATGAGCCATGAGTACGACCGTGACCATCATCGTCGACAACCGCGCCCGGGACGGTCTCTTGTCCGAGCACGGCCTATCTCTGTGGATAGAGAGTGAGGATAGACGCATCCTCTTCGACACCGGGCAGGGGGCCGCGCTGGCTGCCAATGCCTCCACCATCGGCATCGACCTTGCCGAGACCGACATTGTCGTGCTCAGCCACGGCCACTATGACCACGCCGGGGGGATCACTCACGTGCTACGCTGCGCCCCGGACGCCCACGTCTACTGCCACCCTGGAGTCCTACAGACACGTTACGCCGTACGCAACCTAACGGCCGTCGCTGTCGGCATCTCTCAAGAGACAAAAGAAGCACTGCGCAATCTGCCCGCAGAGCATATTCACTGGGTCAAGGAGCCCTGCCTGCTCACCCAAACGATTGGATTGACCGGTCCCGTCCCGCGCCTAACCACGTACGAGGACACAGGCGGCCCGTTTTACCTCGATCGCCACGGGGAGCACGCCGATCTCATCGAAGACGATCTGGCTCTCTGGATCAGGACGGACGAGGGAACGGTGACCTTGTTCGGCTGCGGACATGCAGGCCTGATCAACACACTCAATCACGTCCACCATCTGACCGGCGACCCGAGGTTTCGAGCGGTGATCGGAGGCTTCCACCTAGTCGCCGCCGAGGAGCAGCGTTTGGAGCAGACCGTCACTGCATTACAAGCCCTGGCACCAGCCGCACTCATTCCCTGCCACTGCACCGGTGACCCGGCTACGACCTTACTCCAGGACACCTTCGGCGAAATCGTATCCCCCGGAGCCGCCGGCATCCGCTATCAGTTCTAGAGTTATCCCGGAGCTATCAGTTCCAGAGAAAAGCCGGCATTCTAAATTCCTCTGCCGGCCATTCCTTTATCGACCAATTCCTCTTTCGACTCCCGACCTCGCCCCGGCCTTCCTCTAGTCTCACCCTAGTCTCACCCGGCCTGCTCAGGCCTCAGTACTGTTTGACCGGCTCCGAGGGCCGTGTAGTCTCCCGGATTGCACGTGAGTACGATTATCTGAAGACCCCGTCTACTCCCCAGATCGAGCATGCGCTGTAGCGTCTGGACCCGTTCTGGGTCCGAATAGGCGAAGGAGTCATCGAAGACGACCGGCAGAGACCCGTCATGACCAGCCGCCAGGAGTTCTGCTACGGCCAGACGTACGGCTGCAGCAACCTGTTCTCTCGTCCCCCCGCTCAGCGCAGAGAAGTCGATAGCACCCTCACCCGCCCGACGAACGAGCTCGATACTTTGAAAGGAGTTATCGCAGAAGGTGACGGTAGCCTTCGCTCCGGGACCGAACAGTGACTGCAGATGATCGGAGATCTTCTCAGCGAGCGGCTGAGAGAACCGATCGGCCAGTACCTGTTGCTCTTCCCGGAAAAGCCTATCCACCAGTGCCACAGCCGCAGCCTGCCGTTCAGCTGCAGCCAGGCGTTCGCCGGCAGATTCAAGCCGAGCCTCGGCCAACTCCAGGTCAGCCGCCGGGTCCGTCGTACCCTCGGAACGAAGCTTCTCCTGACTGACAGCCCGCTTGGTGATGGCCGTTTGCTTTTGGTTCTCAGCTTCGCTAAGGGCGCGCTCCAGCCGGTCGCGATCGGCTTCGAGAAGGTCGGGCTGCAGTGTCGCAATCGCCTCCCTCGTGGCAACCAGGAGTGCCTCGGCCTCTTCCTGCGCGCTTCGAGCTTCTTGGAGGGCTCGCCGGCGCAACCCGTCCGTCCCGTGATTTGCCACCAACAGGTTGAGCTGCGCACGGGACTCGAGTAGGCGGTTCCTATCCTCAGTCATGGCCGTCCGCCGCGCGACAAGATCGCTCTCTAGAGCCCGATACTGCACCCGTAGAGCATCGCACGCCTGCCTGGCCCCCTCTTCCGTCAGCTCCGCAGAGTGGAGCTCATCCTCCACATCTCGCAACCACTCCTCGGCGTCGGCCGAAGTGACGGGAGATCTGGGCTCGGCGACCTGTTCGATCCGGCGCCGGATGTCGGCCGTGACACCTTCTGCGGCCTGTTCCGCCGCCTGGATATCATGCCTCAGCCTGTCCGGATCCCACTCCTGCAGAGCGGCCTTGATAGTATCGGCTTCCGCAACCAGGTCCTTGCGCCCAACGAACGCCTCTGCTGCCTGAGCCATAGACGTGAGCCCCAGCCGGTCAAGGATCTTCTGAAGCTCCTCGGTCAGCAGACGCAGCTTTTCCCGCGCCTGGGAAAGACCGGCCCCGCCGCCTGGGAAGACCTTTATGTGCGTCATCCCCACCTGGATCACCGTGGGATCCGTGATGGTACGCCGGTCACCGGCACGGAGTGCGTCTTCTCCGAGGCGTACCGGCTCTCCTGCGACAACCACTTCCACTTCGGTGGCCATCCCCCCAAGTGCGGCCCGCGCCTGCCCTATCTCCGCCTCGAGACCGCGCAGTCTGGCGATGTCCTCATCCCCCACAGACGGGAGACGGGCCAGGTCTCCCTGAATACCGTCAAGTCTGGTCTGTAGCTCCGACACACGGCTGATGCGCGCGCGCAGTTCTTGGAGCCTGTCTTTCTGTTGGAACTGGACAACGTATGCCTCGGCCAACTCACGCGCCAGCCGAGTCTCCCGCGTGCGGGCAATAAGACGATCGTGGCTCTGATCGGATTCTTCGCTCTGCCGGCGCAGAGCACCACACCGCTCCTCGGCCTCCGCAAGGGCAACCTCCATCGGCTCCAGGGAGTGTTGCAACTGCTCGATGACATCCTGCAGGTCGGCGATCTCCTTATCTACCCGTTCAAGAATCGCCGTTTTCTCCTGTGCCGACTCCACGGCCACAGTCTGGGCTTCCTCAGCCCGCCGCAAACCCTCGAGCTCCCTGATACTCTTCTCGACTGCCTGAGACTGGCGCGTGATGGTCTCCACGGCCGAGGAAGCCGCCGCGATGGTGGCCACCGCATGCTCGTAGTCCTCTACCGCCGAGCGCAACTCGATCACGCGCGCACGGGCCTCGGCCGCTGCGGTCTCCAATCGCGCCACCTCCGTCTGAGCCGCATCCAGCTCCGACCCCCGTCTGGCGGCGCCGCTCTGGGTGAATACGTCTTTCTTCGCCTCCGCAAAGCGAGCGGCGACCCGGCCGTCGAGTGCCGACTGCATGGCCACAGCCCCCCCGGCCTCCTGAAGTTGCTCCAGCAGGCAGGTCTGCTGTGCAGACAGATGTACCACAGGATCGTCCCCACTGGAGCCCTGCCACACCCACAAGTGGGCCCACTGCTGCGCCACCCTGTCGAGGATCCCGCGGCCCCCACCCACGTCCGAAACGCCCAGCAGCTCGACGAGCCGAGACTGGGCCTCATCACCCTGCCACGTGGCGCCCCCTACCAACGTCAGCCGGGTGGTGCCGCTCGGACCGGAGAAACGCTTGACCAACCGGTATTCCTGTCCTCCCGTCTGGAAACACACTTCCACCTCAGGGTGTCCGGGCCAGAGCATCGACTCCATGCTCGCCCGCGCTTCACCCGTAACCGTAGCCTTGAGGAACAGGGCTCGATGGACGGCCTCGATGAAGGTGCTCTTACCCGCCTCGTTTGGGCCCGCGATGAGAGTCCTGGAGGGATCGAAGTCGACGGTCGTCTCGCGATGGATACGGTAATTCCTAACGGTAGCCGACACCAGCTTCACGGCGCAGCCTCCCGCCTTGATGCCGCGTAGAGCTCACGCAGCCCCATGCGGGCGACATCTGCTTCTTCCCCCTCACCCGCCACATACTCGAACAACCTTGCGGCCACCCGCGCGATGAGAGGGTTGGCTACATTCTCAGTCAGCCGCTCAATCTCCTCCTCAGACGGGGCCAGTACCGTCTGGTCGACGAGCTTGAGCCGCAACAAGCGAGCCTCCAAAGACTCGATGATCTTGTCCAGACGATTGTAGGCCTCCATGCCTATGCTGCCTGAGAGGGTGAGAGATAGTAGGTCTTCGCCGGCACGTTGGCCGAGCAACGCGGCCATCCGATCCGCGAATTCGTCGAGGGAGACGTCGGTGGACAGATGGAAGGAGATGTCGTGCCAGCCGAGGCGGCCGGTCTTCACCGTGTTCACGATCGGGGGTCTCCCCCGCTCCACATCGACCACCAAGACATTACCGGGATCCTGGTCCGCACCCTTGGGAAAACGGTCCGCTTCGGGTGTGCCCGCATACCAGGCGCAGGCGTTCACCTGTTTGGTGCCGTGCCAATCCCCCAGGGCCACGTAGTCGATCTCGTCAGCGGGAAGCCGGTCCAGATCGATGACACCCGCGGCCGGCGAGTCCTCATCTTCGTGGGGCCACGTTCCCGCAAACACCTGGGTGCTGCCGTGGGCGAGGACGATGCGTGGCCTGCCGGCGAGAATATCGCTGTAGCCCTCGAACGAACGCAACCAACTCGTGGGGTCTTCCACCAACGAACGGTGCAGAAGCGGACAGGGGAGCACCACCGCGGAGCCGACGACCACAGGCTCGGCCCTCAACAGGACCACCAGATTTGGGGCGAGGGCCGCCTGTTCCCGCAGAAAGAACTCCTGCTCCCACACGCTTCCCGGCCCACCATGATCGTGGTTGCCGGGGATGACCGCCACAGGCACACCTACCTGCCCGATGGCACTGCAGGCAGCCGATACCGTCGCCTTATCCGCGCTCCGCGAGTCAAACAGATCACCCGCCACCAAGACGGCCTCGGCCTCAGTGTCCTGGACCACCCGCGCGATTCTCTTGATGGCCTCAATGCGCTCCTGCTGCACGAGCGAGCGTTTCTGAGCATCGGCGATGCGCCCGAACGGCTTTCCGATCTGCCAGTCTGCTGTGTGGATGAATCTCATCTCGCTCCTCTTACTGCAGGTCCTCTTACCACGAGCCCTCTTACTGTGGGTCCTCTTGCTGTGAATCACCGCCGGGGACGCGGTGTACCCACTGGTGATCCACAGACGTACGATGCTCAACGTACGATCGCCCCTACGATTCGGCGCAATCACTGCAGTCAATGTGGCGACGGGCTACCATACATTGTATGTTCATGATGACAGACATGGTGAGGTACTGATGATTGGTGGTACTGATGATCGATATGTCTTATACCAGCGCGGCCTGTATGACCACATGAAGACATGAAGATCTTAGGCATAGTGGGGAGTCCGCGGAAGAACGGGAACACCCAGATCCTCGTAGAAAAGTCCCTCGAGACGGCCGCGCAACTAGGTGCCACAACACGCCTGGTGATGCTACGCGATCAGCATATCGAGTTCTGTAGGGGATGCGAGGCCTGCGCCCGTAACCACAAGTGTGTCATCGACGACGACATGCAGGCCCTCTACCCTCTACTCCTGGAGGCGGATGGATTGATCCTCGGCTCTCCTGTCCACTTTTACAACATCTCCTCGTCCATGAAGACCTTCATCGACCGCTGCTACTGTCTAGAGGCCTTCGACCGTGACGACCGTTCCTGTTGGGTGGGGTTCCGCGAAGCCCTCGGTGGTGGCTACGCCGTCGTCATCACTGTCGCCGAACAGGCGCAAGAGGAATACTCCGGATTTGCCGTGGAAGCTATGTCGCGGCCATTGGCGGATCTAGGTTACCGCGTGGTTGAGACCGTCGCGGTCCGTGGTCTATGGTCGCGAGGCGAAGCAGAAGACGATCCCGAGGCTATGTCTATGGCTGCCCAGGCAGGAGAGCGACTCACAAAAATCATCAGACTTCGACGCTCTCTAGACCGCTCTCTAGACGATTGATCCCACACCACTGACAGTAATCAGCCGCCGGATCCGGCCTCCTCATGCGATAGAACGGGCAGCACACACTTTGAGTTCCGGGTCGGTCTTGGGGTCGCCGTACAGGATGCGTACGGGGAGACCATATATCTCCTCCAGGCTGTCCTCGGTAAGCACGACATCAGGAGTGCCCAAAGCCGCCAACCGGCCCGACTTGATCAGTCCCACTCTAGTCGCGCACGCAAAGACGTGATTGGGAAAGTGCGACGACATGATCACCGCAAGATCACCCTCCTCGACCAGGCTCTTTGTCAGGGCGAGCAGACGGGCCTGATTCCCAAAGTCCAGGTGTGAGGAGGGCTCATCCATGATGAGTACCTTCGGCTCTTGAGCCAGCGCCCGCGCGATGAGAACTAGTTGGCGTTCGCCTCCGCTCAGCTCGGTGTAGGGGCGCTCGGCCAATTCACTGATCCCCATGCGCCTGAGAGCCGCATATGCCACTTCTCTGTCATGCCGCGAGGGGCCGGACGTCAACGAGATATGGGCGGTACGACCTGTAAGCACCACATCGATCGTGGGAAACGGGAAAGGGGCTGCATGTGCCTGAGGCACGTAAGCCATGACGCGAGCACGCTCGCGTAGTGTCTGCTGCGTGATGTTTTTGCCGTCTAGGATCACCTCCCCGCGTGTGGGGGTGATAGAACCCAGGATGGTGCGGAATAACGTGGTTTTGCCGACACCATTGGGACCGAGCAGGCATAGGTTCTCGCCGAGATCGACACTGAGATTCACACCGCTCAGAACCGTCCGCCGCCCATATCCACACGCCATATCCCGCAACTCGAGGATCATAACCAGCCCCTCCTGGTACGAGCCATAAGCATAATGAAGAACGGCGCTCCGATGAGCGCAGTGAGAATCCCCAGGGGCATCTCAAGCGGGCCGACCATACGAGCTACGTCATCGATCACGAGCAGGTAGACACCTCCCAGAACGCCGGACACAGGAAGAAGTTTGCCGTAATTGGGGCCTACCAGCCCGCGGGCCAGATGGGGGATGATGAGCCCCACCCAACCGACAATACCGGCCACAGAGACGGCCGTCGCTGTGAGGATTGTGGCGGCCCCGATGATGATCACCCGCAACTTGGTGGTCTCGGTGCCCATAGCCCGAGCTTCCTCTTCTCCGAACGAAAGCGCGTTCATGTGCCAGCGTACGAGCATCAGAGCAGTCCCCCCCACCACGGTCGGCCCAATCAGGATGAGCAGGTCCTGCGTGTTGATGGATGCCAAGCTCCCCATCAGCCAGAAGGTAATGGCGGGAAGCTTGTCGTTCGGGTCGGCAAGCACTTTGAGCACCGAGATGAGCGAGTTGAAGACCGTACCAACGAGGATGCCGGTGAGCACCAGGAACAGAGTGGGATCGCCTCGACGTAGCCGGCCGGCCAATCCGTAGGTGGTAAGGACGGCAGCCAGGCCAAAGCCGAGAGCAAAGAATTGCGTGATGATAATACTCTTCGACAGCATGATCCCCAACGCGGCTCCAAAAGCCGCCCCGGCAGATGCGCCCAGAATATCGGGCGAGACGAGCGGGTTGCGGAACATCCCCTGATACGCCGCCCCGGAGAAAGAAAGACCCGCTCCGATCAAGAGAGCGGCTAGGATCCGGGGCAAGCGCACCTGCAGAACGACGGTCTCGACATTCTCCCCCACAACGGCGTCGGTAAGCCCCAGCTTCGCTCCAAACAAGGTCACGATCTCGCCGAGCGACACATAGTAGCGGCCCATGATCAGAGAGATGAGGACCACCACGATAGGCACGATGATGAGAAGCGGAAGCCTGGCACGCGCTACAGCCGCCTTTATTCGAGCTCCTGGACCCGCTTCCGAAACCCGCCCTCCCGTCACTTCCATATCTTCTACCAGACCATCAGCCATGCTTCTCCCCCAGCTTCGTCGGGTCCACGGTAGGTCCCTGTTGCTATCCTGGTGACAGTATAACGCCGAAACCGCCGTGTCACCCAAAGTCTTCTAACTAATGGAGAAGCAACGCGAAGTCGGTGGAACGCCTGGAGGCACCATGCCGCTGCCTGCACGACCGCCGGCACCTCCGCGTCGTGATCGCGCCCTCATGATCGAGGCCCACTGCCCAACCGTGACGCGAGAGACTGCCGGCCGCACGTGATACTTTGAGTAGTACTATGATCTACGGCGCATCGCCCTTAAGGAGGCGCATATGGGGACCGTCGCTCAGACAAGCCTGATGACCCTCATCCCACCGCCGTCAGGCAAACGAAACCCACATGTCTGAAAAGAAAACCCGAAAGGATCAGAAATGACGTATCGCAAGGTGTTCACCGCAACATGGGCAGGAGCGTGGGTAGTCCTCCTCGTAGCCGCGCTCCTGATAGTTCTGACGGTAGGAGCCGCCGGCTGTGGGAAGGACACAACGGCAGACTCCACTACAAACAACACCGCTCCAGCAGCGACGACCCCTTCTGCGCCAACGACTTCCACCCAGCGCCCGCAACAAGTCAAACGGCTGGAGATTCCAAGCTGACGCTCACCGACATGGGCGGCAACACAGTCGTCGTTCCAGCGACAGTGAACCGGATCGCCATCACCTGCCAGGGGGGAGCAGCTCAAGCGGTCTCCGTGATGGGAGGAGCTTCCAAGATCGTTGCCCTCCCCTCCCAGAAGAAGTTCACCACCCTACTGAAAGCCTATCCCGACCTGGCCCAACTGCCGGACGTCGGAACGTTTGACAACGTAAACATCGAGTCCCTATTGAGTGTGAAACCAGACGTCGTGATCGCCAGTAAGACGGCAAAAAAAGGTAATGCTGCGATCAGGAACGCGGGTATACCGGTCGTTGAGATCAACACCGGAGCCAATAACAAACCCGAGTCCTGTATCAAAGAGTTCAAGTTGATTGGAGATCTCCTCGGAGATCCGGCGACAGCCGCTGAGCTCACGACATTCTGGGAGAAGCAGATGCAGGCCATCAACGATCGACTCCAGAACCTCTCTGCTGACGAGAGGGTCCGCGTCTACTACGTTCTGGGCGCATTAACACATACGAACGGTGGAGATGCTTGGGGTCAGGCTCTGATCACAGCTGCCGGCGGTGTCAACGTAGCGCAATCCCTCAATAACGTAAAACACTGTATCCAGAACAATGCAAAGACCTGGACCTAGAGAGCCTCACCGAGGACTTTTTCAAGCGTTTCTACGACTACGATCTGAGCACCGCTGAGTTCGAAGCGTTCTTGGCGCCGACCCCCTAGTGACTCTATAGACCTAGACCCCGGCATCAATTGGGCCGCCCTCGACTCGTTCGCGAGGGCGGCCCAATCGTGATCGGCTCGGGCGGGCGAGTTCGGCCAGACCTGCCGGGGCCCATCTCATAAGGTCGAACGGTCACGCAGCAATGCGGTCACGCAGCGACGTTATCTACCGGCTTAGTTCACAGGAGCGACCCGACCTTGCTCCCTCTCCTCCTCCCGGCTCTCCCGCACTGACACGATATCCACATCGTAGAAGAGGGTCAATCCCGCCAACGGATGATTGCTATCCAGTGTGACGACATCGTCGCCAAGGCCAACGACTATCGTGCGCAGGGAGCCTTTGGGAGAGCTCCCGGAAAGCTCCATACCCAGCTGCAGGTCCATGTCGGTGGGCAGATTATTGCGAGGCACACGGAAGACGGCCCGTTCGTCACGCATACCGTAGCCTTTCCATGGTTCTACGGTGACCCGGAACTTGTCACCGGCTTCCCGCCCTTCGAGCCCCTCTTCAAGCCCGCGGATGATGTTGTTGTATCCGTGGAGATAGGTCAGGGGGGCACGGTCTTCGGTAGAATCGAGGACACCATCCTCAGTGCTTAGTGTGTAGTGCACGGTCACGACTGTGCCGTTGGTCACCTTCATCGAACGCCCCTCTCGTAGGGTACTTATGTCCCCGGCAGAATACAGTATGTGCAACCCATTCAGTATGTGCAGCACCCCATCACGGCCCTCAGCAAAGCCCCGGCACACGGATCAGACATCTTCGTACCGGCGAGAAGGTCCACCGGGGCCCCCATGAGACTGCGGATTATCATAAAGAAAAGGCCTCCTGCAGCAGAGGCCTCTTACAGCGGGCCACTCCATGCGACGCCACTCCGACGTGATGGGGTAGTAGCTGCTAGGGGAGGACCCGGGTGCACTCCGGATCCTCCCCCGGCGCAGATAGACAGCGCGAGAAGGCCCGCTGGGAAGAAGCCGCCTGCGTTATCCAAATAGTAGTATAACGTATCCACAGCACACCTACAAGGAGATCTATCAGCGACTACCACCGCGTCCAATCGAGTGGTCGCACTCTTACCTGATCTCCTTCTGTGATCTGCCCACCCTTGGGAACGATGGTAAACGAGTTGGCGCCGGCCATTGCCGCCATCATGCCCCGCTCTTCGGAAAGTCGCAGATCCACTCGGTTTTGGCCGGCAACCTCATTTAGATAGCTCCAGCTGACGAAATCCAGTGGCTTTCCACCCGAAATAGATCCGGTGGCGACCGCATCCACCGTCAGGGGTGCGGGATTGGCACACCCCATCATCTTGAGGAGAGCCGGCCGGACCAGCGTCTCAAAATTGACCAGACACCCGACCGGCGGGCCGCCCACGGCAAAGACGGGGACAGACTCCCTGCCCCCCGGGGTATCCCGATCTGCCAACCCAAAGGCAAACGATGCGCCCGGCCCCATGCTGACGCGCGAGAAAACCACCCGGCCGATCTTGTCGAGCACGAGCCTAACCAGATCGTAGTCCCCCTTAGAGACCCCGCCCGAAGTCACGATGGCGTCGGTCCCACGACCGTCTTGGAGGCTCTTGCAAAGCTTTTCGATCAACGAACGCTCGTTATCGCGCGCGATTCCATACGTAACGGCAGTGGCACCACAGTGCGCGACGAGGGCGGCAAGGGCGGGAGTATTGCTGTCGTATACCTTCCCCGGCTGCAGAGGCTTCCCCGGACGAACTAGTTCGTCTCCCGTGGATATGATCGCTACGCGGGGACGTCTGATGACCTGCAGCGTAGTCACGCCTATCGCGGTGAGAGCGGATATCTGAGCCGGGCCAATGCAGGTTCCGCGCGAAACCACCACTGATCCTTTGCTCACGTTGCTACCGGCCGGCCGGATGTTCGCTCCCGATCTCTCAGCCTGGAAGACCGCCACATGTGACGGTTCTCCCAGGCCAGGACCGCTCTTGTCTCCCGGCTCATCAGTATTCTCGAAGGCAACGACGCAATCCGCCCCCTGCGGTACAGGAGATCCGGTCATCACACGCACAGCCCCGCCCGGCCTGAGGTTCTGCTTCGGTAGATACCCCGCGCGATTGCTGCCCAAGATCTCGAGCACCACCGGGTTCTCCCTGCTGGCCCCCACTATGTCCTCAGAGCGGACCGCATACCCATCTGGGCCACAGAGGGCCAACATCGGAAGATCGTAGTCAGAGCGGATGTCTTCTGCGACTGCCTGCCCAAGCGACCGGCTCAAGGTCACCGTCTCAGACTCCAACTCACGCACGTGACTTAGTATCTCAGCAAGCGCCTCAGCGGGTGTCTTCATCGTATAGACTCCTTAACCCCGTCTAGTCCTGCAGACCGACGATCTCCATCCCACCGGATTATGAGTCTCTCCGCGGACTTGCCGAAGAAATGGTAGCCGGAGCCGGCCTCGCTTATGATGTCCAGGAGCTCATCCGGTTTGGTCACCAAAATGCCGCCCAGCATCGTCACTCCGCGTGCAAAGAAGGATTCCGGCACCATGCTCGCCGTCGGTCCGGTCACGACGATCTCGCATCCAGACTTGGCCATGCCAAGCAGCCCGCTGAGGGTGCCGTTCAGGATCGTCGTCCCCGTGATAATCAAGAGGTCGGCATCTGGAACAAACTCTGCCGCCCGGTCGGCGTGGACATAGTGCGGCATTTCTGCCGGCTTCAGCGTAGCGGGATCCATCTCCAAGATCAAGAAATCCGCCTCCACAGCTCGGAGCTTCTTGATGATGGGAGCCAGCGCCCCCACGACGACGGTCTTTCGGGCAGGATCGATCTCCACCTCATCGAAAGCGTCTTTGCCTACCTCGAGATCGTAGGCGCGGTCCTCGCTCCGCTCCCAGCATGCTGCGCTCAGTGCGTTCAGTACGGCTATCCCGAGGGTCCGTTTAAGAATGTTGTCGCTGCGAAAATCCTCTAGGTAGGCTTCCGCGCTCCTGCCGGTCAGCCGGCCAGAGAGAGGCATCGCCCTCGCGGAACTGGGACAACAGACGGCCTCGAGTATCTCCTTGATGGGGGTAAAGCACAAGCCTCCATGGCCTGTATTCAGCTTGACTCCTGAGAAGAACAGACCGAGCGCAGCTCGGTCCACAGTCAGCTCGGCAAGATCGCCGCCGAGGACCTCCCGGATGTGCTGAATCGTTTCCTGGATGATGTCATCGCTATCCATGTAGATCTCCATCGCAGTATGAACTCTTTCGCAGTATGAACTCTTTATCTCCGCTACCTGAGCCGGCCTAGTATCGGCTTTGATTTTCCCGACCATCTTGGCGGTGGAGGCTACCATCACCTACAAGTATCACGTCCCGGGGTTCCAGCCAGCCTTTTCCCACGAGAGCACCGCCCAGCGACTCTCTATATCGAGCTCAAAGCGTCCATTCCTATCCATATTTCTTTGAATGAACCTCATAAACGCCGCTTCTTGCTCCGCGGTCTTTATGGGCACATGGCTACCGAGAACGCGGAAGGCATCGGCCGCGTGCGAATAGCGGAACGAATCCGTATAGATGATGGGCTCGACCTCCGCTCTTATGCCGAGACGTCGCAAGAGATGGAGGCACTCTCTATCGGTCGAGCGCCGTCGCGACGGTGGCAGGCCCAATTCCTTGTGCAATTCTTCATAGAAGCGCTCCGATTCGTCCGGCCCACTCCTGACAGTAACGTACACTCGACGCCTGGCGGATTCGTCGACCCTGCTGAGCGCCATCTCTAGGTCGTGCCCGGGAAGGGCGCGCGAGCAAACTACAACGTCATGCAGAGGAACGGTCTTCCCAGGCACGACCTCATTCCAATCGGCCTGCATGAAACAGATGTTGGTCACCCCCTCCTCCGCGGCACGCGTCCATCCCACCCGGAGCATGGCAGCAGATATATCAAGGGCCGTCACATTCTTAGCCGTATGGGCTAATGGTATGGCCAATGTTCCCGGTCCACAGCCCACATCCAGCACGGTCTCATTTGAGAAAACGGTGATCTTCTCGACCATCAAACGACGATAGTCGCTGCGGCTGAACTGGCGCTCGAAGTCCTCGGCTATCGCGTCCCAGTGTGCTGTGTCCATCCGTTCCTCGGTCTGATCTCCGGTCTGATCTCTGCTGTCTACCACTGGCTTGTATCTCCTTTTAATCCGGCGACGAACAGGGAGCCGGCCCGGGCTCCTGCGACCTGCTGCATGTACGCGAGGCCTGCACGTCTCGTTGAACCGGTGCTGCCGCATGATTGGGCGTCGGTTGCTCGCTATCCATAGGATCAGCAGCGGGAATCACGAAGTGCAACGGACGCCCGCTGCCCGGCTCGGTGGCCGATAGCATCTTGACCTCCATCCCATAGATCTCTCCCAGATTGGCCTCATCGATCACCTCATTGGGATTTCCCACAGCAATGAAACGGCCCTTGTGCATGAGCGCCACTCTGGTTGAAAAGAGGAGGGCATTGTTGGGGAAATGCGACGACATGACGATGGTCAATCCCTGCGCAGCCAACTTCCGAATAAGACGCAGCACAAGCGTTTGGTTCTTGAAATCCAGAGCCGAGGTCGGTTCGTCCATAATGATCACCTCGGCTTCCTGGGCCAAGGCCCTGGCGATAACCACTAGTTGCCGCTCTCCGCCGCTGATCTGGGTAAACCGCTTATCCTTCAAGTGGGCCACTCCCACATTCTCAAGGGCACGTTCCGCGATGCGGGTATCCTCCGCCCCCGGAGAAGCGAAAAAGGACAAGTGCGGAGCTCTCCCCATACGTACTACTTCGAGAACCGTGTACGGAAAACTGGCGACATTGTCCTGAAAAACAAAGGCTATGCGACGCGCCACCACTCCAGCCGCCATGTGCTTGATATCAGCGCCGTTCAATAGGATGTTCCCTGCCTGCAGGTGGAGATAGCCGGCTAAACAGCGCAGGAAGGTGGTCTTACCGCAGCCGTTGGCACCCAGCAAGCAGAGCACCTCCCCCGAAGCGACGGACACATTTAGATCGGAGAAGATAATGGTGTCCCCGTAGCTGAACTGCGCCCCAGAAGCCGCGATCACCGTGCTCATTGGGTCACACCCCAACTTCCCTTGGTTTTTCGCAGCAGATAGGCAAAGAAGGGCGCGCCGACGATGGCCGTCAAGATGCCCAGCGGTATCTCAGCATCGGTGACCGTACGCGCCAACGTGTCGATGAGAAGCATGTAGGCAGCTCCCACTGAGAGGGTGGCGGGGAGCAGTACGCGATGATCGGTGCCCACAAGCATGCGGGTTACGTGAGGAATCACGAGACCCACCCAGCCGATTATCCCGCTCACTGCCACAGAAGCGGAGGTGACGAGAGTGGCTCCCACAATCACAATGATCTTGAGTGTCTCAGTGTTCACTCCCAGGGAACGCGCCTGCTCATCGCCCATGGAGAGCACATTGATGCGCCAGCGAACCGCCAGCAGGAGGGCGGTTCCGAAGACCATGGGACCAATAACGGTGAGCACATCCGCATACGACCGCGCATTGAAACTACCCATGAGCCAAAAGACGATCACGGGCAGCTTTTCGTATGGATCGGCTACGAACTTGAGTAGGCTGATGAGGGCGGCAAAAAACGCGCCTACCACCACGCCGGCGAGAACCAGCATCAATGCAGGAGAGGTCTTGTAACTCCGGCTGATGGCAAACGACAGCCCGACCGCTACCAAGCCGCCCACGAAAGCCCCCACTTCGATGGCCAACGCAGCACCTCCGAACATGATGGCCACTACAGCGCCGAATCCCGCACCCGAGGAGACACCCAGGATGTCGGGACTGACAAGTGGGTTGCGGAACATACCTTGAAACGACGCCCCGCTCAAAGAGAGGGCTGCCCCCACCAACACGGCCAACAGAGCCCGTGGCATGCGGATTTGAAACAAGACGTTCTCAACCTGCTGCGACCACGTTTGCTCAATGGGAAAGAGCTTCGATAGCAGCACCTGGAGGGTAGTCGCCGGTGAGATCAGATAGCGCCCCACGAACAGGGAGATAAAGAAGAATAGGAGCGGAAGCACTATAAGGACAACAAGAACGCGCCTCTTCACAAGAACAAGCAGCCTCCAGGTATGGGGGTCTCCCCACCAGAACGTGAGGCTCCGGAAAGCATGACACCCTTCATGCAGTGCTCCCCGGAGCCTCTCACCGAGTTACAGGTTTGCGAGTTACAGGTTTGGGTTTATGGGTTCTCGTGCAGCAGGATCTTCTCAGCCTGTTCGTCAGTCAGTTGATAATCGAAGAAGCGCTGGTAAAAGTCCTTGAGTTCCGCCTTCATATCCAGGTCCTGGAACTTATCTGGATGCAGAATCTGAGCCATCCACATGATTTGCAGGATCTTCTGCACACCGGCATCCCAGAAGAAGACGCCGGTGGGGCTGATCTTCACCTGATTGTTCTTAACGGCGGTGACGTCCTTGAAGCGTGCATCGGTGGAAAGTGAACCGATGACCTCTTCAGCGGTAGCGTTGCCTGAGGAGCCGGCGTGGTCGATAAAGATGTACTGCGGATCCCACTGGAGTAACTGCTCCATAGTTATTTCGGTGGTATACGCGGCATCCAGGTCTTTAGTCACGGCAGCACCACCCGCGAGGCCAACCACCTCCGGCATACCGGAACCCTTGGCCGACGCGTTCAACAGGTCCTGGTTGGCGAAATAAACCGAGGGGCGCTCGCTCTCAGGAATTCCCTTGGTGATGGCCGTCACCATAGCGAGTTTCTCGTCGAAGTACTGCGCATAGTCGGCAGCCCGCTTCAGTGCGCGCTCATCACCTAGAGCCTCTGCATACACCATAAGCATCTTCTTGGTGTCTTCCACCATCAGAGATGATTCGCTGGGCCTGGACGGGACCGCCGGCACAACGGCCAGGCCCAACTTCTCCATCTGCGCGACCATCTCGGGACGGTTGAAATAGAAGACCAAGTCCGGCCCCATCTTGACCAGTTCCTCAAGGTTGAGGTCGGCATGTGCATTCGGTACTCCAGGAACCTCGTTCAGGCGCTTGTAGATAACGTTCGACCACGGCCAGCCGTCGATATGAAAATCGCCGTTGGCAATGATCTTGTCTTCGCAGCCCAGCAGCACAACCTTTTCATACGAGGGCCCGAACAGACAGGCAACCTTGCGCGCTTCAACGGGAACCTTGATGGTGGACCCATCCAGATTGGTTATGGTCCGCATCTCTGATGTCGCACCGGCGGTGTCGCCGGAAGTCGACTCCGTGCCGGAGGCTGCGTCTACTGAACCTCCTGCCGCTGTCGATACCGTCGACTCTGCCCCGTTTCCTGAAGTAGTGTCTTCACTTCCGCAACCAGTCATACATACGAGCAGAACGGCCACCAAGACCACTGCGATCATTACGCTGAACCATCTCGATCTCATCCGCAAACTCTCCTTTCAGAATTCAGGACGTTCAGACACTCCACCACGTACTCCACCACATAGATCTACAAACGCACCAAGGGTGGTTCACCCCAGCAGTCATGGATCTTTTCAATCCGCCGTACTGGGGTGCAGTTACGAAGGGGGTCAGCTCCGGAGCACACCGTGATACTCTTTTGGAGATCACCGTCGTGATACTAATGTAAGTATATGAGTTTGTCAAACGGACGCCGGGGCCACGAGCAGACGACGAAGCAGGGGGGAACAGCCCCCAGAGAGGAGCAGCCTTGCTGTGGCACCCGAAACTCTGCCGTGCCACTTACTCGGCGCCGGCCCCAGGTGGCCTTAGTCACCGAGAAAGCAAATCGAAACCCCCCACGTGAGTACAAGGGGAACAAAGAAGATGAGGGCAGCTGGGCGCCACCGCCGACGCGCGAGAAGCACCGCCGCGAACACCAGATACTTGTGGCAATGGCATCCAGAACGGCCATGGGGCCACCTCACTCATCGCACGAAGCTTGGGTGCGGGTGACGAGGAGCCAGCGCGGCTGCGTTGGTCAGATCGGCGAGCCAGCTCATCGCTATGGGAGTCACCAACACACAGCCGCCTCTTTTGGCGTCGCTCCCTTGGCCGCCATGGGTGTCTTGATACGTGTGGCAGGTTTAATCAGATGCCCATCTTGGGTTTTGGGCAGGGTGTCACACCTCTCATCAGCTACTCCTGCCCCCCATCTTCGGGGTTAACGGTCTCTGGGCGGCCTTCGCGGTCTCCGACCTTCCGGCATTCACGGTCACCGTCGCCCGGATGGCCGCCGAGTTCAAGCGCCAGGGGATGGTGCTGTTCGGAAGCGGACCGGGAGCAGAGCGAGAAGACACACATGGCGAGTGTCCTGACGTGAATGGGTCAGCCATACATTCTTCGAGGTCTTCAAGACAATGTGCGTTACTCCACAAAGACCTGCCCACCCGCAGCCCAGCCGGATTGCAATGGGCGCGCGCCAGAGCATTCATCACAAAAAAGCCCTTCCGACAATAAAAATGTCGAAAGGGCTCAGTAAGATATTTTAGGCTAAATCAATCAATAGTCCCTTCTTTAGTCATCAAATAAATCCTGTATTATATAGTAGGATTGTTTTAGTCTTTCCTTATACTTGGGAGTATCCCAATCATCCCAAGAATACGGAATCAAAGCTCTTAAAATATTATTTTCCATACTTGGGAATGAGTCGAGTACATCCCCATTGTCATCTACATACAGGGCTCCGATATGTATCTTCTCGACAATACTACTGGCCTCAAGACCATCCTCGTAGACATCTCCAATAAACTCTTTTTTACTTGGATCCCTTGATTGAATCAATAGCCACGGGATTCTTAATTCCAGACCACCCTCTTCATTTATATAAAAATCAGCAAGAGGATCGTAGTCTTCAGAATCTGGATTAGCGTTTCCTTCCCTCAACTTTCCGGTTTCATGAGTACTAAATCCCATAAGTATCTCACCATCATCTGATCTATATTCCTTGCTGAGTACATAATGGATTTGGGAGAATATCCCGCTGTTTTTCTGCGGATCAAACTCCGGTTTTTCTATCATCTTTAGATGATAAGCATACATATATGTAAAGAAATCATAGTATTGGTCTATTACGACTCTAGGCTCTTTTTTATCTAGAGTTATTATGAAGTCTACTCCATTAGAAAATTTAAAATTCTTACTGTCCTTTACATGATAGTTACCTTGGTCAGGCAAGACATCAAGCAGAATCACTGGGTGACCAGTGCCATTATTAGAATAATCCAATCTTATATACAGATATCTTTCATCATAATCCACGAATAAACCATTCATGGTTCCCTGATTCTTATAGTAGAGCGGGTCTGCCTGCCATTCTTCTATGTCGCCATCAACTCTTATTTTATGTCTATCAAAACTCAAAAGTCCGAACTGCTGCTCGTTTGTTTGAGCATTGGACCAAAACGGTCTTCTATCTGGATTATCATAATCCATTGTATTCCAAGTTCTTTTAAACCACTCATCTTGCCATGTAAATATCAGGCCTCCGAGCATTTTCTCTTCCATAATATCCTCAAAAAGACGACTTACAATCTTTCCCTGATCCTTCTCGGACATAAATCCTTGATTAAATCCAAACGGGTTTTCATGAGTTAGACCACGCGAAGCAGGTATACCAAACTCAGCTACTAAAATAGGGAGCCTATGGACACTGTTTAAGTGATTTAAGTATCCAGCGTAGTTGTTCTTTTCTCCCCTATGGTCAGTGTAGTTTATATACCTATCTTCGACATTCAGGAAATCAGGATAGTATGGGTAGATATGATAGGAAGCGAATTGTCCAACTAAATCCATTTCTTCTTTAGTATATATGATATTAGGATCTACACCAACCAGATCTTCTCTATCCTGAAAATTGGAAGGATGCTCTAATATATCTGTAGTAGGCCAATTCGTAAAACTGACGGGCCTTATATAATTATAGTGCTCTATCTCATATTTTGCTATGGTGTCCATCTGCTGTGCAAGCCAATATTCAAAAGGTTTTGCACCCTTAGTAACAAAATATTTACCATCATAATCACCAACAGATGAGTGGAGTTCATTTGTATTGTTCACCATGTAGGAATCCCACTCTATCCCTAGAATCCAAGCAATTACATACTGGGAAATATCTGACTTATAGATCCCCGATGCGTGTCCCGGTCTAGCCTCAACGATTCTATTTCCATGGATTACATCTACGGCAATCTTCATATCGCTCTGAAAATCCGCTAGATTATTTTTCTCAAACGCATCGGATGATGTTACCAGCTTCTCTTCATTTATCCAAACACCATGCATTAGGTATAATTTTTTATCGTGACTCTCATTGTACCTAAGCAGTGAGTTATAAAATCCAGGCGGATGCAACGTATATATTCGAATAACGTTGGCATTCATCTCGCCAATATACTCAAACCAACGGTAATATTCCTCTTCAGTTATTCCCGCCTCACCCGGGAAAACACCCGGCTTACCCATACCTATATTTACACCTTTTAATGTAATACTCTCCCACTTTCCTTCTCTTAAGATCTGGAAACTATCGTCCTTTATTCTTGCATTATATAAGTTCTTTTCCTTACCTTCTACGTTTGCACTTCCCTGCTGTGTACTTTCCTGCGAAGAGGTACTGTTGAAGTTCTCTAATATCCTCTTCATCATAGGGAAGTACGTCGACCAGTAGAAGGCACGGTCTGGATCTATTTCTAGTACACTGCGTAGTTTTTGCAGACCCTTTAATTTGTATGTACTTGATACTTGACTTATATCGTTATAATCTCCTGCAAAATAGTAGCTGGTGCAGGATCCTCGTTCACTTCTTACAACTGCAGCAAACTTAGTAGGGATTCCGTTTTTCTCCAGAAGTTCCTTCCCGCTTTGGGTTAAACTCCAATTATAGTTGGCCAGCACGTCTGAACCCTGTTTAGGGGTAATGATATCAAACCAATATGAATATTCAGGACTTTTTTTAAGTCCAAAGAAGTCTTCTCCCTCTTCGGTGAAGGAAATATTAATCCCGCTATCAGAAACATGTTTTGACGTTTCTAGGACGATGATTTGGAAATCAATGTCATTTACTAAAATAAACCCTTGGCCGCTATACTTCCATGACTTCCCAAATTTATCTATTACCCACTGTGGGATTTCCTTATTTTTATTATAATCTAACTCATCAAAATATCGCCCTACCCACCCTGTCCAACTAACACCCAGAAAGTTGGTTATATTTTCTCTTACCTCTTTTTTGGTAGGCGAAGCAAACGTATTATATTCTGCAACAAACAAGCTCTTATTTTTATCCGCTAATCTGTCGACAATATTAAGCCATTCTTCCTCTTCTAGCCCACCGTAGATTTTTTTTGATTGCGAGCCTTCTCTTTTCTTTTCTACCCAGGGTAAATCCTCTTCATAAACACCGTAGGTATCTGCTATATAAATAACATCATAGTCACTATAGTCTTTTGGCAGCGGCCTTAGCTCGTAGCTTTCATCTTCTTCATTCAACGAAAACCCGAAATAATCTTCTTTTTTATCAAATATAGCGCCTGACTCATCCTTATATTTCAAATGATTTAATAGAAAGATAAGGCCATTATGTTCGCGATATGTCTCATTAGACACAGTTTTATCGATTATTGCCACATGACAACCTTTATCAGGTTCTATTTGCCAGAGAACAAGTGGTACGGCTATTAATAATATAACTATTGCTATTATAAGAAAATAAATCCTTCTCATTTAGGCCATCCTTCAGATAACTCCGCTCTCTCCGTTTGCCTCTGATCCAGTCCCCTTCGCAGTGCATCACCGAATGTTAAGGCCACCGGCATATTGTTATCCTAGCTGAGCTCCTCATGCATTATCCTAGCTGACTTCCTCATGCTGCGCCTCAAGAGGCAGTGGATTCTTCTGGTGCCAGATAGTCCAGAGGGCTGTGCAGCTGTTCGGTGGTGTATGCAATACACCATAATTCCAGAACCACGCGGGCGTAGTCAATGCTCCAAAACTCGGTGGTGTTTGGGCATTCATCGCGTGCCACTTGTTGAAGGACTCACCGAAGTTGTTCCACCAAGGCTTGCTCGCTCGATGTGGTAGATGACTGTCGATCTTCTGTGCGAGATGCTGCGTGTGTTGGCGAGCTCTGGTAGCCGTCATCTGTGAGGGCGGTCCCTATCCCTGCCTGCGGCTCAATGCTCTCGTGGTGAAAGTCGCTAAGGACGGGAGGGTAGCCTCGGTCGCTACCGTCGTTACCACCGCCGTCTCCACTGATGGTCACCGGAAAATCCTGGGGCTGGATATCTTCACGAGCAAAGACGAGGCCGCCTGGAGCAGATTCCGCAAGGATCCTTCAACCGAGGTCTCTCCGGCATGCCTCTGGCCATCTCTGGTAACCACAAGAACCCGGTGAGTGCGCAACCCTGCTTCCCGGATGCTCCCGGCAAAGATGCCGGACCCACTTCATGTGTAACGTGCTCTGCCAGATCCCCCGATCGAAGCCCAGCTTTTCGTGGTCACACTGGTGCTGACCATCTTCACTCAGACCTCAGTCTATGAGGTGTAAACCCAACTCATGCGCGTAATCGCCCAGGTCGATGAGCGATTCCCCGAGATCGCTCGGATGCTGGATGAGGCCGCCGTGGCATCTCCCCAGGCAGGAGTTCCATCATCTGCTTAGGGGAAGCGGTCTTAGTCTGAGGAGCGCGATGAGTGGCAGGCGGCTCGGCGCTACATGAGTGCTGAGTCGCCCGCCAAGGCATTGGAACCTTCAGCCATCCCCACCGATATCAACGAGGAGATTATGTCCCGGGTGGTGCCCCTGCCCATGGCGAGCTGAGGTGATGAACTAGAGAACGGAGCGGATGGAACGATAAGACTCGTACACGACTTGACGGGACGTGACCTTCTAATTTTCTGTGTCGTGGCGGCGGCCTGCCGCCGCCACGCCAAAGTTCGGCAACTCTAAACTAACGAATCACCTTGAGACTGTCGTACAGGAAGGTGAACCGCACCGGGTTCATTGTCAAATTAACAACGGTAGGTGGCGGGACCCGGATTTGAACCGGGGACACCATGATTTTCAGTCATGTGCTCTACCGACTGAGCTATCCCGCCACAAAAGACACTCCCGACACGACGCCCTGCGCCGGCCGGGAGAACATTCATCTAGGGTTTCGGAACCCCAGAGACCACGAGGCGGGAGCGACGGGACTCGAACCCGCGACCTCCGACGTGACAGGCCGGCGTTCTAACCAACTGAACTACGCCCCCGCGTTGTGTCAATCACCACATTATCTCACAAGTGGGCGCAGCAGGATTTGAACCTGCGACCCCCTGCTTGTAAGGCAGGTGCTCTCCCACTGAGCTATGCGCCCTATGCGCCCAGACACTATATGGGAAGTGCCCCCAGGGGAATTCGAATCCCCGCCGTCGCCTTGAAAGGGCGATGTCCTAGGCCGCTAGACGATGGGGGCACATTGCCGCTGCCGCCCATCAAGCGCGCAGCCCGGCCATGCTAGCACACAACCCCCTGTCCTCCAACCATCGAAAATATCGCCGCGGAACAGAGCCGGCTATGCTAGCTTTGTCTGCCGCATCCCGTTGGAAGGGTCAGGATGAAGCACTCACAACGCAGTAGTGTACTCATAGATCTAGCTGCCATCCGGCACAACGTCGCCTTTCTCCGAGACAGGTTAGGGCGAGATGCGCGCCTGATGGTAGCCGTCAAGGCCGATGCCTACGGCCACGGGATGCTCCGGGTCGCCCAGTCGGTCGTGTCTGCGGGAGCATGCGGAGTGGCGGTGGCCACCGCCGAGGAAGCTGTGGCCCTTCGCGACGCCGGCTTCGCTTCCGGCATCCTGGTGATGGGCCCCTTGTATAGCCTCGACCAATACGAAGAGTTGGCCCGGCAACAGGTGGAGTTCGCGGTCGTCAGTGAGCACATGGCGGAAGTACTTCCCTCGCTACGCAGCTCGCGGTGGAAGGCCAAAGTCCACCTCAAGATCGATAGCGGCATGAACCGACAGGGTCTCTTCCCTGCTCAGGTAGACGGATTTCTACAATCCATCCGCGGAATCCCCGGGGTTGAGCTGGTGGGTGTCATGACCCACTTCGCCTGCGCAACTGAAGACCCTTCGTCCATCGATCGCCAGCTGAAACGCTTCCTGCCCGCCGTCGAACGCGTGCGCCAAGAGTGGCCCCGGGTGATCGCCCATGCTGCAAACAGCGCCGCGACCATATCCGCTCCTCATGCGCACCTCGACATGGCCCGCTGCGGCTGTGCAGTCTACGGCCTCTCCCCCTGGCAGGACGATGCCGTAGCAGAGGGACTCCGGCCGGCGCTCTCGTGGAAGTCTCAGGTAGTGCTCGTCAAGCGCGTCCCCGCCGGGGAGAGTGTCGGCTACGGACACTCGTTCCAGGCCGCCCAGGCAACCGACGTAGCCCTGGTGCCCATCGGCTACGGCGATGGCGTATCACGAGGACTCAGCAATCGGGGGGAGGTACTCATCAACGGACGGCGCTATCCTATGGTGGGACGTGTATCCATGGACTCCTTCGGCGTGGATATCGGCACCGACGGACGAGTCCAGGTCGGCGACACAGTGACGCTGATCGGAACCGACAACGACGAACGCATCACCGTAGAGGAAATAGCCCACCATTTGGACACCATAAACTACGAGATAACCTGCGATATCGCACTCGACCGCACCGAGCGACACTTCCTAAACAATTGAGCCACTTGCAGATATACTCAGACGCAGACGCAGGCCCGACCGAGGGGGGGAGCCCGGCCATGGGTGAGAGCACTGATCTCTGCGCCGTCGTCATGGAGAACGTCCGCGAAGGCATCTACATCGTGACTCCAGACCGCCGCATCACATACTGGAACGCCGCTGCGGAAACCATCTCTGGTTACAGCAGAGAACGGGTGTTGGGTAGCAAATGCAGTGACGACATCCTCGACTATGTGGACGCCTCAGGTCGATCCTTGTGCAGGAGTGATTGCCCTTTGGCCGCCACCATTACGGACGGACAGCCCCACGAGGTCTTCGTTTATTTGCGCCATGCCGATGGTTATCGTCTGCCCGTACTAGTACACACCGTGCCCCTACACAATGAAGCTGGCGATGTGACGGCTGCGGTTAAGATCTTCAGCCATCACTCCACACTTTCCAGCGCCCTCAAGCAGCTACGCGAATTAAACAAGGCTCTGGGGATCGACCCGTTGACGGGGATCGGCAACCGCCGCAGCCTAGAGTTGCATCTGAAGCGCCTCATCACCGAGAGCTCGACTAGTGACCGCCGAGCGGGACTGCTCTTTATCGACGTGGACAACTTCAAGGACATTAACGACCGATATGGACACGTCGTAGGCGACGAGGCTCTCAAAATGGTCGCGAACTCCTTGCAGCACAACGTGCGCTCGACAGATCATGTCGGGCGTTGGGGAGGAGAAGAGTTCCTGGTCCTCCTCTACGACGTCACCGAAGAGCACCTAGCCAAGACGTCCGACAAGCTGCGCATGCTGGTCGCCAGTTCATACCTCAATACCGTCGAACCGCCCCTGCACGTGACCATCTCGCTGGGAGCCACCCTTGTGCGCCCCGACGACACGGTCGCCGGACTCATCTCCCGGGCCGACTCATTGCTCTACAAAAGCAAAAACGCCGGCCGCAACCGCTGCACAGTCACCACCTACGAGACCGCCAAAGAATAACGCGAGCACGGCGCAGCCGCCTCACTGGGGCAGGCGTAGACCGCAGGTGCGGCAGAAATTGTCGCTGGGCAGGTATTCCGTGCCACACACCGCGCACGTGCACGACGTTCGCTGAGTATCCGCCTCAGTGGTCTCTTTACCGCACGCTTCGGTCTCAGACGCAGGCACCTCTGCCTTGTTGTGTGCAGGCGTCTCGTCGTCAGGCGTGGAGATATCTAGGGCCGCCTCGGCAAAGGACGGTGGCTCGGGCGGTACGTATCCGCCGGAGACACCGGACCCATGAGGCCCAGCATAGGTCCCGTGCCTTCGAGTCTGCGTCGCCGCCCCACCCAGCCGCTCCTTGAGTTCAGCCGTTTTCAACCAATAGAGAACCCAACAAATGAGCTGAGCGATAGCCATACCCCAACCCAGCACCGGTATCCAGCCCAAGAAGAACGAGGCGATACCCAGCACACCCGTCACTAGGCCGACGTTGTACCCCATATCATTTTCGAGCGGCCGGTTCCGCGAGCGATACTCGGCCTCGACGGACTCCTTGATCTTCACCACTGTGTACAGAAACCAACCCAGATTGAAGATGGGGATGAAGTTGAGCCATACGTGCCCTGCGGACATGGCGCGGTTGCGCGGCTCGACACGGTTCAACAGGTTCTGCAGATTCAGCAGGAAGAAGAACCAAGGGATGGCAAGGATGACCAGAAACGCGATGCCACCGATGGCACCTAAGAGCCATCCCCCCCACTCACTGCTCCACTCCCATCGTGGTGTGAACATCATCGCCACCTCCCGGGATTACATCTCGACAAGAGGTTCATGCCCACCATCTCATACCCATCATCCTTTATTTTCTCACCATGGCGATGGCACGGTCACGGGCATCCTCGAGCATCTTGAGGTCGGGAGTCGCAATATGTCCGCTCTCCTGCAACAAGGCGATAGTCCTGCGGGCTTCCTGTATGTCGGCCAACGTGGTGTTGTAAACCTCGTCCCAGGTCAACTGCACACGGGCCACACCGTCCGCGATGGCCTGCATGGCTACATCGGCCGCTTCGCGGGCGAAGACCTCAGTCTCCTGCATGGAGGGCATGATGCGCTCCGGACTGATACCCGTCTCCTGCACGTAATCGGCTACGGCGTGGGCTGCAGCGATGGCCATCTTGTCGGTTATCTTGCGGGCCCGCACCATCAAGGTGCCCTTGAGGATGCCGGGGAAACCGATGGAGTTGTTCACCTGGTTGGGGAAATCACCCCGGCCGGTGGCCACCACGTAAGCACCTGCTTCTTTGGCCGCGTAGGGGTATATCTCCGGCACCGGGTTTGCGCAGGCGAACAGGATGGGCTTGGCTGCCATGGAGCTGATCCACGCCGGCTTGATGGTATCCGGCCCAGGCTTTGAGGCCGCGATGACGATGTCGGCCCCTTTGAAGGCCTCCTCAGCCGTGTCCACACACATAGGATTGGTCGACTGCGCTATCTTCCACACCGACGCGTAGGCCTCATCGGTCCTCAGGTCGTCACGCTTCTTGTGCACCCCTCCGAAGACGTCAATGGCGACCATCCTCTCCGGATCCGCCCCGTCGGCAAGTAACAGACGGGCGGTCGTACTGTTGGCGGCTCCCGCACCCAGAAGTACGACGTTCACGTTGTTGAGCTCCTTGCCTACCACACGTAGGGCATTAGTGATGCCGGCCAGGATCACACTGGCCGTACCCTGGGCGTCATCGTGCCAGACGGGGATGTCACACTCCTCGCGTAGAGTCTCAAGCACTTTGAAGCAGTTGGGCTGAGAGATATCCTCAAGGTTGACGGCACCGAAACTCGGCTCGACCATCTTCACGAAGTCAATGATCTTGTCCGGGTCGTGTTTACCCTCTTTGTTGTAGCTGTTGACACAGAGGGCCACACCGTCCACACCACCCAGGTACTTCATGAGGAAGGCTTTGCCCTCCATCACTCCCAAGCCCCCGGCAGGCGTCACGTCGCCATCACCCAATACGCGGGTGGAATCGCTGACCACAGCCACGAGATTACCGCGATTGCTGAGTTCGAAAGAAGCGTCGTTGTCGTCGCGGATGGAGGTCGAGACCACGGAGACGCCGGGCGTGTAGTAGACGTTGAACCAATTGAAACCATAGAAGCCCGCTTTGGGCATACTTTCCATCTTGCCCCTATAGAACCGGTGCGCTCCGGCAGCCAATTCTTTCAGAAAGAAGGTCTGGGCCTTGGCCCTTTCTTCGGGCGTGAAGTCGTCGGGAAAGTACGAACCCAGGTCGGAGAGTGCAAGGTCGGGTGTATTCATCAACCGCTCCGATGATAGTCGTGACAGACAGAAAAGGGTCGCGCGCATCATAACAGGCCGGCCCACATGATGACGTCCAACGCGCGGATACCGCGGATACTATGGGCGGAGCGGCTTTGCGTACGACGAGATAACCGAAACACCCCTCGACAGGAGAGGGTCAAGGCAGTACGATGCCCAAGGACACGTGACGACACGTGACGGAGACATCAACAGGGTGCGTTTTTGGACTTCTCGGAAACCGACCGGAACAACACAGCTACAGATAACGCCGAGCAGGCGACGTCTTCCGCTCCCCTCAGTCAAGAGAGGGGGGAGGAACGGATCACAGAGGCCCAACGTTTTACCGACAACATTGTGCGCACATGCCTCCTGTGGCTTTTTCCCAGCTGGAGCCGGCCGAATCACCTCACGATACTGCGGTTCATACTCACCCCGGTGGTCCTCCTCCTTCTCCACTACGAGTTGCGCTGGTGGGCCTTTGTGGTGTTCGTGATCGCGATCTGCACCGACTTCATCGACGGGGCCATGGCGAGAACCCGGGATCAAATCACCAAGGTGGGCATCATTATCGACCCGGTGGCGGACAAACTCCTGGTTGGTTCAGTTCTGGCCTGGATAGGTTATGAATATCTCGTAGTCCAAATCATCCTGGCTTTCATCGCGCTCGAGCTGCTTATGATGGCCGTCGGCCTGCGCATCGCCAGACCGGGCGACCGCGTGCGCATGGCGAACGCCTTCGGCAAAGCGAAGATGGTGGTGCAAAGTCTCGCTCTGATCATATTCCTGGTGGCCGGTATGCTGGATATCAAGAGCCTGATCACCGTATCCCTCTTCCTCTTGTGGGTGGCCATCGCTCTGGCCGTGCTATCAGGCCTCAAACACGTCGTAGAAACGCTGACCGAACGCAGGCAATCCAGACAATCGCGCCGGCAGCCCGAGATCTAGGAGCCGGTGATGGACACACGTCAACTGGAACGCAGATCCTCAGCAGTCACACTCTCCGACATGGAAGTGTTCATCTTCCCCGAGTTGATGTACAGCCTAGTACTGGCCAACATCATGTCGCCTCGTATCTGGCGCTGGCGTGACGACCCCTGGTTCGACGGCCTGGATAAGATGACCCCGTACCGCCGCATCACCCGGGTCAAGCAGTACATCATGGATCACTACGCCTTCAATCTCGACCTCAATACCTGGGGCCTAACCTCCAAACCACGCGAGATCAGTCGCTTCGCAGATTACGTCTCTCCCGAAGCGCTGGCTCAGTCGAACGCCCTTTTCGGCTACGAAGGCGATAGGTACTACTTCGATATCGACATCCGGACCCACTTCGGACTCGACAAATACGAAGGGGACATCATCCCCTACTGGAAGACTGAAACCGTGGAAGCCATGGATGCCTTCCGCTTCAGACCGGAGTACGCAGCCGGCGCCGGAGAATGCGTCTCGCTGGCCGCTCTATATGCAGCCGCTCTGTTCGTGGTGGCCGACATACCCCTGAAGGATATCTTCCTCATGGCCACCCCCCTTCACTCCCAGAACTTCGTCGATGTGGGCGCCGGCATCCTCACAAACAATCGTCGCCTGGTCACCAAAACCATGTGGTTCAACGGGACTGCCCTGTCCGCCCAAGCGCGACGAGCTCTAGAAAACGAGCGGGTCACCATAGTGGCTCATGAAAGCGGCTGCATCCATATCTTGTTCCCCGAGGCGACCATCGACCCCAAGGCCTACCGGCGCTTTGCGACCAAGCTGCGACGCTATCTGCAGACGCCTCTGTCCGCGGAGATCTTGGGCAACTTCATCCGCCACAGCGCCGACCTGCAGAAGTGTTTCCAGGTCCGCTGGTTCAATTTCGGCACCAACAAGTACATCGCCACGGAGAAGCTCCTCGCCTACGAGTACAATTGTCCGTATCGCTTCAACGACACCACGAGAAAACGGTTGATGATGGAGGTGGCCGGCGAGGACTTCGAGTCGCACCCCCTGCCCGACCGCATAATCTTGGGCGATCTGGAACAGCTGATCGAGGAACGCAGGCTCGACATCCGCAAGGCAGAAGATTTCGACCTACTGGTACGCGAGCTGGCCGAATCCTGCCCCCAGGCCGAAGACACCATTGCACGCCTACGCAGTTTCTGTTGGGTCGACCCACGGCTGCCCGATGCGGCGAGCAAAACCTTTCAACGCACCCAGCCGCCGCTGGACATCGCTGTGGGAATGGACCGGACTGCGGTCATCACCCGCCTGGAGACCATTCGCGACAGTAACGAGTTCGCCGACCTGGCTTTTTACGCCTATCGCGACCTGAACCGCACAGCGTCCGAGCCCTTTCTCAAGGCGGCGCTGGAGCGCTGTCCGGTATCTGTAGCTGCGACGGCCGAGTTGAGTGACGATGACGCCGTGGCGGCGGTGAGAGAACTCGTCCAGGAGTCCATATACGACGAGCCGGGGCGCCTAGCCCAACCCGACGAAGTCTGGAACTACAAACGAGGAGACGGGGCCGAGAAGGCCGTCCTGTTGGCCAACATCATGAGGGCCCGGCATCCCCAGGCCACGATGTCCATCGAGGTGGAGCCGGATACGGCGACCCTCCTTGTCGATGGACGCACCTACCGCTTCGCTAGTACGAAGCAGCTAAAGGTGCAGACCTGGAACCTCCCCGTCTAACCCGGGGCCTGTGCAAACCGGGTGGAACGACCGGGGTGGGGCGACCGAGGTCGGCAGAAAGAATCCGGCGACGTCGGGTTTCCGCGATCCGCGACGTCGAGCTTCCCGCGATATCGAGCTTCAGTCTTCCTTCTTGAGCCCGCGCACCAGCGCGCTTATCTCCATAGACAGATTAGGAAAATCGTTGCTACATGCCTCGGCGTACGCTTCCAGCGCTGGGATCGAATACGGATCATGGATGTAGTCGAGGACGAAGTACTTAGAATCGCAGCGATCGCCTCCCGCGCGGTCTCTCTCGTCGATCCTATCCACATAGTATTTCTGTTGCAGTTTGTTTCGAACGTCTTCCACGTCTACAACCCCCTAAGCTCATACACACCATGCCATGCCGGGAGACTGCGGGAATCCCATCTTCCGCACACCGCCAACGGCCACGGTTACGGGGGAACACTACCACAGCCCGGCCTGACACTGCCTTCCCACCGCCTGCGACGGCTGCACCAGCCTCAGCGCTACCTCAGGGTGCCGCGGTGATATCTTCCACCGTGCGTCCGCTCACCACAGACCGATCGTGATCGCGAAGCACGGCTTCGCCGTCACCCGGCACGGCCTCATCGTCACGGTGCTTGATGAGCAGCCAATTCTCCACATTGCCTTCGCCCGGGCGTGCTTTCATGCGCACCAGCGCCCACCCGCCCTTCAGCTTCTCTCCATGCAACGTGAACTTGAGGCTGCCACGTGACAGCCCCTCGCGGGCATCCCCTTCGGGCTCCCATGTGCCTCGATCCCAGAGCTGGACGGTACCTGCCCCGTACTGCCCCTCAGGGATGATCCCCTCAAAGGCCCCGTAATCGTAAGGGTGGTCCTCCACTCTCACCGCCAAACGGCGATCCTTGGGATTGAGGGAGGGCCCCTTGGGCACCGCCCAAGACACGAGGACTCCATCCAGTTCCAATCTGAAGTCGTAGTGGAGCCGGCGGGAGGCATGTTTCTGGATCACGTACAGGAAGCCCCTCTCAGAAGGTGATCCCGCCGACGCAGCCGATCCGAGTGCCACGCCGGCAACGGGAGCAACGGTCACCAGCGCCGCTGCAGCAGTGGCGGTGGATACATCACCATCTTCCCCGGCCACGACATCAGGCGAGCCGGTCGACGTTCCGCCGGTCGGCTCCGGAGTCTTGTCAAAGTGCCGCTTCTTTCTGTAGTCCTCTAAACCCATCCGCCTCTAGCCTGCCTTTCGCCCTCGTCCGGATCCACCTTTTTGACACGGCCTTCGGTGGATACGCTACGTATATACCCACATTCTCATCCGTTCATGGGGCCGAGATCTCCCCGCACACGTTCCCCGAGGACAAGATATGCTATGGGCATAAGCTTCGCATCTGAGCAGGGCACCGCGCGCAGTGTCCGGCACAAACGAAAGGAGCAGCCCATCTATGAGCGTCAAAGGGACCGAGACTGAACAGAATCTTTTGAAGGCATTTGCCGGTGAGAGCCAGGCTAGGAACCGCTACACATTCTTCGCCAGCAAAGCGAAGAAGGAGGGCTTCGAACAGATATCCGCCATCTTCCTAGAGACGGCTGCCAACGAGAAGGAGCATGCAGAGACCTTCTTTGGTTACCTGGAAGGCGGACCGGTAGAGATAACCGCCACCTATCCGGCCGGCAAGATCGGCACGACTGCGGAGAACCTCTTAGCCGCTGCCGAGGGCGAACACGAAGAATGGAGCATGCTCTATCCGGAATTCGCCGACGTAGCCGAGAAAGAGGGCTTCCCCGCCATAGCCACCTCCTTTCGCGAGATCTCGGAAGCAGAGGAAGCCCACGAGACCCGTTACCGCAAATTGCTCGACAACGTAAACAATGGCCGCGTGTTCAAGCGCGAGGCGCCGGTCATGTGGCACTGTCGCAACTGCGGCTACATCCACGAGGGCACGACTGCGCCGGATGTATGCCCTGCGTGCCTGCACCCGCAGAGCTACTACGAGTTGTTCGTCGAAGCCTACTGACCAAAAAGCCACGGCCCGGGGCGGTACCTCATTCAGAAGGCACCGCCCTGGGCGCTGCTCTAGTTCTCCTTACGCACCTTCCAGATCTGCTCTCCCGGCCAGCGCCGGTACCAGAGTAGGTCGACCTCATCACGGAACGTGCTGGTAGCGGTCTCAGTCGGACGCAACTCGATCAGGTCTTCGATGAAGAATCCGTGAGCCCGGAAGAGACGGATCCAGGCCCCATAGGGCAGTGTAAACTCCACATAATCTTCCCAGGCCAGTCTCCACATGCTGAAATAGTTCTCAAGTAGACGATCGCCCGGATGATCGTCATCTTCCGGATAGCACATCTCAATGATGGGCGTCGTCCCGCAGAATGCCAACAGACCACCCGGTCGAAGCAACCGCGCTACCTCTGGTACGGTCTCATACGGATCAGCAAAACTCATGCCCCCGTAATCGGAGAAGACGATGTCGAAGCTCTCGTCGGGCAAGGGCACAGCTTCAGCACTGGCGTGCACGAGAGGGAGCTCCACACCGGCCTCGACCATGAGCCGACGCGCATGCACCAACTGGTTCTCAGCCACATCGAGTCCTACCGGACGGGCCCCTCGGCCGGCTAAAGCTATCGACCACTGCGCCGCACCGCATCCCAGTTCGAGGACGTCTTTATCCGCGACATCGCCCAGCACCTGCAACTCGGTCTCCGGAATCTGCCAAACACCCCATGCGCAGCCACCCGACGCAGCCAACTGCGGTCCGTGGTCGCTCTGGTAGATGTCGGAGTCGGCATTCCACGATATGCGGTTCAGGGCTGTGTGCTCCGTCAGGTCGTCAGGGTCCAATGGTGGGACATGCACTTCGTTGCCCTCCTTGCGGTTCAGGCTTTGCGCTGGCTGCGGTCTCTACTGTGAGCACCGCCGATGGTCGCGAGTGCGATTCCGAATATGAGGATGAGCCGGAGCCAAAAAGGCCAATCGGCATGCCATATCCACAGCGCCGCGACCCAGGGTAAAAAGAGTATCCATACGATTATCTCAGCAACAAGCGAAAGACCTTGGATCCAGTCAAAGACGTAGTTCAGAGTATTCTGGGAGAATATCCAGAGAGCAGCGAAGGCTACCCACAACAGGGTCACGAGAAAGCTCGGCACCTATCCACCTCCGATCGGACAGCGCTCGTGTCTCGTCCGTACGCCTATGCTACAGGCCGGCTCGAGAGCGGGCAACAATAAGACACTGGGGACCCACTCATGGCAAGATGAGACAGCCACGAACTAGAAAGGGGCAGCACATGACAGAACAGCACAACCCGCAAGTAACCCTGGCGACCTCGAAGGGCGATATCGTCGTCGAGCTGGAGGCCGAGAAAGCACCCATCAGCACCGAGAACTTCTTAGCCTACGCCGATTCGGGCTATTTCGTGGGCACCATATTCCATCGCGTCATCCCGAACTTCATGATCCAGGGCGGCGGGTTCGACGCCTCCATGAACCAGAAGCCGACTTCAGCGCCCATCACCAACGAGGCCGACAACGGCCTGCGCAACGAACGAGGCACCATCGCTATGGCCCGGACTCCCGATCCGCACAGCGCCAGCAGTCAATTCTTCATCAACCTCAAAGACAACGACTTCCTCGACCACACCGGCAAGACCCCGCAGGGATGGGGCTACGCGGTGTTCGGCCGGGTAGTAGAGGGCTTGGACGTCGTTGACGCCATCGGGCGAGTGAGCACAGGCCAGTCGGGCATGCACTCGGACGTCCCCGCAGAACCAATAGTCATAGAGACGGTCACGGTAGCACGGTGATTTTTCGTTCAGCAACCTCTGAGCCGCTGTCGCCGATACTACCGGCGACACTGTCGACAGCTTCGAGGTGAGACACGGTAGACACATAGAGGGCCACCTCGGTGGCCCTCCTCGCTCTTCTGCAGCAGGCACGCCCTCGCCGCGTCACATACACAGCGGCGTGTTCGACTTCGACACAGTCGTCGACCGCGCCAACACGGGTAGTCTCAAGTGGGACAAGTACGCAGGTCGCGATGTCATACCCTTATGGGTGGCCGATATGGACTTCCCTTCGCCCCCCGCCGTCATCGACGCATTACACCGGCGTATCGACCATGGTGTGTTCGGGTACGGACAGCCTCCTGCAGGCCTCATGACAGCTGTGCGGGCAAACCTTCTCTCCGAGTACGGCTGGGATGTGCAACCGGAATGGATCGTGTGGCTCCCCGGCCTGGTCACAGGACTCAACGTACTCTGCCGGGCCGTAGGCAGACGCGGAGACGATGTGGCCACCTTCACACCCATCTATCCCCCCTTTCTCTCCGCACCCCTCCTAGCTGAACGCGGATTGGTGAAGGTACCCCTGCGCTGCCACCACGGCCGTTGGGAGATGGATCTGAGCGCGCTGGAGAACGCGCTCTCCCCTCACACGCGGCTACTCCTTCTCTGCTCTCCCCACAACCCGGTCGGTCGGGCCTGGACGACCAAGGAACTGAACGCGTTGGCAGCGCTGGCCCTACGTAGAGGCCTGGTCATCGGTTCCGATGACATCCATGCCGGACTCATCCTCGATGAGCAAGCATGTCATCTGCCGTTGGCCTGTCTCTCGCCCGAAGTGGCCGCGCAGACCATAACCCTCATGGCACCCAGCAAGACCTTCAATATCCCAGGGCTGGGCTGCTCTTTCGCCGTCATCAGCAACCCCGAGCTGCGCCATGACTTCCGGCGGGCCATGACGGGAATCGTTCCACATGTGAACGCCCTTGGCTACGTAGCAGCCCAAGCCGCCTACGAGCAAGGAGAGCCCTGGCGCCAGGCACTGTTGACCTATCTACGGAGCAATCGTGACCTGGTAGAGTCGGAGGTAGCCGGCATGGCCGGGCTGGAGATCGCGCACGTCGAAGCGACCTATCTGGCCTGGATAGACACACGTGGAACCGGCATCACCAATCCGGTGGGCTTCTTCGAAGCCGCCGGCGTAGGCCTCTCCGACGGGACCGAATTCGAAGGCCCAGGCTACGTCCGTCTCAACTTTGGATGCAGCCGGGTGCTCCTAACCCAAGCACTCACGAGGATGAGGGCGGCCCTGTCGAGCCTACACCAGAGGGTCCCCTAAGAAGCAGCCGCCAGCCGCAGCCTGTTAGGCCGGCGGCGGAGGGTCCACCTCGTCTCCAGGGATCACGGCACTCTCAGCTCTCTCGATATCCAAGGCCTTCTGTACCGCGGCTCCGTCCAGTGTCTCGTGCTCCAGAAGCTCTGCAGCCAGGATGTCGAGAGCTCTCCGGTGCTCGCGCAAGAGCTGCTGAGCGCGTTCGTACTGCGTCATGACGATGTCTCGAACCTCAGCGTCGATCAACTCCCTGGTCTGCGGGCTTAGTTGACTGTTGTCCTGCACCACGCCGCCCAGATACTGCAGCGCCTGACCCGCGTAGCGCACAGAGCCCAACTTAGAGCTCATACCGAACTCAGTGATCATGCGTCGCGCGAGATCGGTGGCCTTCATGATGTCGTCGCTGGCCCCCGTACTGATGGTGTGGAACACCGTCTCCTCAGCAGCACGGCCGCCCAGTATCATGGCTATACGGTCCATGAGCTCATCCTGCGTCAAGATGTAGCGGTCCTCGGTAGGCATCTGCAGCGTGTAGCCAAGGGCTCCCCGTGCCCGCGGGATGATGCTAATCTTGGCCACCGGGTCGGCGTGCGGCACCAGGGTGGCAACCAAAGCATGCCCTGACTCGTGGTAGGCGACCGTGTTCCGTTCCTGATCGTTCATGACCCGCGTCTTCTTCTCCAGGCCAGCGATGACACGCTCCATAGCAGCCTCGAAGTCTTTGATGGTAACGGCCGGGGCGTTGCGACGAGCCGCAAGCAAGGCCGCTTCGTTCATGGCATTGGCCAGGTCGGCGCCGCTGAAGCCCGGAGTAATGCGGGCGGCCCGGTCGAGGTCGAAATCAGGAGCCAACCGAATATCCCTGCTATGGATCTTGAGGATCTGTATCCGTCCGATGAGATCGGGATTGCCCACTTCCACCTGCCGGTCGAATCTACCGGCCCGCAGTAGAGCTTTGTCGAGCACTTCGGGGCGGTTGGTAGCGGCCATTAGTATGACCGGACGCGAAGTGTCGCTGCTGAAACCGTCGATCTCAGCCAGCAACTGATTGAGCGTCTGCTCGCGTTCGTCGTTGCCACCGCCCATGGTGACGCCGCCCCCCCGGGACTGGCCGATGGCGTCGATCTCGTCGATAAACACGATGGCCGGCGCCGCTTTACGAGCCTGTTCAAAGAGGTCACGAACACGTGCGGCGCCCACACCGACGAACATCTCCACGAACTCCGAACCACTGCTCTCGAAGAAAGCCACTCCGGCCTCACCGGCCGTAGCCTTGGCCAGCAGGGTCTTGCCGGTCCCGGGTGGCCCCACGAGAAGTACACCTTTGGGAATGCGTCCGCCCAGACGGGCAAAGTAGTCGGGCGTCCTCAGGAACTGGATGATCTCCTGGAGTTCGGCGATAGCTTCATCGGCGCCCCCCACGTCCTTGAAGGTGACCCCTACCTGCTCCGGGGTGACCTGCGTAGCTTTGCTCTTACCCACCCCGAAGATTCCGCCGGGGCCACCTCTGCCGGCCGCACCCGCTATTCGTCGGTAGATGAGGTACCAAAAGACACCGATAAGCAGGAAGGGCAGCAGACTGACGAGGATGCCGCCAACGGGACTGGAAGGCTCCTTGAAGGAGTACGCGACACCGGCCTTTTGCAACTCCGACACGAGATTGGTGTCCGCCCCCTGCAGAGCATTGGTGGTGAATTCAAGTGGCTCAGTCTCATTTGGGTTCTTCATGGTGCCCGTGATTTTCGTATCACCGATCACGGCATTCAGTATCTGTCCTTCAGCCACCTTGGCCTTGAAAGCGCTGTACTCGAGCTCGGTGGACGGGTTGCCCATGGGGTTCACGACGAACTGCTGAAAGAGGTAGAGGGCGACGAGGGCGACGACTATGTAGGTGATGATAGACCACATCTGGTGGCGCATACGCCGGCGCCGCTCGTCTTCGTTCATGGGATCCGGTGACGGCGGCCCTGAGCCGCCATTGCCTCCGGCTCCACGCTGGCCGAGGCTGCGCCGGGGGGTGCCACCCTGAGCATTGGAAACATGGTCATCGCTTGGAACACGGTCATCGCTCTGTGCGTGGGAAACGATCGCAGCCTGCTTTCTCGTCGACAGAGTACAAATAACAACCAAAGTATAGAATATTTTTGGAGGGAATCCCCCGCGCGGCCCGCGATCGCTGCTGCGGGCGGCCCGCCCGCACGATACCGCCGCGCTGCAGAGAGAGGAGCCATCGCATGCCCGTCAACCTCTTCGTCAAGAACGTACCCGACGACATCGCCCGCCGGCTCCGCAACCGTGCCGCCTACAACCAGCGATCGCTCCAGGAGGAGCTGCTGGCCATACTAAAACAGGCGGCCGACGAGCAGGGTGACGTCACCATCGACGGCCTTCTGGAACGCTCCCAGCGTAAGAAGCCCGACCTCGACGACGCTGCATCCCGCGTCCAAGCGGCCCAAAAAGCCGAGCGTGAAAGTGCAGCCCAGCGCTTCCAGGACCTCCTCGACCGAACCGAAGAACCTCATCGGGACAGGAGCCGTGGTGGAGAATGATACAGTTTGAAAACTCTTGGTACCGTTATAAGGCTGTTGAAAATATGACACTTCGCCGCCAGAACACGATCAGCACGTGCGAGAGGAGGATAGAGGAAGCGCGAATAGCAGCGCTATTCGCGCGACCGATGGCGTACTATCGTGCTGCTCAGTGTGTTCCGGCGGCCGGTGTTTCGTTTTTCAACAGCCTCCTATAAGGCTGTTGAATACACAAGGAAGGACCCATGACCGACTCTGTCCGCGTCCGCTTCGCCCCCAGCCCTACCGGCGCTCTCCATGTAGGCGGAGCGCGTACAGCCATCTACAACTGGGCGTTTGCCCGTCGGACAGGCGGCTCGTTCATACTGCGCATCGACGACACCGACCCAGAGCGATCGACCGAAGAAAACACGGCTCAGATCTTGCGCTCCCTGGAATGGTTGGGGCTCGATTGGGATGAGGGGCCCGAGATTGGTGGCCCCTTCGGTCCCTATTTCCAGACCGGACGCGCCGCCAACTACGCGGCCGCCCTCGAACGCATGAAGGCCGGCGGCAACGCCTATCCCTGCTTCTGCTCTACCGAGGAACTGGAGGCCAAGCGGGCCCTCACACGCGCGGGCGATGAGGCTCGCGGCTACGACCGGACCTGTCGGCGACTGCCTCCCGCTGTGGTGGCGGGCCGTCTGGCCGCCGACGAGCCACACGTGTGGCGCTTGGCCGTCCCCGAGAACCGTGGCGATATCGTCGTCCCTGATGCAGTACGTGGTGAGACCATCTTTCCGTGTAGTGCTATGGACGACTACGTGCTCGTGCGGGCAGATGGGACCCCCACCTACAATTTCGCCACCGTGGTCGATGACGTCGACATGCAGATTACCCACATAATCCGAGGCGACGACCACCTCTCCAACACACCACGCCAGATCTTGGTATATGAGGCTCTGGGCCATGCTGTGCCGATATTCGCCCATCTATCCATGATCTGGGGAGCCGACGGCAAGAAGCTCTCTAAACGTCATGGGGCGACCTCGGTCGAGGCCTTCCGCGATGAGGGGTATCTGCCCGAGACGCTACTCAATTACCTGGCCCTGCTCGGTTGGTCCCTCGACGGCGAGACCACCATCATTTCACCCGAAGACCTAAAGACGAGCTTCTCACTGGAGCGGATCTCCAAAAACCCGGCCATCTTCGATTTCGAGAAACTCGAATGGATGAATGGCGTATACATCCGAGATATGGAGCCTAAGACATTGATGGCCCGCCTGTTTCCCTGGATCGAAGCGGCGGGACTTGCCCCGGCCGGTGATCTCGAGGTCCGCAGCGAATGGTATCTGCAGCTCGCACCGCTGGTCTCTGAGCGCCTGAAGCGCCTGGCTGACGTCGTGCCTATGATCCGTTTCTTGTTCGACCGAGACCTGGCCATCGAGCCATCGGCGATAGCAAAGACGCTTGCTAAAGAGGGTGCAGGACTCATCCTCGCAACCGCGAAGGAGGCACTCGCCCCATTGGAGTCCTGGAGCTTCGCAGCCATCGAGAGCCGCCTGCGTGCCCTCCCCGAGACCCTGGCTCTCAAACCCAAACAGGTCTTCCAGGTGCTCCGGGTTGCCACCACCGGATCCTTGGTGTCTCTCCCCTTGTTCGAATCCATCGCGCTCATAGGGCGCGAGGAGACTCTGGCCCGACTGGGGGCAGCGCAAGCCATAGCGGCGGCGGACCATGGGCAGAGCGCGGAATCGTGAGGACCGGACACATGACCCACACCTGCAGCGGATGACGACAGAGACCTTGACCGACCCAAACGGTTATGCGACAAAGAGGCTTTCACCGAGCGGAAATCACTACCGAGGAGTAACGATGAAGGGTGGAGAAAGGGCGCCATGACGGACCCCAGCACGAACCAGGACCAGCCGGCACAGGAACATCAGGACTTTCTCCGAGAAATCGTACAGGAAGACCTGGCCTCGGGCCGCCACAGCCATGTAGTGACACGCTTTCCTCCAGAGCCCAACGGCTATCTCCACATCGGCCACGCTAAATCCATCTGTCTTAATTTCGGTATCGCCCGTCAGTTCGCAGGACAGTGCAACCTCCGGCTCGATGACACGAATCCAACCAAGGAAGATGTCGAGTACGTCGACTCCATCACGACGGACGTCACGTGGCTCATCGCCGGCTGGGCCGACCACTGCCTAGGTCTCAAGCCGGTCGGGGGATTGGCGGAGAAGCGCAGTCTTGGAGGTCGCGAGGACTTCCATATACCCGCCATCATGCCCGCACAAAGTAGTGGTGAGGCCTTAGAGCCGTTCTACGCCTCCGATTACTTCGAGCCGTTGTATGAATACGCGCTCGAATTGATCCGCAGGGGCAAGGCCTTCGTCTGCGATCACACGCCCGCAGAGGTGGACGAGATGCGCGGGGCACCCGACCGACCGGGCCGGGAAAGTATCTACCGGGATCGGCCGGTAGCGGAGAACCTCGATCTTTTCCATCGCATGCGCGCCGGCGAATTCCCCGAGGGCGCCTGCACCCTACGCGCTAAGATCGATATGAGCGCACCCAACATCTGGCTACGCGACCCCGTGCTCTACCGCATCCGCCACACCTCGCACCATCAGACGGGCGACGAGTGGTGCATCTACCCCATGTACGATTTTGCGCACGGCCTGAGCGACTACATCGAGGGAATCACCCACAGCATCTGCACGCTGGAATTCGAGGTGCACCGGCCGCTCTATGAATGGATCCTTGAGGCCCTGGAATTGCCCCGTGCGCACCCGCGACAGCGCGAGTTCGCCCGCCTCAATTTGACGTATACCATCATGAGTAAACGCAAACTGTTGCGGCTCGTGCAGGAAGGCCACGTGGACGGATGGGACGATCCCCGCATGCCGACCCTCTCAGGCATGCGCCGGCGTGGTTACCCGGCCGAAGCCATCCGCGATTTCTGCGACCGTATAGGTATCGCCAAACGCGAGAACATGGTCCAGCTGCAGTTGCTGGAACACTGCATACGCGAGGACCTCAATCGCCATGCCCCGCGGGTCATGGCCGTCCTGCGGCCTCTCCGGGTGGTAATCGAGAACTACCCCGAGGGACAGGTCGAGGAGTTGGAGGCAGTCAATAATCCTGAGGACGCGAGTATGGGTACCCGCCTGGTACCCTTCTCCCGGGTCATCTACATCGAACAGGATGACTTTCGCGAAGTCCCGCCGCCCAAGTACCACCGCCTCAGCCCGGGAGTGGAGGTGCGCTTACGCTATGCATACATGATCACCTGCACCGGGGTGGTCAAGGACCCAGAGAGCGGAGAGGTGGTCGAAGTACGGGCCCACTACGATCCGGCCACGCGCGGCGGCAATGCTCCCGACGGGCGCAGGGTAAAGTCCACCATCCATTGGGTATCCGCCCAGCACGCCGTCCAAGCTGAGGTGAGACTGTACGACACACTCTTCACCGTGGAGAATCCCGACGAAACGCCTGATGGCCAGGATTTCACGGCGACCCTCAATCCGCATTCGCTGGAAGTCCTACGTGACTGCCGACTCGAACCCTCCTTGGCGGCGGCAACCCCAGGCACGCGGTACCAATTCGAGCGGCTGGGCTATTTCTATCCCGATCCGGAGGATTCCCGGCCGGGTGCCCCCATCTTCAACCGCACCGTCACGCTCAAAGACGCGTGGGCTAGGATCGAAAAGAGGCAGGGGCGGGGCTAGCGGCCCCTGCGTACAACATCCGGCCTCGTTTCGGTCGGTGATGGTAAACTAACCCTCGCTTCGTCCGGCGCGGAACCGTAGTCGTGTTTGCGCCACGTCGAAGCGATGCCCGATGGTGTAACGGTAGCACGACTGACTCTGGATCAGTTAGCCGAGGTTCGAATCCTCGTCGGGCAGCCAACTTGGCCCGTTCGTCTAGCGGTTAGGACATCGCCCTCTCAAGGCGAAGATCACCGGTTCAAATCCGGTACGGGCCACTTGAGGAGGCAAGGAGGGTCCCTGCAAAGGGATTCTCTTTGTTTTTTCGGAGGGCACTGCCCTCCTCTCGGCAGTGCCCGATCATGTGCACTTCTTCTGATGGATCTGCATTGGTGGATGACACAAGCCCGTCCATCCGCCAGGGGGACGAGGCACGAACACGGCAGAAGTACCTGGGCAACAGAGGGCTGATCGCCTTTCTGGCGCTGCTCAGCGCCTTCGTACCCCTTTCGACCGACCTCTATCTCCCCGCTATGCCTGTCATGACCAGGCATTTTGCCGTACCCGCATATCAGACGAACTTGACCCTCATCCTCTTCTTCGTCTTTTACAGCCTCGCTACGCTGGTGTGGGGACCGTTGAGCGACAAGTACGGGCGCCGGCCCATACTGCTCGTTGGTCTCTCCGTATACACCGTCGCAGGTGCTCTGTGCGCCGTCGCACCCAACATCTACCTGCTCATGCTGTTCCGGATCCTGCAGGCCGTCGGTGCGGGTTCTGCAAGTGCCGTAGCCACGGCCATCGTCAAAGACGTATATGAAGGAAAGAAGCGTGAGTCGATCCTGGCACTGGTACAGTCCTTGGTGATCATCTCTCCCGCCGTAGCACCGATCGTGGGAGCATTCCTCCTAACCCTCACGTCATGGAGAGGAACATTCGCCGCCCAGGCCGTGTTGGGTGTGATAGTCGTAGCCGGATCGGTGATGTTCCGCGAGACCCTGGCCCAGAAGGGCTCCGGTAGCGTGACGAAGACGCTGGGCCGCCTGGCTGTGGTCATCAAAAACCCCGTCTTCGCATGGTTGCTGGTAATCTTCTCCACCAACTCCCTCTCCACCATGGCCTTCGTCGCCTCCTCTTCCTATATCTACCAAGACGGTTTCGGGCTCAGCAGCCAGACATACAGCTACTACTTCGCAGTGAACGCTGTGGGTATGATGATTGGTCCTTGGTTCTATGTACGACTTTCGTCGTGGTTCGAACGGTCCTCAATCATCACCACCTGCTTCATCCTCATGGTGGCCGGTGGGTTGTTGGTTGTACTGCTGGGAGGACTCAGTCCGTGGATGTTCGCATTGACGCTACTGCCGGCCACTGTAGCGGCCAGCTGCAGCCGGCCGCCGGTCATCTACCTTCTGTTAGAGCAGCAGAAAGCTGACACCGGGTCGGCTTCAGCCCTTATGAGCTCGAGCATGACTGTGATGGGTACCTTGGGGATGATCATCATCTCCTTCGACTGGAGTGATCTCGTTTGGGCCGTGGGGCTGCTGCACATGCTGGTAGGAGCATTCGTATTGACAGCTTGGTTGGTCATGAAGCGAAAGACGCCCCTGGATAAGGTCGAAGCCAGCGACTGAACACCGACGGCCGCCGGCTGTCGTGAAGAGAGGCCCCCCCAAGGGTCGCCGACACCCAAACCACGGCAGCCATACCAGATCAGTCAGGAGACGAGGCGCGCCGCGGGCCCACCAACGAGCAGGCCATTCCTATAGTGCACAACACAGTGAAGATCACGAAGCTGATCTGCACACTGGTCAGCACCCGCGGGTAGTCGGCCGGCTCAATAGCCTGCCTGCCCACCTGCGTAGCCAACAAAAGCGTAGCCAAACCCATGCTGAAGTTCTGCCCCGTAAGGCGCATCATGCCGAGAACGGCCGACGCCGTACCCAACTGCCGTTTCTCAACGCTGCCCATCACAGTATGTGTGTTGGGAACGGCGAAAAGCGCAAAGCCTAGACCCAAGACACAGGTGACCAGAATGATGTACCGGTAGGAGGTTGTCGCACCTAAGAAGCAGAGCCCCAGCAGGCCCAGTACACACACCCCCGCCCCTGTCGAAGCGACGTACCTGGCCTGGAACCGGTCCGCCAGGCGACCGGCCATAGGCGAAAAAATCGATTGTACGAAAGTGCCCGCCACCAGTATAAAACCGGCCGTCTGGGCGTTGAGCCCCCGGTTGTACTGCAGATAGAGGCTGAGAAGGAAGACCATAGCGAAGGTAGCAGCATAGTTGATGAACGCCGCCGCATTCGCGAAAGCATACACGCGGTTGCGCCGGAAAAGGTCTATGCGCAAGATGGGGTCGGCTGCCCGCGTCTCCCACCATACGAAGCCCACCAGGCCCACAACGGCAATCACAACGAGAACCATCCCCATGGCGTCAGGCAGCAGCGATAGCCCAAGCAAGAGAGCAGTAAGCCCCACTGCGTAGACCACCGACCCGATGATATCGAAACGCCCCACCTTGTCGTACCGCAAATCGAACGTGCGCAGCTTCCAAAACGTGGCCACGAAGTTCACCAGCCCCAGAGCACCCACTACCAGGAAGAGGCTGCGCCAACCGAGATTGTGGATGATGAGACCGCCGAGTACGGGGCCAAGAGTGAGACCGAGATAGATTCCGGCCACATTGATGCCCAGAGCTCTACCCCGCGATTCCTGTGGGTACGCATGGATAACCAAAGCCGTGCCGGTCGCCCAGCCGATGCCCAGGGAGATCCCGTGTATCGCCCGTAATACTACGAGTATGCCCGCCGAGGGGGCGAAGGCGCTCGCAAAGGAAACCACCGCGAAGATCCCCGTCCCCCACAGGAACACCCGCATCACGCCATACACATCGGCCAAGCGTCCCGACGGCAGCAGAATCGCGCCCGCAACGAGAGTGTAGGCGAGAGAAATCCAGCCAAGCATCACCGCAGAGGTGTGGAACTCTCCTTCGATCAAGGGGAGGGCGATATTGATGGCCGACGACATGAAGGTGACGAGGAACCCGCCCAGTGTAGCGACCAGCAAAACCAGGCCTCGGCGATAACCGAGGTCGCGAGGTTGGCCGGTTCCTGGTGTGCCCATAGTCAACAGCATTTCCGAAGGGCCTGTTTCAACAAGACGCCCGCCAACGTACCATTATTGGCAATTGGTAGCTAGATCGGACTGGATGCCGCAGAAACCCGCTCGGAAAGAGGCGCGCAGATATCAGATATATGCTACGCGAAGCGGTAGCGAGCTTCAGCGGGAAGTGCGGGCCGGCTGCTCATCGATCCACAGGACAATCTCGTCCTTGGAGCACCCGTGGTGCTCGGCACACCAACTGCGCAGGTCATCTATAGCAATGCCGAATGTAGCTGTGAAAGTCCGCGGTTCGGAGGTCCCATCATCACACACGCGGGTGGTCTCAAGTTTGAACTCGCTGCGTTGGTCACCGAACATCACGGCCTTTACAATCCCCTCAAAGCCGCGGCACCTATACCTGGTACCCCCCACGTGCTGCGTGGCGAGGCTTTCTGCCTCTTCCTTACTTACATCGATCATGATCACCTCGACCGGGCGCGCATGTGGAGCGCGTTGTCAAACAGAGCTATCGGCGCAGTCACCGCTGGACAGGATCCGTCGGCTGGATCCATCGGCTGAGTGCACTGACGCAGTAATCAAACCATCGTATGTTCGTTACGTCAAGTCGTATTCCTCTATTATCATCGTTCGCCGGCTCCACATTCGCGCCTGAAGATGAGCCGCTGTGCTAATTTGATGGCCGACAGCCGTCCGTATGCGCTGGGCCCAGACCGCCACGGATACCGCTGTCGCCGGCCGGGAGGCCGCTGAAAAACGAAGCCCCGGCCGCCGGAACACGCCGAGCGACACGCTGGTACGTCATCGGTCGCGCGAATAGTAAGCCGGCGCCAAGCACAGATCTTTGAATCAACCGGCGTTCATGACTGCGCCGTCTGGAAAGGAACAGCTGATGGGGGAGCAACTCACTAGGGAGGACGTTTTTCGTGAGGTCGAGGAACGGCAGATCGAGTTTATCCGCTTGTGGTTTACCGATGTACTCGGCTTCCTCAAGAGTTTTGCCATTACCCGAGCCGAACTGGAAACGGCCTTTAAGGAGGGCATGGGCTTTGACGGCTCCTCGATCGAGGGTTTCGCCCGCATTGAAGAGTCCGACATGGTGGCCTGGCCCGACCCGACCACCTTCCGCGTACTCCCTTGGGGTGAGGGAGGTGGTCGAACCGCCCGCATGTTCTGCGACATTCGTACTCCCAACGGCGAACCGTACGATGGCGATCCACGTACTGTTCTAAAAAAGGTAGTCACTAAAGCGGCGAGCATGGGCTACACCATGAACGTAGGGCCGGAGTTGGAATACTTCTACTTCAAAGACAACCTCGGCACCGAGGTCCTTGATCAGGGCGGATACTTCGACCTCACCACCCTCGATGCCGGCGGCGACCTCAGGCGCGAGACCATCAACGCCCTCCATGCGCTGGGTATCCAAGTGGAATACGCCCACCACGAGGTGGCCCCCTCCCAGCACGAGATCGACCTGCGATACAAAGACGTGACCACCATGGCCGATAACGTCATGACCTACCGCCTCACGGTCAAGGAAGTGGCGCGGTCCCAAGGCGTCTATGCCACATTTATGCCCAAACCCATCTTCGGCGTAAATGGGTCGGGGATGCATGTCCACCAGTCCCTCTTCACGGGCGACCGCAACGCCTTCTTCGACGCGAGCGACGAGCACAACCTCTCTAAAGTGGGCAGATCATACGTAGCCGGACTACTGGCCCACGTCAAAGAGATTGCGCTGGTGACCAATCAGTGGGTCAACTCCTACAAACGCCTGGTGCCAGGCTACGAAGCTCCCGTGTACATCTGCTGGTCGCGCCGCAACCGCTCGGCGATGGTCCGGGTGCCTCTCTACAAGCCGGGCAAAGAGAACGCGACCCGCGTGGAACTACGCAACCCCGACCCGGCCTGCAACCCCTACTTAGCCTTCGCCGCTATGCTGGCCGCCGGCCTCGACGGTATCGAGAAGGGCATGGACCTACCGCCCGAGGCCAGCAATAACATCTATGAGATGACCGACGCGGAGCGTGATGCCGCCGGTATCGACTCACTACCGGAAGATCTCTATCAGGCCATCAAGGAGTTCGAGAAGTCGAGCTTCGTCCGCGAGGCTCTAGGCGATCATGTGTGCGACTATCTCGTCCGCAACAAGTGGGCGGAGTGGAACCAGTACAAAAGCGTGGTCACCCCCTTTGAGATAGACCACTACCTCTCCGTCCTTTAGCAGGCTGCCGGACCTCTGCCGGCGACAGTCTGGGCCGGTCGCAGGTTAGAGCCAACTCACAGCATGCACCCAGAACAAGCCCGTCGATGGCTGCGATGGTCGGCTGGACAAAGTCCTGAATCTTCCGGCAGACAATCTGTCCCAGGCGGGCGTAGGCGTAGAGTAGTGTCCCCTCTGTCGAAAGCTACCTCATCCGCGGCGTGCACCCTGGGCGACCGCACACGCCCCGGCATCCGACGGATGGCGCCCCTCGCGCATGAGTGAAAGCAGGCGTCCTCGCCGCAGCAGTCCATACTCCTTATCCGAACCGCAGACAATGGCGTCGATATTGTCGGGAGCAAACACCTCAGCCAACGCGCGTTCGGTGATGTGGGCAAACAGCCGCCGGTACGCAGTGCAGTGCGGATCGCGCTTCTCCAGGTGCCCATACACAGCGGCATTGTAGGGACAACCTCCTCTGCAAAAAGCGAGATACGCACAGTCGGCACACTCATTCTCCACGGCCTGTTGACGAGCCTGGAACTGTCGCCAAACCGGCGACGCACGCAATTCCGCCATGCCGGGCAGAGCCTTCACCTCTCCCAGTCGATATTCCTCCATCCCCACAAAGCGCTGGCAGGGGTAGATCGCGCCGTCGGGGCCCACCGCGAGGTAGCCTCCCAAGCAGTCGGTGAATGTGCAAATGCCTCCACGACCAGCGGACACGCTCTGCACCATGGAGTCGAGCGTACCTATGCGGATCTGCGCCGATTCCTCTATATAGCGGTCGAGTAGAGTGACCAGCAACTCACCGTGCGCCTCAGGCGTGACCTGCCAATAGTCCACCTCCGGGTGACGAAGCGAGGGGAGGGCCGCATGGATACTGAAGTCGAGCCCAGCCTCCAGAAAGAAATCAAAGATCTCACCGGCATGAGGCGCGGACTGTGCGGTCAACGTGCAGATGACACCCACCCTGAGACCGTGAGCACGCGCCCGCTCAATGCCGGCCATTGTCCGAGAGAAATAGCCCCTGCCACGCTGAGCATCGTTGATGGCCTCGGGACCATCGAGGCTCGTACCGACGCGGACACCGTACTCACACAAGAGTCCGGCCAGCTCGTCCGTGAGCAACCAGAGGTTACTCTGGATGCTGAAACGTACACGCCGAGGCGCCAGACCCTCGCGCAGAAGAGGCAACGCCATACGATAGAAGGCTATACCGGGAACCAAGGGCTCGCCACCATGGAAGGCGACGTTCAACACGCTTTCTTCGGAATCAGCAGGCTCAGCAGCGCCGCATCCGTAGGAGCCACCACGTAGCGTCCGCTGCCACGCCACGACCGCCTCGAGAGTCTCACGGCTCATCATGGCCTCGTCAACATGAGGGCCGAAGCAGTAGGCGCACTCGGCCGGACAGGCCGCCGATGGGATGAGCATCAAGTAGTCATGGAACCCACCTCCCTGCACCGGGTCGAGCAAAACCCGACCCGGTGCAGGGAGGTGGTGAAAAGCGGAATCAGGCAGGGAAATCGACACCGATGCCCACGTCGACGTGACCGCCGTAAACACTCTCTTGATCGTGATGTGTCCGAGTGATGCTCTTGCGTTGCGCAAGCAGCTTGGCCTTCTGCGCCTCATTGAGCCCCCCGGCCTCATACATGGCCACCAAGGCCCGCGCTGCACCTCTGCGGACAAACCCATGCCCATCTTCGAGGGCTTCGACAAGAGGCTCGAAGGCGGGGGCGCCGACGCGACCCAGCGTCTCAGAAGCACGACGGCTTAGACGACCATCCTCATCCTGTCTGAGGGCCGCCATAAGGGGCCTGATGCCGGGAGCACCGACCGCGGCACACTCATCCCAGCGCATCTTCGCCATCCAATAGGCGGCGGCAGCTTCACTCTCGTCCGGAACCCAACCGATCTTGTCGAGCGCCTCCGCTGCGGTCCTCCGTACGTCTTCTCTGAGGTCCTCGAGAACGGCCTGCAGAGGCTCGACGGCACGCGCGTCGCCTATCTCTCCCAGAGCCGCTGCGGCAGACATCCGTGCCTCTTTATCGCGATCCTTGAGCGCAACCGCCAAAGCGTCAACAGCGGCCGGGCCGATCTTGGCACATTCGCCCCACTCACAGCGGGCCAGCCAATATGCAGCCCCCTCCCCACCGCTGTCAGGCCGGAAACCCAGTTCATCCAATGCCTCAACAGCGGCTCTGCGCACCACTCTATCCTCATCCTCAAGAGCAGCGACAAGTGGCGCCACAACCTGGGTGTCCCCAATGCGGCCCAAGGCCGAGGCGACCGCCTCACGAACACCACTCTCCATGTCCTTGAGCGCCACGACAAGCGACTCTACAGCCTGAGGAGCGTCGCCGACCAAACCGAGCCCTATTGCTGCAGCCTGGCGGACGATCCACTTCTCGTTCTCTAGAGAGGCTACGAGGGACTCTATGGCCGGAACACCAATCCGCCCCAGGGCCTCAGCAGCACCTTGACGTGCCCTCCCATCTGTCTCGCCCAGGGCCAGTGTCAGGGGTTCGATGGCCCGGGGGTCACCCAGATAACCCAAGGCTTCAGCAGCGATCTGACGCACATTCCAGTCCGACTCGACGAGGGCACTCAGAAGCGGATCCAGGGCTCGGACATCCCCCAGCTTACCCAGAGCCTCAGCAGTCGTACGGCGCACGACTCGATCCTCATCCTCAAGAAGAGGAAGGAGAGCCTCCACGGCGCGGGCGTCGCCCAGCCTGCCCAGTGCCTCAGCTGTAGCCCTACGAACCCAGGTGTCACTATCACCCAAAAGCGGTACAAGGGCTTCTACAGCCCGGGCATCGCCTATGAGGCCCAGCGCAACAATCGCCGCCTGGCGCACATCTTCCCTCTGATCCTGGAGCACCGCCACAAGGGGCTCCACAGCCCGGGCATCGCCTATGAGGCCCAGCGCCTCCATGGCGGCCGTCATCACGTCTTCCTCCCGGTCGGCCATAGCTGCGATCAGCAGCTCGACAGACCGAGCATCGCCTATAAGGCCCAGCGCCCGAGCGGCACCTTGGCGCACGCGCCAACGACGGTCGGTAATGGCAGCCATGAGCGGCTCCACTGCCGGAGCACCCAACAGAGCCAATGCATCGGCGACACCTTGGCGCACATGCCATTGGTCTTTGAGCGTGGCAACCAGCGGCTCAATGGCCCGGACGTCGCCCATCTGACCCAGGGACGCAGCCGCCCGCCAGCGTACGTTGCCATCCGTGTCCTTCAGTGCGGCAATGATGTGATCCAAGGCCCGAACGTCACCGATCTGGCCGAGCGAGCCCACGGCGGCCGTACGAACGTTGAAGTCTTCGTCTTCAAGGGCACCGATGAGAGGTTCCACAGCCCGAACGTCGCCGATCTGGCCGAGCGATCTCGCCGCACGCCAGCGCACATTCTCATCATCGTCGTGGAGAATGGCGATCAGGGGCTCGACTGCCAATGGATCGCCAAGCTCACCCAGCACTCCCGCGGCCGCCGTACGTACGCGCCACTTTCTCTGGTAACCCAGCGCATGGATCAGCCCCTCGATATTCCTGTTGGCTGCGAGTCTCTCAATACTCTTCAGTCCGGAATCCTCCGCCATCACGCGCCTCCTGTAAATCAATCTGAACCGAATGAGACAAGATCGACCACTACGTGACACCCTGGTCCACACCCGGCACCTATCCGGCCTCCACGGGTCTGCGCCATCACTGCTTCCCCTATATCGACCCGTCCTCTATATCGACCTGAAGTATCAGCCTTGACGCTTCTTTTGACAAGCTCACCCGCCCGGCCGCCACGACCGACCAAGGACAACGCTCAGCTGCGCCCATATGTGTTCCCGCAGGCACAGCCTCATCCGCCGGCTTATTTCTAGTGAGCCCTAGTGAGCCGGGTCTGAGCCGTCATTCGGGGAGCGTCGTCGGTCAGCCGCGCCCCCTGGCTCCTACGACAATCTCCCTCACCGTGATGAGCACCAACGCCCCTACAATGGCCACCATACCCAGCCCCTCCGCCCAATCCGGCCGCTCTCCCAATTGGATCCACGCTGAGGCCACGCCTATGACCGGAGTGAGAAGAGTACCCAATCCGGCGGTCCCCGCGGGGAGCGAGTTGAGAATGTACATCCAGAGCATCCAGGCGACTGCGTTGCCCAGGAATATGTTGTAGAGGAGAGCTACGATGAGCGACCCCGACCAGACCGGCGGACCCGACCACGTGAGCCCCGCCACCAGTATGAGAGGAAGAGACCCCAACAACATCTGCCAGGCGGTCAGCGACAGGAGATCTACCTGGTGCCTCTTGTGCAGGATCTTAGCCACCACCGCACCCGCCGCCCACGACACCGCCCCGCCCACGGCCAAGAGCTCACTCAGCCCCCCCTGCAGATCCCAAGGCCTCAATACCAGGAGCAGCCCAACGAACGCACATCCCACTGCCACCCACTGGAAGTTCTTCAGCCTCTCGCCCAAGACCACCCAGGCCATGAGCAACAACCAGAAAGGCATGGTGTAGGTGAGGACGGAGGTCTTACCCGCTCCTCCATTTTGAAGCGCCCAGGTCAGCAACCCCACGAACCCGGTGGTCTGCAGCAGACCGAGCAATGCGGTGAGCCCCAGCGCTCGAGGACGGAGGGGACGACGCATCACAACCAACATCACGAAGAGCACCATAGCTCCGAAGAAGGTGCGCAAGGCGGAGAAGGTGAACGGCTGCGAGTACTCGAGGCCGATCTTCATGACCACCCAGTTGTAGCCCCAGATCAGCGCCAAGAAGAATAGTGCGACGGCGGCGAGACGATTGGCGTTCGCCCGAGCAGCTGTGCCGGTCATCGACAGGCTCAGTCGACCGATTGGAGGATCTCGGCGATATCCATCACCTTGACCCGATCACCGGCTTCTCGTGCGTCTACACCATCCCTGAGCATAGTTAGGCAGTACGGACACGCCACGGCGGCAATCTCCGGAGAAACGCTGAGAACCTCATCACTACGCACGTTGTTGATCCGTTCCCCCTCGTCCTCTTCGAGCCACATGCGACCGCCGCCCCCACCACAGCAGAATGCCTTCTGCCGACGGCGAGGCGTCTCCACCAGAGTGTGTCCGGCCGCCCTGATCAACTCTCGCGGCTGATCGAAAATCCCATTGTAACGCCCCAGATAGCAGGGATCGTGATACGCGACCTGCCTCGCTACGGCTTCCTCCAGAACGAGTCGTCCTGAGCTAATAAGTTCGGACAGGAACTGCGTGTGGTGAAGCACTTCGAACTCACCACCCAACTGTGGATACTCGTTCTTGAGGGTGTTGAAACAGTGGGGGCATTGCGTAACGATCTTCTTGACACCGTAACCGTTGAGGACCTCTATGTTCCCCACGGCCAGACTCTGATACAAGTACTCGTTTCCAAGCCGCCGCGCAGCATCGCCACAGCACTTCTCTTCGTTGCCCAGAGTGGCCAGCGACACACCGGCAGACTCCGCCAGCCTCACGAGAGCAGTAGAGACCTTCTGATTGCGGACATCGAGTGCGCCGGCACAGCCCGGCCAGTAGAGGAATTCCGCATCCGAGTTCTCGGCGACAGTAGGAACGCCCAGCTTGCGCAGGTGGTCGCCGCGGATGAGCGCACTCTCCCCAAAGGGATTGCCGTTCACCTCCAGGTTTCTGAAGGCCACGCCGGCCTGGCTGGGAAACTGGCTCTCCATGAGGACCAGATTCCGCCGCATATCGACAATCTTATTAACGTGCTCGTTCTGAACCGGGCACTGCTCCTGGCAGGAGTAACAGGTCGTACAGGCCCAGATCTCCGCCTCGGAGATCACCTCACCGATCATGCTGGGCCCCGGTTCGCCCTCCATGCTCACGGCGGCCGTCTCAGCGGCGGAGGCATCAGCCACGGCGGCGGCCACCCGAGCCTTCCGCACCAGGCTCGGGCCCTGCTCAATCAGGTGGTCGCGCAGTTTGGTCATCATAAGCTTGGAGGACAGACTCTTGCCGCTCTGATAAGCCGGGCAATTGTCCTGGCAACGCCCACACTCGGCGCACGAGTAGAAATCGAGGAGCTGTTTCCTTGTAAAGCCCTCCACGCGGCCCACGCCGAACTCCTCCACCGTCTCATCTTCGAAGTCCACCGGATAGATCTGGCCGCCGCGCGGCCGAAGGTCCCGCAGCCATTCGTTAAAAGGACACGCGATAAGATGCAGGTGCTTGGAATTGGGGATGTAAACAAGAAAGGCCAGCAACAAGACGGCATGCAGCCACCAGATGATGTCCCGAGCGATCTGCATGCTGCTCGTACTAACCGCATCCACCAACCCCGATACGGCCACCGCCATAAAGGCCAGAGAGTGGCTTTCCCGAGGAGTGAGTGCATAGCTGAAGCCGCTGTAGAAGAACTCCGCGACGATAAGGGCAAAGATGAGGGCCAAGATGACGGCCGCCTCAAGGTTTGCCTTGAGGCGGGCCGGCCGAACAACATAGCGGATGTACGCAGCCACAATGACCGCTACCAACACCAGGACGCTCAATATGTCCTTGAGCAGATAGAAGCCGCGGTTCTCACCGATGAGGGGGAGGGAGAAGTCCTCACTGAACCCCTCCCCAAAAATCTGGAGCGTACCAAAGGCGATGACGATAAAACCCCAAAAGATGAAGAAATGGATGATCCCCACCCGCTCCTTGAAAAGCTTCTTCTGCCCAAAGACCAAGAGCAGAAATCCACCGGTTCTTCTGATCGGCTGGTCAACCCGGCATTCGGGCCGGCCCAGCAGGAGATACTGGATACGCCTCGCCAGGGAGTAGGCAAACAGCCCAACCGCGATGACGAGCACCACCAGAAAGATGATGGACCCGTAGGTCAACTCTCCCCTCCTGACATTGACCTACACTTTTCGATGAGCGGCGGTACGATCTCCTTCCAGTCGGCCACTACGCCGAACGGCGCCCTCTGGAATATTGGAGCCTCCGGGTCACTGTTGATAGCGATGATAGTCTTGGCCGACGAGCAACCGGCCATGTGTTGCGCAGCGCCGGAGATACCTACTGCAACATAGACGTTGGGACTCACGACCGCGCCGGTCAGCCCCACCTGCAGATTGCTGGGGACCCACCCATTGTCGATCGATGCCCGTGAAGCACCCACGCACCCTCCCAGAGCAGTGGCCAGCTCCTTGAGTTGCTCAAAGCCCTCGGCACTTCCCACGCCACGGCCACCTGCCACGACGACGCCCGCGTCCTCCAGCCTGACCCCCTCCACCTCTTCGTCAACGTGTTCGACAATCGACGTCTTGAAGGCAGCCGTTTCGATAGCCGGAACGACGCTGGTAATCTCACCCTGGCGCCCGCTCTCAGCAACCGCCGGCTCGAAAACCTTCAAGCCGATGGTGAGTATGTGCGGTGCGGCATCCGTCAGAGTGAAGAGCCCTTGGGCTTTCCCCCCGAAGACCGGCCGGGTCACCTGAAGACGGCTCGACTCCGCCTCAAGAACCACGTCGACACAGTTCGGCGCGAAACCCGTATCCAGTGCAAACGCCAGCCGAGGTGCCAGGTCACGGCCTACTTCGGCGTGGCTCATCAGCACTACCTTGGGCTGCGCTTCCCGGCACAACTGGGTCATGATCTCCAGATAGGACTCGGGTTCGTACCGAGAGAACGAGTCGTCCTCGACCACATACACTCTCTGCACGCCCATGTCGATCAATTGCTGAGCATCATCGCCCAGGCCGGTGCCCACCAGAGCCGCCGAGCACTCTTCACCCAGTTCGGCGGCAATCTTCAGACCGGCAGTAACGAGTTCCGCGCTCGTCCGGGCAAGCCCCCCACCCCGGCGTTCAGCCAGGAACAAAACACCTTTCTCTTGACTCACTTTCGGCGCCCCCTACCTAGATAGACGTCATTCTTCGACAACCCTGTCAGACGACACGAGTCTTCAAGATCGCCACTATGCCCTCGGCGATCTCCTCTGGGCTGCCCCCCTCGATCATCTGACATTCGACGTTCCGATCAGTAACGAAGAACTTCACCAGTTCGCTCCGCGCCGCGCCGGCCAGATCCACCCCCAGGTCGGCGGCACTCCAGACCGTGGGCTGCACCTTCTGCGCCGCGATGACGGCCTTCACGGGCGGAAAGCGTAACTCCCCGATCTCATTGCTGGCTGTGACCAGCGCCGGGAGGGCCGCCTCAACGACCTCATGCCCGTCGGCCGTGAGCCGTTCCACCCGGACCGCGCCGTCTTTGACCTCCACCTTGCGGGCCAGAGTAATGGCGGCCATATCCAACGCCGCGGCAATACCAAGCCCCACCTGTCCTGCATCGGTATCCGCGGCCTGCCTGCCACAGAGCACGAGATCCACGCCGCCGATCTTCTCTATGGCTTTGGCCAACACGAGGGCACTGCTGTTGCTGTCCAGGCCGTCGAATTGATCGTCCTCCAGCAGGATCAACTCATCGGCACCGGCCGCCACCGTCTTCTTAAGTACCGGGCGGGCCAAGTTGGTGCCCATACTGATGACTACGACCTTGGCCTCAGCAGCATCCTTGATGCGCAGCGCCGCTTCGAGGGCGTTTTCATCAAAGGTACTGATCACCGGTGGTGTGCCCGGAGGAGGCACCAGGTTCTTCCCGTCCGGCGCGATCGCGAACAAGGAAAGGGGTGCCTCCGGATCGACCACCTGCTTCGCACACACTGCAATCGTCAACATGACTCTCTGCCTTCTCCTTCTCTGCGCCTACTGCGCAGCCACCGACATCGCTCCGCTCCGACTCCGATCGCCCGAAGCCTAAAGGGCTGCTGAAAACGAGGCCCCGGCCGCTAGAACGCACTGAGCAGCACGATAGTACGTCATCGGTCGCACGAATAGCGCTATTCGTGCCTCCTCTATCTTTCTCTCGCGCGTGCTGATCGCGTTCTAGCGGCGAAATATCATGGTTCAGCAGCCTGCTAAAGCGGGGGCGAGACCGGCACCGACTCCGCCTACGACGTGTACTTCATGGGCTCGACCTTCCGCTGCACGGTCACTTCCGGAGCCCAGGCATTACTGCAGATCACATTCGCGAACTGGTACTTGGTACCTTTGACCCACTGTCCTCCGCACAATACCGTCCTGACGACGTTCGGTACAGGGCGCCATCCGTCCGGGTCAACCTTGGCGGTGAAATCGATGCCTCCACAGGTGGTGACCATCTTAGTCGAGGTGATGGCCTTGACGACGCTTTCTTTGTCCTCAGGCTTGGTGGCCCGCTTGAACACGTCGATGGCCCACTCGATGACTTGGTACATACCCGTGATGCCCGTGTTGGATGCCCTGCCCGTCTTCGCCTCGTAGTCCAGCGCTAGATCCTCAGCCGTCTGGCCGGTGATGGAGTCCTTATACGGAAACGAGCGATGCCACCCGACCTCACCGATAAGACCGTAGCCGACGGGACCGATGGCCTCCAGCGCCTCGGGGTACAAAAGCGCCCTACCCGTGCTGACCAGTTTGGGCCGGAATCCCTGCTGGATGGCCTGTTTCCAGAAGTTGGTGAAGTCGGGAGCGGTGTTGGTACCGCAGATGATCTCGCACCCCGCCTTCTTGAACTCAGAGATCTGGGTTGTGTAGTCCTCGGCACCGGATGTATACCAGGAGGGCTCTATCAACGTATACCCCTTGGACTTGAACACCGCCGGAGCAGCCTCCGGCTTCATCCAACCGGCCGCGTCGGCGTCATTGGGGAGCAACATGCCCACGATCTTGTTGTTAGGGATCTGATCGAACATCTGGGCGAAGTTGGCGATAGACTGCTCAGATCCCAGAAGCGAACCGTAGGTCCACTTGAACCCTTCCTGCGGCGGCTTGCGGTCGTAGTAGAACGCCTGCCATACGCTGGCACTGCACAGACTGGGACAACCCATGGACTCACAGACATCGGCCGCCGGGTTGACTGTATCGGGGCCACCCGAACTGAGAACGATGTCCACATTGTCCGTTTGGATGAGGTCACCCGTGATCGTAGCGGCACGGTTCGTGTCCGACTGGGTGTCTTTCTTGATAAACGTAATCTTACGTTGTATGCCGTCGCCGGTGACTATACCCTGGGGCAGATACTGGCTGACACGTTCCATGGACCAGTTGACTCCCGACGCGAATGGCGCAAGAGGCCCCGTCTGCGGACAAACGACGCCGAACTTGATGTCGCGCCCCCTCTCCGCAGAGGTGCTCACACTGGTACCACTAGCTGTGGTAGCAGTAGAGTCGGCATCTTCTCCACAGGCCGCAGCCAGTCCCCCCAGACCGGCACCGAGACCCACCGCGGCCCCCGTCAGGCCGACGATCTTCAAAAACTCCCGACGGCTGACACCACCACCCCTGCTGGCATCATGGTCGCTCTTCCCCGTGTCGCTCGACATCGCTCCCCTTTCTGGTATATGGCCTATCCCCCAGGCACCTTAATAACTGACCGTTTAGTCACTATATGTGGCTCAACGGTCAGTGGACACGCTACAGAGTTTAGCTATCTACGTCAAGCTATAACAAGCTATGATTTGCAGCTGTTTTTCGATACAAGACAACTCTTGGACATCATCTCCTGTTCTGCTATGTTGTGAAACGCTGACCACTGAGTCAGCGCAGGTAAACGCACAAGCCAAGTGACGTGCCGATGGGTAGCAGGGAGCACAACATCCCCATTGCTGAAACGGCCGCAGGCGAAAGCCAGCGGGAGAAGCGGGATCGCATCATCGAGCAGGCCATCCTCATGTTCAACAGGGTCGGCTATGACGGTGTGCGCGTGAGCGACATCACCGATTCTTTAGACATGGGCAAGGGCACCTTTTATCTTTACTTCCGGAATAAGCGAGAACTACTCCTCGCGTGTTTCGACCATGTAAGTGAGTTGGTACAGGTGCTCGAAGCACTCCCCCAAATAAGGGAGGGCGATTTCTTCACCAAGATCCGGCCCCGCGTACAGCTCATCCACCAGTACAATTGGTATCCGGGTCTTATCAACCTCGTGCGGGCAGCGGAGACATCCCAGGACCAGGAGATCAAGAAGAGAGCACGCGAAGCCTACGAGGCAATTGCCGGCCCTATAAGGCGTGACCTCGAAGCTGCCGTGGAAGCCGGGAGAGCCCGCAACGTGGAAGTCGAATTGGCTATCTACGGATTCATAGGCATGACTGAGGACGTCTGCTTTCGGTCGCGCCTTGACGACTCCTACTCACTTGAAGAGGTAGCCGACTTCATGACCGACGCAGCCATGCGCCTCCTCTCCGCGGAGGCCGCCCAAGAAGATCCGCAAGATCCGCACCCGCGTACGCATATAAGGGCGCGATTAGTCGACCGCGGTGGCACAGACTTTGACCTCCTAGACGTCCGCTGTAACGGAGAGTCCCGGGTCACCGGGGCGCTGGGTCTGGCGGAGGTCGATGTCGATCTCAGCCGCGTGTCCACCCTCGTTACAACACAGACCGCAGAGGGGTGCGTAGCCTGTCTGTGCATGGACGATGAGACCAACCTACAGTTGCACGTCAACGGATCCACGGTCGTGTCCGGCACCAGCCCCTTGGGCACGGTCCGGATAGCGTTACGCGATGTGTCCATTCTGACCCTGGAGTGAACGCTTCTGTATATTCTGCACATACAGTCGCAGCACAGTAGTTAGTCGCAGTACATCAACCGTACTAGTTGGGAGAAGATCGATGCTGGCAGATTTCCGGGAATATATGATCCGATGTGCCCGCTGTTCGAACTGTAAGTTCATACCGCAGGCAATGATCTCCAACAGTCGCTATGCATACTCTTGTCCGAGTATCACCAAGTATCTATTCCACACCTACTCGGGCGGTGGCCGTTTGATCACCGCTCTGGCTATGAACGATGGCCGTATCGACTACAGCGACAAGCTGATCGACATCATCTACCAGTGCCAGCTCTGCGGCGCCTGTGACATATCCTGCAAGTACGGGCAGGATATAGAGGTGCTGCAGCCCCTCTACGAGCTACGGGTCAAATGCGTCGGCGATGGCCAATTGCATCCCGTCCATATGCTCACCATAGATGGACTGCGCAAAGAGGACAATATGCTTCTACAGCGCAAAGCAGACAGGGGCAACTGGGCCGAGGGTCTGGATGTTAAAAACATCACCCAAGAAGGAGCCGAGGTCTACTTTCACACCGGCTGCCGTTACAGCTACGACGAGGAGCTATGGCCCATAGCACGGGCGGCCGTCCAATTGTTACAGAAGGCCGGTGTTGACGTAGCCATCGCCGGCAAAGACGAAAACTGTTGCGCGGGCCGGGCCTACGACCTAGGCTACCTCGGAGAGCTGACCAAGTACGCGGAGAGCAACGTAGAGATGCTCAAGACGGCCAAGGCCAAGACCGTGGTGACCTGCTGTTCGGACTGCTACCACGCTTTCAAGGTACTCTACGACAAGAGTGGCCTAAAGAAAGACATCAAAGTCCTTCACATCACGGAGTACCTGGATCACCTGATTCAGGAGGGTCGCCTAAAGCCCAGCAAGACCGTCCCCATGACCGTCACCTACCACGACCCCTGCCACCTGGGCAGACTGGGTGAACCGTGGGTGACCTGGAACGGGGTGATCAGCACCAACCCCACCGAACGCTGGAAGCACGTCCCTGAAAAAGAGATACGAAAGGGCACCTACGGCATCTATGAGCCCCCTAGGAACGTGCTCAAGAGCATTCGCGGACTGAAGTTGATAGAGATGACCCGGATCAAGGAATACACGTGGTGCTGCGGGGCCGGAGGCGGCGTGGTAGATGCCTACCCGGAATTCAGTGAATGGACGGCCGCAGAGAGGATCCAGGAGGCCCTCGACACCGGAGCAGAGGCACTGGTCACCACCTGCCCCTGGTGCATCAGGAACTTCCGGGATTCCGTTGAAGCCACCGGAGCCGACCTCAAAGTCTACGATGTCGTCGAGTTGTTTCAGCAGTCCATAGAGGACTAGGAGGGGTAAGCAGAGATGGCTCTAAGTAACAGAGACGCATTCAAGGCTCTGGAGGAGATCGTCGGACCGGAATACATCTCGGAAGAACCGGCGGTATTAGACTCTTACGCCTTTCAGTGGGGCGCCGAGTTGTTCACCAACACCCCCTTCCTCCCCCGCTCCGGTGCCATCCTCATGCCGGGCAAGACGGAGGAAGTACAGGCAATCGTCAAAGCATGCAACAAGTACAACGTCAGATATAAAGCCATCAGCAACGGCTGGGGGTTCTACAGCGCATTGGGTCTCGACGACAATGCCGTTCACGTCGACATGCGCCGTTTCAACCGCATCATCGAGCTCAACGAGAAGAGCATGTATGCGGTGGTAGAGCCCTATGTAACCTGCGCTATGCTGCAGTCCGAAGCCATGAAGAAAGGCTTCACGGTCCACAGCGTTGGTGCCGGATCTAACACCAGCGCCATGCCCATCACCGCACATCAGGGTACCGGTCCCGGCGGCGTCAGCACGAGCTGTGGAGACCGCAACACGCTGGCCGTCGAATGGGTAGCGCCGGACGGTGAACTCATCAGGTTCGGCTCGCTCGGCTCAGGCGTCGGATGGTTCTGTGGCGACGGTCCGGGCCCATCCCTGCGAGGGCTGATCCACGGTCCGCAGGGCGTCATGGGCGGACTAGGCATCTATACGAAGGCTGGGGTGAAGCTGTATCCGTACTTCGGCCCGCCGGAGCCGGAGCTGGAGGGCATATGTCCCGACTATCGCCTCAAGGAGATGCCGCCGAATTTCGAGGTCCACCACCCCATCTTCCCAGACTGGGACAAGCTGATTGAGGCCGGCGTCAAGATGGGTGAGAGCGAGATAGCAACTCTGATATTCAGGCTGCCTCCTCCTATGCTGGCCGAGTCCATGACCGGCACCGGCACCAAGGCGGTCGACCTGCTCGAGCGCATGCGTGCGGAATGCGCGGGCCGGCCCGGTTTCCTGGTGGTCATCGCAGGAGCTACCATCCCAGAGTTCACCTATCGCAAGAAGGTGTTCGATCAGATCCTCGCCGAGACGGGCGGTGTGCTCTGGAGTGAGATGGAACGTGAAGACATGAAGCGCGAGTATCTGTGGATCCTGACCCGCAACTGCACTGCCATCAGAGAGTCGTTCCGGGCCGCAGGGCGTTTTCTCGGCTCCATCGGTGATTCCGCCATGTTCCAGACATCCACCAGGTTCATGCTTGCCACCTCAGAATTGAAGAAGGAATGCCAGGCCAGAGGCAATGTCCGCGCCGATGAAGGCCCGGATTGTATCTTGGCTATGGTCTATGAGAACGCCCACACCGGACACGCCGAACAGCTGGTCATGACCCACCCGAACGGGGCAGGCTGGAAGGACATGATGGAGTTCTCCGACAAGTGCGAAGACCTCGCCATCGAGAAGTGTTACACGGCGCCGGTCACAGTCTGGGGAGACAGACTGCATGACAAATGGGGTCCGCATTTGGACAATTACCACCTATGGCTACGCAAGATTAAGAAGACCTTCGACCCCCAGGGTGTTTCAGAACCTGCAATGTACATTTCGGCCAAGGAATAGGGTGTTTCCTTATTTCCGTACCGTTGGTCACCAGGGAGGTGCCACATGTTAGAAAAGCAAGCGTTGGCCGACATTGTTGGTGCAGAGAATGTATCCGACGACCCCGATATCCTGAGTGGATACGCGGCCGATGAGAGTTTCGTCCATCCCATTACGCCCCGGTGCGTTGTGCGACCCAAGGATACGGAGGAGGTCCAACAGATAATCAATTGGGCCAATACCTCGGCCACCCCCCTCATCCCCGTCAGCTCCGGCCCCCCTCACTATAGGGGTGACACGGTCCCCAGTGTCGGCGGCGCTGTCATCGTCGACATGCGCAGATTGAACAAGATCGTCCGGCTCGACCTCGAGCACCGTATAGTCATGGTCGAACCCGGCGTCACCTTTGGGGAGTTGATACCTGCTGCGCGGGATGCCGGACTGCGATTGAACCTACCCCTTCTCCCACGCCCGACCAAGTCGGTGGTAGGCAGCACACTGGAGAGAGAGCCGGTGATCATGCCCAAGTACCACTGGGACATCTCCGACCCGTTGGCCTGCACCCAGGTGGTCTACGGCACCGGTGACACCTTCAAGACGGGCTCAGCCGCCGGCCCCGGCACTCTCGATGAGCAGTGGGCCATCGGCGCGGCTCAAAACGAAGCGGCCGGCCCCATCCAGGCCGACTTCCTCAGGCTCATCCAAGGTTCCCAGGGAACCATGGGTATCGTAACCTGGGCGACAGTCAGGTGCGAACATCTGCCCACCATTGAGGAGCCCTATCTCGTCGGCTCAGACAAGCTCCACAATCTGCTTGAGTTCACCCACTGGCTCATCAGGAATCGCTGGGCCGATGACTGCCTGCTGCTGAACGATACCAATTTGGCCCGCATCATGGCACGAGATTGGCCTGCCGACTACGAACGACTCAAGTCGGAACTACCACGCTGGATCCTTTTCTACACCATCTCGGGGACCAACTACTTCCCCGAAGAGAAGATCGCCTACCTACAGAAGGACATCGCCACCGTCGCGCAGTCCATCAGAGTAAACCCCCTTCGATCGGTGGGAACCGTTTCCGCCTTCGAGTTGATGAAGACCCTACACGAACCCTCCACCGATTCATACTGGAAAAGCAAGGGCGGCAGCTCCAGCACCGACATCTTCTTCATCACCATATACGAGAAACTCAACGAACTCATCTGCGTGATGGAAGAGACTGCCGTCAAGCATGACCAAAAGGTCTCCGACATCGGTATCTACCTGCAACCACTTGTGCAGGGCGTCAACTACCATTGCGAATTCAATATTTTCTTTGACAAGACAGATGCCAAGGAAACAGCACAAGTTGCAGCCCTGTCGGAAGCGGCGGTCCACACGCTATCGGCTCGAGGGGCCTTCTTCTCCCGTCCATACGGCCCCTGGGCGGACACAGCCTATAGAAGGGATGCCGCCACCACCATTGCGCTTCGCAAGGTTAAGAGTATCTTCGATCCAAACAACGTCATGAATCCTGGAAAGCTCTGCTTCTAGTCCACAAATGGCGTTCAGCCGTCGCACCTGCACTGCAGAAGCAGTGCAGGTGCGACGGCTTTCTTAGAGGAGCCACACTACACGCCGTCTCTAAATTCTGCTGGCCGGGTCGCCTCTTTATTCGTCTCTACGCCTCTCAATGTATAGATCTCCACCCCGCTGAGTCAAACGGATGCTGTCAGGATATTCCCTCGCTATCACTGTACGAAAGCTGGCGTAGGCAGATTTGCTGCTCACATCACCTAATTCGATCTTAACTGCGTTTTCGTTTGGATTTTCCTTCAAGAACTGGTCGATTGCCTCGACGGTAGCCAGGTACTTACTTCTCCTGAAACCGCGCTGGGCCTTCGGAACAACTGCTGGTTCAAAGCTGAATATCTCATCGGCCATGGGTAGACACTCCTCAAAGTCACTTGTTTGATAAAGACAGGTATAGTAAGTACTATACCTGCTATTGTCAATAATGACCGAGAACTGACCGGTTGGTGACAAGTAGGAGTTGATCACCTCAGCAGGATGGCGCCGCGAAGTCGAAGTGCCGACCCACTCTCAAATTCCAGCTGAAAGAACTCGAGAGACCCCGCCCTCGGCAGAGAGAAAAGATCCAAACACACCCGCAGCACGGACTACTCCAGCTATCCACACTACTCCAGCTGCCCACAGATCTCCCCGGCGCGGTGGTCGACCGTCCCCACATTCAGCCACACCGAGCCGCCTTTGATGAGTGTCTCCAAATCGGCGATCTTCTTACCCTTGAGAGGTCCCTCAAAGTTTACTTCCCTGATGGCCCCCTCAGCCGCCGTGCCCGTAAAGACGTCTTTGCGCGTAGGACCATCATATATCGTGAGGATCGTGCCCCCATCTGCACCGGGCGTACCTTCGTGAAGGCGAGCTTTAGTCAAACTATCGAGATTGCTGACGTTCAATGCGTAAGAAGCCGATGAGCCGTCCGCAGCTACAGTCACAGTAAGAGTACCCTTGGCTGTAGACCTCCGAGGAGGAACCAGGTTCTCACCGGTCAATGAAGCGGTGTAGGTTGCGACGCCTGCCAAAGTGGTAGTCGTAGCGCGCGCAGTAGTGGTCGTAGACGCGATGCTGGTCGCGGTTGAAGAAGATGAGGTCTGTCCTACGGTGGTAGATGTCGAAGCGGTCGTATCATCGCCCGCGAACACGACGACCGTCAGGACCACCATGACTACGACCACCACGCCCAGAGCGGTAGCCAGAGCCAAGCGCAGGAGCTTCTTCTCCCGAGGACCCTTCCGCCCGGGTCGCGGGTCCATATTCGTGAAGTATGGTGGAAGCCCTGGCTCCATGACACATCCCTCCAGTCGCCAGCCCTGCTCAAGGACACTACGAGGACTCCGGCCTCGTCTATCTACCCGAACACGCTCGTCGCACCATTATCCTGCGCACACCATTTCCTGCGTCTTGGCGCGACGACGGCAAAGTTTACCTGCTTTCGCTCCTCAAGCACATGGGAGTACTCTTTTGGTAGTCCAAACCCACGATCTTTACGGCCCACGGCCGCCGGCATAATCACCAACGGGATCGATCACACACCGACAAAGGTGTCCATATGTACGAACTGTCCCACCATATAGCTACAGAGATCCGAGGCCAGGAAGGCCACCAGTGGAGCCACATCCTGTGCCGTGCATAGTCTCTTGAGTGCAGACATCTGTGCATTCATTTCGAGGACCTCCCGAGGGGTTGTGAGGGTAAGCTTGGTCTCGGACAGCCCCGGATGCACTCCGTTCACAATGACACCGAACTGTGCCACCTCCCCGGCCAGCGAGTGCGTAAAGGCCTCGATAGCCGCCTTTGAGGCCCCGTAGGCCGACAGATACATAAGGCCCTGCCCCCCCGATATGCTGACCACCCGCCCGTATCGACGCGCAACCATGCCCGGGATGACCGCTCTGCAGACATTCATCTGCCCGTAGAGGTTGACCTCCATGTTAAACGCGCACTCGTCCTTGGTCATCTCCAAGAAGGGCTTCCCGCCGACAACGCCACCGGCATTGTTAATCAAGATGTCGATGCAACCAAACCTCTCCAGCGCCGCAGCAACCAAGGCGTCCACCGCTGTCGGGTCGGTAACGTCGGTCTCAACGGCGATGGCCTCCCGGCCCATGGATTCGATTTGCTCCACCGTCTGCGCACTGCCCTTTGGGTCGATATCGGCAACTACGACCCGGCAGCCTTCACGAGCCAACAATAGGGCAATCTCTTTCCCGTATCCTATTTGGCTTGCTGCTCCGGTAACGAGTGCCACTTTGCCCTCGAATCCCAGATCCATATCGATCCTCCCACCGCACGCACTGTTGGTCGACCGGCAACACCCGCCAGAGGGCGGCTCAGCCGCTGCTCACACTGTACCCGAACCGGACACACGGCACCTCGGGGATCGAAGCCGAACGAATGGTCGCCGAACGAATGGTCACTATACTCACAGACCCAGATTTCACCCTTGAGAGACTATTCTTGTACGATGGGGCCGACACATATTCTCGTGTGCACGTTGCGTTGGCTCCCCACCTGTGAGGGCGCCCGGACTCTCTCATACACGGCCTCCGCGACAGGCCGCCGACTTGAAGGAAGGCGAGTTACATGAGCGACCAAGAGCAGAAACTACCCGACGTCAGGCCGGATAAGACCGTCTTCAGGTCTCTAGCCCTCGGCGGCATGCTGGGCGGCGGCGGCGAGTGCGCCGTGGACGTGAAGGACGGCAAGGCCGTCCGGATCAGGCCCTTCCACTACGACTGGAAGTATGACCGCGAACACTTAAATTCTTGGACCATGCGGCGCAACGGCGAAACGCTGCAGCCATTGATGAAATCCCTCCCCTCACCCTTCTCACTCGCCTACAAGAAGAGAACCTTCTCCCCCAATCGCATCAAGTACCCCCTCAAACGGGTGGACTGGAACCCACAGGGAGAACGAAACCCACAGAATCGCGGGAAGAGCACGTACCAACGCATCTCGTGGGACGAAGCCACCGACATCATCGCAGCCGAGATTCGCAGGGTCCACGAGCAATACGGTCCACTGGGAGTCCTAGTGCAGGGAGACGGTCACGGGGAGTGTCTGACCATCCACACCCCCCACGGTCATTCCGCACACCTCCTCGACCTGATGGGCGGATTCACACAGCAGGTGAGGAATCCGGACAGCTGGGAGGGTTGGTACTGGGGTGCCAAGCACGTGTGGGGCCAGGGGTTCCAAGGCATGATGTCACCCGCCAACAATCTCATCAAAGACATCACTGAGCACAGCGAACTACTGCTCTTTTGGGGCGGTGACCCGGAGACGACACCGTGGGGATTCACGGGGCAGTACGCCACCCGTATCTGTCAGTTCTGGACCCGAGCCGGGATCGAACAGGTCTATATCTGCCCGGACCTCAACTACGGGGCCGCCATCCACGCAGGCAAGTGGATCCCCATCTTGCCCAACACCGACGCAGCCCTGCAGCTCGCCATCATCCACGTGTGGCTGACGGAGGGGACGTGGGACAAGGAGTATGTGGCCACTCATGCCGTGGGCATGGACAAGGTGGCGGATTACGTCCTCGGCAAGGAGGACGGCGTCGCCAAGACACCATCTTGGGCCACGAAAAAATGCGGCGTACCCCCGTGGACCATCAAAGCTCTGGCCCGCAAGTTTGCCAAGCAGGTCACGTCCATCGTGCACTACTTCGGCGGCTCCATGATAAGGGGCCCCTTCTCACATGAACCTGGGCGTCTGGAATGCATACTGTTAGGCATGCAGGGGCTGGGCGCCCCGGGCGTACACCAATGCCAGATAACCTACTTCGGCATGCCTCGGGCCGAGGGCATCAAGAGCGCACGTTTTTTCAACCCGGCGCTGAGCGAACGCATACGGACCCCAGTACGGACCAGCTCCGACGCCTGGGGCAAACAACTCATCCCCAAGACCCTCATCCAGGAGGCCATTCTCCGTCCGCCCCTCACCTTCATGGGCAGCGGCGGGCAGGAATCAGACACCGATGACCAGTTCATCAAATACACCTACCCCATCCCGAAGGAAGACGGCGGCACTGAGATCCACATGATATGGACCGACACTCCCTGCCGCATCACCTGCTGGAACCACGGCAACTGGACTATCGAGGCCTACCGCAGCCCCAAGATCGAGTGCATCGTAGCCCAGCACCCCTGGTTGGAGAACGACTGTCTCTATGCCGATCTCATCCTACCGGTAAACACCACCTTAGAGGTCGAGGACATCGTCACCAACACCAGACAAGGTCCGCACTTCCAGAGCATTATGATCCAGGAGCAGGCCATCGCTCCCATCGGCGAGTCCAAGAGCGATTACGAGGTGGTCCTCGAAGTAGCCAAGAAGTTGGGTCTAGGGGAGCAATTCACGGAAGGCATGACCACCCGCGACCTGCAGATGCAGGTGTTCCAGGATATGGAAGTCACCGACTTCATAACCTGGGACGAGTTTGAGGACAAGAAGTACTTCGTCTTCCCCACCGCCCATGATTGGGAGGACGACACACCGGGTCTGCGAGACTTCCACGACGACCCGGTGGCCCATCCGCTTCCCACGCCTACGGGCAAGCTTGAGTTCTATTCCGAAGCCCTGGCCCAGCATTTCCCCTACGATGCTGAGAGACCACCGTATCCCAAGTGGATCGAACGAACCGAGACCCACGACGAGCGCATCTCCAGTGAGCGGGCGGACATGTTCCCGCTGCTCCTCATGTCCAACCACGGCCGGTGGCGCACACACTCCCAGTGTGACGACATAACCTGGACCCGCGAGATACCCACGTGTAAGGTGCTGGGCTTCGATGGCTACAAGTATGAGCCCCTGTGGATCAACCCCCGCGACGCCGCCGAACGAGGCATCAAGGATGGTGACGTCGTCAAGGTCTTCAACGAGCGAGGCATCGTCCTTGCCGGGGCCCGTGTCTGGGAGAGAATAATGCCCAGAGTTGTCTACATCGACCACGGGGCGCGCCACGATCCCATCAGCGAGCGTGTGGATCGTGGCGGCGCCATCAACGCTATCGCTCCCAACGGGCTGACCTCCCGGAACGCGGTAGGCCAAGCCACTAGTGGCTACCTGGTGGATGTGCAGAAAGTCAGGGGGGAGGAGTGGGACGAGTGGCGCCGAGACCACCCGGAAGCCTTCGCCCGAGAATACGATCACGCCGCCGGGCTGCGTTTCGACGCCTGGATCGAAGGAGAGAAGGCTTAGATGAAAGCGTTTGTGATCGACATAGGGCTCTGCAACGGTTGCTACAACTGTCAGATCGTATGCAAAGACGAACACGTCGCTAACGACTGGTCACCGATCGCCAAGCCCCAGCCCGACACGGGACAGTTCTGGATGCGGCTGACCGAGCACATACGAGGCACGGTACCCAAAGTACAGATGCACTACGTACCCCAGCCCTGCATGCACTGCCACCTGGCCCCCTGCATGCCCATCTGCCCCATTGAGGGGGCTATCTACCGGCGGGACGATGGACTGGTAATCATCGACCCGCAGAAGTGCACCGGCTGTAAGGCCTGTGTGGACGCCTGCCCTCACGACGCCATATTCTTCAACGAGAACCTCAACCTGGCCCAGAAGTGCACCGGCTGCGCCCATCTCCTTGATAGCGGCGAGTGGAAGGTGCCGCGGTGCGTCGATGCCTGCCCCACCGAGGCCATACAGTTCGGGGAAGCGGAGGACTTCGCCGCTGAAATCGCCGAGGCTGAGACCCTAAAGCCCGAGTGCGACACTGAGCCCCTGGTCTACTACCTCAACATGCCTAAAAAGTTCATCGCCGGCACGGTCTACGATCCGGTGGAAGAAGAGGTGGTGATCGGAGCCGTCTGCACCCTGCACGGACCGGACGGGTCCGCACCCCAGACCGCCGTCACCGACGACTTCGGCGATTTCTGGTTCCACGGACTGGCCGAAGAGGCCTACGAGTTGACCATCGCTGCCGACGGCTACGCTACCAAGACCTTCTCGGGTCTCACCACCGAAAAAGACGTGAATCTGGGCGATATCCCCCTGGCTGAGTGAGAAGATTGAGGCCTGCGCGGCACGCCAGCGCCGCGCAGGCCTCCCCGCTGGGCCCGATCGAACACAAAGGAGTCGCCGTGGTGAGCAACCCAAACGATATCGAGACAGATATAGAGACGTTATACCCGCTGCTGGAAGACTACGAGAGCGAACCGGAGGCGGCACATGATGTCATCGGACGCGCTCAAGGCTGTATGCTGGGACAACTGGCAGGCGATTCTCTCGGAAGCCTCGTCGAGCTCCAGAGCACATCGTCCATCCGCACGCATTACCCCAACGGCATCCGTGACCTGGCCGATGGCGGCCTTCACCGTCTCATCGCTGGACAGCCGACCGACGACTCAGAGATGGCACTCATGTTGGCGCGCTCCATCATACGGGCCGGCCGATTTGATCCGAGCGAGGCGGCGGTCGCCTACGCTCACTGGTACGCGTCACCCCCCTTCGACTATGGAGCCGCCACAACTCAGGCTCTAATGCCGGCTGTAGCTGCCCTCAAGCGTGGAGAAGACCCGGCCTCCGTAGCAGCGACAGCCAGGTCGACAGCAGCGCGGGAGAGCCAGGCCAACGGCGCCCTCATGCGCGTGAGCCCCCTGGGCATCTACGCCCATACCCTGTCCCCGGCTGCAGCTGCCGACCTGGCGAGACAGGATGCAGCCATCACTCATCCCAACCGAGTCTGCCGGGACGCCAGTGCAACCTTCGTCGTAGCCATAGCCCATGCCGTAGCCACCGGTGCGCAGGCGGAGGAGGTCTACCGGTTCGTGATGAACTGGGCCACCGAAGAGGATCACACTCAGCCCGACAGTACGACCTCCGTGCACAGCGCAATACGCGACTGCCTCGAACTGGCCGCCACCGAGCCTCCAGAGGACTTCGAGAATCAGCAGGGTTGGGTGCTCATCGCCTTGTGCAACGCCTTCTGGCAGCTGCTGCATGCCCCCAGCCTAGAGGAGGGTGTGTCGGACACCGTCATGCGCGGCGGTGACACCGACACCAACGCGGCCATCGCCGGTGCGCTCTTGGGGGCCGTCCACGGGATCGATGCCATACCAACCCGCTGGCGCGAAACCATCCTCTCCTGCCGCCCGGAACCAGGGCGACCCGGAGTACACCGCCCCCGGCCCACGTCTCTCTGGCCGGTGGATGCGCTGCTTCTTGCTCGGCGCCTGGTGGAACTCGGCCGGCACTAGAGTCCGACCTTGGTGCGGCGTGCCGGCCACAGCCTGAGGGGCTGTGGCCGGCATACGCAACCTCACCTTACATCCTACCGCCCCAGCTTCGCTTGGCCTTCGCAAAGTAGAGATGCCCCCATCCGCACTGCCATAGCACCAACCACAGCTGCGCACGACACTCTGCGTGCTTGACATGTCCCAACCGCCCCTCAAATCCTGGTCAGCAGCCGGATGACAACGTAGAGAACAAACAGTCCCACCAGCGAACTCAGGTCGAGCCCCACGGAACCAAGACGAGCCGTGGGGATAATACGACGGAAGAGGCGCAGATAGGGCTCTGTCAACGCATAAAGCGCTCTCTGTATCTGATAAACGGGACCGCCATACGGCGCCCGGAACCACGAGAGCACGGCGCGGGCGATGATCAACCAACTATAAATCAGCAGTGCCGCGTAGAGTATATAAGCCACGGTGTGCATCAAATTCGACCATCCATCCACGTCGCAAGGATCAACCTGACGATTATCCTCCAAAACGTGAAGACCCTTTTCTTCCAACAATGACCCTGAACGGTTGTCGGTCCGTTGGTAATACCGTATAATTAGACTGCTTATTTATTACTTAGAAGCAGGAATAGTGCCCCGCTTCGATGAGAAACTCGACCGTTCCCCGATCCGCCGGGTTTTCTCTGGGTGACTATGGGCCCCGGAAAGCCGGACTGGAGTATGAGAATGGCCGAGCCGTGCTTGAGGAACGGATAGTCCGGAGCCCAGCAGGCCGGACCTGATGGGCTCAGCACCGGCGGCCAAACGAGCCCCGGCCTGGAATTCGCTGCTTCAGTCCGTCGAAAAAGACCGGCAAAAGCCCAAATCTAAACCGCAGATCGCCGTGAATACTCGGTCGAGAATAGCCGAAGGTATTTGTCTTTACATTTGTCTTTACTATACTCTCTGACATATCGTTGTGAGCGTGTACCCTTGTCAGCCCCTTGGAGGTCGTAGGTGGAACTGAAAGAAGCCGAAAACATCGTTCGTTCGTCACTGATGCCGCATAACCCATCGTCACACGCCCTTGAGCAGGATCTGATCAGCACCCAGCTGTCCTGCTCGCCAAAGCCGGATGAGACCTTCGAGTTTCCCGGAGGCATCGTGGCGATCGAGTATGAGCGCGACTTTCCGTCTCAGTGCATCCAGAAGTACTGGTGGCTGCTAAATCATACCGACTACCTCAAGAGCGGCAAGAAGTTGGCTATGGTGAGCATAACCATCAATCGCGACGCCGAAAGACAGGAGCAGACCGAAAGGCTGGGGGCTCTTGGAAGAGAACTGGAGAAGAAGTTCCCCGCGTTTAGCTTCTACCACATCGCTTACGCCGACGCCACGCCCGACGCAATCAGCGCAGCGCTCGCCAAGGCATATGAGGCGGTCAAAGCCTGAGGTTCCGCCCGCAGACATCCGGCGCCGCTCCGGCACACAGCCCGGACATCGATTTGACCAAAAAGCGCCCTGATAGAAAAAAGCCCCGCTTCTGCGGGGCTTTTTTCTAATGAGCCGTGCTGGATTCGAACCAGCGACCAACGGATTAAAAGTCCGGTGCTCTACCAACTGAGCTAACGGCCCACGTGGGAGGTCCGATTTTAGCCCTCGCATTAGCGGGTGTCAACGTGACATACGGGCTCAATCCCACCGGTGGCCGGCAACCGGTGGCCGGTAGCGCTGCCCTATGCTCTTACTCAGGAGCTGCATGAACTATCTGCCCCTGCCCGCATTGACAGTGGTCACAGAGCCGATTTTTTCCAACATCAGCGCACCGGCACGTCCCGCCCGGCCCCGAAGATATTCGATCAGATCCTGCGCCGGCAACGATCGACCAACGCAGAACCCCTGGCCCAAGGGACAACCGAGCTCATACAGCAGCCTCCATTGCTCTACCGTCTCGATGCCTTCCGCGATCACGTCCAGGTCAAGTGCAGTACCCAGTTTGGTGACCGCATGCACGATGCTGCGAGACCGTTCATCTACGACGATGTCGGCTATAAAGGAGCGGTCGAGCTTGATGACCTGTGCAGGCAGACTGCGGAGGTATCTGAGAGAGGAGTAGTGCACCCCGAAATCATCGATGGCTATACGAATGCCCTTTTGACGGATCTCGGTCAGACGCTCTGAGAACAACACCTGATCTCCGATAAAAGCGCTCTCAGCAACCTCAATGAGCAGATGCCGCTCCTCCAGACCAACATCTTTCAGAGATTTCTGTACATCATCGAACAGATCATCACTAAGAATCTGAGCGCGAGAAAAATTTAAGCTTACAACCAGCCCCTCTGCAGAGTCTGCATACGGCTGCCACTGGACGGCGTCGCGACACGCCGTACGAAGGACCGCGCGGTCGATGGCGGTCACAAGGCCGATCTCTTCGGCGATGCCCATGAAGTCCCGGGGCATGAGAATCCCCAATTGCGGGTGCTGCCAACGCACCAGCGCCTCCGCTCCTATGACCCTCGCGGTCTCCAGTGACACTATCGGCTGGTAGTACACCACCAAGTCTGTATCCCAGAGCATCTGCTTCAGGTCGGCCTCAAGACGTACGCGCCGGAGCAGGTGGCGATCCATATCGGGCGTGAACCTACGGAATCGGTTCTTACCGGCAGCCTTTGCCGCATACATAGCCACATCCGCCTGGCGAAGCAACTCCGATGGCTTGACCACATCCACCGCTCTGGCCACTCCCGCACTGGCCGTCACGTGAAAGTGACCGAGCGTATCCTCGCCAGACTCACGAATACAATCGAGGATGCGCTTAACGGATTGCTCCGCAGCCTCATCGTCGGCCACGCCCTGGAGAAGCACTGCAAACTCGTCGCCCCCCAAGCGGGCGATTGTATCAGCGGAAGGGCAGCAGTTCTCCATCCGCCCCACGAGCTCACGCAGCAGCCGATCGCCTTCTACGTAACCCACCGTGTTGTTCACGTGTTTAAAGTCGTCGATGTCGAAGTAGAGGAGATACACAGCCCCAAGCCTATGCTTGCGTTCGGCCAAGACCTGCTCAATCCGATTCATGAGAAGCGCGCGGTTTGCCAGGCCCGTGAGGGGATCATGGAGGGCCTGATGCTCGAGTTGCGTCTCGAAGTGCTTGCGGTCGGTGATATCCCGTAGCACCAAGATATTAGCTAATCCAAGCCCCCAGCCTAAGTCTAGGGAGGAAGTGGAGACTTCGTACACACGCCCATCACCTTCCCCCCCCAATTCGATCTCAAAGTGCGAACTGATATCTGAGCCGGCCAAGCGATGCAGCACAGCAGGGCCTAAAAACTCATCCACGTGACTACCAATGAGCCCCTCGGCATCCCTACCAAGAATCGCTTCCACCGCGGGATTAAGAATCAGCACATGAGCGTTATCATCGAAAATGATCACCCCGTCCCTCATTGTCTCGAGTACTACACCCTGGGCAACCGGCACCAGGATGGGCATAACCTTGAGGAGCTCAAGACCCTTAGTGCCGAACCAGAGCAACGCCCCGCTGAGCACGTACGCGAGCAACAAAGCGTCGACCATAGCTCCTCCCTTTGCAGCAAGGAAGATGGTCGCCAACCTCACCACCATCGGAAGCACGGCTGCCAGCATCAGTAGAACGGCCTCTTTGCGATACATAGATACAAGTCTGTATGCAACTCTCATGAAGAGAACGGCCGCCGCTGCAAGCAAGATGGTGCCGTATCCGCTCTGCAGCCAGAACCACCATCCGAAGTCATAGCGGATGAGCTCAAAGCCGGCCACCGTGACCAGTCTGGGGTTCGACCAAACGAGATGGTGCCAGTCGTTCGTGATGACAAGAAGAAAACTGACAAGTGGAAGAAACGCCAACAGCGCAGCTATAGGCCCCATTCTGACCGGCCGAGCGCCCGTGTAGATAAGCGCGAACAGGAACCACAGCACCGGCAACGTGACGATCGGTGAATACTGAAGCTCCACGAACATGAGCTTGATATCCAGGGGGAAAGGTGCCATCTCCAGCGTGTGGAGCACCGCCCAGAAGGCCATATAACTCATCATGGCGCAGAAGAGTTTCCCCCCGGGCTCGTCGCGCTGGTGATATCCCACGATCGCCAAGGCCAAGCAAACCACGATGCCCGCTATAAGAAGAGGTAGCACTTCCACCCCGCTTGAGTACGTCGTGTGAGCCGGCAGCCTCCTAGCATTATAGTACCGGCGATCGACGATACCGGTGACTGCCTGCTGTCATCAGTGGACACTGTCAGAGCGAGAGCATCATCCCTTGGTGGAGAGATATAGTCGTCGCCTCCTAAGGCTTACCCGGGATGCGCAGCCCGTCCGCGCCGGAATACGATGCAAGCAGCTCCATGAACTCAGCAAGGGGCTGTGGCCGCCCGAACAGATATCCCTGGCCCAAGGGGCAACCGAGCTCATGCAGCAGCCTCCATTGCTCTGCCGTCTCGATGCCTTCCGCAATGATTTCGAGGCCCAGTTCCACCCCCAATTCGGTGATCACGCGTGTCACGTGCCGTGAGCAATCGTCCACCGTGAGATCAGTGACGAACGACCGGTCCAACTTGACGATCTGGGCAGGAAGACTCCTGAGGTAGCGAAGCGAAGCATAGTGCACGCCAAAATCATCGATGGCGATGCGCACCCCCTGCTTCTGTAGATCAGCCAAACGACGGATGAATATCGAGTGGTCGCCAATGAGGGTGTTCTCGGTCACCTCCAGAAGCAGCTGAGGCGCATCGAAGCCGGAATCCCGCAGAGCCGTTTCCACATGACGCGGCAACTCAGGGTTCAGCAGCTGAGCCCGGGATAGATTCACGCTCACGAACAAGCGCTTCCCCAGCGCCGCGCATGGCCATTGCACAGCGTCACGGCACGCTGCCGAGAGGACGGCACGGTCGATGGAAGTCATCAGATTGACTTCCTCAGCGATATCGAGGAAGTCGTTGGGCATGAGCAGACCCAGTTCCGGATGCTGCCAGCGCACCAGCGCCTCTCCGCCCACGATCTCCGCCGTAGCAAGGGAGACAATGGGCTGGTAGTACGCCACCAGATCAGAATCAACGAGTGCCTGCTTGAGATCGACTCCCAGGCGTGCGCGCCTCCGCAAAAACGCGTCCAAATCAGAGTCGAAACGGCGGACCCTGTTCTTACCGGCCTCTTTTGCAGCATGCATGGCCGCGTCGGCTTGACGCAATAGCTCATCCGGCTCCATATGTCCCTCGGTCTTGGCCACACCAACGCTTACAGTGAACTGGAGCTCGTCTCGTGATCCGGTACCGGAACCCTGTACCGTGGTGAGCAGTTGTGCAACCGCCTGATCCGCTGTTTCGTCATCGGGAATATCTTCAAGGAATAGTGCGAACTCATCGCCATCCAATCGGGCGAATGTAGCTGCTGCCGGACAGCAGTGCTGGATACGAGCCACCGTTTCGCGCAGGAGACGATCGCCTTCCGCGTGACCAAGCGTGTTGTTCACGTCTTTGAAGTCGTCGATGTCGAAGGCGAGCAGGTAGAACGTACCCTGCGCATGTCGCCGACGGGAAAACGCATGCTGGATGCGATCCAGCAACAGGTCGCGATTGGCCAACCCTGTAAGATAGTCATGGAGGGCTTGGTGTTCCAGTCGTGCTTCGAATTTTTTATACTCGGTGATATCGCGCAACACCAATACGTTCCCTCGCCCCCGGCCCCAGCCCAATTCGAGCGGCGAGACCAACACATCGTACGTCCGCCTCGCGCCTGAGTCTCCCAGTTCTATCTGAAACTGCCCGCTCACCGTCTCTCCCGTCAAGTGATGAACTGCCGCCGGCCCCAGGAGCTCCCCGACGTGTTGTCCGGCGATCTCTGTCGACTTCTTCTGCAGGAGAGTGCCCGCCGCTGGGTTGACACTCAGCACCCTGGCCCCCTGGTCCAAAACGATCACCCCGTCGTTCATAATCTCCAATACTTCGCTTTGGGCAAGTGGCACCAGGGTAGGCATGACGGCGAGGAGTTTAAAGCGCTTCGTACTCAGCCAGAGAAAGATCCCCGTCAACACAAAAGCGAAGGGGGTCAGATCCAAGACTGCCCCCTGCTGCGCCAGGTACACAGTGATCCAACTGGCGATCAGCGGGATGACGGCGGCTAGTGCTAGGAGGGAAGCCTGCCGTCTATAGAGCATCGGGAGCCCATACGCAGCTCTCAAGAGGTACACAGTAGCCAGTATGAGCAAGGCGTACGAATACACGGTATGGACCCAGAACCATCGCCCATATGAGCAATCGAGTACTGAGAAGCCACTCATATCGATGAGGGAGACCGTGGTCCAGATGAGGTGGTGCCATTCGTTGGTGAGCACCAAGAAGAAAGTGATACAAGGGATGATGAGTAGGGAGAGCAAGACGAGGATGATCCGCTTCATCGAACGGACTCCGCTGTAGTTGAGGGCGAACAGAAACCACAGCACCGGCAACGTTGTGATGGGAAAGTACTCCAACTTGGCCAATATCACTTTGATTTCGAAATCGGTGGTGGCGATCTCGAGTCCAGAGAGCAGGGACCAAGCGCCCCCCCAACTCAGCAACAAACCGAAGAGCAATCCGCCGAATCGCCTACGTTGCCGAAATCCCATCGCCGCCAGAACCCCGCAGATGACGACACTGACGGATATACCAATATAGAAAAGGAGCTGAGATCCGCTCACATCATACAGGTAAGAATCAAATCTAAAACCTCATCCACCATACGGTCGGTCACCTATACAGTTCGGCCGGCCGGTGCACATCACCTGCAGAGGCACCACTACAGATCCGCGACTGCGCCCGCTCTTAGGAGGCTGCTGAAAAACGAAGCCTGCTAGTGCCTAAAGTGCCTCCGCCCAGTGACCACCATGGCCATGTCTCGCTCGTTGGCCAAGGCAAGCGACTCGCTGTCTCGCTTTGAACCTCCAGGGTGGATCACGCTGGTGGCACCCGCGTCGGCCGCCACCTGTAGCGCATCAGGGAAGGGGAAAAAGGCATCCGAAGCCACCGCACAACCGGTCAACGGGAAACGGGCCCTGGTCACCGCCAGATTGGAAGAGTCGACCCGGCTCATCTGGCCGGCCCCCACGCCGATGGTCATGAGATCCTTGGCCAGAATGATGGCGTTCGACTTAGTGTGTTTAGCCACCCTCCAGGCAAAAAGGAGATCGCCCCATTCGGCCTCGGTGGGATGGCGCCTGCTGACGACCTCCATGTTCTCGCGTTCATCGACCTCACAATCCCAATCCTGGACCAACATACCGCGATGAATGCGCTTCATATCGAAACTTCCACCGCAGACCTCCCGCCTCTGCTGGCCCGTGAGGATGCGGATATTCTCCTTCACTGTAAGGATCTCGAACGCCTCATTCGTATAGGAGGGCGCCCAAAGCACCTCCACAAAATTCTTGGCGAGTAGACGGGCAATGTCCTCATCAACCACTCGGTTAACCGCAATAACGCTTCCGTAGGCCGACACGGGATCACACGAGAAGGCCTTGTCGTAGGCAGCCGCCACAGTCTCAGCCAGAGCCACACCGCAGGGATTGTTGTGCTTGATAATGACGGCAGCAGGCAAGCTGAACTCATCGAGTGTACGGCGGGCGGCTTCGAGATCCAGTAGGTTGTTGAAGGACAGCGCACCACCGTGTAGTTGCTCTAGAAGCGCTTCGGCCTGTCCGGACGCGTCGCTCTCCGCATACCAAGCCGCGCGCTGATGCGGGTTCTCCCCGTAGCGCAGGTCCTTGAGTTTCACGAGGTTCACCGCCAGATTATCGGGAAAGTCACTCTCCTGCGAGCTGAACCAGTTGGCGATAACCGAATCGTAGTGAGCTGTATGGTGAAAAGCCTTGACGGCCAACCTGCGTCGGGTCTCGAGCAGAAGTTCGCCCCGATTAGCTCGAAGTTCCGCCAACACGGCTTCGTAGTCATCAGGATCAACGACAATACCAACCCCCACGAAATTCTTCGCCGCAGAGCGCACCATACAGGGGCCGCCGATATCGATATTCTCGACCGCCTCAGACTCCTTGACACCGCGCTGCGAAGTCACCTCTTCAAAGGGATACAGGTTGACCACAACCAGATCGATGGGCTCAATGCCCAGGTCGGCGATGGCCTTCATATGGGTGGCGCGACCACGGTCTGCCAGGATACCGCCGTGGATGGCCGGATGCAGGGTCTTCACCCGTCCGTCCATGATCTCGGGGAAACCCGTGACATCGGAGATACTCGTGATGGGCAGACCGGTGTCGCGCAGAGCGCGGGCCGTACCACCCGTGGAGATGACCTCGATCCCCAACTCCACCAAGCCACTGACGAACAGCTCCAGGTCCCGCTTGTCCGACACCGAGACCAACGCGCGCTCTACCTTCACTCTCGCCTCCTCATTGACGGGCGATTTTCGCTTAGACCCGCTTATTCGTTCTTCTCGCCCTGCTGCACGATCCGCACGACCCGGGAACCTGCCCCGGGAGCCACCACCCTACCAGCGGCAATCATCCTTATGGTCTCCGGGAGAAGCCTGTGCTCAACCGCGCGAAGCCTCTCAGCCAACGACTCTACCGTGTCACTATTGTTCACCCGCACCGGCTCCTGAGCTATGACCGGCCCCGTATCCACCCCTTCATCGACATAGTGGACGGTCACCCCGGTAACCTTTACCCCATACGCGAGAGCATCGGCGATAGACCTGACCCCCGGGAAGGCAGGTAGAAGAGCGGGGTGGAGGTTGATGATCCTGCCCGCGAACTCCTGCACGAACGCTGCGGACAGCACGCGCATGTAACCGGCCAGGACAATCAGATCGGCCCGGCTCTCGCGAACAACATCGGCCAAGTGCGTGTCGTGCTCCTCCAGCGTGGCATAGGACGCGTAGGGCAGCACGGCCGTGGGAATACCTCGCGACCAGGCTCGCTGCAACACAGGCGCACCAGGGACATCGGTGATCATCAAAACCACGTCGAAGACCAGAGGGCCCATCACCGCTTTCTCCCCCGCACCAGTGACCGGTGCCAGGAGCAGCCCACCCTCCATATCGGCGAGTGCACGATGCTGTAGAGCATCGACGATGGCCTGGAAGTTGGAACCGTTACCGGAGGCCAACACCACGATCCTGTAAAACGTGCACGGGTCTCCCGGCGTCCACTCCTCGCGACCGGCGAAGCTCATGACAAACCGTCCAGCGTAACTCTCGGAGTCCCGGCCACTATATCGCCCAAGCGAACTACCTCCTCGCCGGCGCGGCGCAACTGCGCCGCGGCCTGCCCGGCTGCGGTTTCCGGCACCACCACCACGTAGCCGATCCCCATGTTGAAAGTGCGGAACATCTCCCCGGTGGCAATACCGCCCAGCTCTTGAAGAGTTTTGAACGCAGGCGGAACACTCCACTCGGCAAAGTGCAACCGCGCAGAGAGCCCCTCGGGAATGACCCGTGACAGGTTGCCGGCCACCCCCCCGCCGGTGATATGGGCCATAGCCCTGACGGGCACACCTGCATCGAGCAGAGCCAGCACACTCCGCACATAGATGCGGGTAGGTTCGAGTAGGATCTCGGCAACACTTCGGTCGGAGAAGGGAAAGGTGCCGGTCAGGTCACAACCTGCGACCTCCAGCACTTTGCGCACCAACGAGTAACCGTTGGAATGAAAACCGCTGGAAGCCAGGCCGAGAACCACATCACCCTCACTGATCCCAGCCGGATCGACCAACCTGCACCGCTCCGCCAGGCCCACGCAAAACCCAGCCAGATCGAACTCACCCGGGTCATACAAGCCCGGCATCTCAGCCATCTCGCCACCCACCAACGCACACCCGGCCCGGCGGCACCCTTCGGCCACCCCACCGACGATCTGCACCATCTCAGCAGGTGTGAGCCGCCCCACCGCCACGTAGTCGAGGAACAGGATAGGACGAGCACCTACAGTGAGCACGTCATTCACTGACATGGCCACCAGGTCTATGCCTACCGTGTCCAGCCGCCCCATCTCCTGAGCCAAGAGCAGCTTGGTCCCCACGCCGTCGGTAGCCGTAACCAAGACGGGCTCCTCCAGGCCCGCGGGTAGAGCGAACAGACCGGCAAAACCACCCAACGAGCCCTCTACGCCCGGGATGTAGGTACTTTCAACATCCCTTGCAATCAACCTAACCGCTTCATCACCGGCCTCTATGTCAACCCCGGCCGAGCGATAGGTCAGGTCACCGCCTTTACCGAGGTTGGACACGGGAAGCCTCCGTTGTGAGGGTGGATTCAGTAGTATCCGAGTCGCGACCAAAGTTCCACGACGGGAGACTGACCGGCGTCAGAAACACCACCACACAGACCACAGCCGCCAGACAGAGACCCGCGATGCCCAGCATCTTGCGACTTCGCTCAAGGGCGCTCAGAAGGGCGCTCAGAAAAAAGCCGCTGAGCAAAAAGAACAAAAGGACACTAATAGAGCTTTTCATTGCCCCAGCGTATCAGAAAGTGAGATGGATCCGGCCTAAGACTGCGATTCAGCGGGTGCTCATCTCAATGTCGTGCACCGCAGGCTCGTAGCGAAACTTCGACAGGCGTAGGGTCTCCGGCACCTCACACGGATAGTCGCCACTAAAGCAGGCGGTGCAGAAACATCCTTGATCGGAATTGGCGCGCGTCGCTTTGAGAAGCCCCTCCAAAGAGAGGTAGGCCACGGAGGTGGCCCCCAGCTCCCGGCTGATCTCATCCACGCTCTTGCCGAAGGCGATGAACTCATCCTGGTCGGCCATGTCGATACCGTAGAAGCAGGGAAAGACGATGGGAGGTGAGCTGACACGCAGATGAATCTCGCGGGCTCCGGCTTCAAACAGCACGCGTACTAGAGCCCGAGTAGTATTGCCCCGGACGATAGAATCATCCACCAGCACCAAACGCTTGCCGCGGATGGCCGACGTCAGAGGATTGAACTTCAGACGGACGCCAAGCTTCCGCACACGGTCGTCGGGGTTGATGAATGTGCGACCGATGTACCTGTTCTTGATGAGAGCCTCGCCGTACTTGATACCACTCGCCGCCGAGAAGCCTATGGCAGCCGAATTGCCGGTGTCGGGCACGGGGATGACCAGGTCGGCATCCACTCCCGACTCTCTAGCCAACTCCTCGCCCATGCGGCTGCGGGCAGCATACAACGTCTGCCCCTTCATCACCGAGTCGGGGCGGGCGAAATAGATGAACTCGAAGACGCACAACGACTCTCGCTCGCGCTTGACAACCTGTTCGATGTGATAGCCGTCGGCGTCAATGACACATATCTCACCCGGTTCGATATCGCGTATGAGCTTCGCGCCCAGGATATCCAAGCCCGATGACTCGCTGGACATACAGTAGTATCCGTCGATCTCTCCGAGTACCAGAGGCCGGATTCCGTAGGGATCGCGAAATCCGACAACCCTGTCCTTGGCGAGAAGCACAGCACTGAAAGCGCCCCGCAGACGAGGCACAATGTCGCGAAGAGCCTCACACACATCACGGGAAGGATGTTCAGCCAGCAGAGCTGCGATGACCTCCGTGTCCGAGGTGCCGGCAAACACGTGGCCACTGCGCAGGAGATCGGCGCGTAGTTCGTCAGTATTCACCAGATTGCCGTTGTGGGCCAAGGCAATAAAGGAGCTGTCACGCGTGCGCGCGAAAGGCTGTGCGTTCCGTATTTCGTTAGCACCGGTGGTCGAGTAGCGCACGTGGCCGATGGCCAGCCGGCCGGGGAGGCTCTGCAGGGTATGTTCGGCGAAGACCTGCGATACCAGCCCCATATCCTTGTGTACGATGAGGCGGGATCCATCGGTGACCGCGATGCCGGCGGATTCCTGACCGCGGTGTTGTAATGCGAAGAGGGCGTAGAAGGTGAGCCGGGCTACATCCATCTCGGGGGCATAAATACCAAATACCCCACACTCATCGTGGGGACAGTCGTCCTGCCATGGACCAAGCATCATTCCCCCGTGGCCGGCGGCACAGCCGTCTCGTGTATACCCAACCCTGTCGACGGCTTGTCTTCGGGAAGCCCCTTGCAGTCCGGGCCACAACCCGTAATCTCCCTCCAGTCGAGCTGGCTCTGACAGACGCGACAGACGCAGGTATCAGGCAGGTATCCCTTCATGAACGAGTCGCGTGCTCCGCAACGCGGGCACACTGTCTGGCGTGTCATCCTCTCTCCTCCTCGGCGTGGTCTGCAACACCAGCTGCATCCTTCCGCGGATGGCCGGTCACCGTTTGCCGGACGCTCCGCACGCCGGTCCCACTCACCATCTCCCACACCCACGTTCAGTGTTGATGCGGGCTTCGATTCTATCAGCTTCGGCATATACCCCGACCGTCTCTCACCACTCCAACGCCGCCACGCGGTCGAAGATCACGCCCATGTTACGCAGTTGCTCATCAGGCGCGAACAGAGCCTTGATCTCTGTAGCAGAGAGGCGGCTGGTGACCTCCGAGTCGCTCTTCAGCACATCCAAGAAAGGGGTCTTCTCCTCCCAAGCCCGCATGGCGCTCCGCTGGACGATCTGGTAGGCATCATCACGGAGAACACCCGCCTCCACCAAAGCCAGGAGCACCTTCTGGCTATACACGAGACCAAAACTCTTCTCCAAGTTCGCAGACATGTTCTGCGGATATACGTTCAGCCTATCGATGAGCCAGCAGGCCTTCTTGAGCATGTAGTGGAGAAGGATGGTGCTGTCGGGCAGAATAATTCGTTCTACACTGGAGTGACTTATGTCGCGCTCATGCCACAAAGCCACGTTCTCGAAGGCGGCCAACATATTGCTTCGGATGATGCGTGCCTGACCACATAGCCTCTCAGAGATGATGGGGTTACGCTTGTGAGGCATCGCCGATGAGCCCTTCTGGCCGGGAGCAAAGTACTCCTCAGCCTCCAAGACCTCGGTTCGCTGATAGTGGCGTATTTGCAGAGCTATCTTCTCAAGACTACCAGCCAATAGAGCCAATGAGGCCATGAACTCGGCATGTCGGTCGCGCTGCACTATCTGCGTGGAGATAGGCGCACTATCCAGGTCGAGCAGAGACATGGCAATCTGTTCGACCTCGGGATCGACGTTGGCATAGGTGCCCACCGCGCCCGAGATCTTCCCCACCGCGACCTGCCGGACAGCCCGCTGCAGCCTCTGTAGGCCCCGCTCTACCTCGAAGGCCCAGAGACCGAGAACCATGCCAAAAGTGATGGGCTCCGCATGTACACCATGTGTGCGCCCGATCATGACCGTGTCGCGGTGCTCCAGAGCGCGACGCTGTAAGATGCGTCCCAACCTACTGATTTCCTCTTCGAGGAGCGCGCCGGCTGCCCGCAACTGCAGGGCGAGACCGGTGTCAAGGACATCCGACGAAGTAAGACCATAGTGGATGTACTTGGAAGCATCACCCACGCTCTCCGCCACGCAACTGACGAAAGCGATGACGTCGTGGTGCGTGACCTCCTCAATCTCGTTCACGCGGTCCACGTCAAAAGCAGCCCGCCCCCTAATCTCAGCCATGGCTTCGACCGGGATGCGACCCAGCCGCGTCCACGCCTCACAGACAGCCAGCTCCACCTCGAGCCAGGCGGCCATACGAGCCTGGTCGGTCCAAATAGCCTCCATCTCCGGAGTGGAGTACCGCGCGATCACTGTGAACCGCCTTGGCCGGCGACTGGGTCGGATGCAGATAGCAGACCACCTACCCGCAAGATTTGCGCAGCCAGGATGGCGGCATTGCGGGCGCCGTTGATGGCCACAGTGGCCACAGGCACACCGGCCGGCATCTGTACCATCGACAGTAACGAGTCGAGACCACCCAAGTCAGAGGTGCGGATAGGTACACCGATGACAGGCAGATCTGTCATTGAGGCCACCACACCAGGCAGCGCCGCGGCCTTTCCGGCTCCGGCGATGATCACCTTGAGTCCCCGCGCCTCGGCGCTGAGAGAGTATTCGCGTACCCCCTCAGGATCGCGGTGAGCGGACAGAACGTTTACTTCGTACGCGATACCCCGCACTTCGAGCTCCGCGGCGCCGGCGTCCATCACCTCCGCGTCAGACTGCGACCCCATCAGTATGCCTACCAGGGGATGCGTGGACATCTCGGACATATGTCTCCCTTCTTGCCCGTCTGCTCGTCGGCCGGACGGGTCAACGTGGGTTGGAAGCAGCGCCGCGGCCTTCCCACTCCTCGGCTCGAAGTGCGATATCCGACCGATACTGGGCACCGGCGAACTCGATAGCCGCCACCGCAGCGTAGGCTCGGGCCCGAGCCTCGGCAAAGGTCGCCCCTAGTCCGGTCACGGTGAGCACACGACCCCCGCTGGTGACCAGCGAACCATCCACCTTCTTGGTCGCAGCGTGGTAAACCTCCACGTCTTCGAGGTCGTGCACCTCGCTCAGACCACTGATGACGTCGCCTTTCGAACTCGTGGCAGGATATCCGCGCGAAGCCATGACCACACCAACGGCCGGCCCCTCGCTCCACTCGACCGCCGCCGGCAAGGCGTCACCATGTGCCACCGCCCAAAGGTACTCAAAGAGATCGGAACGGAGACGAGAGAGGAGGGCCTGAGTCTCGGGATCACCGAACCGGCAGTTGAACTCCAGCACCTTGGGACCTGCAGAGGTGAGCATCAATCCCGCGTAGAGCACTCCACGATAGTCGATCCCCCGCCGTTTGAGTTCGGCTACGGTAGGACGGATTATGCCCTCCACCAACTCCTGGTATGACGCGTCGTCCACCACAGGCACAGGAGAATACGACCCCATGCCGCCTGTGTTGGGACCAGCATCAGCGTCGAGAGCCCGCTTGTAGTCCTGGGCAGGAGCCAGAGGCAGTATCCGCTCCCCACTGACGAAAGACAGCAGGGAGACTTCCTCTCCCTCGAGAAACTCCTCCACGAGCACGGTATCGGCCGCCTCCCCGAAACGGCGCTCAACGAAACAGGCGGCCAAGGCAGTCTCGGCCTCTTCGCGCGTCTGTGCTACGACGACACCCTTACCGGCCGCCAGGCCATCGGCTTTGATAACCACGGGCACCCTCGTGGTGCCGAGGAACTCCAAGGCACTCTGATGATCCGTGAACACCTGTGCGCGACCGGTGGGGACCTCCGCCGCCTCCATGATCTGCTTAGCAAAGGCCTTGGAGCCCTCCAGCCGGGCTCCGGCGGCTCCGGGCCCGAATACGGCAAAGCCCCGTGCACGCAACCGGTCGGCCAGCCCATCCACAAGCGGAGCCTCGGGGCCGACCACCGTGAGGTCGATCTTTTCGCGCTCGACTAGGCCGACGAGGCCGGAGAGGTCATCGGCTTCGATAGCCACCACCTCTGCCTCCTCAGCGATCCCAGCATTCCCCGGCGCACAGAGGAGCCTCCCCACCCGCGGGCTCTTGGCCAGAGCCCGCACGATCGCGTGCTCCCGAGCACCTCCACCGACTACGACTACACTGAACCGGCGGTTCGCCGCCACTTCGTCCTCCCAGGTTCTCGACCGGTTACTGCTCCTCCCGCCGGTATTGCGAGTCGGGATGGGGCACTTTGATGTGCTGCTCACGTCTCGGCCCCACCGAGATCAGGGCAATGGGAACATTCACATTGCGCACGATCATGTTGAGATAATCGATGGCTTCCTTGGGCAATTCCATCACGCTGGTGGCCATGGATATGTCGCACTTCCAGCCGGGCAACTCTTCGTACACCGGCTCCACATCCGCAAACACGGTCTGGGTGACAGGCAGATCGGCCACTTCCTCGCCGGCGATGCGATACCCTGTACACACTTTGATGGTGTCCAAAGTGCTGAGGACATCCAGCTTGGTGACACAGAGACCGGTCAGACCGTTCACGCGCGCGGCGTACTTGAGCACCACCAAATCGAGCCATCCACACCGGCGCTTCCGCCCCGTGGTAGTACCGTACTCGTGGCCGACCTCGCAGAGCAGCGCCCCCGTGTCGTTGTCGAGTTCGGTCGGGAAGGGGCCTTCCCCCACCCGCGTCGTGTACGCCTTGGTCACACCCCAGACCTCACCCAGTTCCGTCGGGCCAATACCACTACCTACAGAGGCGTAGCCGGCCACGGTGTTGGAGGACGTGACAAAGGGATACGTGCCGTGATCAAGGTCGAGCATCGTCCCCTGCGCCCCTTCAAGGAGCACCCGCTTACCGGCCCGCAGGGCGTCCCAAAGCAGCAGGGAGATGTCTTCGATATATCCCTTCAGAGAGAGAGCAGCCTCGATGTAGCGCTCGCACTCGGCCTCCAGAGAATTGACGTCTTGGCCGTAGGCGAGATGTATGACCTGGGCCCTGGTCTCCCTGGCCTCGCGGACCCGCTCACGGAAATCCTTCTCGTCGACCACGCACTGCATGCTGATGCCCTGCCGTGCAGCCTTATCGGCGTAGGCCGGACCAATGCCACGACCGGTCGTCCCGATCTTACCCTCGCCCAGTCGGATCTCCTGCACCTTATCGAGCATAATGTGATAGGGCATAACGAGATGAGCCCCAGACGAGATACGAAGGTTGGCCGTCGATACCCCACAGGCCTCGAGATCATCGATCTCCTGGCGCAGGACGGTGGGGTCAATCACCACGCCGTTGCCTATGATAGCCGTAAGCGCAGGATTGAAGATGCCTGAGGGAACGAGGTGGAGGGCAAATTTCCCCTGCTCATTCTCTACGGTGTGACCGGCATTGTTCCCGCCCTGATACCGCACCACCATATCGGCGCCCTCACCCAGGAGGTCGACGACTTTACCCTTACCCTCATCGCCCCACTGGGCACCAACCACAACGATAGTCGGCACTATACCTCCTGATGATCCTAGTGTGGAAATCGAAGACCACGGTTACAGGCCGCCATACGCGCCCCTACACCGAGCAACACGACCCGCGTTGCCGACAGTTTACCAGGCACGGTCGCGGGCCTCATCTCCACCCATTCCCTTCGTGGCGGCCACAGCCGCACCGACCACCAGTCCGGAGGCGGAGGCCTGCACCAATCCACGGGTCACTCCCGCCCCGTCACCCGCAGCATAGAGACCGAAGATGGGAGTCTCGAGGTGTGCGTCCAGCGCCACGCGCGAGGAGTAGAACTTCACCTCGGCGCCGTAGAGGAGAGTGTCCGGTCCACCCACCCCCGGGAGTAGGCCGTCTAAGGCATCGAGCATCTCAAGCAGGTTACGCAGATGACGGTAGGGAAAAGCGAAACTGAGATCGCCCGGAGTGGCAGCACGCAGCGTCGGCTCCACTGTACTGCGCGCCAGCCTCGCCGGAGTGGTGCGATGCCCAGTGCGTAAATCACCGAGTCGTTGCACCAGGACGTCCTTTCCCAGCATATTAGCCAGGCGGGCAATAGACTTGCCGTAGGCGATAGGCTCCCTGAAGGGTTCCGTAAAGTGTGTTGAGACCAGGAGCGCAAAGTTGGTGTTCGCGGTCTTTCGTGCGGCGTCACCATAGCTATGTCCGTTTACGGTCACGGCATCTCCCCAGCTCTCCGTGCACACGACACCACCCGGATTCATGCAGAACGTTCGCACCTGATCCTCGAAATGGAATGACGTATACAACAACTTCGGTTCGTAGAGTTCGGCAGTGATCGGATCGGTCACCACAGCCGGCACCTCCACACGAACACCAACATCCACAGCGTTGCTGACCAGGGGGATACCCAGCCGCTCGGCCTCCCCGGAGAGCCAGGCCGAGCCGCGCCGCCCCGGAGCCAGGATGACTGCGCTACTGCGATAAACGTCACCAGCGGCCGTCGTCACGCCCACCACCCGGCGGCGAGGCCGCCCACCCTCCGCTCCTTCCCCTTGTGCAGGTTCGGTCAGAACCTCGACCACTTCGGTGTGGGTGCGGATATCGACCTTGTCTTCGAGATGGGTCCGCATGGCCGCCAAAACACCGGTGGCATTCTCGGTGCCCAGGTGCCTCACCGGCGAGTGAACAAGGCGCAGTCCGTAGGTCGAAGCCAGCCCGGCCCAGCGCTCAAGCGCATCCGACCGGGCCCCATAGAGCCGTCCGGGGGCTCCGAAGTCACGGTAGATACCGTCCACGCGTGCGATGAGGAGTCGCAACGCATCGTCGTCCAAATACTCTGCCAGCCACCCGCCTACGTCCGACCCCAGCGTCAGTTTACCGTCCGAGAAGACCCCCGCTCCACCCCAGCCGGTGGTTATATCGCAACGGGCACAGTGAGTACACATCCCAACCACGCGGGCCGGACAGTGGCGTTCCGAGATATCGGCCCCCTGCTCGAGGAGGAGTATCCGCAGATTCGGATGTCGTGAGAGTTCCAGCGCGGCGAAGATACCAGCGGGACCACCACCAACTATGATCGCATCGTACCGAGAGCCGGCCGGCACACTCTACTCCTCAACTGCGGACACGACGCTACTGAGACTCACGCCTGTCGGCCAGGTCGGCGAAGCGTGTGTAGCTTTGGATGAAGGCCAATTTACAGTCACCGATAGGCCCATTCCTCTGTTTTCCCACGATGATCTCAGCAGTCCCCTTATCGGGGCTATCGCGATTGTAAACCTCATCGCGATAGATGAATATCACTAGGTCGGCGTCCTGTTCGATGGCGCCCGATTCCCTCAAATCGGACAGCACCGGCCGGTTCCCAGCTCTTTGCTCAACCTGTCGGGATAGCTGAGAGAGGGCCATCACCGGCACTTCAAGTTCCCGCGCCAGAATCTTCAGGCCTCGCGAGATACGAGAGATCTCCTGTTGCCGGTTCTCGATACCCACATCACCACCCATCATGAGCTGGAGATAGTCGACCACGATGAGACCCAGGTTCTTCTCTTTGGCTTTTAGCCGCCTGGCCTTAGCCCGTATCTCCATGAGACTCAGAGAAGCGCTATCGTCAACAAAGATGGGTGCGGAATGCAGCGGTGTACATGCCGCAACCAGACGACTCCATTCCTGTGGCTGCATGAGACCGCGATGCACCCGCCAACTATCTACCCGGGCTTCAGCGCACATCATCCGACGCACTACTTCCATCTTCGACATCTCTAGGCTGAAGACGGCCACACCCTTGCCCTGATCGACGGCGACGTTGCGGGCGATGTTGAGTGCAAAGGCCGTCTTGCCCATGGATGGTCGTGCAGCCAAGATGACCAGATTCGCCGGTTGAAATCCGCTCAATATGTCATCGAGATCGCGAAAGCCGGTTTTACAGCCCACGGTCTCATGCCCCTCGGTTATGGCCTGCTCGAGTTCAGCAAAGCTCTCACTGATCAACTCTCCGATGGGCTCGAACTCACCTGTAACCCGGTCCTGAGAGATGTCGAACACCATCTGCTCAGCCCTATCGATGAGCTCCATGGGCGGCTGCTCGCGCCGGTACCCCATCTCGGTGATCTCTCCCCCGACCCGTATGAGAGAGCGTAGATAGTAATTCTCTTTGACGATCTCCGCATAGTGCCACGCATTGGTGGCCGCCGGAACCGCCGTCGCCAAGCTGTGGATGAACGCCCTGCCGCCGACCAGATCGAGGCTGGCACGATTGGCCAGCTCCTCGCTGACCGTGATGGGGTCGACCGGTTCGCCCCGCGAGAACAGGTCCTCAATGACTTCGAAGATGCGTTGGTGGGCCTGCCGATAGAAATGCTGCGGACGTACGATCTCGCTCACCCCAGGGATCACATTGGGCGTGAGCATGCTGGCACCCAACACCGATATCTCAGCATCGATGTTCTGGGGGGGAGCCTGCTCCTCACCCGGCGCCATCGCCGGTCCTCCCCTGCTCATCGCTAATTCCACGAGACCCCCGTCAACGTCCTTCACCCAAGCATATCCGTCGCGCTCGCGTCAGAGCGCCCCCTTCGAGTAGTCGCATTGAAAGCCTGTTAAGCCTTGGCTTCCTCCGGGACGACCATGACCTTGACATCGGCCGGCTCCACACTCTGATGAACTGCGATCTTCACCATAAAACTACCCACGGTCTTGATGGGCTCTTCCAGAGCCACGTCGCGCTTCTCGACGCGGATCTTACGGGCCGCGTAGATCGCATCGCAGATGTCCTGGCTGGTAACGGAGCCAAACAGACGATCGGCCGAGCCCACAGGAGCAGTGATGGTCAACACCGTCTTGCAGAGGAGATCGCGTATCTCGTCGGCCTGCTCAGCCTGGCGCCGCTGCTGGGCGACCTTCTCTTCCATCATCCTGCGCACCTGGGCAATACGGCCGGCGGTAGCCTTCTCGGCCAGTTTGCGGGGAAACAGGAAGTTACGGGCGTACCCATCCGACACACTTGCCACTTCACCCTTGTTGCCCAACTTGTCCACGTCTTGTAGCAGGATCACATCCATATCTAACTCCTTAGCGATATCACCTCAAAGAACCCGAACGTGGGCCCTCAAGGGCGAATCTCTTGCGACAATCCAACCATGTATCGAACAGTCCCAGCAACCCGGTCAACTGCAGGAAGACCTGGCCGAACAGCGCGATGATATACGAGGCCGCACGGGCACCCGGCCGCACCTGCCGTGTCTTCACAAACCAATGCACAACACCCAGCCCCTGCAGAAAGAACAGCGTCTGCGATACCAACAACAGGTTGAGCCCCGAATAAAGCATGGCGGTACGCCACCCGCCACCGCCCCCGTACACAAGCAACAAGGCGAGTCCGGCGATAGATAGATATGCCACGGACCAATGCATCCGAAACCGCGAGAGTCCCATACGCACCTCTACTGTGTCACGCAGGCGCGGAAAGAGCCAATACGCCAGGCCGATACAGCATGCAGCCAGAAGTATCACCCCCATACCGAGCAGACCTGGGGCCACGTAGGGAAGCACACCCACCAACTGTTGCATCTGGCCGGATACCGTTTCTGTGGTACCGGCGGACACACCCGCTTGGACGTACAGCTCCGTGGCGTGTTCGATGGAATCGAAGGCGGCCTCCCGCAGAGCGGTTGGATCAAGGCCCAAGACCTGCCACAGAGTGACCCCCCAAAGCACGAGGGCCACAAGCGCAGCGGAAGCCGTTGCGGCCAGGGCCCTGCCGAACGGCCACTGTCGGCGCACGGCTTCTCCTAGGACACCCCCCACTCCAAGCGCAACCAGAAAAACCGCCGCCGCCATGCCAACACCGGCCACCACCCCGATCAGCACACCGGCTACGATGGCCGACGCCAGGCCCCGACCCAGCCCGCCCTGCACGACCAGGTGCGCGCACGACAGGACCACGAAAGGCATGAGTACAACCAGGCCTAGAGGCAAAAACGACATACACAGCCCCAAAACGACAATCGATGCCGTCGCCCTACCGAACCGGATAAGCGCGACCTGAGAAGGTCGATGCATCAGCGGGGCGGCTCTCAGCGGCTGCTGTAGGGAAGCAGCGCTACCTCACGAGCCCGCTTGATAGCCAGCGCAACCTGACGCTGATGCCGACGGCATGCGCCCGTGGTACGACGAGAACGGATCTTGCCACGCTCAGACATGAACCTACGCAGCGTGGTGAAGTCCTTGTAGTCGACCATCTCTACGCCTTCTTTACAGAAAAAACAGTACTTACGCCGCCGCGAGCCGACCGCCGGCCGAGCTCGGCGCTGCTGTTTCTTGGGATTTGCCACGTTGTTCTACCTCCTTGGAGAACGACTAGAAGGGAATATCGTCGCCTCCGAAATCGATGTCACGAAAATCGTCCTGCGCCGCCGTAGCCGGCGCGGGCTGCGCGCCGCCCCGGAAGGCCGGTTCACGCGCTTCACCACCCTGCCCGCCGATGAACATCACTGTGTCGGCGACGATCTCCACCTTACTGCGCCTAGTTCCGTCCTGAGCTTCCCAGGACCGATAGTCAAGTCGTCCGTCCACAGCTACCTGGCGTCCTTTGCTCAGATAACGGGCGCAGTTCTCGCCCTGAGCGGCCCAAACGACCACGTCGAAGAAATTGGGTTTCTCTACCCACTGGCCCGACGCATCCTTGTAGGAGGAGTTGACGGCGACGCCCAGTTGGCACACCGAGGTACCGTTCGGTGTCTGCCGAAGCTCAGGGTCGCGGGTAAGATTACCCACCAAGGTCACGCGAGCGATGCCACGAGCCATGATGTGCTCCTTCGCCTAGGCTTCTTCGGATGTGGGGGCAGACTCTGCAGGCTCCGCGGACGCCGTAGATGCCACGGCAGACACAGGAGTTACGGAATCCGCCGGTTCCGCGGAAGCCGCAGCCGACTGGAAGTTGAAAGGCTTTTCGTGCTTGAGCGGCATGTAGCGCAGTACACTGTCGGTGATGCCGAGTACTCGGGTCACTTCATTCAGCGTCTTGGCTTCAGCCTCGAAATAGAGAATGTAATAGACGCCGTCGAAACAGTCATTGATCTCATATGCCAGGCGTCGCTTTCCCCACTCGTCGATCTTCACGATGACGCCGCCGTCACTCGTGATGATCTCTTTGGTGCGATCGAGCACCGCGTTTCGTTCTTCATCCTCCACGTCGTTGCGCAGGATGAGAACCAGCTCATAGCTGTTCAGTTTGGGTCACCTCCTACGGTCTGAGCGGCCCCGGCCTCACTGCCGGAGCAGGGGTGTGATATGGAATTCTAATCGTGACGTCAGACAAGTATCTCATCACCGACCTTCTGCCGACGCTACGAAGAAGGCAGTATACACCGCGTCTGGGGACGGCACCATCGGCGAAGTGTTCGGCGCCACCCAATGCTTTCCACTGACCAACGTTGTTGCTCTGACACTCCGGCTACAGCATGTCAGGTCCCGGTTCCGGTTTTATCCGGTGAGGGATCATCTACGGTGGGAGCCTCCGTAGCAGCCGTGGCAACTGGAGGCGCAGACTCAGCCCGGTCCGTCGGCCCCGACCGACCGGCCGGCGGATGTCCCCCCTCCACATACGGGTGGTGACGGCGGGTTTCATGTTCCTGCCTTCTACGAACCGCGAACCGCCAAATACGGTGGATGATGTAGGCGATGATCGCGAGCACGATCAGTACCGGGATCAGTATGCCCAGGCCCCGCATGATGGCATTCACAGCCCGGACCACATTGTGCAGCGCATCCTTGAGCGCCTGGGTAAATCCCCATCCGCTCGAAGGTGCGATGACTGTCGCACCCGTCTCGTATATGGTGAGCGTAATGGTGGAGTAGCCGGTATGTTCATCGAGGTAGCGCATTCTGCCCTCCAGCTCCTCCAGCTGTTGCTGGGCTCCGGTGAGCACCTGTTGCACCTGCAGGATCTCATCCACCGTCTTTGCCTTAGTGAGGAGGTCTAACAGAGCTTGGACATGAGCCTTGGAGTTGGCTATGCGCGCCTTCAAATCAACATATTCTTCGGTCACATCTTGGGTCTGGACCTGGCGGCTCCTGACCTTGCCCAGCTTAGCCGCGTCCGCCAACGCCCGAGTGAAAGAGGTGGCGGGGACACGGATGGAGATAGTGCCGCTCTTCATCGCGGCCTCGTCACCGGCGGCCTGGGAGCTGGAGCCCACCAGGTAGCCACCGTACCGATCAGCGAGCGACAGCGCTTGACCGAACACCCCCTCGAATCTGTCGGGCTCCACCTCGATATCTAGCTGGGCGTCACTGATGACTTTCTGCCCGGCCGAGGTGGTGAGGGCCGCTAAGGCAGCATCATCCCGTGCACTACCGTTCTTCGCGGAGTCCGCCGGGGCGGCGGCCGCTGTAGGAGACGACGCACTCGCCGTGGACATGTCCGACTCCGCCCTACCGTAGGCAGTGGTGGTGACCCCCACTGCGGACGTGGTCATGGTCGCCGACTCCACATCCTCTGTATCTCCACATCCCGCTACACCCAGGGCCAAAGCCATCATCGCTGCCAGAAGCAGCACCGGCAGCCACGCCCCGAACGGCCGAGCCGTCCTCACGATGCCGTGCATTTCGCCACCCCCTACCACCTCATGTTGCAGGTGTGACGAGACCTCAGGGCAGAGAGGTTCCACCGTGGAGATCACAGCCCAGCCGGTCAAAGATTATGGAAAACGCTCAGCGGTGCACAAGGCCGTCCAGAAGGACGGCGTCAGACCCGGAGCCTCATTTGTCGGCCCTTTGTGTGCGGCCGGGCCCGGCCGATCCAGACGCTCCGGCCCCTGAGCCCGTGCCGGATGCAGCGACGACCTGCGTCCCCGTGGAGCGCAGGCGGCCATGTGTCTCGAACCACCAGATACCGGCGATGCCTATGACGAAGAGGGCTACGCTAATCCACTGTTGCTGCGTCAGCCCTAAGGCCACCGGGGTATTCGTCCGGATGAACTCAACCAGGAACCGTTCCACACCGGCGAAGACAAGGTATGCGAACATGAGTCCCCCTTCCCGCCTGAAGCGAGGACCCACCACCCACACGAGCAAAGCGAAGATGACCAGGGAGGCACCCGTTTCATACAACTGGGTGGGATGTACAGGCACGGTGGTAGGCGGGATCCCTTCATGGAAGACCATCCCCCAGGGCAGATCAGTGGGTACCCCGTGATCACAACCCCTCAAGAAGCAGCCGATCCTCCCCACTCCATACCCGATGGCCACGGCCGGGGCCCCTGAATCCATCACCGCAGCCAATCGTTGCTTGGAGAGCAGTGTGACAATGACCACCGCGACTATCGCACCGAACAGGCCGCCGAACCACACAAGGCCCTCACCGCTAACCAGGTTGCCCGGCCACTCAGCAGGGTGAAGGATTAGGTAGTGGATCTTGGCCCCCAGCAGACCGCCGATGATGGCTGCAATCAGCAGCCCATAGATGAAATCGGGTCTAACGCCCCGCTTCTTGAACTGCCAATGAGCCACAAAGCCGGCGGTGATGAAGGCCAACGCCAGCATCACCCCGAACGAATTCATCGTGAAGCCACCGATGTGAAAGAGTTCCGGATGCATTCTGCTCCTTTGCAAGGCTGCCGAAGAATTATCTCACGCGCCCCACACCTACACATCAATCACAACGATGCCCAGAAGGCTGCTGAACTATGACACTTCGCCGCAGGAGCGCAATCAGCACGCGCGAGAGAAGGATAGAGGGAGCGCGAATAGCAGCGCTATTCGCGCGACCGATGACGTACTATCGTGTTGTTTAGTGCGCTCCGGCGGCCGGGGTTTCGTTTTTCAGCAGCCTTCTCCTCCTAGGCCAACCCGAACGCGGCTTCGTAATCCTTCTGGTTCCGGGCACCGACCACTTCGGTTTTCTTCTCACCGCCCTCAAACATCAAGACCGTGGGGATACTCCTGATCCCGAAGCGCGCCGCCAAGTCCTGATTATTGTCCACGTTGACCTTGACGACGGCGACCTTGCCCGCATGGTCGGCGGCCAACTTCTCCAGCACGGGGCCCACCATGCGGCAGGGACCGCACCAGGGTGCCCAAAAATCGGCAATCACAGGAATAGTGGATGTGGAGACGATCTGTTCGAACCCCTGGGTATCTAAGTCCTGCACTGCCTCGCTCATTATCGTCCTCCTTGCATAGGTTGTTGTATAGGCTGACCCGGCCACCAACGTGTCATCGTGGTGCCTCACTATTTATTCTAACTACTACGTACTGCCACAACGTATACCATCGTTACTGTGCGACCGGTTCGGCGCCTCCCACAGTATACCTGATGGGGTATTTTAGCACACCGCACGTTCTCTGCCGGACCGGCCCCAGATCGATGACTGCCTCTGGAAGAGGGCCAGACCGCCTATTTGCTATTGTTACCTTTTACGGCTATCGGCTAACCCACACTGCACGGGAAAACAGTCAGAGGAGGCGATATTATTATGAGACTTACCTACTACGGCCACTCGTCTTTCCTCGTCGAGACTCGTGACGGGACGCGAGTGATCCTCGACCCCTACGTCCCAGGATGCTACGACGGCGCCGTCCGCTACGGAGCCATAACCGATGCGGCCGATGTGGCAATAGCCAGCCACACTCACCCCGACCACGCCGGTATCGATGCCATACCGGGGAAGCCGCTGGTACTCGTGCAGCCCAAGACAGAGACCATCGGTGATCTGCGCATTAAAGGCGTCGACGTATTTCACGACGGGAGTCATGGGAGCGAACGAGGCTCCAACACCATAGTCATCCTCGACGACGGTGACGTCCGCCTCGTCCATCTCGGCGACCTCGGTCATCTCCTCACTCCAGACATCGTCGAGCAGTTAGGCAGGGTGGACATCCTCCTCATACCGGTAGGAGGCCACTTCACCATCGACCACGACGAGGCCACCGAAGTCGTGAAGGCTCTTGAACCCCGCATCGTCGTACCCATGCACTACAAGACCAACCGTATCGATTTTCCCATCGCCGGAGTCGACCCGTTCCTGGCAGGCCAAGGACGAGTGGAGCGCAAGACATCATCTACTATCGAGGTGACCAACGGTACACTGCCTAAGGAACGGAGCGTTATAGTCCTCTCCCCCTCACTATGAACGCGCCGTGACCGACGCCTCATCCACCGCCACCCCGCCGGAGTCCACACCCCGCACAGAATCACATGATCAGCCGGAGGACCCCGGCACCGGCGGTACCAAGCGCAGTCGCATCTTGAAGCTGAGACCGGGGCCACTTCGCCGCGCCGTCATCATCGCCATCATCCTCGTGCTGGTGTTCGGAGTAGGCGGGCTCTTGTCCCTTCTGTGGACAGAGATCCTCTGGTATCGCGAAGTCGGCTATACATCGGTCTTCTGGACTCCCGTGTGGGCCCAAACCCTGGTGGGCCTCTTTTTCGCGGCAATCTTCTTCGTCATCTTCTACGGCAGTCTCTACGCAGCCCACAGGATCTCGGCCAGGATGCGGCAAGTGCGGGAGACGCCGGAGAGTGCGGTATTCGATCCGGCGCCGCGCCGGCGTTGGCCGGAGCGGTTGATGCTCATCGCCTCTGTCGTCGCCGCCGCCGTCGTCGGCATCTTCTATGCCCCACGTTGGGAGCAGGTGCTCCTGTTCCTCAACCGTAGCGCGTTCGGGTACAACGATCCCATCTTCGGTAAGGACGCCTCATTCTTCGTGTTCACCCTGCCGTTGTGGAAAACGCTGGTCAACTTCGTGGGCCTAGCTATGCTGTTCACCTTCATAGCCACAGTCCTCGCCTATGTGTTCAACCGAGCGATGGTCTTGGACGTCAGACGCCGGATCCGCCCCGCGCCCTACGTCAAAACACACCTCTCCATCATCCTGGCCATCGCCATGTTGGCTAAAGCCGGCGATTACATGATCCAAGCCTGGTCGATCAACCTGAGCCAAAACGCAACCGTATTCGGCGCCGGCTACACAGACGTGCACGCCCGGCTACCCGTACTGCACTTCTTGGCCGTCGTATCGCTGGTAGCAGCGGTCATGTTCATGGTCAACATACGCTACCGCGGCTGGAGGCTACCCGCCCTGGCCGTCCTCATCATGGTGCTTTCCTGGGCCATAGGGGGTAAGGCCTACCCGGCCATCATCCAGCAGTACCGAGTAACCCCCAATGAGATATCAGCGGAGGCCCCCTACATATCCAACAACATCGCCGCCACCCGGTGGGCTTACGGCCTAAACAACATGACCGACGTCTCCTCAAAAGCCGCCGACAACCTAACGGCAGCGGATATACAGGACAACTCGGCTACTGTCGACAACATCCGCCTTTGGGAGCCGCGCCCCGCCCTGTCCACCTACGCGCAGATCCAGGAGATCCGTCTCTACTACTCGTTCAAGGACGTCGACGTCGATCGCTACACGATCGACGGTAAATATCGCGAGGTTTTGGTGAGCGCGCGCGAACTCGACCAGAGTCGGCTTCAGAAGCAGTCGCAGACCTGGGTCAACCTGCATCTCACATACACGCACGGTTACGGCGCTGTAGTCAGCCCGGTCAACGAGGCCGGCGCGGACGGACTACCCCTGCTTTTCATAAAAGACATACCGCCGCGCTCCAGCACCGACCTACGCATCACCAGGCCCGAGATCTACTACGGAGAGATGGGCAATGAGTTCGTCGTGGTGAACACCACGACCCCTGAGTTCGACTACCCACGCGGCGACTCCAGCGTGACGACCACCTATCAAGGTGACGGCGGCATCTCCATCGGCAACAGACTCCGCCGTATCGCCTTCGGATTTCGCTTCGCGGATGCCAAGTTATTCTTCTCCAATTCGCTCACGAGTGACTCGCGCATCATGTACCGCCGGACCATCGAAGAGCGGGTGCGCACTCTCGCCCCCTTCCTCAGATACGACGCCGACCCTTACCTAGTGATCCGGGACGACGGTTCACTGGTGTGGATGTGGGACGCCTATACCACCTCTGACCACTTCCCCTACTCGCAGCCGCGCAAGGACGGCATCAACTACCTGCGCAACCCCATAAAGGTGGTCATCAACGCGTACGACGGAAAGATCACCTTCTACCAGGTTGATGCCCACGACCCTATAGCCACCGCATGGGGAGGCGTCTACGACGGGCTGTTCACCCCCGGCAACCAGATGCCGGACGACCTACGCCGACACATGCGCTATCCCGAAGACATGTACAAGATCCAGGCTGAGGTCCTGACCATCTACCATATGGAGAACCCACAGATCTTCTACAACAAGGAGGACGTTTGGGCGATACCGATGGAGATCTATGGAAAAAAGGAGATCCCGGTGGTGCCGTACTACGAGGTGCTGGCCCTTCCCGGAGAGACGGATCCTGAATTCGCACTCTTACAGCCCTTCACCCCTCTCAAAAAGAAGAACCTCGTCTCTCTCTTGGTGGCCAGGCAGGATGGTGACAACTACGGCAGGCTCGCCCTTGTCACCTTCCCCAAGGACAAACTGGTCTTCGGCCCTGCACAGGTGGAGGCCCGCATCACCAACGACCCTGTGATATCCTCGCAACTCACCTTATGGGACCAGGCGGGGAGCGAGGTGATACGCGGCAATCTGTTGGTGGTCCCCCTTGAGGACGGAGTGATGTACTTCGAACCTCTGTACCTCCAAGCCAAGCAGAGTCCCATCCCCGAGTTGACTCGAGTGATCGTGAGCTACGGCGACAAGGTGGTCATGGAGCCCACCCTGACGGACGCGCTGGCCAAGATTTTCGGCGGATCCATCGGAGCCGGCTCAGCCGCGACCACCGCGCCATCGGATGTGGAGACGCCGGGTGGCACCACCGGCACTACAATCCCAACGGGCCCGACCACTACGCTACCCTCCGAAGCCGCAGAATTGATCACCCAGGCGAACCGGCACTACCAAGCCGCTGTAGCAGCCCAAGAACGTGGCGACACGGCTGAGCACACGCGCGAACTGCAGGCACTAGGCACAGTGTTGGAGGCCTTGAACGCGCTGCAGCGTTAGTGCCCGCGAACGCCGGAACGTGGACGAAACCACCGTGGACCGGCCTGGATTACGCGCAAGTGCGTGCACCCGGTCGGTCAGGGCAGGCAGGCCGGTCGGGTGGTTTGGCGGGGCGACTATGGGACACTACACTAGACAGTACTACTAAACAGTACTGGTAATCGAGCAACCGATCCCTATGGTAAACACTCCCACACGAGGTCATAGTGGAACCAAGACATAAAGATGATCCGCCCGGATTCCGGCGCGCGCAAAACGACGTCGATAGGATCTTCCTCGAGTTATTACGTGGCGAACGGACGTGCCGCTACGGCGGCACCTACCTCAGACCCAACGCCGATGTGTACTTCGACCGCCGCCAACGCATCCTGGTAATCAAGCTGGAACTCGCCGGCATCGACCCGGCTACGATCGATCTAGAGGTCGACGATGGAGTCCTACGGGTGGGTGGCAACCGGGTGGATAGTAAACATCCGGACGCCGTCTACCAGCAGATGGAGATCAGCTATGGGCGTTTTGAGCGCCGGGTACCCCTGCCACCCGAGGTTGACACCGCCAACGCTTCGGCCGACTACACCAACGGCTTCCTCGAGATCCTGCTGCCCCTCAAACAGCGATCGGGCCGTAGGCGCATCAGCATAGATGCCACCGAAGAACGCCCGTCCGCCGGTGAAGCCGGACAATCGGCCGACAAAGGAGACAAGTGACTATGGCGGCTCACGAAATCGATTTCGGCGCCCTCATGAGCCCAGAAAGCGAGGAGAGAAACGACCCGGGCGCCGCCGATCAGGACTTCATCCTCGTCTCCCAGGAACCCGCAGACGCGACCGAACGGCTACACTCCCAGGGGTTGCCCATAATGCCCCTCAAAGACACGGTCATCTTCCCGGATACCCTGTTGCCCCTGGCTGTAGCCCAGCCGCGATCTGTGCACCTCATCGATGACATACTGCGTGGCGACAGACAGGTCGGCCTCGTGGCGGCCAAATCGGCGGATATCGAGATCCCCATGCCCGGAGACGTCTACCACGTAGGCGTGCTGGCCAACATCCAGAAGATGCTCAAGGCACCGGACGGCTCGTTGCGCATCGTCGCCCAAGGTGTACGTCGCTTCACCATCGATGAGTTCATCGCTGAAGAGCCTTATTTGATGGCGAAGGTCACCGATCTACCCGATGTGCTGGAAGAAGGCCCGGAACTCCAAGCCCTGCAACGCAACCTGCTATCGGTATACACCAAGATCATCCAGTTGGTGCCCAATCTCCCTGATGAGCTCGAGATGGCGGCGGCCAACATCGAGGACCCATCCGCACTCGGCTACTTCATCGCCTCGACCATGCGTCTCAAGGCGGAGGAGAAGCAGGAATTGTTGGAAGAGGTGGAGGTCTCCAAGCGCCTCCGCCGCCTCACCGGCCTCATGAACCGTGAACTCGAGGTCCTGGAACTCGGCTCGAAGATCCAGAGCCAGGTCCAGTCGGAGATGGACAAGAACCAACGCGAGTACTTCCTTCGCCAGCAGCTGAAGGCCATCCAGGAGGAGCTGGGTGAGACCGACGAGACCCAAGCTGAGACCAATGAGCTACGAGACCGACTGGACGAGGCGCAGCTGCCTGAAGAAGTCGACAAGCAGGCTCGGCGCGAGCTGGACCGGCTCTCGAAACTGCCGCCGGCCGCAGCCGAGTATGGGGTCATCCGCACCTACCTGGACTGGATACTCTCACTGCCCTGGTCGGTGACCACCGAGGATAACCTCGACATCGGGCACGCCCGCACCGTTCTCGACGAAGACCACTACGACCTCGAAGATGTCAAGGACCGCATCCTTGAGTTCCTTGCCGTGCAGAAACTCAAAAGCGAGGTATCGGGACCGATCCTCTGCTTCGCGGGACCCCCGGGGGTGGGCAAAACCAGTCTCGGCAAGAGCATCGCCAGAGCAATGGGGAGGAAGTTTATCCGCATCAGCGTGGGGGGCGTACGCGACGAGTCGGAGATCCGCGGACACAGGCGCACGTATGTAGGCGCCATGCCGGGCACCATAATCCGGGCCCTTCGTGATGCCGGCAGCAACAATCCAGTTTTTATGATCGACGAGATCGACAAGATGGGATCCGACTGGCGGGGAGATCCCTCCAGTGCCATGTTGGAAGTGCTCGACCCCGAGCAACACAACACCTTCCGCGATCACTATCTCGACCTGCCCTTTGATCTTTCCCGGGTCATGTTCATCTGCACCGCCAATATGCTCGACACCATCCCCGGCCCCCTGCGTGACCGTATGGAGATCATCTCCATCGCCGGATACACGCAGAAAGACAAGCTACACATTGCCAAACGATACTTGGTACCCAGGCAGCTGGACCGCAACGGGCTGAAGGAGGGCCAACTGGAGTTCACCGATGAGGCCCTAGAGGCGGTCATCGAGAGTTATACGCGCGAAGCCGGAGTGCGCAGCCTAGAGCGCGAGATAGGTACCATCGCCCGTAAGTTCGCCCGTATGGTGGCCGAAGAGACCAAAGATAACCTGACCGTCGACTCTGAGCAGGTGCCGGATTTCCTGGGTAAGAGGAAGGTCTTCCGTGAAACCAAGCGTCGCACCCGCGATCCCGGCGTCTCCACGGGCCTGGCCTGGACTCCCACGGGAGGCGACATACTGTTCATCGAAGCGCGGGCCATGCCGGGCACCGGCCGTCTGATCCTCACCGGCCAACTCGGCGATGTGATGAAAGAGTCGGCACAGGCCGCCCTGACCGTGGTACGCAGCATGTCGGACGACCTGGGGGGCGACGATGAATTCTTCCAGAAAAACGACATCCACGTGCACGTCCCCGCGGGCGCAGTGCCCAAAGACGGTCCTTCGGCAGGCGTAGCCATGACCGTCGCCATAGCCAGCATGGTCTCCGGACGTCCTGTCGACCCAGATGTGGCCATGACCGGCGAGGTGACCCTCACCGGCCAGGTGCTCCCCGTAGGCGGCATCAAGGAGAAAGTGCTGGCCGCCCGCGCCGCCGGGATCACCAAGGTCTTCCTCCCCGACCGCAACGAGGCCGATGTGGCCGACATACGAGAAGAGGACCTACTGGCGGGACTGACGTTCGTATATACGGACCACGTGAGCACTGTGCTCGAGCAGGTCTTGGAAAGCGCAAAGAAGCGCCGCGCGACCAAAGCCAAGAAGGGAGCCGGTCGGGCCGAAGCAGCCTCAGAGGACGCGGAGAGCTGAAGACATGCTTCTCTGGATAGACAGGGACATGAGCTGCGCCTATACCGACCTCGACCACCCGGCCGATCTCTTTCTGGAGATCCACGGCCGGGTGGTCAACGAGCTTCTCGAGAACGCCCTCTATGCCCTGTACCGGCAGATAACTGATGTAAAGACCGTTCAGCCCGATAACGAACTGGTCTTGAAGGTCACCGGCCCCTCGGTGGAGACCACGTTGCGCGCCCTACTGGCCGAAGCGTTGTTTCGGTTCGAGGTCGATGGTTTCGTCGCCGCCGGTGCGCGCGTCGACGTGCAGACAGGCCCAATGACGCCACGAGCCGAGACTCCTCATCTCCTGGCCGAGGCCCATCTGTGGGGAGAGACCGTCGATCCACTACGGCACCCCTTGTTTGCCGAGGTCAAAGCGGTCACCTATCACCAATTGACGGCCGCCCATACACCGGACCAGGGATGGGTGGCGACGGTACTACTCGACGTGTGACGTGGACGATGAGCTAAGTAGGAGATGAGTAGAAGATGAGTGGGATGAGAGCACCACGGCGCATTGATGAAGTAGTCTGGGAACTGCCTCCGACGGAGGTCATGCGCGTGCCGGGGCGTATCTACGCCGACGACGAGCTCATGCAGGCGCTGCGGGACGACTCAAGCCTGACCCAGGTGAGCAACGTGGCCCAGCTACCCGGGATCGTCCGCTACTCGCTGGCCATGCCCGACATCCACTTCGGCTACGGCTTCCCCATCGGGGGGGTGGCGGCGTTCAGCGTGGATGACGGTGTGATATCACCCGGCGGAGTCGGCTACGACATCAACTGTGGCTGCCGGCTCTTGGCCACCGACCTCACCACCGAGAGCATCACAGGAAAGGAGCCCCGTCTGATTGAGCAGATGTTCCGAGACGTGCCCTCGGGAGTGGGCTCCAAGGGAGCGATCGCCCGCCTGGCCCGCAGCGAACTGGAGCGAGTGCTGATACAAGGTGCAGGCTGGGCGGTGGAACAGGGTTACGGTGCAGCAGCCGACCTGGAGCACACCGAGGACCACGGCGCTCTGGCCGGAGCCGATCCGGCGATGGTGAGCGAACGTGCCTACACACGCGGGGCCGATCAGTTGGGCACTTTGGGTTCGGGCAACCATTTCCTCGAACTGCAGGTGGTCGAGACCGTCTTTGACCGCCGGGCGGCCGCAGCCTACGGCCTCCACGAAGGGCAATTGACCATCATGATCCACTGCGGCTCACGAGGTCTCGGGTATCAGATCTGCGAGGACTACCTGAAGGTCATGGCTGAGGCGAGCCGCCGCTACAAGATCGAGCTTCCCGATCGTCAATTGGTTTGCGCCCCCGTGGCCTCACCGGAAGGCCGCCGCTACCTGGCTGCGATGGCCTGTGCGGCCAACTATGCCTGGACCAACCGCCAGATAATCATGCACCTGGTGGAGAAAGCCATCCTTCACGCCCTGCGCATCTCTCCCCGCGAGTTGGGTCTACGGCTGGTATACGACGTAGCCCACAACATCGCTAAGCTCGAAACCCATGACCTGAACGGTACAACCATCAGAGCCTGTGTGCACAGAAAAGGAGCTACCCGAGCCTTTGCCCCGGGCCACACCGACGTGCCGGACGACTATCGAGAAGTCGGCCAGCCGGTCCTCATCCCAGGGGATATGGGCACCGCCTCCTTCGTGTGTAAGGGCACTGCGGAGGCCATGACACAGACCTTCGGCTCCACATGTCACGGTGCGGGACGAGTGATGAGCCGGAGCCAAGCCCTTAAACGCGCCCGTGGCAGAGCCATTGACCGCGAATTGTCGGCTGCAGGCATAGTAGTTCGCTCCCAGGGCCCCAAGACGCTGGGCGAAGAGATGCCGGAGGCGTACAAGGACGTAGAGCAGGTCGTCGGTGTGATGCACCGTGCAGGCATCTCGCCTCGAGTAGCCCGCCTACGGCCCTTAGGAGTAGTGAAAGGCTGAACGCACCATCGTAACGAGGTCCACGCCGGCCCGTCGACTCTCACACATCGGCTAATACTTGGGCGTCCGTCCCAGCAGCCTCTCAGCTCTTGTTCAGTTTCTGAGTGGCGGCGCGGCGCAGACGGGCGGCCTCGCGCACGGGGAGCGACTCACTCAGTTTTATAAGTACGTCGGGAGGTACGCGATCGTTCAGAGCCTCCATAACGGCGCGGAAAGCACGCGTAGCCTCATCTTTGGCCTTATAGGATCCCGCTTTTTGTACAGCTTGGGCAAATACTTCCATCTGGTCCTTCACAGCCCGGCTCTTGTCGCCCACCACGTCACGCACGCTGTAACCGAGTTTGTACTCCCAAAGGTTACCGTGTTTGATATGGGTGGCGCGGTATAAAATCTTCAGTAGGGCGCGCCAGACCAGATGACGCGTGAGCGAGAATCGGAAGAGCCTGGGCTTACGAAACTTGGAGCTCAAGACTACAGCCCCGGGTGCATAAATCGACACGGATACTCCCTATCACTGATGCTCACTATGTGTAAAATTATCATAACCTAGGACCGAACCCATGCAAAGGACGGGTTTGGGCTCAGGGACGCTGGGAGGTCGCCGAAAAACGAAGCCCCCCAGTTTAGTGATAGCGATCCACCTGAAAGCGAAAGAGCCGGTAACGATCGCGCTTCGGGTTGATCCCACCCTTGCGGCAGGTGAACCGTAGCTGCTGCTCAGCCGTATCCACGCCCTCCAGATCGGGCAGGAGCAGAGCCTGCCGGCCGTCTTCCGTGCGCACGATCAGACCGTATTTTTTGGGATCAAGATCCTCGACGCCAGACACCTCCTCGGACGATCCGAGCACATCCACCGATACATCAAGCCCCTCGAGTTCGTCCGGGGACAGGGGCATGAAACGTGGATCACGAGTCGCGGCGCTGACGGCGTTGCTCACGATCTCCTTCTCAATGGTGTCACAGGTAGCCTGTAGGGTGCCGATACAGCCCCGCAACGATCCGTCCCTCAGATGTAGCGACACAAAAACCCCCGCCCGCCGCGGTTCCAGCTCGGGGATCTCAGCCGGCTCGACGACCTCCCCATCCCGTACGTAGGCTTCGACGGCCCGCCGTGCCAGGGACACCACGGAGTCGGCAGGGCGCTCTACGTTTCCACTCATGGGACACTCTCCGTTTGCGGATCTGCGTTCATGATGTTGATCTCCCCCACCAAATAGCCCACCCCAAAAGGTCCTTCATAGGAGAGAAGATGGTTCTCTGTGCGGTCACCGGCGCCGGTGACCGTCTCGATGATGCCGGAGAGCACAGCCAATGAACGGTAACCGCATTCTCCGGCCGCGTCCACCGTCCCCGGTTCAATACTCAGCAGCGCTTCCCAGTCTCCCGCCGCAAAGAAAGTGGTCACCGCCCGGTCAAAATCCGCCCCCCGGGGATCGAAGCCGGCCGGAGCCCCCTGGCAGAGGCGATGACTCAGATCGCCACTTGCCACATACACGATCCCGGCCGAACTCGCCATCAACACCCGTCCTATGATCCGGCCGAAGCGAACGTGTTCCTCAAGGCTCAGATGCGAGAAGGACAACAACACCAGCTTGTACGGGCGCGTCAAATCAGCGGTCAAGAAATAGAGAGGGACCATGGCTCCGTGATCCAGATCCATAGTGGTCCCAGGCGATGCCGTCACAGCCATGGGTATGCCGCGAGCGACCGCATCGTCGTTGATGGCCCGGGCTACCTGCACGTCGGCCGCCACCTCAAGACGTACCTGGGGTGCCCGGAAGTGAACCAGCGAACCTCGAAAGGACGAGGCCAATGACACACCCATCCCAAAGCGCGCCATAGGGCTGTGGGGAGACAACACTACGATGGTGTCCGGTTCAAGCAGAGCCACTCTGCGGCCCAGCGTACGTAGAGCCTGATAGGTGGCATTCACCTGCGCCACTTCTTCTCCCCCTACTTCGGGGACCACGATGGGCGGGTGCGGGGTGATATAGCAACTAAGTAGGGTCATACTTCTTCCTCCCTTGAGACGACCGGGCGATCAGAACTTCGCCATCCGACATGCCGGCGATACACCGTCTACAATGAGGGCATGTGCCATCTTTCAGCCTGTCGGCCCGTATGGCAAAACCCCGGCGCTCGATAACGACCTCCCCACACCCCGGACATACGGTGGATTCGAAGCCAGAGCCGGGGATGTTCCCGAGGTATACATAGTGTAGACCCATGTCATGGCCGATGCGCCACGCCTCCTCAAGCGAGGAGCGAGAAGTAGGCGGCACGTCCAATAATCGGTAGCAGGGAGAAAAGCGCGAGACGTGCCAGGGGATGTCGGGGGACACCGACACCAAGAAACGAGCCAATGCGCGCAGCTCATCCGCGCTGTCGTTATAGCCGGGGATGAGCAGCGTCGTGACTTCTAACCAGACACCCATCTCGTGCAGACGGCGGATCGAATCCAGAACGGGCTGGAGACGGGCGCCTGTCATCGTACGATAGAACTCGTCGGAGAACGACTTGAGATCGACGTTGGCCGCGTGTAGGTCCCCGTCCAGATCGGCCAGCATCTGTCTTGTCATGTAGCCGTTGGTGACTAAGATATTCTTGAGACCCTGGGAAGTGGCCAGGCGGGCGCAATCCCGAGCGTACTCGTAGAAGATGGTGGGCTCGGTGTAAGTGAAGGAGATACTCCGGCAACCGGCCCTGCGGGCGGCGGAGACCACCTGCTCAGGCGGCATCACCCCACCCGCTACCCGGCCGCCGCCGCGAGGCATCTGGCTGATATCGGCGTTCTGGCAGAACGAACACCTGAAGTTACACCCCACCGTGGCAATGGAGTAGCTGGACGTGCCGGGCAGAAAGTGAAACAACGGCTTCTTCTCGATGGGATCAGCAGCCGTCGATATGGGACATCCATATACCAGGGTGTACAGTGCACCCTCACGGTTCTCGCGTACTCCACAGAGACCCCGCTCACCCGGCCCGATACGGCAATGATGAGCGCAGAGAAAACAGTGGATCTTTCCTGAGGAACACCACTCCTCCCACAGGGCGGCCTGCATGGGTTCAGTCACGATCATGAGGGTAGGCGGCTACGCAAACGCGTGACCGGCGCCAAGCTCTTCAACCCCCAATTGAGCACGTACTGCCGCGATCGCATACCCCCCTGCACATGCCCCGCTGCAAGTAAGTCGACCAGCGTCTCCACCGTCGGTAGAGCCGCGGTCACGACGTATACCGTGCCAACTTCCGACGGCCAGTGGGCATCGCTCCCGGCGCCTGCCGGCTTACCAAGCTTCTCCGCCAGCGCAGCCGCCTTCTTGGCCGGCCCCGGCCCCAGTGAGCGTCCGTTGACGACTTCTATGATGTCGGCCCACTGTGCAGCCCGGAGACGCTCACGAGGGGAAATGGTCCCACGGCGCAGATAATCAAACGGGTGCGGAAGATAAACGAGTCCGCCCTGTTCCCGGATACGGGTCACGGCCTCGTTGAGCGGTAGCCGCTTGGGAATATCCTCACTCACGTAGAGACCGATGATCTCTCCCACCCGAGTGGTCAATTCCACGCCGGGAATGACTCGAGGAAGAGTCGGATCGGCCAAAGCCAGTGAAGCTGCCTCCAGAGCGCCACGAACCGAATCATGGTCGGTGATCGCCAGGCAATCGAGACCACGCTGCTTGGCCATATTCAACAGAGCGGCCGGCGGCAACACACCATCCGACGAATAGTTCGTGTGATTATGGAGATCCAGCTTGAATCCGGCAGGCACCGTACTTACACGTCCAAGAACGAGCCGTAGGCCCGACGACGCCGGCGGTCCCGCAGCACACGCTGCCCTCCGCCTTGAGAGTTTCCGCGACGGTCATGCTCACGACGGTCGATTATGACTTCCACGCCTTCGACACCCTCGAAGCGCTTCTTGAATTCTTCGTAGTACTTATCCGCCAGTTCGCGCGGGATCACGTAGTAGATCACGAGTCATCACCTCCAAACCGTCTACACGTACTATCATAGTATTTGGTCGACCCATAGCAAAGCGTCATCAGGACCCATTAGGCAGGCCCATGGCAGACACTCGCGATCAGAAACAAGATGACCAGAACAAGAACACTCCCCTCCTCAAAAACCGGTATCGACTGGGCCGGATCTTGGGACGAGGAGGCATGTGCGTCGTCTATCAGGCTTGGGATACTCGTCTGGAACGAAACGTGGCCGTCAAGTGGCTCGAGCCGCCCCTCAACGAAGACGCCCGGACCAGGGCCCGCTTCGACCGCGAAGGTCGAGCCCTGGCACAACTATCCCACCCCAACCTGGTCACCCTCATCGATCGCGGTTCAACCGATAAGGAAGACTACCTGGTGTTCGAATACGTTGAGGGGCGCTCCTTAAAGGAATCGACCCGCAACGGCCCTCTGCCTGCGGCGGAGGCCGGGCACATAGCCGGCCAGGCGGCCGAAGGACTGGCAGTGGCTCATCTCGCCGGCATCATCCACCGCGACGTCAAGCCGCAGAACATCCTCATCGACAGACACAACCACGCGAAGGTGACCGACTTCGGCATCGCTACCGGGACAGATTGGACCCGGGTAACACGGGCCGGATCGATCATAGGCAGTGCGCGGTATATGTCGCCCGAGCAGGTGCGCAGCAAACCGGTCGATGCCCGTTCCGACATCTACTCCCTTGGCATCGTCATGTATGAGATGTTGGTCGGCCATCCTCCGTTCGATGGCAACAGCATGCCCGAAATCGCGCGACAACATCTGAGCACGCCACCCGTGCCGTTGTCGGAAGCTCGGAAAACCCGAACCGACCTGCCGCCCGGCCTGGAGAAAGTGGTAATGCGCTGCCTGGAGAAACGTCCCGAAGACAGATTCTCCTCCATGGACGAACTCCTCGGCGCCCTTGTGGGCCTCGGCCTATACACACTTCAAAGAGTACCTGAAGCCCGAGAGCACCGCCGCCTACACAGGCGAACCGGCGAAGAAGCGACTCGCTTCCGCCGCATCCCGGCGGGCGTCCCACCCACATCCGTGGCCCGACGGGCAGACGGCGCCGCGAGATCCGCCCCCAGCCGCATGCAGGCACGTGCCCTAGCGCGCAAGAAGCGAACCATACAACGCTGGCGCATGGTGGGCGCCACAGCACTCCTCATTGTCATCATCGTCGTGGTACTCCTACTCGCTCTGGGTGACGACAAGGCCCCCGACGTCGTAGGCCTACACTTTGACGAGGCGCAGAAGCTGGCTGAGCAGAAGGACATGAAAGTAGAGATGGCCTATCAGGTCCCCTCCTTCGACCAACCGACAGGTCTGGTACTCGAGCAGGATCCGCCCGCCGGCGAGGGCGCCGACGACATCCTCCGCCTCACCGTGGCCAGAAAGCCTCAGCCCGTCAAAGTGACCAAGATGGAGGACTACGACCCGGAGGGGGACGAGCAAGAGAATCCAGAGCTCATCGCACGCCTCACCGACGGTGATGAGTCTACCGGCTGGACGACCGAACCCTATCGATCCAGCACCTTCGGCAGCATAGACAAGACGGGCGTAGGACTTCGGTTCACGCTCGCAGAGAAGGCCACCGTCATTGAGATCACATCTACCGTCGAGGGGTGGAAGGGAGAACTGCTGCAGGATGTCTCCTCCGACGCCTCGGCCCGCCTGGCCGTGCTCGCGGGGCACACTTCGCAGATCCTCACCCTACGGGAAGGCATCACGTCAGGCCGTATCTGGTTGACACAGATGGCCGAACTCAGCAACGGCCGCTGGGGAGTGGAGTTGACCGAGATCCGTTTCTACCGCTAGAAGGCCGGTGAAAACGAAGCCGCAGGCGTCACGTATCGACGCCCAGATCCCGCAGTAGATCCCGGACGTAGATACCGAAGCCGGGCTCTGCAACCATCCCCTGCCGGCGGGGTCGGGGTAGATCCACGGTCAGTTCCCGCTGCACCGTACCCGGACGGGAGCTGAGAACGATCACTCGGTCGGCAAGATAAACGGCCTCCTCTACATCATGGGTAATAAACATCACCGTTCTTCCGAACTCTTCCCACACGTGCAGCAGCCAATCCTGGAGCTCCTTACGCGTGAGAGCGTCCAGCGCTCCGAATGGTTCATCCAATAGCAAGGTGTCGCAATCTGTGAGCCAGGTCCGCAGTAGGGCGGCACGTTGGCGCATACCCCCAGACAGCGCGGACGGATAGTCCTGCTCAAAGCCACTCAATCCAAAGTACTCCAACATCCCCAGCGCCTCGTGCCGCGACTCCTGCCGCGGAATGCCTCTGACATCCCGCGGCAGGAGTACGTTATCCAGGACACTTCGCCAAGGCAGCAGCAGGTCGCGTTGAGGCATGTAGCCAACCATGCCCAGACGCTTCTCAGGCTCCACACCGTCGATGACGATCGCACCTTCATCCGGCTCAAGCAGCCCCACGCAGAGGTTGAACAACGTGCTCTTGCCGCTGCCGCTGGCCCCTATGATGGTGATGAACTCCCCAGGCATCACCTGGAAAGAGACATCGCGCAGTGCCGGAACAACGCGGCCGCCGCCCACGAACGTCTTACTCACGTGTCGTAGTTCGATCCGCGGTATCAAGGCAAGAATTGGTTCGTGAATGCTTTCTTGACATCGTCTGAGGAGGCGACAACACCGTTCTTGGCCAGCCAGTCGGAATAGCCCTGCCAGACACTCTCCTTCTGCTCCCCCCAGCGAGGCGCTTCGGCTATGTAGTAAGGTGAGATCCACCTCTGGCTCTCTTTAACCAACTCCTTGTCCAACTCCGGCGCCGCCGCCATGAGGATATCCGCCGCTTCGTCCGGATTCTGAGCCGCGAACGTATACCCACGGGACAGCGCCCCGATGAGCCTTTTCACCGTGTCGGGTCTCTGAGCAATAGTCGACTCTCCGGCGATCACCACAGGCGTGTAGAAATCAGGGACGGAATCCAGATAGTCCTGCATCATGACGATGTCGAGGTCGATACCTTGTTGCTTCGCCTGGATGCCCTGCCAACCGTAGTAGATCCACACCAGATCCACCTGTTTCTGAGATAAAAGCGCAAGCGCATCCGCAAAACCGGTGGTCACCATCTTCAGCCTGTTGAAATCGGCACCCACACCTTCCATGAGGGCTTTTAAGGTGGGAATCTCAGAGGGCGATCCCCAGGCACCATAATGCAACCCTTCAAAATCCGCCGGTCCGGCAACGCCGAGACCGGCGAGCGAAGCGAAGCCCGACGTATTGTGCTGAAGTACTGCGGCAACAGAAACAATGGGCGCACCCTCAGCCCGAGCAAGGGTGACAGACTCCTGGAAGCTGATGCCGAAATCGGCAGCACCACTGGCGACCGCTCCCTCCGGGTAGACCTCACCGGGTTCAACGATCTTGACGTTGAGCCCAGCCTCCTTGAAATACCCCTTCTGCTGAGCGACATAGACACCTGTGTGATTGGTGTTCGGCACCCAATCGAGCATGAGGGTCACCGGCACCGACCCCGACGCCGTTGATCTCGGGGTCGTTGACTCTGTCGACGCGTCGCCCCCACAGGCGACTACCGACACCGCCAACAGCAGCGTCAACACGATAAGAGACACGCGTTTCATATACAACTCTCCTTCTGATGATTCAGTAGATGCCCTGGCCTTCCCACTGCTCCTGCCGCTGCGCGGAGTAGTACCAGGGCAGCGCGATTCGCTCGATACCCATAACCAATAGAAACAGGCATATGCTCAGCAACGACGTGACGAACATAGCCGCGAACACCTGGTCCGTCGCAAGCGAATTCTTGGAGCGGAGCAGATACAGCCCCAGCCCCGGGGAGCCTCCCACCCACTCTCCAACGGTCGCCGCCACCACACTGTATGTGACCGCCATGCGCAACCCGGTGAAGAACGACGGCAGAGCCGACGGCAGTCGCACCATCCTCCAGATCTGTCGCCTACCAGCCCCCATGGCCCGGAGCAGGGCCACCAATTCTGGATCTGAGGACGCCAAGCCATCGGCAGTGCTTATGGTTAGCGGAAAGAAGCAGAACAGCACAACGATAGAGACGGTCGGAACCATTCCGAACCCAAACCAAATGACCAGGATGGGTGCGATCGCTAGTATCTGCAACGTTTGTGATACCACCAGGAGTGGGTAAAGGGCCCGGCGCGCCAACGGCCAGAAATCAATCAGAGCCGCCAACCCCACCCCGGCCACGAGAGCGATAAACAACCCTATCGCAGTCGCCATCACCGTAGTGCCGACCGCATCAAAGAGGAGACCACGAGTCTCCCAGGCTGCCCGCGCAACGTCCACCGGCGAGGGCAGAACGAACGATCCAAGGCCGCTGAACTCGGCTACGAAATACCAGGCCAGACCGAGTGCGACAAGGAGCGACAGGGGCGGAACGACATCACTGCGCCACAATGTCCTGGCGGCAGTCCTCACGTGCCGGCGTCAAGCTCCTGCTGGATCTTACCCACCAGTTCGTCGGTGGGCATGCCGGCCACTAAGGTGGCGACCATAACCATAGGGCCACGCTCCTGCGCGGCACGGAAGGCCGCGCGCAACCCTGCGAGTACCTCATCTTCGCTTCCGGAGAGCAATGTGCTCAGGTTCTGTACCCGCACGCGGCACCCCTGATCTGCCGCAGCCTGGATCGCCCCACGGATAGAACCATCCAAGTCAGGCTGTCGCAGGGGATAGATGGAGAACTGGCAGCCAACGATGTCGGGGCTCTGGTAGCCTTCTCTTGTGGTTGATGTGCCATCCATGAGTATCATCTCCCTCGATAGTGGATAACGAGTAACTGACCGTCGCTGTGGGTCACACGTGCCTCATCTCTAATCATGGTGTTGCTGAGGGAGCGCGTGACCGCCCAACGTAGCGTCTCGCCCGTCAGCGGATACAAGAGCCCTTCAGTAGATACACCGGTCACCTCAGACGTCAGCGGAATCAAGGAAACCGTGTCACCACGCTCCCCCATCAAGACGGCATCACCTCCACACAGAAAGGCCTCGTGCCGCTCGTCGATCAGGCAAACCCGGCACCCGACCAACCAATTGGCGGTGAGCAGCAGCAGATTGCCGACCAGGTGGTCGAGACGAGGCCCACCCAGAGCGCCTAGAACGACGATGTCGTCGGCACCTCGCTCCACCACCAGACGAAGGGCGGCTTCGGTATCGGTGATATCTTTGGCAACAGGTAGGAGCACCACTTCCACCCCCTGCGTATCGAGATGCGCACGGGTGTGCGGAGTGATGGAATCGAGATCGCCGACGAGAACAGCCGGCAGTGCACCTACGCGGGCTAGAGCGTCCGCTCCCCCGTCGACGGCGACCAGGACGTCGGCCGTCGCCAGCAATGAGGTGTCCAAGGTCTCATTGAGATCGGATCCGGCAACTACCACCGCACGCACTTCTCTGCCTCCCGTGGCCGGGGAGCAGCCGTAGCAGTCGCGGTACACCGGAGAAGTTCGGCGCTCACGCGATCAAACCGTTTACTTCCCTTCGCTGGCATTACCCAGATCAGGTTCGTAGGGTCTGTGGCCGGAACCACACTCTCAGCTCGACGCTCCCCTAGCAAAGTGTCTTGACGGCACGAGTATAGCACTGCGCCGATGGCGAAGAGGGCCACGATGCCCATAGGGATGACCTTAGAGCATTGGCCGCCGGTGGTGGAGTAGATGGAGCGGAAAGATGTGTCATGATTGACAACGTGATGCGCTACGCGTACCGCCCGTCAGGAGGCCTTTCCATGGATGATCACCGGCGCTTTGATCCCGAGAACGCTCATCGCCTGAACAATCCTGCTCGGCTCAAGAGCCAGGTGAGCGAAGAGGACCTTCTCCGTCTGCTCGACCTGCGTGGCACCGAGGACTTGGCCGACCTGGGTAGCGGTACCGGCTTCTACACGGATCTGGTCGCCAAACACACAACCGGCGTCATCTACGCCCTAGAGTTGTCCCCGCGAATGAACGACGCCTACAGGCAGAGAGGCGTACCGGCCAACGTCCACCTGCTCGAGGGCGACATCCGCGATATGCCTCTACCCGCAAACAGTATCGACACAGCCTACTCCATAGTCACGCTGCACGAGACCGCGGGCGACGTGGGGATGAGTCGTCTGCTCAAGGCACTACGCGATCCCGGCCGAGTGGTCATGATTGACTGGCGGACCGAACCGGCCTCGTGGCAGAATGGCCCTCCGCCCCATCTCCGGTTGAGCAACACACAAGCTGCTCAGATCTTCCGCCCCTTCTTTGAGACGGTCACCGTCGACAACCTGGGAGGGTTCATGTTCGCTCTGGTGGCGGACGGCAAACGCCGGGCGGCTGCGGACTCCTAGTCCAGCCGGCCGGAGGTGACGGCGTCCATCCGATCCATATGGCGTAGTATGGTGCCGTATTACTATAGCGGCAGCGGAGGCGCGCCGGGCCGCCTCCGTCCGGTGGTCCCCACACAACTGTCTGCGCTTTGCTAGAATCACAAAAAAAGGAGGTCGGGCGTGGTCGATTGGGAAGCGAAGTTCGCCGGTGAAGGCCTGAGCTTCGATGATATCCTCCTTGTTCCCGCCGAGTCAGAAGTACTCCCCAAAGAAACGGACGTCCGCACCCGCCTCACCAACAAGATCACACTCAACATCCCGCTGCTTTCTGCGGCCATGGACACTGTCTCGGAGACCGCCCTGGCCATCGCCCTTGCCCGGGAAGGCGGAATCACCATCATTCACAAGAACCAGCCTGTGGAACGACAGGCTGAGATGGTTCGCAAGGTGAAGCGAAGCGAAGCAGGTATGATCGTCGACCCCATAACACTACCCCTCACAGCAACCTATGGGGACGCTGAGGCACTGATGAAGGAGTACCGCATCTCCGGAGTCCCCATCGTGCACCCGGACGGCACACTCGCCGGCATCGTCACCAACCGTGACACCCGTTTCGAGACCGACTTCTCCAAACCCATCAGGGACCTCATGACCTCGGCGAACCTGGTCACAGTACCGGTGGGGACGACGCTCAATCAAGCCATTGAGCAGTTCAAAGTGCACAAGATCGAAAAGCTCTTGGTGGTGGACGAAGCCTATAAGCTGCGCGGGCTCATCACCATCAAGGACATCACCAAGATGATCGAGTTTCCCAACGCCTGCAAAGACGAGCTCGGTCGCCTGCGTGTCGGTGCCGCCGTGGGTATCGCCAAAGACACCGATGCCCGAGTCGAGGCTCTGGTCGAAGCCCAGGCCGACATCATCTGCATCGACACGGCGCACGGACATTCCCGAGGAGTGTTGGACACTGTAGCCGAGATCCGCCAACGCTACCCCGATATCCAGCTCATGGCCGGCAACGTAGCCACCGCCAAGGCCACCCGTGCCCTCATTGAGCGGGGTGTGGACTGCGTCAAGATCGGCATCGGACCGGGCTCCATCTGCACCACCCGAGTGGTCACCGGATGCGGCGTGCCTCAGATCACCGCAGTGCTGGATTGCGCCGCCGAAGCACACAAGCACACTATCCCCATAGTAGCCGACGGCGGCATCCGTTATTCCGGTGACATGGTGAAAGCGCTGGCCTCCGGTGCACACAGCGTCATGATCGGATCCCTACTTGCGGGTACGACCGAGAGCCCCGGCGAGCGTATCCTTTGGGAAGGTCGCAGCTACAAGGTCTATCGGGCCATGGGTTCGGTGGGTGCCATGAGCGAAGGACACAGTGCCGATCGCTATTTCCAGGAAGACCAGAAGAAGCTGGTCCCCGAGGGAATCGAGGGCATGGTGCCCCACAAGGGCCCCCTGGCCGATATCGTATTCCAGCTGGTAGGCGGTCTGCGCGCCGGCATGGGGTATACCGGCGCTACTTCCATCGAAGACCTGCACACGAAGGCGCGTTTCATGCGTATCTCCCCGGCAGGCCTAGCCGAAAGTCATCCCCACGACATCACCATCACCAAGGAAGCACCCAACTACGAGCGGCGCATGCCCTTCTCATAAGGCAAGTACATAATCAGACGCGCGCTGAGGTCCGCTGTCGCCTTCGCAAAGGCCGACTTCGTCGCCTCCGACGGCCCACGATGAAGCTGGGTCGTGATTTCGCAGCCGGTGAGCCCCACTATGGGCCTCACCTCAGTGACCGTGGTAGGCCAAGGTCTGCGTCAGTACCTGCTGCACTTCCGCCGCGGCGCGGTCATCAAGATCCAGATACTGGAGCCGCCCCAGTGGACCTTCCATAAGAGTGCGTAAGGTGGCCAAGACTCCACTGCTGAGAGGCACGCACGACAGGGAGCCACTCACTGCGCAGACCTCGCACACCACTCCCCCCATACGGGGAGAGAAACCGTGGGCGGCTTCCTCCGACCCGCAAACGGCACAGCACGTCGTCTCAGGAGCGTATCCAAGCAGCACCAACAGCTTCAATCTGACGGCCAGAACGACGGCGGCCGCCATGGCCGCATCGTGAGCCTCGGCCAGCCGGGCGACGCCGCGCACAAGGAGATTGAAGGCCGGAGGGCTCCCCTCCTCAGCGGGGAAGAGATGACGCACCGCACCCAACAGTCGGGCGCCTTCTTCCATGCGAAACAGCTCGTCGCGCACTCCCTGAAAGGTGCGCAGGGTCTCCACCCCGCAGACGGTGTAAAGACCGCGGCCGCAGTGTAGGCTGGCCTGGACCAAGCTGTACGGCTCGAGACGACCCCCCACCTTCGACCTGGTCCTCCGCACGCCTTTGGCGACGGCGCCGACGCGGCCCCGGTCCTTCGTGTACAACGTGACGATGCGGTCGGCTTCACGATAGCGCATCGACCCGATGACGAGAGCCTCGGTCGTAAAGAAGCGCGAGCCCATACACAGCCTCCCTCGGGCCATACCCCGGCCCTTGGTCGTAACTTACTCTCGCTCCGCAGAGAACTCCTTGATGATATCCACCGCGTATGACGTACCGATGCGGGCTGCGCCTGCATTGATCATCAACTCGGCATGTTCCGCCGTGCGTATACCTCCCGAAGCATCCACTCCCACACTCTCGGGAAGAAGGTCGCGGAACAGCTCCACATCCTTGCTGGTGGCTCCCCCGGGAGCCTTACCGGTGGAGGTCTTGATGAAGTCGGCGCCCGAATCCTCAACGATCTTGCAGACCAGGCGCTTCAGCTTCTCATCGAGATAGTAAGCCTCCACGTTGGCTTTCACCAACACCAGCCCCCGGCCGGTGTTGACGCTTGTCATGCGCACCGCGCGCACCACGCTGCGCAACTCATCGCGCGCGTAACGGAAATCACCAGACAACATGGCAGGGATGTTGAGCACGACGTCAACCTCATCGGCCCCCAATGCGACCGCCTGCTCGGCTCCGACGATCTTGGTTCTCTGTGAATCGGCCCCGTAGGGATAAGACACCACCGTCCCCACCTTGACATCGTAGCCTTGGAGCAACTGACGGGCTACGGGAACACAGTAGGGAAGGACGCAGATCGACGCGAAGTGGTATGAGATGGCGTCGCGACAGAGACCTTCTACGGCAGTGTTCGTACTGGCGGTCACATCGAGCAGTGCGCTATCGATAGTCTTAGCTAGTTCCTCTATTCTCACGAATCCTCGTCTCCTCAGCTGGAGCTTCTATGATACACGGTAGGGCAAGTCCACCTCGCCGGACCGCCAACGCAGGATAAAACGGTCTTCGCCTGCTCCGTAGAAATCGGGAACGCAGTCTTCCTCTACGAAACCGGCACTCCTATAGAGATTGATAGCCCTGGTATTATCCGGGGAGACCGTCAGCACCATACCATCAACACCAAGCCCACGACATTCCTCGATCATCTGCTGCAGAAGACGCCGTCCGAACCCCCGCCCCTGCCAAGACGGACGTATGTAGAATCCCAATACATACACGAACGAGGGTTCCTCAAGGACACGGAGGAGTTGGCAGCTACCGACCGTCTCTCCCTCGAAGTGGGCCAGGAAGACCGCTCCCGCCTCAGCCACCACAGCCAAATCGCAGGCCCTCAACCCAACGGAGCCAAAAACATCCTCATCGTAGGTGGCCAGTCGCATCAGCAAATCGTAATCCGGATGTCTTAGACGGGTGAAAGTGAGATCGCTCATATGCCGAGTCTAGATGCCATACGACGGCCTCCGGATCTGAGGTCGACGCCCATGAGCCGGGACCAACTTCGCCACTTCCTCGGCAAAGCGTATCAGTAACGCCTGTTCGCGTGCGCGCATCTGGCCCTGATCGACCTCGTGATCGTAGCCGAGGAGATGCAGGATGCCGTGGATGACCGTCCATCCCATCTGGCGGCACAGCGGCACCCCCTCCTCCCCGGCGTACTTTGCCACGACTGAGGGACACACCACAATCTCACCCAAGGTAGGACAGGCCTCGGTACCTCGGCCACCGTCTCCTGCCCGATCGGGATCCGGCCAATCGTCTCCCTCTCCTTCCTCGAGAAAGGAGAGCACATCGGTGGATCCCGACCCACCTCGATATCGCTCGTTCAATCCGGTCATGGCCGCCTCATCCACCAGGACCACACCGACCACTCCGTCCCGCTGCTCGGCGGTCACGACGGCCTCTACCAGCGCCGCTAGGGCCGACGCCGGTAGATCGCTCCCCGTCTCATCCAGTACTTCGACGCGCAGACTCATAAACCGTTACGGCCGTCGTCCCGGCCCTCAGCACCATCAGCCGCAGGCGACGATTCATCGTCACTCAACTCCCGAATGGGCGCGGACTCCAAGACCACCGGCGGCGGCTGATTGACCACGGGCTTCTCCGATGGCTCGGTCCGCTCGGCAGCCGAACGCCGCGCTCTCAACGCTGCTGCGCTCGGGGGAACGCGGCGACCGGAGGCCGGTGGATTCGAGGCCCCGGGGGCTTTCATTCCGGTGTCCGTCTCCGCAGGTCCGACAGACGGGGCACCAGGTGGACGGCCCGGCCGGTCCCGTTGCTCCTCGTCTTTGTCCGGATAGCGGAGCCGGTGCCCGGCCAACCCCCGCATACTCACGTCGAACGCCTCGCGAATCTTGCGCAGATCGGCCAAGGTTAGATCGGAATCATCCAGTTGCCCATCCTCGATCTTCTGCTTGAACACCTCCTGGATCATCCCTTGGATCTTCCGGCGGGTGGGGTCGGAGAGCGCACGTACAGCTGCCTCAGTCCCGTCGGCCAGCATGATTATGGCGGCCTCCTTTGAACGAGGCTTCTCTTCTTCGTATCGGTAGTTCTCTTCATCCACAGGCACCTTCGATGACTTTCGTGCCTTATGGTAGAAGAAGGCGATGACCGAGGTTCCATGGTGCTGGCGGATGATCTCCAGAACGGGACTGGGTAGGCCGTACTGCTTGGCCAGGTTCTCCCCATCCCTCACGTGCGCAGCAATCGCCAGCTTGGAAAGGTTGGGACTCAATCGGTCGTGGGGATTGTCCACGTAAATCTGGTTCTCAACGAAGTATTCTGGACGGATGACCTTGCCGATATCGTGGTAGTAGGCCCCCACTCGTGCCAGCAGCGGGTTGGCACCTATGGCTTCCGCAGCGGCTTCTGCCAGATTACCCATCATCACACTGTGATTGTAGGTACCGGGTGCGACCTGCAGAAGCCGCCTGAGGAGAGGGTGAGCCGGGTTGGCCAGCTCAAGCAGCCGCAAAGGTGTGTTGAGGTTAAATACCGTATCTAAAATGAGCAGTATGATCACCGTCAGCACCCAGGAGAGAAGCCCGTTCGCCAACCCCCAGAGAGCCAGGCGCAGAGCATCGCCCACCCCCGTCCCTTGGAAGAGTTCCACGGAGAAGATCGTGAACGCCGCAATTACCATGACCGCTACCGCCGCGCCCAGCATGGCTACACGCTGAACCACTTTGGACACCAGATAGACGGAAAACATACCGACGATGATAGCCACCAAGGAATAGCGCATATCCAGATCGCTCAAAATACCCACGTTCAGCGACATGATGGCCGTCATTAGAAAACCGGTGCGGGCATTCAAAATGATAGTGACAATCATGCCGATAGCCGCCACCGGGATGAGGTAGGCGGAGAGAGGCTGGATGATCAAGAGACGGGCCACCAAGGTGAAGAAGAGTTGCAGGATCACCAATGCGAGGAGCATGATGTTCTCCAGCCCCTGACCCCTATTGAAACGATAGATGAGACGGAAGAAAGCCAGCCCTGCAAGGGCGATAAGCAACAGTATTCCCAGCCAGACATCCCAGCCAGAGCGTGTCTGGTCTGTTCGCAGCGCCCGCAGGATGAGCATGTCCTGCTCAGTCACCACTTCACCCTCGCGAACCACCTGGGTGTCCTCAAGCACGGTGATAGTGACCGGTGCCACGTGGTCCATGGCCGCCTGCCGCCGGGTCATGGTCTGGTGTTCATCAACAATCTGATTCGGGCGCACGAAACCGGCGGTCACCTCGTAGACCGCATCGGCGCTGGAAACCGAAACGGAGAGGGACTCCGTTATGGAACGCACCTTCTGCCGAGCAGCTTTGAGAGTGGAGTCAGTGATCGGGTTCGTGAACACCGTCTGCAGCGTGCCCACCGCCTGGGTAAGAATTAGATCGTACGTGGAGGTGTCTGCCTGCAGCAGGAGGATCAGTGTGGTATCGGAGGCCGTCGTCGGCGCCACGATCCGCAGGCGACCCACAGCGTCCTGCACGGCTGCATCCGTTCCAGCCCGTCCGTCCAACGTAGCCAATCCCGCCCTCTCATCGTCGACCGTCCTAAAGAAGGCCTTCAAATCCGCGTCGGCCCTCTTGAGGACCGCGGGATCAGAGACCCGGACCGGTTCGACCAGCGCAGCCATGTCCTCCCGCAGCGCATCAGTGGCCGGACTATCGAGAACCGTCACGGTTTGAGAAGCCGAGATTGCACGTGGGGCAGGCTTCCCTACAGAGAACGCATCGAAGGCAGGCAGGTACGCAGTCGACACGATTATGGCGAGTCCGATGATGAGGCAGCACAACATGACGAGCCTGAAGCGGGCCGGATCACGCTTACCTATCCACTCCCGATGGGCTGTCAGCCTCTCCCCGAGCCAAGAACGCAACGTATCCATGTGTAGTTTTGGCTAGGAGCGGACTCCGGAGTCGCGACCCCGGTCCATGTGATGCTTCTCGCCCGCCGTACGGATCCCCTTGTGGGCCGGCCGGTGCTGCTCACCGTACTTCTTGTAAGCGGAGACGATATCCTGGACCAGCTTGTGTCGGACGACATCACGGCTGTCGAAGTTGATGAAACAGATGTCGGCCACCCCGGCCAACACCTCACGGACGTTCACCAGCCCCGACCGTTGGTCACGGGGGAGATCGATTTGGGTGATGTCGCCGGTCACAATCATCTTAGCCCCAAAGCCCAGCCGGGTAAGAAACATCTTCATCTGCTCCGGGCTCGTGTTCTGCGCCTCATCCAGGATTATGAGTGAATCATTCAAAGTGCGACCACGCATATAAGCCAGGGGGGCCACTTCGATGGTGCCCCGCTGGAGATGTTCAGTCAGCCGATCCGTGTCCATCATGTCGTACAGAGCATCGAACAGAGGACGCAAATATGGATCGACCTTCTCCATCAGGCCCCCGGGGAGAAAACCGAGCTTCTCCCCGGCCTCCACGGCCGGACGTGTGAGGATGATGCGGGCCACTTCGCCCGATAGGAGGGCCGATGTCGCCATGGCCATCGCCAGGTAGGTCTTGCCGGTACCGGCAGGCCCAATACCGAATGTGATGGTGTTGGTGCGGATGGCATCGACATAGGCCTTCTGATTGACGGTCTTGGGCCGGATGCGCCTGCCCCTGTGCTCAAGGATGACGTCAGAGACGATGCCCTCCAGCTCCGCGCCCCACCCCCTGCGCCCCGTACTAAGTGACGCCGCCAGCTCCAGAGTCGACCGATCCAAACCTTCCCCCGAGCGCAACAGAGTGCGCAGTTCTTCCACGAGGGCGCGACCTCGCTCCACCTCTGCGCTGGGACCTTCCAGCATCAGCTGATTACCACGCAGGTAGATATCGCACGCCAACAGCTGTTCCAGGGTGCGCAGATGGGTATCATTGGCTCCAACCAGCAGGGCCGCTTCATGATTGTCGAGGTCGATCAGCCGGCTCACTTCCGGCACACCCACGTCCCTCACCTCGCGACCATCCGCAACCTCTATCGAAGCCCCCTCAGGCCGCTTCACAAGGACGGTCTTTCTTTGACCAAGCGAGATGCCAGCCGTCCGTCCACCTTGATCTCCCCTCAGTACCCTCTATGGTGCGCAGGGCGCCGGCACGCTCCTTGTCGCCCGCCCTGAGGGCCACTTTCATCGCATCCTGCAGGATGCCAACGATGCTCATTCCAAGCCGCCCAACTTTCGTCCGCCCAGGATATGGAAGTGCAGATGGGCGACCTCCTGACCCCCGTCGGAGCCCACATTCACCAACACCCGGTAACCCGTCTTGTCGATCGCGAGTACCGCCGCCACTCGAGCGATGAACTGGAGAAGGAGGTGGCCCTCACCCGCCTGCCACCGGCCCACGTCGTTGAGCGACGCGATGTGCTCCTTCGGTATCACCAGTACGTGTTGAGGGGCCTTGGGATTGATGTCCCGGAAAGCGACGAAGGCGTCATCTTCAAGGACTATATCGCTGGGTACATCCCCACGTGCGATCCTACAAAAAATACAGTCATCCATCTACACGATTATACTACCAATCGTTCAAGGTCAACCGCGCAATGGCCAGCGCCACAGGGCCCGCCGTCTCAGTCCGCAGAACGCCCCGCCCCAGCCTCGCAGGCAGCGCCCCTGCACCAACAAGACGGTCCAGCTCACCGACGCTCCAGCCACTTTCCGGTCCAACCCAAAGCGTCACCCGCCGACATCCGGCCGAGCACCCACCGGAGCCTCCACCCTCACCACCGGCGGACGCCTGCAGGAAATCGGATAGAGTCTGCGTCGCCTCTGGATCGAGGACCACTGTGTGCGCCATCTCCCCTCCCAGACGCGTCATCGCCTCGACCTGCGACCCAAAAATCTCGACCCAGGGTATTCGCGTCTGCCTGCTCTGTTTTGCCGCCTCTCGAGCGATACGCTGCCAACGTTCGACCCGGTCCGCCCCACCCGACCGCAGTCCGCGCGGCGATGCCTCGGTAGGCACCAACGCAAAGAAGTCGGCACCGACTTCCGTACCCTTCTCGATCAAATAGTCCATAGCCGCAGGACGCGCGATACCCTGGACGAGGCCCACCTCGTTCTGATAGATGGGGCCGGCGGCATCGCCCAACAACTGCCCCACTATTGTCAGCTCCAGGAAGTCAGCAGCGCCACCCACCACAGCCTGGTGCACAGTTCTCCAGGGAGTCACCACCTCGCACATGTCGCCCACTTTCATCCGCAGGACCCTGAGACCGTGGTGGGAATCCTCGGGGCCAAGGACGAGATGCTCACCCGGCACAGCCGACGACATGTCCGGAGGCAAGAAGAAGCGCGGGGAAAAGCCTCTACCCCGAGCATGCATCGTGTCGTCCATCCGCCATGCCGAACCGACACCGGTCGCGGCCCATCTGACCGCTCAGTGACCTACGGATCCGGCGCCGCTGATCAAGTCCAGAGCTGCTTGGACACATTCATCCACCTCAGTCGTATTCGGGTCATCAGGTGCTTTGATATCCGGCGAGATACCCGTCTCGTTGATATCACGCCCCTTGGGAGTGAGATACACAGCTGTGGTGACCTTCACTGCCCCCCCGTTGCTCAGCGGCTCGACACTCTGTACCAGACCCTTGCCAAAGGTCGTCTCACCCAACAACGTAGCCCGCCCATCATCCTGCAGCGCGCCAGAGACAATCTCCGAAGCGCTGGCCGTGTAAGAGTCGGTCAATACGTAGAGAGGCACATCCGTGTAGGCGCCGCCAGAGGCTCTATAGACCTCCTTGGGTGAGTGGAGTCCCTCAGTGGTCACAATCACCCCTTCTGGGATGAATATGCCGGCCACAGCCACCGCCTCATCAAGAAGGCCTCCGCCGTTACTGCGCAGATCAAGAATGATGGCCGCCACCTTGTCGCTCTTGACGGCCACATCCACCTCCTTCCGCAGCTCCCTGGCTGCTCCATCGGAGAACGTGAGTAGGCTGATGAGCCGCACCTTCTTCGAGCCGGCGGTCAACGTAGTCGCCTCAGCGACAGGCACATCGATGGTCTTGCGAGTGATTGTGTACTCTTTCATATGGCCGTCTGGGGGGAGTTGCGCGCTGCCCGCCGCCACCTGAGAGGTGGCACTCGTCTCCCGCTCCGTCTTCTCCTGAGATTCTGCAACTGTAGTCGCAGTCGTCTTCGGTGCCGGCGGCCGGTAGACGGTCAGTCTCACCACAGAACCGTCGTCCCCTTTTATCTTGGTCACTACCTGGTTGAGATTCTGCCCTTCGGTCGATACGCCGTCGACCTGGACGATGATATCCCCAGGCTCTATGCCCGCCTGTGCAGCAGGACTGCCCTTGAAGGTAGAAACGATGGTCACCAGCTGGCTTTTCATCTCTACGATCATACCCACGCCGTCATAGGAACCGCTCGTCTGTTCCTGAAAACTGGCATATTCCTCAGGATCCATGTACACAGTGTAGGGATCCTTAAGACCGGCTACCAAACCATCGACCGCATCTTTGCGAAGCGCTGCCTCGTCAACCGCCTTGTAGTAGGTCGAATCGAGTTTGTCGAGAATCTCTTCCTGCAGCTCACAAGCCTCGCTTGCGCCGGAACGGCCCGGCAGCACACCACCCAGGGCGCCACGAACCCCAGGGTCGAGCCCCAGCATCACGCCTCCCCACACGAGAAGGAAGGCCACCACGAAGCCGGCAACGACAAGGAAGGGGAGTCTACTGCTCTTGCCCATCCACCCCCGCCTCCGACAAGATCTGCGCCAAGAGACCGGCGGACACAGACGACGGCTCACCATCCCAGGCGGTCCGCCGTTCCGCCGCGCAACGCTCTATCACAGATAGCCTGCCGGATTCACGGGCGAACCTCCCACGCGGACCTCGAAGTGGAGATGGGGACCCGTAGAGTAACCGGTGCTGCCCATCCCGCCAATGACCTGGCCCCGCTTCACCGCATCACCCGTCGATACACGAAAGGTCGACAGGTGAGCATACAACGTAGACAGACCGCCGCCGTGCGAGATGATGATGCATTTGCCGTAACCGCCCCGCCAGCCGGCGGAAACGACGGTCCCCGACTCTGCGGCGTGGATGGGGACTCCCATACCTCCACGCATATCGACGCCCGTATGCATCTTGCGAACGTGGAATATGGGATGCATCCGGTAGCCGAAGTGCGACGAGATCGCACCGGGTACCGGTCGATAGAACCGTCCACTCCCCCCACCGCTGTCATCATCGACCGAAGCCGTTTGGGTCCGAATCGACGCCGCTCGGGTCGTCTGAGTCCTCTCGGCCTTCCGAGCCTCTTGGGCCGCCCTCAACTGTCCGGCGATCCGGTCAGACTCCGCGGACAACGCATCTTCCTGCTTACCCCAGGCGACCACATCCCTCTCCGCAGCCGCCAGCACCTCCTCCTTGGCCGCCTTGGCATTCTCCAGCCGGTCGACCGCAGCCTGCTTCTTGTCGGCCTGTGCCTCGAGGGTCTCGGTCGTAGCTCGCTGTGAGCGCTCCAGGGCGGCCACACGGGCACGCTCTTTCTCTAGAGCCACCTTTTGCTTCTCCACCTTGGCCCTGAATTCCGCTATCTGCGTAAGAATGGTGGAGTCCCGGTCGGCGATGGTCGAGAGCAAATCGAAACGCCCCAGCATCTCCGAGATAGAGCCGGGTTCGATCAAGGCTTCGAGATAGGCAGACCCCCGGCCGGACTTGTAGACGCTGACCAAACGTTTGTTGAAGACCTCCTGCTGCTTCTGTAGGTCTGCCTCCGCCCGAGCGAGTTCGCCCTGCTTCTTCTTGAGATCTGCCGTCACAGCGGCGAGCTCTTTTTGAAGACCGGCCAGTTTGTTGGCCGCCTTTTCGTAGGCCGCCGTCGCAATGTTTACTTCATCCTCCGCCCTCTCTATGTTCTGGTCAAGAGCGGCGATATCGCCAAGAGCAGCCTTGCGGGCATCCTCGGCTTTGGCAAGGTTCTTCCTCACCCTCTCCAGTTGAGCTCGAGTATCCTGAAGTCGACTGCTCAGACCGGCAGCCGAGGCATCGTGCCCCCCGAAGGGAGCGATCGGGGAAAAGACAAACAGCGATGCAAGCACGAATAGCGCCACAAGCGTCGTCAGTGCACGGACGGCTTTTCCGATCTTGACCGGCAGGCCGCCGTGCAGTCCTGTGCCCGGATGATGCATACCCAAGAGCTTGACCTCCACTAGATCTTAAGGAACCGTCGCAGGCCGATCCCCGAGCCCAATGCTCCGATCACCACCCCCACTCCAAGCAGGATGGCAGTGACAAGCAGATACGGCACAGCATCCAAGGGCACGGCCATAAACGGCATACTTCCTCTGACCTTCCCCACCAGGATGCTGTTTGCGACCAATACGACCACGGTGGCCACCGCAGCGCCGAGAAAACCGACGACGACCCCTTCGAGCACAAACGGCCAGCGGATGAACCAGTTGGTGGCACCTACCAGTTTCATGATCTCGACTTCACGCCTGCGGGCGAAGATAGACAGGCGGATGGTGTTGGAGATGAGTAGGATGGCCACGATACCCAGCAGAGCGATAAAGCCGAGCAGAACGTTCCTGGTCTGTGACGTTAATTTGAAGAGCTTGTCGGCGATCTCCTCGCCGTAGCTGACCTGGTCGACGATGGGATTCCCGTCGAAACGAGCCGCCACCGTCTTGACCATCTGAGGATTCTTGAGGGCGATCTCGAACGATGCCGGAAAGGGGTTGCCGGTGAGATTCTGCATGACCTCAGGACTGTCGGCAAAATTCTTCTTCATCCGATCAAGAGCCTCACTCTTGCTCACAAAGGTCGAACTCTCCACCTCGATCCAGTTCATGATCTCAGACTGCATAGCCTCGATCTCGGTCGCGCTCGGGTCGGGGTCGGTCTTGAGGTAGACCGTGATCTCAACCTTGCTCTCCACTTCCGAGAGGACGGCGTCTGTCGTGTACACAAAGACCAACACACCACCAAGAACCACGATAGAGAGGAAGACGGTCACCAGAGCGGCGATGGTCATGAAGTAGTTGCGTCTCAAAGAGCCGAAGGCTTCCTTGAGAAAGAACCTAATCCTCCCCATATCCACCTCTCTTCTGGTCGCGCACGACCTGTCCGCAGTCGAGCGCTATGACGCGGCGGCGCATCCGGTCCACCATCTCCCGATCGTGTGTGGCCATAAGCACGGTGGTGCCGGTCTTGTTGATGCGATAGAGCAACTGCATGATACCCATGGAAGTCTCGGGATCGAGGTTACCGGTGGGTTCATCGGCGATGAGTAGTGGTGGATGATTGACGAAGGCCCTAGCGATAGACACCCGCTGCTGTTCGCCACCCGACAGTTCATGAGGGTAGTTGGCGGCCTTATGCCCCAGCCCAACCAAAGCCAACGTATCGGTGGCCTTCTTTTTTGAGGCCCCGGTCGCCTGCCCGGTCACAACCAGAGCATACATAACGTTCTCGTATGCCGTCTTGTTGGCCAACAACTTAAAGTCCTGAAACACGCAGCCGATGTTCCTTCTAAGAGAGGGCACCTTCCACCTGCGCAGTGTGCCCAGATGACGACCGGCAACGACTATGCTGCCTCTATCAGGCTCCAACTCTTTGATGAGCAGACGGATAAACGTGGACTTCCCTGATCCGGAGGGCCCCACCAGAAAGACGAATTCGCCTTTCTCGATGTGCAAACTCACCTTGTCGAGACCGACGGTGCTGGGAGGGTAGATCTTGGTTACGTCTTCAAACCTGATCACGTGCTACCTGAAACCTCCGTGTAGGACATCTGACAGTAATTCTCCGGAGACCCGCGAAAGCCTCTAAGCGGGCAGGAGGCGACCAGTATATCCTCCCGTGAGCGGACAAGCACCGGCCGTTATGAGGCTCCCGATTTGTGCGCAGACCGCTGCCATATATAGGAGCGTATGAATTCGTCGATGGCACCATTGAGTACCGCTTCCACGTTGCCTTTTTCACAATTGGTGCGGTGGTCCTTGACCATGGTGTACGGAGCGAGAACATAGGAACGGATCTGGCTGCCCCAAGCGATGTCTTTGTGCTCACCCTTTTCGCGGGCCATCTCCGTCTCACGCCTCTCGAGTTCGAGCAGAAGTAGTTTTCCGCGGAGCATACGCATAGCCGTCTCGCGGTTCTGTATCTGTGAGCGCTCATTCTGACATTGGACAACGGTCTTTGTCGGTACGTGGGTGATACGTACGGCCGAGTCGGTCTTGTTCACGTGCTGTCCGCCTGCTCCGGAAGAGCGATAGGTCTCAACACGCAGATCCTTCTCGTCGATCTCCACCTCGACCTCCCCATCGACCAAAGGAGTCACGTCCACTGAAGCGAACGAGGTGTGTCGCCGGCTGGCCGAGTCGAACGGTGAGATGCGTACCAGACGGTGCACGCCACGCTCGGCCGAGAGGAGACCGTACGCGTTTTCGCCGTGAACCGTAAACGTAGCGCTCTTTATGCCTGCTTCCTCGCCCTCACTCGCTTCGTTCATCTCCACCTCGAACCCCCGAGCCTGTGCCCAGCGTAGATACATACGCAGGAGCATCTCGGCCCAATCCTGGCTCTCGGTGCCGCCGGCACCCGCGTGGACACTGACGATGGCGTCGCCCCCGTCGAACTCGCCGGTAAACAGGCGCTGCTCTTCCAGACGTTCTAGTTCCTTGGCAATGTCCGCCGTTACCCGCTCTAGTTCATCGACTAATTCCGGCGGTACTTCGTCGTCCCCTGTCTCTTCGGCGGCCATCTCTACCAGCACCTCTAGGTCACCGATTTGGGCTACCAAGCGGGTGTAATCACCCAAGCGATTGCGGAGTCGGCTGTACTTTGTGCTGACCGCTTGGGCCTGGGTTTGATCGTCCCAGAAACCAGGCGCACGCATCGTCTCCTCAAGGAGGGCAATGTCGTGTTGCAGTGTATCGGGGTCAAAGATAGTCTCTCGCCCACAGCAGCTTCTCGCCGAATCCGGCCAGCAGCTCCCGATATGGGGCAAGAGACGGGGTATGTGTGTCAGTCCTCTCTGTCATAATGCACCGAAGTATAGCCTAGAAGGCCGTCGACGAATAACCAAGCAGGCCGAAGCCCCCCACACCGCACGGTCAGATCCCGCAACACTTCTTGTATTTCTTGCCGCTTCCGCAGGGGCACGGATCGTTGCGACCTACCTTGGCGGCCACGCTGCGCGGAGCCACTACTGTGCGCGTGGCGTTTTGTGCCGCCTCGTAGGCTTCAGCCGAACTATCGGCCACCTGATGCGGCTGGGCGGCAGCCGCAGTCCCGGCGAAGTCCTGCACTAGGCTGCCGTCGCCGCCACCCGAGTAAACCAACTGTTTGGCAGGCGAAGCAGCGGGTGCCGGTTCTTCGCGCACGAGCTCCAGATGGAAGACATACCGCACGAACTCGGTCTGGATGGCGTCCATCATTTCCTGGAACATCCTGTAGCCCTCGTTCTTGTACTCGACCAGAGGGTCTTTTTGTGCGAGGGCCCGCAAACCAATACCCTCACGCAGGTAGTCCATCTCATACAGATGATCGCGCCACTTAGTGTCGACGACCCGCAGGAGCAACCAGCTCTCCATCTCGCGCATCACCGGCGGCCCAATGCGCGCTTCTTTTGCCTCATAGACGTGAAGGGCATCTTCGATCACCAGATCGGCGACTTCCTCAGCGTCCAGCGCCTCCGGATCACCGAAGGACGCCACGCTCAACGTGACGGGGAAGAACGTGCGCAACATGGTGAGCATATCTTCGAGATCCCACTCTTCGGAGAAGCGTGACGTTCCTGTGAAGACGGCCACCTGCTCACGCAGGATGCGCTCGATAATACCAACCACATCCTCACGCAGATCGTTCCCGGCCAGGATTCGCTGCCGTTGCTCATAGATGATTTCGCGCTGCATGTTCATAACGTCGTCATACTCGAGAACACGCTTGCGAATCTGGAAGTTCTGCTCTTCAACCTTCTTCTGGGCGCTTTCCACCGAACGGGAGATGAGATTGTGCTCGATGGGCATGTCCTCTTCGAGACCAAGACGATCCATGAGCCGATGGATCCGCTCTCCACCAAAGATACGCAGCAGGTCGTCTTCAAGCGATATGATGAACTGGCTGGTACCCGGATCGCCCTGACGGCCGGAACGACCACGCAACTGATTGTCAACCCGCCGGGCTTCATGCCGCTCGGTACCGAGGACGAACAACCCACCGGCCTCAATCACTCCCTCGCCCAGCTTGATGTCGGTACCCCGGCCGGCCATGTTGGTAGCGATAGTGACGGCTCCAGGCTGGCCCGCTTCGGCCACAATGGCAGCCTCTTTAGCGTGGTGCTTAGCGTTGAGCACTTGGTGGGGGATGCCCCGGCGCTTCAACATGTTCGACAGACGCTCCGACTTCTCGACCGATATAGTGCCGACCAGAACAGGTTGCCGACGCTGGTGGCAGTCGGCGATGACCTCAGCTGCAGCCTTGAACTTGGCTGCCTCGGTCTTGTAAATGAGGTCGTTACGGTCATCGCGGATCATGGGCTCGTTAGTGGGGATGATCACCACTTCCATCTTGTAGATCTCCCGGAACTCATCTGCCTCGGTAGCAGCTGTACCGGTCATTCCCGCGATCTTGTCGTAAAGACGGAAGTAGTTCTGCAGGGTTATGGTAGCCAGCGTCTGGTTCTCTTCCTTGATCTTGACGCCTTCATTAGCCTCGATAGCCTGATGCAGTCCATCCGAGTAGCGCCGCCCTTCTAAAATCCGACCGGTGAACTCATCGATAATCTTGACCTCTCCATCTTGGACCAGATAATCGACGTCGCGGCGGAAGAGGGCCGCAGCCTTGAGGGCCTGCATGAGATGGTTGACCAATTGGCCCGAAAGGTCTTCATAAATATTGTCGATGCCCAATTCCCGCTCGACCCGCGCCAGACCTTTCTCGGTAATCGCTACAGTGCGCTTCTTCTCGTCGACCTCGTAGTCCTCATCCTCGCCCGGCCTCAGACGCCGAGCAATACGGGCAAAATCGTAGTACGTCTTTGCAGCTCGCTCTCCAGGACCAGAGATGATGAGAGGAGTCCTCGCCTCATCGACAAGGATGGAGTCGACTTCGTCGACGATACAGAAGGCATGGCCCCGTTGTGTCCGCTGGTCGGCGCGCAGCACCATGTTGTCACGGAGATAATCGAAACCAAACTCGGTGTTGGTCCCATAGGTGACATCAGCGTTGTAGGCCTCCCTGCGCAGGGAGGCCTCCATGTCGTTATGCAACGCCGCCACCGACAGGCCGAGGAACTCGTAGACAGGCCCCATCCAAGCGGCGTCACGGCCGGCTAAGTAGTCGTTCACGGTTACCACGTGCACGCCCCGTCCGGCCAAGGCGTTCAGATACACGGCCATGGTCGCACAGAGGGTCTTGCCCTCTCCCGTCTTCATCTCAGCGATGGAGCCTTGATGAAGCACAACGGCGCCCATGACTTGAACGTCGAACGGACGCATGCCCACCGCCCGGCGGGCCGCCTCACGAGCGACCGCAAACGCCTCGGGCAGCAGATCATCAAGGGTCTCACCCTGTTCCAGCCGGTCTCTGAAGACCGGTGTCTTGGCCCGCAGAGCCTCATCGGACAAGGCGGAAATCTCCGGCTCCCACGCCGCCACTCGGGCAACGGTGTCCTCGAGTCGTCTCAGTTTTTTACCTTCGCCGAAACGGAGGACCTTGTCCACAACCTTGATCATCACTCACGCCCCTCGAATCGTAGAGTCAAGTGCCTGAGCAGTCCGGCGGTGCGCTTCAATATCCCGCGATGGATATGAATATCATCATGGGAACCCGACGAGCACCCCGCAGGCCAAGAGAGATCTGGGTTATCTCTGAGCTTCGATCAAGCCGTAGTTCCCATCACGACGGCGGTACACCACCGCCGTCTCCTGGCTTTCGGCGTTGGTAAACACGAAGAACTCATGCCCCACCAGTTCCAGCTGAAGGGCCGCTTCCTCCGGGGTCATGGGCTTGATCATGAACTGCTTCGTCTTGACTATGTTGAACACTGGAGCCGCTTCATCAACGACTTCTGTCTCTTCGGGAATCTTGAAGCCCTCAGTAGCAAAGGCAGCTTCTTTGTGGGCACCCTGGGAGCGGGATATCAGCTTGCCCCGATATTTCTTGACCTGGCGCTCCAACTTGGCAAAGACAAGGTCGATGGACGCGTAGATATCCGGAGAGGCTTCGCGGGCCCTAATGACGGGGCCTTTGGTGAAGATGGTCACTTCCACGACCTGATTATTGGCTATGCTCGGATTCTTTTCCGTCCACAGCTCCACTTCACAACGCGATCCATCGGCCAGATACTTACGCAGACGACCGATCTTTTCCTCAGCGTACGCGTTTATCGCCTCGGTGAGAACGAGATTCCTACCTTTGACCGTAAGATTCACGCCGGTCCAACTCCTTGACTCGTCATGATTTCCAGCTCTGCGCAGGATATTCGTATCCTATCCTGTAGGTGAACGCTAAAAGATAGCATATACATCTATTAATCGTGTCCTGCCGTCCCGCCGGAGATCGCCCGCGAGAAGGTAAACACATGCACGGGGACCCTCGACTCCGCGGCAATCACTCGAGCCACCTCCGCCGCCGTAGCGCCCGTGGTGTAAACATCGTCCACGAGCATAATCGCCTTGAGATCACCTGTGCGCAGCAGCTGTAGGCCTGAGTCGGCCAACGCAAAAGCCCCCCGCAGGTTGCTCTGCCTACCGGCCTTACCCAGCCCCATCTGATGGCGGGTGCTGCGCTTCTTGACGACGAGAGGCGCACACACCATCGTCCCCGCCTCACCCACCAACCCCCGCGCAAGCAACTCGGCCTGGTTGTAGCCTCTCTCACGTTGCGCGCTACGATGGGACGGTACCCAGGTGACCAGCAGCCCGCCCGACGGAGCTACAGTTTCAACATAATCCGCGAATGGCAAACGGGCCAAATCGGCCATGAGACGACCGAGGACCGGCTGGCCGCCGAACTTGAGTTCGGTCACCAGCCGTTTGGCAACCCCTTTATGCAGATACGCACTGCGGGCCCCGACATATGCCAATTCTCTACCCATGCACGCCGAACAACGGCCGGCCATCAGAGGCTGCGGACCCGGCTCACCACACCGCGGACAGCTCCCGGCCCCTACAGCTATCATGCTTTCTCGGCAGGTTGAGCAGAGGTGGGTCTCGAAATCCCCGCAACCTACACAGCGAGGAGGGAACAGCACTGTCAGCACAGGATCGACCACCGACGCCCGGCACCAGCGTGCCAACCGTATGGCCGGAGACACAGCTACTCCCGTGTGTTCCATGGTACGTTCCATGATACTAGTCTGCGCGGACACAGGCTCCGATCCGCTGCCCCATGACACCTTCGACCAGGAGTGACCCTGGGACGACCTGCGACTGGGGCAGCACGAGCCCTCGAACTACATGGGCCCCGGAGCCCACCGTGCTGCCGTCCCCGATGACAGTCGGTCCCTCAAGAACTACATCTTCATCGAGACGGCAGCCACTACCTACGACGACGGGGGGCTCAATGCGTGCCGACTCAGGCAGTGAAGTGCCCTCTTCGACCCACACTCCGGGCCGGATCTCACGCCCCGGCATTTGCACATACACTTTTCCGGAAAGAGCGTCGATGTTGCCGCGTATGTATTCACCTAGATTGCCCACGTCGCTCCAGTAGCCGTCGCCCCGCCAGACATGGAACGGGACACACCGGTCGAGCAGATCCGGGAACACCCTGCGGCCAAAGTCGTCGAACTGTCCTTCAAGGATATGCGCGAAGATGCCGGGCTCAAACACGTAGATACCGCAGTTACAGAGAAGAGACCGAGCCTCTTCGCGCGATGGCTTCTCCTGGAAGCCCAGTACCTTGTCATCCTCATCGGTGACCACCACCCCAAATTGACTCGGATCAGCCACCTCCGTGACGGCCAGAGTGGCTATCGACCCCCTGCCGCGGTGAGCTGCTATGAGTCCGCTCAAATCGAAGTCGGTGAGAGCATCTCCGCTCATAACCAGAAAGGTATCGTTGCCGAAGAACGCCTCATTATTCTTGACGCCACCGGCGGTACCCAATAGTTCCGGCTCGAACGAGTACTCGATCTTCATACCCAGGTCGGCACCGTCGCCGAAGTAGCCGGTGATGGCATCCGAAAGATGATGCAGGTTGATGACCACCTCACGTATGTCGTGGCGGTGGAGGAGCTGTAGGATGTGGTAAAGCGCCGGCCGATTGGCTATGGGCGCCATGGGTTTGGGCACGAGGTCGGTGATAGGGCGTAGACGGGTCCCTTTGCCCGCCGCCATGATCATAGCTCTCATGAATCTCCCCTCACTCTCCTCAAGCGTCAGTCGACGCTCGACTCGGGTCTTGACGCCATTCTCTTCAACTTATCCCCAAACGGAGGCAGTACCACCCCTTTCTCAGTGATGATCGCCGCCACATTGTGCGCCGGGGTCACATCGAACGCAGGGTTGCGTACGACCGCGCCGGGAGGAGCCCAACGCTCGGCGCCATAGCCGGTGACCTCCGAGTCGTCGCGCTCCTCTATAGGTATGGCACTCCCGTCAGGGAGGTCAAGGTCGACCGTGGAGAAGGGGGCGGCCACGAAGAAGGGGACGTCGTGCTCCCGGGCGAGAACAGACACAGTGTACGTGCCGATCTTGTTGGCCACGTCCCCGTTCGCCGTGATGCGGTCGGCACCCACCACGACATGGGTGATGAGCCCCAGGCTCATGAAGTAGCCCGCCATATTGTCGGTGATCAATTCCACGGGCACGCCCTCCCGCATCAGTTCCCATACCGTCAGCCGAGCGCCCTGGAGGAGGGGTCTCGTCTCGTCAGCCATGACCTTCAGCTTCGGGTTGCGTTTGAAGGCCGATCGTATGACCCCCAAAGCAGTCCCATATCCGGCCGTTGCCAACGCACCGGCATTGCAGTGAGTGAGCACCACGGGCGCTTCCCCACAGATCAGATCGGCCCCGTACTCGCCTATAGCCCGGCAGGATGACAGGTCGTCCTCATAAATCTGCACCGCCCGCCGCTCCATCAATGCGGCGATCTCCGCCGGAGAGACGTCGTCCCGGCTCCAGATCTCCTCCATTTCTTTCAGCGCCCAAGGTAGATTAACCGCCGTAGGGCGCGTCTCAAATAGGCCTTTGGACGCACGCTGGAGGAAAGCATGAAAGCCGCCGCGATCATCGCCGCAGGCGTTCAGGGCGGTACGAGCGGCGACAGCCATACCCATGCCCGCTGCTACACCGAGGGCCGGAGCTCCTCGGACGGCCATGGTACATATGGCGTCCGCAACCTCTTCCCACGTGCGACACCTGACATACACCTCGTTCAGCGGAAGAAGACGCTGGTCGATGATCACAACGACGCCATCATCCCATTCAACAGGATGGATGCCGCCGCTCCGCTTCTCAGTCCTCGTCACGCCACTCAGGTCCCCATATTCCAGCTGGCCAGGTACTCCACCTGCTCGGGGGTCAACACATCGATCTCGGTGCCCATGGCGGCCAACTTCAGGTGGGCGATCTCATTGTCGATATCCACGGGCACGTCGTACACACGCTTCTCGAGGGTGTCGGCATTCTTGACCATATACTCGGCTGCCAACGCTTGATTGGCAAAACTCATATCCATAACGCTGGAGGGATGTCCCTCAGCAGCCGCCAGGTTGATAAGCCGGCCTTCCGCCAACAGATAGATGTTTCTTCCGTTAGGCAGAGTGAACTCGTCCACGTATTCGCGCACCGAGCATCGACTAGAAGCCATAGTCTCCAAGGCCGGGATGTCGATCTCGACGTTGAAGTGGCCGGTATTGGCCACGATGGCTCCGTCCTTCATGGCCGCAAAATGCTCCTCGCGCACCACATTGATGTTGCCCGTGGCCGTGACAAAGATATCGCCGATGGGAGCAGCCTGTTCCATGGTCATAACGCGGAAACCGTCCATAGCCGCTTCCAAAGCCCGCAGGGGGTCCACTTCGAGCACTACGACATCTGCCCCGTGCCCCTTCGCCCTCATAGCCACACCACGGCCACACCAACCATAGCCAACCACAACAACCGTCTTGGAGGCGATCAGGCGATTCGTGGCACGGATGATCCCGTCCACCGTCGATTGACCCGTCCCGTAGCGGTTGTCAAACATGTGCTTGGTCAACGCCTCGTTGACGGCGATGATGGGATAGCGCAGCACCCCATCTCTCTCCATCGACTTGAGACGGATGACCCCTGTGGTCGTCTCTTCTGTGCCGCCGATGACGCCGGCGACAATGTCGGTACGGTCTGCGTGTAGCAGGCCGACCACATCAGCACCGTCATCCATAGTGATCTGGGGACGGGATTCGATGACGCTCTGGATGTGGCGGTAATAGGTATCGCGGTCCTCCCCCTTGATGGCATATGTGGAGATGCCGTACTCCATCGCCAGCGCGGCGGCGACATCGTCTTGGGTGGACAATGGATTGGAAGCGCACAGACACAGTTCAGCACCACCGGCCTGCAGAGTGCGCATGAGACTTGCGGTCTCGCTGGTCACGTGAAGACAAGCGCCTATTCGGACTCCCTTGAGCGGCTGCTCCTTGGCAAAACGCTCACGGATACGCGCCAGCACCGGCATCTCTTTCTCCGCCCACTCAATTCGCAATACCCCAGCCGCTGCCAGACCTTCATCCTTCACGTCGTGATCGACCACTTTTCTCTCCTTATCCTGTATGCCTACAAGACCACAGCCGCCCCCAGCCGCAGACCGAGGTGCGCAGCTATGATGGCGACGGCGATCAGTTCCGAACTGACTGCGTAGAAACCCAAAGCCTCGATGACATCCCACTCCCAACCGGCCTTACCGGCATCTTTCGTAACACCTGCTACCGCAGCCGGAATGATGGTAACACCCGATCCGACCGCCGCCCGCTCCATGACCACATCAGCGGCGTAGACTCCATCGACGCGCGGAAAACGTGGGCCCAGCGTGTCATCGTTGGGGCCGGCAAGGGGGGACCGCCACGTCAGATCGGCGTGATCGGTAACCGCCACCGCCGTGTTTTCCGCCGAGCCACGAACCGCCCGTCCGGCGCAAACGTAACCCACCACGCTCCCCCGGCTCTGTCCGACAGGATCGTCACCGGCGAGAGAGTATCCGAGCAAGGCCTCTCTGATCGACTGAACTTCAGCCGCCGTCAGAGCCCGCGAGAGGGAACCCACTCCGTATTCCCGCAGCAGCACCACCTCGCCTTTCGGCCCAGCGAGCGAGTGTGCAAGCACAAGGGCCGGTTCAACACCGTCCGTCTCCAAACCGGGGCCGACCAAGACCCTCATGGTCCTCCTCTCTCCTATCCCTGGCTGCGCGGATCCCACGCGGGCTTACGGCTTCGGGACAGAGATCATGGATTGGGCGATCCTAAGCATCTCCGCCTTGTCGTAGACATAGGAGAGGGTGTTGGAGACCCAGTACAAGACGCCATCGGCCTTCCACCAGATGTGGTCGACCTTCTTGTCTGTGCCCACGATGGTGAAGGTAACCCCGTCCGCCTTGACCTTCTGCCCACGGCTGGCCGCGGGAGCATCGAGCCAAGTGGTCTCGGTGATACCCAAGTACTGGTCGGACGCGCCGGCATCGGTCCCCACACGATAGATCATTCTCAAAGCCGGCTTGGTCCCACCCTTGACATCGATGTCATACGTCCCGCCGGTGGGAGGCATCCTGTCGTAATAGGTACACCCCTCGGGCAGGTAGGCGGGCGCCTGCAGCGCAAAGGGAATCATCGTAGCCAATGCTTTCCATTCCGTGCTGTTGGGAATAGTCTCAACCGTGTGCTCCGTAGGGGCAAAGGTCGTGGGGATGGCAAAATCAAGTCCCAGAGTAACCGTCACTCTGGCGACCGTGTTGCTCGGCTTTCCTGCCTTGACACCCAGCGCCTCAGCGACCAACCGGCCGTCCCGAGCGTCGGCCTTGGGATAGACCACTGCGGTCTTCTTCTGACCGCCGGATGCGGCATTACCAACGTTGACTACCTTGGCGCCCAGGGAGGCCAGCCATTTCCCGGCCACAGCCGCAGCACCGGGACGTCCGTTCGCATTGAGAACGTCCACCTCAACCCCCTTCAGATCCGGAGCGCCAACCGGCCGGGCCGCGGATCCTGTCGACCGACCGGAAGTAGAAACCGTACTCGCCCTCGTCGTGCCCGTCGAGGCACTGGAAGTGGAGGCGGTACCCTGCGGACTCTGAAAAGCGGCTATGGCGTCCCGTAGATCTCGTTGACGTGTCACTACGTAGGCGATGTCGTTAATGGTCTTGGGCTCAGCAGCAAGACTGACCTGACGGATACAGCCCCCATCGAGACGGATTCCCCAGTAGGCCAGTTTGAGCAGGTCGTTGGCCCCCAGGTCGGTGTTGATATTCGAAAAGAGGGCATTGATAAGCCGGGGCAGCTTAAACAGTAAATCCCAGCCCATTGCCTGTTCGCGGACGGCATTCAAAAAACGCTGCTGCCGCTCTATGCGGCCGAAATCCCCGTTGCGATCATGGCGGAAGCGAACGTAGTCCAGCGCGTCGGCGCCGTTGAGCAACTGGTACCCCGGGGCCAACTTGATCAACTCCCAGTTTGGGTTGTCGTTATAGTAACGTCGATCGACATCGACGTAGACCCCACCCAATGTGTTGGTGATGTCTTTGAACGCCTCGAAGTCGATCTGCACATAATGGTTGATGTCTACGCCGGTCAACTGCTCCACCGTCCGGATAGTCAACACAGGTCCTCCATGGGCAAAGGCCGCGTTGATCTTCTCCATACCGTATCCCGGCACCTGCACCCGTAGATCCCGAGGCAACGACATTATGGAGAGGTAGTCCTTGTCGGGGTCCACATGCACCATGATGATGGTGTCAGAGCGGCCGAACTCCTCCTTGTCATCGTCGTCTTGGCGGCGATCGGAGCCCAGCACCAAGACGTTCATCGCCGACGGAGACTCGGGTTCCTGCATCGGGACCACCGTGTTCTGGGGTTTGACGGTCAGAGCATTCACGATATCCGGATCAACCGGGTTGATTTGACTACGAAACCACAGATACGAGCCTCCGGCAACGACGAGGAGCAGCACGATCACGGCCAAGCTCGTCCACAGCAGCACCCGCTTCCACCTGCCCGCCGGACGTCCATGTACCGGGTATATCGTGTAGGGCTTCATGACCGGAACGGCCTCCCGCGTCTAGGTAGTCAGCATGTCCATTAAGTTGGAGTTGACCGGCATTGGCCGCGGTACCCCCATTAGCCCTTTTACGCGGTTGTACAACAACACACGTTCGACCCCAGCCACGCCGGATACGTTCCGCCGGGATTTGCAGATACCCAGCGGCGCTCTCATCAAAGGCGGGTCGACGGAAGCATGCGCTACCGTCGCCTTTCACGCCTTTTCGGACACAGCCCCTTCGTCGACACCCACAGGCCACACATTGATATGCGTTGTTATGGTACGCGCATGCACGACAGGTGGGGATTCTAACCCCTCCCCCCTTCCCACAACAACCTCAGAAACGACCACAGGGCTGAGAATCTGACGGACCAACTCTCTCCACATCAGCGCCCAGCGCACGGAGCTTGTCCTCGAACCGCTCATATCCCCGATCGACATGATGGACATCACGCAGCTCGGTGGACCCTTCCGCGACCAGCCCAGCCAGAGCCAAAGCAGCTCCCGCCCTCAGGTCGGGACAACGGACGATCGCCCCTGTAAGCGAGCGCCCTCCTGCCACAACAGCATGATTACCCTCCACTCTGATGTCGGCCCCCAGGCGGATGAGCTCGTCCACAAACCCGAAACGTTTCTCAAAGACATTCTCGGTCACCAGGGAGACACCACGCGAGACGGACAGCAGAACCATCATCTGGGCCTGCAGGTCCGTGGGAAAACCTGGGTAGGGCAACGTAGCTACATCGGCAGCGCTGAATACCTCTGGATCGCCGCCAGCTTTTATACTGCGCACGCCCTCCTGCACCTGGACGCCAACCGACCGTAGCTTGAACAGGAAGAGTTCCAACACATGGGGACTGATGCCGGTAACCTCCACTTCCCCACCGGTTATGGCCCCTGCAATAAGGAATGTCCCGGCTTCAATCCGGTCACCAAGCACGGTGTGTTCGGCCGGATGTAGCTCAGAGACCCCGTGAATACACACCGTGGAACTCCCGGCGCCCTCTATTTCAGCCCCCATACTTATAAGAAACTTGCATAGATCCACGATCTCCGGCTCTCTGGCGGCATTCTCCAGCACAGTGGTCCCCTGTGCCAAGACCCCGGCCATGAGCAGGTTCTCCGTAGCACCCACACTGGGATAGTCCAGGAACACGGTCGCCCCGCGGAGACGCTCTGCAGATACCTCGACAAAACCGTGATCGGAGCGGACAGTGGCACCCATCGCCTCCAACCCACGTAAATGAATGTCGATCTTACGTGGTCCAAGATTGCATCCGCCGGGCATCGCAACGCGGGCAGTTCCAAAACGCGCTACCAGGGGGCCCATGATTTGGATGGAGGCCCTCATGCGCTGTACCAACTCGTAAGGGGCAACATGAGAGCGCACTCCGGCCGTATCAATAGTAAGGGTGCCGTCGCAAAACTCCACGACGGCACCCAGACACTCCAGTACTTCCTTCATGGTACCCACGTCATCTATCATGGGCACGTTATGTATGACGCTTACTCCAGGCGCCAAAACAGACGCCGCCATAAGCTTCAGAGCCGAATTTTTGGCTCCGCAAACGGCGATGCTGCCTTCCAGCCTACGCCCTCCCCGGACGACGAGCCGGGACTCGGCGCGGTCTCTGGGCATACCTTCTAGGCCTGCCCCATTACTTTGAGCCTGTTCTTAGCCCGCCGCAGCGCCAGTTCCTCGCGATATGGATCCACCTCTTCACCCTCAGGGACCAAACCCTGCTGGTACATCTCCAGACGCTCCTTGGCTCTTTGTGCCTGCCGCTCGGCTCGTTCCAGATCTATCTGTCCGGCCTCCTCGGCTGCATCCGCTAGGACGATGACCTTGTCGTTCTGAACCTTGGCAAAGCCATCAGCTACCGCGAAATTCAGCCACGTGCCATCTGTGTCCAGCACACGGAGGCGCCCTATGGTAAGCCTGGTGATGATCGGAGCGTGGCGGGGCAGCACTCCGAGTTCCCCCGCCACCCCAGGAATGATAACCATATTCACGTCGTCCTGGAAGACCGGGCCATGCGGGGTGACCAGTTCGAGTCTTAATCGAAGGGATTGCTCGGCCACGACCTACGCTCCTAGGCGGTCGCGGACGCCGTGGCAGCCTCGCTACCACGCGCAGTCGCAACCACATCATCAATGCTGCCCTGGAGACGGAAGGCCTGCTCAGGCAGTTCGTCGTGCCTGCCCTCCAAAATCTCCTTGAAGCTGCGCACCGTATCCTTCAGGGGCACGTACTTGCCAGGGATACCGGTAAACTGTTCAGCCACGAAGAAAGGCTGGCCGAGGAACTGCTGGATCTTCCGGGCACGGCGAACGGTGACCTTGTCCTCGTCGGACAGTTCGTCCATACCCAGGATTGCGATAATGTCACGCAGTTCCTTGTAGCGCTGCAGGATCTCCTGGACCTTAGTAGCCGTCTCATAATGCTCATCACCCACCACCTGGCGACTGAGAGCCCTACTTGTGGAATCAAGCGGATCGACGGCCGGATAAATACCCATCTCTGCGATAGACCGACTGAGCACGGTCGTTGCATCAAGGTGGGCGAATGTGTTGGCGGGAGCCGGGTCCGTAAGGTCGTCCGCCGGTACATAGATGGCCTGGACGGACGTAACCGAACCGCGCCTGGTAGAGGTGATGCGCTCCTGCAACTCGCCCATCTCCGAGGTCAGAGTCGGCTGATAGCCGGCGGCCGACGGCATACGTCCCAGAAGGGCCGACACTTCGGATCCCGCCTGAACGAAACGGAAGATATTGTCGATGAAAAGGAGCACATCCTGTCCCATGACATCGCGGAAATACTCCGCCATGGTAAGGGCGGACAAAGCCACGCGCAGACGAGCGCCGGGGGGCTCATTCATCTGGCCGAATACCAGGGCAGTCTTGTTGATAACCCCAGACTCAGTCATCTCCAGGTAGAGGTCGTTACCCTCACGCGTCCGTTCGCCCACGCCGCTGAAGACCGAGATACCACCGTGATGAGTAGCGATGCTGTGAATGAGCTCAAGGATGACGACCGTTTTTCCTACACCGGCACCGCCGAACAAGCCTACCTTGCCGCCTTTTACATACGGGGCCAGGAGATCGATGACCTTGATACCGGTCTCGAGAATCTCGGTCGTAGGCTCCAGGTCTTCAAACGTCGGTGATGGGCGATGAATGGGCCACCGCTCTGCGTCGGCCGGGATGGGATCGCCTTCGTCAATGGGCTCCCCGAGGAGGTTGAACAAGCGACCGAGGGTCGCCTCGCCGACCGGGACCGCAATAGGCAACCCCGTGTCTATGACTTCCATGCCACGCGCCAGTCCATCCGTGGAATCCATGGCCACAGCCCTGACTGTGTTGTCACCCAAGTGCTGCTGGACTTCGGCGACGAGGTGAATCCGACCCTGCTCGGTATCTGCATCCACCTGCAGCGCATTGTATATGGCCGGTAGCACCTCGTTGAACTCTACGTCGAGCACCGGCCCGATGATCTCTACGATCTTGCCCTTATTCATCGCCTTGCGTGTCCTCCTTCTATCCGGCTAGAGCGTCGGCGCCCGCGACCACTTCCAGAATCTCGTTAGTGATAGACGCCTGTCGCACCCGGTTCATGGCCAAAGTCAAGTCATCGATCATCTCACTCGCCGCGTCGGAGGCGTTACGCATGGCGGTCATACGGGCACCGTGCTCGCCCGCCATACTGTCCAGCATGGCCCCGAAGACGGTCATCTCCACATAGGCGGGAATGAGATCGTTGAGTATCTGGCTCTCCGAGGGCTCATAGATGAAATCCATGTAATGAGGAGCGCCCTGGACGGTGTAGGCCGGAGCCAATTCCTCCTGGACGGGAAGAATGACCTGGTCAACGACAGTCTGGTCCATAGCACTCTTGAAACGATTGTAGATCAAGTGCATCCGGTCGATCTCACCGCTGACATACCGGGCGCACGCCCGACGGGCCAACGCCTGCGACTCCAGGAAGGCCGTCTGGTCGGTGATGTCGGCATATGTGTTGTACAGCGTGAATCCTTGAAAACGCAGGGTATTGATGCCCTTTCGACCTACGGGGACCAAATAAGTGTTCTTGCCCTGTGCCTCGTACTCGCGCACATGCTCAACGGCCCGTCGGACCACGTTCGAATTGAAAGCGCCACACATCCCCCGGTCTGCAGTGATAAGGACGATGGCAACGGTGTTCACTTCTGCATGCTGCAATATCAAAGGCGAACCGCTCACATCACTCTGCAGGTAGCGGGCCATACCACCGATGAACTCCAGCATGTTCTCCGTATAGGGTCGGGCCGCTTCAGTTCGCTGTTGAGCCCGGCGGAGGCGTGCCGCAGCCACCATCTCCATGGCTTTGGTGATCTTCTTCGTGCTCTGGACCGATTGGATCCGTCTGCGAATATCTTGTTGTGATGCCATATGATCTCAGCTATTCGTCAAACCGTCGCGCCGACCGGCACGGCGTCGGCATATGAAGCCACAAAAGTACTCTTGAAGCGTTCGATGGCCGTCTTCAGTTCTGTCTGGACCTCAGGAGCGAGATCCTGCGTATCAGCGATCTTTGCCACGATCTCCGGATGTTGTCTAATCAGATGATCCCGCAACTCACCATTGAACTTCGAGACCTGTTGAACTGGGATATCGTCAAGATAACCCTGTGTAGCCGCAAAAATGATCATCACCTGGTCCTGCACAGGCCAAGGAACAAACTGCGGTTGGTTGAGGGTCTCTACAAGACGCTCACCACGAGCCAAAGTTTTGACCGTCTCCTGGTCCATCTCTGAACCGAACTTAGCGAACGCCTCCAGCTCACGGAACTGCGAAAGATCAAGACGTAGCGACCCGGCCACTTTCTTCATGGCTTTGATCTGGGCGTTACCGCCCACCCGGGATACCGAGATACCGACGTTGATGGCCGGCCTGATACCCGCATAGAACAGGTCGCTTTCCAAGAAGATCTGTCCATCGGTGATGGAGATCACATTGGTCGGAATGTAGCCCGACACGTCACCCGCCTGCGTCTCAATGATGGGCAGGGCCGTCAACGAGCCACCGCCTTCTTTATCGTTCAGTTTGCAGGCCCGCTCCAGAAGGCGACTGTGGAGATAAAAAATATCCCCAGGGAACGCCTCGCGACCCGGAGGCCGGCGCAGCAACAATGACATCTGCCGGTAGGCATCGGCATGTTTGGTCAGGTCGTCATAGATACACAGCGCGTGCTTGCCGGAGTAGGTGAAGTACTCACCCATGGCCGAACCCGCATAGGGCGCGATGTAGCGCATAGGTGCCGACGTGGAGGCCGGAGCCATAACGACGATAGTGTAGTCCATCGCCCCGTGCTCCTCCAGACGGGCAACCAAACTGGCGACCGTCGAGGCCTTTTGACCGATGGCCACGTAGACGCAAATGACGTCCTGGCCCTTCTGATTGATGATGGTATCCAGCGCGATGGCCGTTTTTCCGGTACCCCGGTCACCAATGATCAGCTCTCGCTGCCCTCGGCCGATGGGGATCATGGAGTCGATGGCCTTGATACCCGTCTGCAAAGGTTCGTTCACGGGCTGGCGAAGGACGACACCTGGAGCCTTGAGCTCGACCGGGCGATAAGCCGTGGTCTCGATCGGACCCTTGTCATCCAGAGGTTCACCCAGGGGGTTAATGACCCGCCCGATGAGGGCTTCGCCTACCGGGACCTGGATGACCTTGCCTGTACGCTTGACCTGATCGCCTTCCTTGATCAAGACATCCTCGCCCATCAAAACGGCGCCAACACTGTCTTCTTCCAGGTTCAGGACAAGACCCATGACGCCGTGGGGCAGTTCGAGCATCTCGGAAGCCACCGCGTTTTCCAGACCCTGGATTCGGGCCACGCCGTCGCCCACCTGAACCACGGTGCCGACTTCCTGGATTTCTACCCCCGCCTCATACTGTTTGATGCGGGATTTTAGTACGCTGGTAATCTCCTCAGGACGCAACTTCAACTGAACCCTCCAAGCTAGCCATGGGGCTGGTCAACAATTCGCGGAGCCGCTCCAGCCGGTGACGCACGCTCCCATCAGCAACTCGGTCGCCGATGCGTAGCTTGAGTCCACCCAGGATCTCCTTGTCTATGGTTGTCGTCAGTTCCACGTTCTTCTGCAGTGACGACTCGATCTTCGCTTTTAGCGTCTTTTCGAGATCCGGCGGGAGAGGAACAGCCGTCACTACCTCCACGTGCACAATACCTTCCGCCCTCTCGACAAGCTCCACAAACCCTTCGTATACGTTGGCCAGTTCGGATTCTCTGCTCTTGTCGACCACCAGTCGCAACAAGTTGCGAACCAACTCGTCACCACCGTCCGTCAGGGTGAGCAGCACATCTTTCTTCTGATGGTCGGAAATACCTTCCGCGACCAGGAACTGGCGTAACTCACTCGACTCCTCCATCGCCTTGACGAAGGATCCCAAGTCGCGACGCACAGCATCCACCCTGCGGGCCTCAACAGCGGCCTCGTAGAGGGCCGTAGCATACACACGCGATACTTTGCTCTGGCTCACGACGACGCCCTCTTAGTTCTCGCTGACCTTGCTCAGGTCAATCTCGTTGATGGCTTCTTGGATGAGCCGAAGTTGGGCATCCCCGGAAAGTCCGGTACGCGCCACTTTCTCGGTTGCGGCGACGGTCAGGTCGGCGACTTCTGTCCGAATCTGCTCAAGAGCCTTGCTGGTATCGCGCTCAATCTGCTTGCGGGCTTTAGCAAGCGTCGCCTCTGCCTGCACCCGAGCCTCTTCGAGAACTACGGCCTTGTCCGCTTCGCTCAATTTCCTGGCCCGGTCGAGGATAGCGTCTGCCTCCTGTCGTGCTTCGGCCAACTGAACCTTGTAGTTGGCCAGCAATTGTTGCGCTTCGTCACGCAGACTCTCGGCGTCATTGATCGCCTGATTGATACTGTCCTGACGCTTCTTCTGCAACTTCAGCAGCGGGTTGAAGGCGAACTTATACAGCGCCGCGACCAGGATCAAGAACGTGATCAGCGACCAGACGAACAACCCTGGGCTTATTTCAAATATCTGCATTCTTCTCCCGGCCTCTCGCTCATTCTAGTCTGCAGCCCACGATGGGCAACGTACTCAGACGTTTGATTAGACGACGAAGAGGAGGATGATGGCGACAACGAAGGCGTACAGAGCCGTCGCCTCGCACACACCCAGACCGATGATAAACACCGTCCGGATCTCGCCAGAAGCCTCAGGCTGCCGGGCGATACCCTGACAGGCACCCGAGGTAAGAATACCGAGGCCGATACCCGGGCCAACGGCGCCCAAGCTCATAGCGAGACCGGCGGCGAGGTTAGCGGCAGCAGATGCATCCATTGTGTCTGTCCTCCTTGCTTGAAAGTTGTCGCTGAAACTAGTGACCTGCGTAAATGGCCGACTCAACGTAAACAGTAGTGAGTAGGGAGAATATGTAGGCCTGGATAAAAGCCACGAAACATTCAAAGGCCATCATGATGATCGCAAAGAGCCCTGCCGGTACGACGACGGCGCCTGCGAATTGCAGCATGAGTCCGATCATTACGAGAATAATCAAGTGACCGGCAATGGTGTTGGCAAAAAGTCGGAGGGAGAGCGAGAGCGGCTTGAAAAGCTCTCCCAGTAGATGAACCGGAAACATGATGATGTTAAGAGGCCGCCGGATGCTCTTGTCCACATCCTGTGGGACCAACCAGCTACGGAGGTAGCCTCTCGTACCGTGACGGCGAAAACCCTGATACTGCGTCACGATGAAGACCACAATGGCCATGCTAAAAGTGACATTGATGTTCATGGTCGGCGTGTACGACTTCAGGAGCCCCGGCTTGGGAATGATGCCGATCAGGTTGGTAACGATGATGAAAGTGAAGATCGTCAGAACGAGATAGTAGTACTTCTTGCCCTTTTCACCGATCTGTCCACAGAGATGGCCTGTAGCCATACCGAGGAGAATCTCTGCGAGCGTCTGTAGACCATCGGGGTTTTTTCGCGCCCGCTTGGCTGCTACGTAGAAGAGCACAAAGATGATGATCGCCGACACCCAAAGGTAAATAACCGCGTTGGTGATCGAAAAATCGAATTCCCACACCTTGGGGATGGTGATCACGTCCTGGATGTTGAGATCGTGCAGTGCCCCAACAATCTTACTTCCGGATTCTTCAGCAGCCATTCATCTCTCCTAGAAAAGTACGCTGCTCGCGCCCGCGGACGGCGGGCTGCCCCGTCGCTTCGACATGGCGAAGAGCCATACACCAGTGAGAACCGAAAAAACAACCAAAAACGCGAGGCACACGGCCAAGACGCTGAGCGAGGTCCAGATCCCAAGGACGACCAAGATGCCGATCAGAACCCCTAAACGAACCACTGCCCCAATTATAGTGATGACCTCGCCGATAGGGAATCTCTGGTGAGAGGCCCAACGTTGGAGGCGCATGGACACCAACTGATACACCACGGCGAGCACAACACCGATAGCAACAGATATCAGCACGGTCCCCAGAGCACCCTCTCCTTTCGAGCCGGTTTCCATACCTGCGCGGTCACAACCATTTGTAGCGCAGTCCGGGCATTATAAACAGTCGCCCACCCAAGCGCAAGTAATGTGTACTAATGTGTACATATCTCTGCTCGATAACGGCATATACATATTGGCGACATCAGCGCCGATCGGCCGGCTGCTTACACACCAGACGGGTCCCCGCCTCTTCAAAGACCCCCATAGCCAAAGCGTCAGGATAGTCTCCCGCGTAGTAGACCGCCACGATGCCTGCATTCACCAGCATCTTGGCACAGAGAGCACAGGGTTGATGAGTGCAGTAGAGTTCGGCGCCGTTGATCGGCACCCCGTGGTAGGCAGCCTGGATGATGGCGTTTTGTTCGGCGTGAAGGCCTCGGCAAAGCTCGTGCCGCTCTCCGGAGGGTACACCCAGTGCATCACGTAGGCACCCCCTCTCGTCACAATGACGGAGATTTCGGGGGACCCCGTTGTATCCGGTAGCCAGAATCTGGCGGTTCTTCACCAACACAGCCCCCACAGTCCGGCGCAGACAGCTCGACCGTGTGCTCACCACACGGGCGATCTCCATGAAGTAGTCCTCCCAGGAAGGACGCGCGTGACACTCTGGTCTGCCGTCAGACACGGACATCAACGGTTCAGCGACTCATAAAGGGGGAAGCCGGCGGTCAGCTCCCGGCTACGTTTCCGCAGACGTGCAAGCTCAGCGTCCGTAGGATCCCCACCACTGAGCACCTCGAGTATCAGTCGCCCGACCTCGGTCATCTCAGCAGGACCGAAGCCCCGTGTAGTCATAGCGGGCGTGCCCAAACGCAGACCGGAGGTGATCGCCGGAGGCCGCTCGTCACCGGGCACACTGTTCTTATTAGCCGTGATGCCGATACGACCGAGCAGTTCTTGGGCGCGCTTGCCGGTCATTTCGGTGCCCCGGAAATCGACCAGCATGAGGTGATTGTCCGTACCTCCCGAGACCAGTTTCAACCCTCCCTCCAAGAGAACCCCAGCCAGAGTCTGTGCGTTCAACACAGTTCGATGCTGACGCTCACGGAACTCGTCGGTACCGGCCAAGAGAAAGCACACGGCCTTCCCGGCGATGACGTGCTCCAGGGGGCCACCCTGCAATCCCGGGAACACGGCCTTGTCCAAACGAGGTCCATCTGCCGCACGGCAGAAACAGGTTCCTCCCCGCGGACCGGCCAGCGTCTTGTGGGTGGTAGTGGTAACCCACTGGGCGTGCGGGAACGGCGACGGGTGGGCGCCGGCTGCGATCAGCCCGGCAATGTGCGCCATGTCGACCAGAAGCTCAGCCCCCACTTCGTCGGCAATAACGCGGAACGCAGCGAAGTCAAGCGTGCGCGGATAGGCGCTGGCGCCGGCGACAATCATTTTCGGACGATGCGCGCGTGCCTGAGCGGCCACCTCTCCCATGTCTATGAGGCCTGTTTCAGGTTGGACGCCGTAGTGGTGGAAGGTATAGCTCATACCTGAGAAGTTGACCGCATGTCCATGTGTCAGATGACCACCGTGCGCCAATGACATGGCCAACACCGGATCACCGGACTTTAGGGAAGTCCAGTAGACAGCCTGATTGGCAGTGGATCCCGAGTGGGGTTGAACGTTGGCATATTCGGCCCCGTAGAGAGCGCAGGCTCTCTCCACGGCCAGACTCTCGATCTCGTCGACGACTTCACATCCCCCGTAGTAGCGCCGGCCGGGATAGCCCTCAGCATACTTATTGGTGAGGACCGTCCCCACGGCCTGAAGAACGGACAGGGGGGTGAAGTTCTCTGAGGCGATGAGCTCGATGCCGTGTTGCTGGCGAAGAAGCTCCCTCTTGATCAATCCGCTGAGGACCGGATCGGCCTGCTCCAATGGTAAATCGGCATAGCCGGCCGCGCCTGATTCAGTGGTCACGTTCGTTGTCCTCCCTTGTATCCGCCTCGCATCATCTCAAGCCGCTCCGCGTACTTTCCGCCTTCGAATTCCTCAGACAGCCACGCCCGTAACACTTCGATCGCTCCGCCGCTGCCCAAGACACGGGCACCGAGGCAGAGGATGTTTGCATCATTATGCCGCCGAGCCATACGAGCAGAGAAAGACTCGCTCAAAGACACGGCCCGGACTCCCGGGTACCGGCCGGCCGCCAGAGCCATGCCCAAGCCGGTACCGCAGACAAGAACGCCCATGTCGACCGTACCGTCGCACACCGCCTGAGCGACCCTCCCGGCATAGACTGGAAAGTCGACCCGCTCAGGACCGTACGTACCCATGTCGACCACCTCGTGGCCTTGGGCGATCAACTCAGTGAGCAAAGGCTCTTTCAGTGCGAATCCTGCGTGATCGCACCCAAATCCATAGCGCATACTTCAGTCTCCTCACAAACGGGGACAAGAATATCAGATAGGGGTGCGGCAACTTCCGACCCCGTTGCCCGGCTGGAACCCTAGGCGACTGCTGAAACACGAAGCCCCGGCCGCCGGAACACACTGAGCAGAACGATAGTACGTCATCGGTCGCGCGAATAGCGCTGCTATTCGCGCTCCCTCTATCCCTCTCTCGTGCGTGCTGACCCGCGTTCCGGCGGCGAAGTATCATAGTTCAGCAGCCTTGTAGAGCCTTGATCCTCCGCACGACTTCACCGGCCTCCACCGCTCCTTCGCGGAGGACGACCGGCGAGCCACCCTGAGAGAGGGGCCGGAGATCGACCACTGTGGAGGGCCGGCCGAGGACCTCTTCAGTACACCCGAAGCCCGAGGCCGTCAAAGCCAGAGAGCAGTGTGCAAGCAGGGCCTCATCCACCTCCGCCAGTGACGTAGGCGCCTCCTCCCCGGCCGGATTGGCGCTCGTCATAGCCAGCCCCGTGCCCAGACGGGCGAGGATACCCAGCAAGGCCGGGTGATCCGGCACGCGCACCCCTAACGAATCGGCCGTCCCCACCAGATCCGGGCGTGCGACCGCAGTAGAGACCACGAAGGTGAAGGGGCCCGGCAGAAGCGCCTCGAGCACTATCTCTGCCCGGTTATCTAGATCGGGCAGAGCCTCCTTGACCGCCCACGTCGACGAGAACACCACGGCCACCGGCCGGGTGTCATCACGCCCTTTGGCGGTGAACAAGCGGCGGACTCCGGCCCTACAGTCCCACTGAGCGGCAAGACCGTAGACCGTGTCGGTGGGAAGACCAACGATGGCACCGGCCCTAAGCGCCCCGGTCAACGCATCCAGCACGGCACCCCTCACAGCCGATGCGTCCCGGACGGGCGCCCCCGGCAGAGTACCAGACACCATCCGTTCCTTCCCCGATAGATCCTTGTGAACGGTGACGGCAGTGAAACCGGCCGCTACGGCCAAGTCGGACACGGCTCGCGCCTGCGTGTGCCCCACTTCGACGATGAGGCCGCCTCCAGGCATGAGGACTCGAGCCGCATCCACCAACAGCCGGCGCAGCACATCGAGACCCTCCGGACCGGCATCAAGCGCCTCGTGAGGCTCAAAGAGCCTCACGTCGGGCACCAGCGACATCATCTCAGCGGAGGACACGTAGGGTGGATTACTCACCACTAGGCGCAGACTGGTATCCGCGACGCCACTCAACAGATCCGCGTGGCGGAGTTCCACCAGGTCATCAAACCCCAGAGCCGTTCTGTTGTGCACCGCAACGGTGAGTGCGTCCGAGCTGAGATCGGTAGCCAGTATCCTTTGACCGCTCTCCTGAGCCAGGCTGAGGGCGATAGCACCGCTCCCCGTACCGACGTCGGCGATGAAGGCCGGAGCGGCGCCGCTCACACCTGTGTCCGGTCCGACCGGACCGACTGCCTCTTCTTGTTCCACCGCTTCCCAGATGGGGCGCCGCCGTAGCGTCTCCAAGGCCAGATCGACCAGTTCCTCGGTCTCCGGCCTGGGGATGAGGACCGCGGGAGTCACCTCTAGGGTGAGGTGTCGGAAATAAGAGCGGCCGAGAATATAGGCCACAGGCTCACGCCGGGCGCGACGGGCCACCAGGACACGATAGCGATCCACCTCAGAGGACAAAAGGGGGCGATCATACTGCGTATAGAGTTCGATACGTTCCACTCCCAGAGCTTCCGCCAGGAGGATCTCGGCATCAAGCCGGGAGGAGGTCGATCCCTTCTCGTGCAGATATCTCGTCGCCGTCTGCAGCAGCGACCCGATGGTCCAGGAATCCATCCTCCGCCGTCGGGCGATCAGAACGCGGCGGCGGCCAGTTGTTCTGCCCGCTCGTTGGCCTGCAGAGCCTCGGTGAACTCCTCCAGTTCGCCCTGAAGGACCGCCTCCAAACGATGGGAGGTGAGACAGATGCGGTGGTCGGTCACTCTGCCTTGAGGAAAGTTGTAAGTCCGGATCTTCTGTGACCGATCACCAGTCCCCACCTGGCTGCGCCGCTGCGCCGCCAACTCAGCCTCCTGCTCCGCTTGAGCGATGTCGTACAGCCGAGCCCGCAGAATACGGAAGGCCCGTTCCTTATTCTGAAGCTGTGATTTTTCGTCTTGACAAGAAACCACCAATCCCGAAGGGATGTGCGTGAGTCTGACGGCCGAGTCGGTGGTATTAACCGACTGGCCTCCCGGCCCCGTGGAACGATAGACATCCACCCGCACATCGTTGGGATCGATGTGGATTTCGACGTCCTCCGCCTCAGGGAGCACAGCGACAGTGGCCGTCGAGGTGTGGATACGCCCGGTCGATTCGGTCACCGGCACCCTCTGCACCCGATGCACTCCCGACTCGTATTTGAGGACCCCGTAGGCCCCCCGCCCTTTGATCCCGAAGATGATCTCCTTGATACCCCCGAGTGTGGCCTCGGTAGTGGAAAGAATTTCGGTCTTGAAACGCGACCGCTCTGCGTAGCGCATGATCATGCGCTGTATCTCAGCGGCGAAGAGGGCCGCCTCGTCACCGCCGGTTCCCGCACGTACCTCCACAATGGCGTTCTTGTCGTCGCGTGGGTCTTTCTCCAGGACAGCCACGCGCAATTCCTGCTCCAACGCCTCCATGTTGGCACGGGCGGATTCCTTTTCCTCGGTAAGGAATTCCTTCATTTCGGAGTCGAGCTCCCCATCTCCGAGCATCATCTCCGCCTCTTCGAGAGAGGTCCTCGCCTCCCTGTAGGCTACCGCCAGGCGGTATGCGGGGTCGAGGTCGGAATGAGCCTTGGAGACCTCGGCATAGTGAGCCTGGTCACACAGGACTTCAGGGTCGGCCAGCTCTTCCATGAGGGCGGCATACTTCTCTTCGATTTCAGCGACAAGTCGATCAATCATATAGCTACGTCCCAGATGAGAGATAGATGAGAGATAGATGAGAGGTTCAGCGCCTCAGGCTGGAGCCGGCATGGGCGCGACTGTCTGCGCTGCAGTCCTGTCCATGGCCATGGCCTCCTCAAGGGCCGCAGCCGCCACCTCCAACTGGTCGGGCGTAGGCTCACGAGTGGTGAGACGCTGCAGTTGAAGCCCCGGCCACAGCAGAAACCGCGACACGAGCCAGTCGGGATGTTTACCCAACCCCTTGATCCCAATCTCGTACGATATGCCAACGATAATGGGAATGCCGATAATCCGCGATAGCACCAGCAGGGGGAGCGAGGGCTTGCCCACGATAGCGAACAGAAACACTGCAATGACCATCACGAGGAGAAGAAAGCCTGTGCCGCACCGAGGATGCAACGTCGATTGCCGCGACGCTTCGTCGACATCAGGCCGTCCGCAGACCTCATACGCATGAATCACCTTGTGCTCGGCTCCATGGTACATGAAAATCCGGCGCAGATCGGGGATGAACGAGATCCCCAGGATGTAAAGCAGGAAGATGACTATCCGGATGATCCCTTCCACCACGTTGAAGACGAAGGGATTGGCGAAGGTGTCCTCGAACGTCTTGACCACGACCAGAGGGATGACCACAAAGAGCCCCACCGCCAAAATCAACGCCACTGCCATAGTACCGGCCATCTCTTTCCAACCGAACGGCCTATCTTCACCTGCGCCGGCCGCTGCGGCTGGCGTCACACCACCGGCGACCTGAGTACCCCCAGCCGGATCACGGGCAGCTTCAGCAGCCGGATCTTCCGCGTCGGGATCCTCAAGCCCGATGTTGGCCGAGATACCCAGCGCTCTGATGCCTAGACTCAGGGAGTCATAGAGGGCAACCACGCCACGCACCACAGGCAGCCTCAGCAGCTTGTGACTCGAGCCGGGAGGTTCAAGAGCATACGCAACCCGGGCAATACCCCCAGACGGCCGTCGTACAGCCATCCCCCAGGAGCTACGCCCGCGCATAACGACACCCTCTATAACCGCCTGCCCCCCGTAGCTGTGGCTGCCGGCAGAAACGGCAACGTCGCGATCCTTGTTCTGGGCTGCGCCGGCCACACTCATACCGAGCGCCCCTCCGAAGTGGCCAAACAGAGCGCCACAATCTCCGCTTCGCTATAGGGTTCGCCGCACGACATGCTGCCTTCGGGGCAACCCGTCGCCATGCAGCCGGGACCGGTACCTGCAAACAAAGCAGGTGCTACAGCAAGGACCAGGTGGCGCATCACCCAAGCCAACCGGTTGATCTCCCACTGGGCACGTCGACAACAACGGACGGAGAAGAAATGTCGCAGCTCCCGTGCATTCATAGTCACTACGATCTTCGTCTCGGCAGCATTGGGGAGCACAAAGCGTGCATCTTCCAATGCGGATTCCCGTGCACGGCCCTCAGCCATGCCGAGTTCGATCAGACGTTCATAGGCCTCCCGAGCCTGCTCCATGGCCTTGTAGAAGACGTCCCGAGCTTCGGCCGAGGCCAGTATACGAGGCGGCACAACAAACTCCGTATCGGAACCAAAGTGCACGTAACGCTGTGATTGCTGACTATATGAAGCCAGCCGGTGCCGCACCAGTTGATGCGAACACGCCCGAGAGATGCCGTCAACGGCAAACGAAAAGCCGGCATGCTCCAGCGCACTCAAGTGGCCGGAGCTGATTAACCGTGCCACCAGACGATGCACCTCGTCATCCCCCATACCGCTCTGGAGTTCGGCGGCACTCACCGGTGCGTAGCAAAGACGCCCTGCTGCAGCCACCGCCCGCTCGGGCGACGGCGTATAGTGCAGGAGAGTCACCTTGAGATCGGCAGGCACGCCGACCCCCAGGCTACGCGGTCTTCTCGCCGCGGCGGTATTTCTTGTTGAACCTCTCCACCCGGCCGGCAGTGTCGACCAACTTCTGCCTTCCAGTGTAGAACGGATGGCAGGCTGAGCACACCTCTATTTTGATCTCAGGCAGAGTCGAGCGCGTCATGAACGTCTCGCCGCACGAGCAGACGACTCTGCTTTCTACATATTCAGGATGTATGCCTTCCTTCAAGGTGCCTCCAATGACCCGCGACGCACAATAATACCAGCTAAAATAACAGGGTATACTACCACAGCCCTTGTGAAACCACCGTCACCCGACATCACCCGTCCCGGCCGTGAGCGGTCGGGCCGCTATTCCGTGATTATCCTGCAATGCCGTCCGCGCCGACTGCACCAATTCCTCCCTCGTGGACGCCTCACCGGCCTCCCAAGCCAGACGCACCTCGCGCAACGTGCGCCCCAGGACAGGGCCGGGCGCGAGTCCCAAGAGCGCCATGAGATCGTTGCCGTCCAGAGGCGCCGGCGACACACCGTGAACCTCTCGCTCGGCCCATGCAGTAAAAAGTATGCGGACGGGTGCAGGGACGATGCACAGATCACTGCGATGGTCCTCCAGGCGAGCGGGCCCGGTGGAGACGATGGCTGCGGCCAACAACAGAATCTCCGGCTCCCAAGGTTCGGCAGCCCAAAGAAAAGATATGAGGGGGCGGCCCGGTCGAGCAGCAGCGCACAGTCCATCCATGCTGCAGATATCGGGGACCAAGCAGACTGCAGCCGTCTTTAACAGCGACATCACCGGCCCCGACAACTTGAGCCGCCTACCGACGGCGGTCACCTCCTGGTGCGTCAACCGGCCGAGCAGCCCGACGAGCCGCAGTGCCACACGGCGGGTGAAGACGCCGTCCACGGGCCGGTTCAACCTCTCCACCAATGTCCCCACCGTATCTGGAGCGAGTACGAGTCGCGGGAGGGCAAGAAAACCGTCAAGTCTCGCTAGAGCCGCGAAATCACCTACCGGCCGGGCCTCGGGCAGCACGGCCGCGAGCAGGCCCAGGTCGCTCCATAGACGGGCGGCAGCAGCCGACCGCCCTTCGGCTAGGGTGAGGACCATCTCCGTAGTAATGCGTTCCCCGGCCGCCTGCCTGACGAGGCCGGCCTCCCTGCGCAACAGTCCTTCGAGAGCCGGCTCGAGATGCATTCCTAGAACATGACAAAACCGAGCCGCACGCATGAGCCGGAGGGGATCATCTCTGAAGATGCGATCGGACACCGCCACCAAACGGCGTTGGCGCAGGTGCATCGACCCCCCGAAGGGGTCGAGCAGTCCTCCTCCCGGCAGTGGCACGGCCATAGCGTTGACGGTGAAGTCACGTCGACCGAGATCTTCCTCAATGCCGGAGCCCTGCAGTGCCGCCACATCAACATGCCCTTGCGCCGCCATGACTCGAAAAGCACCGTGCCGGGTAGAGAGTGCGAACCAGGGCGATCCCAGGCTCGCGGCGATCTCCTCGGCCACGAGCCTGGGGTCATCGTCCACGACGATATCAAGGTCGGGGGAAAAGCGCCCCACCTGCCGGTCACGCACCGTCCCGCCCACCAACCAGCCCTGGGTGTGATGGCGGCGCAACGTCTCCGCAACCACCTGCTCAATCACGCGGGACCGTCTTTGAATGGTTACTTTGCCGATCCCTTCAACTTACGCAACCGCCTCTGATAGGTGAATTTATCGATCGCGTACGTCACCCCCGTGAAGATGAAGAAGCCTACCAGGGGGACAACGACGTAGGTCGCCGTGGTCGTTCCGGGTTCTCTCCATAGGAAGCGGATGAGGATGAAATACAGCACCGCCAGAATCGCGCCCTGGATGACCGCCCGCTTGAGCGTCGGAGGCCTGAGGGCCGGCCGGCCAGTCTTCAGGTTGGTTCTCCGGTTGGTCTTCTTGGCTACCGGGGCAGGCCTCTCCCCCCGGATGGTGTCTCGCCTGCGGGCGACCGGCGCTCCTCCGCCTGGAAAGGCTTGACGGGCCGCCCTGCGTGTTTCCTTCTTTGACATAATCCTCCACCATCCGCCGGTACGGCTGTGCCGCAACAGGCTCTATCAAGTTGTTGAACAACGGCATAACACCGCCACACCTACGCTCTGCTTTCGGCTATCGCCCGCACGATATCCCCCCGCGTCACTATGCCCACGAGACACCTCTCGTCGATGACGGGCAGGCGGTTCACTCCATGATCGGCCATGAGTGTCGCAGCGTCGTGCACGGAGGCATCCGAAGAGATGCCCACCGGGTCTGCACTCATGATTTCGGCGACCCTGGTGCCAAAGGTCTTACGAAACCGCTCCTCGAATCTGGCAAGACTCTGCAGATATATAACGCTTTCCAAGAACTGGATGTAGTAGGGGAAGTGGAACTCGGCATCCTGCAGGATCACATCGGATTCACTCACCACGCCAAGCACCGTGCCGACTTCATCCACAACGGGCACTCCCCCGATCTTATGCTCGGCTAGTATGGTAGCCAGCTCACGGATGGTCGCATCCGGCCCCACAGTGATGACGTCTGCGTGCATTATGTCTCGGACCTTCAACTCATCCACGAGGGACCCCTTTCGTAGATATGGTCTTTGATGACCAGAGGCAGGCAATCAATCAAGCTGCCGGCCGGTATACCCTGGGGATCCCGCTGAGCCGCCAGCCTGCCTGCCTCGGCGTGGATCCACGCCCCTGCGCATGCAGCCTCGAAAGGCTCCATACCCTTGGCCAACAGTGCGCCGATGATACCGGCAAGCACATCTCCCGTGCCCGCCGAAGCCAACTGAGGCGGGCCCTGAACGATCACCCGGGTCTCTCCGGAAGGAGCCACGACGACGGTGGATGATCCCTTGAGCAGGACCACCTGCCCCGTGGTCTGCGCCGCCGTACGGGCGGCCGTCAATGAGGCCACTGCGAGCTCCGACACGGGCACGCTCAGCAAAGCCGCCAATTCACCAACGTGAGGAGTGAGGACGAGACCACTGCGTTGCCGCAATGATTCTGCCTCTCCGGCAAAGGCAATGAGTCCGTCGGCATCGAGCACTGCCGGTACTCTACTATCCAGGATCACACGACGTACGACGGCCGCAGTGGCCTCGTGCCGCCCTATGCCCGGACCGACGACGGCCGAGCCCAGCCGGTCGTCGGCCAAGGCGGCGAGGACGGGGGCCGCATCTTGGAGATGATCGCCGGGACCGACTTCCTGCAGCACGACTTCCACCAGCCGTCCACGAATCCCTTCGGCCGCCCCTGAGGTCGCAAGCAGGCGCACATACCCGGCTCCCGTACGAAGCGCACTCTGAGCCGCCAGCCAGGCGGCACCAGGATAGGTGCGGGAGCCGGCCACTACGGCTACGAAGCCCGCCCGATACTTGTGGTCGTCAACACGTCGCCCTAGGATACTCACGTCCCTGCCCGTCATCACGCGGAGATCAGGTTCGGGTTCGAGAAATGAGGGTAAACCGATATCCCACACCAGCACTTCCCCGGCCGCCTCGGCGCCGGGTGGACAGATCAGGCCCGTTTTGGCCGCGTGAAAGGTAATCGTGACATCGGCCGCTACTGTATCTTTGGCTATAGCACCCGTAGTCGCATCCACTCCAGATGGAACATCCACTGCGACCACCGGCACACCGCGGGCCGCGACTGCACGGATACAACGCGCCCACTCGGCCAAACGACCGCGCATCTCTCCCCGGGCACCCGTACCGAGCAGACAGTCCACCACCAGTTCAGTCTCATCCCAGAGGTAATCGGGTACCTTGCCCACACGTAGGTTCACACCTACCTTCTGTGCCGCCCGGAAGTTCAGGGCGGCATCCGGACTGAGATCGGACGGCGTGGATACCGTCACTACACATGCCGTCGGATGGCCAGCCAAATGAAGTTGCCTGGCAGCCGCCAATCCGTCTCCACCGTTGTTGCCGGGGCCGCAGACTATGAGGGTGTGGCGATGAGGATACCGTGACTGGATGAGCGAACTGACGCCCAACGCCGCCCTCTCCATGAGAACCGGCCCGGGCACTCCAACATCCTCAATGGTGGCACGATCGAGTTCCCGAACCTGGACGGGCGTAAAAACGGCCGGACGATCGGAAAGGTCAAAAAACGAGGTGAGCCCGGCGGGCGGCGAGACGCAGGCCGCGACATCACCGGTATCATTCGGAAATCCCATATCAGCTCCTCTCCCACATCGCGCGATGGCGACTACGCAGGCTCCGGCAAGTGAATCGACATGCGAGAGCGAGACATGTACTCCGGCAATGCCCCGCCTGTCCGCCACCGCTGCCGTACGGCCGTAAAGGACGGCATGAGGTGGAGTCCCTCCAGCTACTTCGATCTCCTGCCAAGAGAGCACTCCACTACCTATGAGTTTACCAATCGCTTCCTTAGCCGCGAAGCGCGCAGCCAGGTGTAAATGTGGCGTTCCTCGGGAGCAGCAGTAGGCCAGCTCCTTGGGGGTGAACATGCGCACGGCCAGTCTGGGGTGGCGTTCGAGGGCCTGCCGGAAACGTCCGACCTCAACCAGATCTAATCCGCACAGTCCGGCCTCGTAGTCACGTCCCCAACGTCTACCATCGGAAGAGATCGTCATTCCACCGCGATCGTCTTGGCCGGGTTGCGGGCAGCCGTCTTCGATGATCGAAACCCCTGTGCCGAGTCATAGCCTCGATGCTCGAGTTTGCGCAGTCTCATAATAGCCTCCTCAACGAAGACACAGCTCCACATAAGGAGAAGTCCAGGCGGCCACGAGCGCTTCGTACGATGGAATCATCTCGAGACATAGACCAACGCCTACGCCCCGAACGGCAGGCTCCGCCTCGACCACCAGATAGTCACTCGACCGGCCGATCTCGCTCAGCCCCGGCTCCACGAACGTCACCGCACCGGAACCTAGATCCTGCCTCCCAAGCCCTAGAATAAGCCGTTTTCGCCCACCCTCGCGGGCGGGCTTAGTATACTCTTCCAGTACTTCGCCCCAAAGGCGGCAGGCGCCGCTGCAGCCGGGGACCGGCTGATACAGCAGACTCTCGTGACCCAGGAGAAGCGCCTCGCCGCAACGTATCTCAGTGATCTCCATGGGGAGGGTCTCCCCGCGCATGAGGAGACTGAGCACACTGGAGTTACCTCCCGAGACCCGATCGAACTCTATCCCGGCATCCCGGAGTTCTGCCGCAGCCTGGGCCACGGCTTCCACGGACCTCTTAATGCCCGCTGGAGCACCCTGGAAGCAGGCATAGTTGGTCGATATCCCCCTGAGCTGCAGCCGACCGCCGGCCATCACCACCCCGGCCAGATCGGGCAGTTGCGCCCGAGGAACACCTTCACGCATGTCCCCGGTCTCCACCTGCAGCATCACCTCATGGCGGCGCTTTGCCAAATCTATATGGGCCGCTCCCTCTACCGGATGGGCCGGATGCAGGGGCGCGGCCGCTACTGCGGCCGCGCCCTCAGCCGATGACACGTAGGTGACGTCCCCCGGCTCGAAGGCCGCTAAGCGGGGAGGCAGATAGATGCGATGTAACTCCGCCTGCGGCAGAGCGTCTCGAAGCCGCAGCAGATTGAGATCACGAGTGTCGGCAAGCGCCGTGGCCCCACCGGCCAGCATCGCTGCAGCCACCCGGGGCTCACCCCGGCACCCTTTCGTCACCCCCACCAGATCCACATCGTGGACACGCAGCAGCGCGGCCACCTTCTCCGCATTGCGACCTACAGCTTCAGTATCTACGTGGAGTGCGGGCATCAGCCAAGCTCAGCTACTTGAAGAGGCGCTCTCACTGGGCGGGCCTCCAAAATAGAAACGAGGCGAGGGAGACTACTCCCCCGCCTCGACGTCGCTCGACATAGAGTTATAACTAACGCTTGGAGAACTGCGGGCGCTTCCTGGCCTTCTTGAGACCGGCCTTCTTACGCTCCACCATGCGGGCGTCGCGTGACAGGTGCCCCGCCCGTTTTACGTCGGTCCGCAGTGACGGATCCGCTTCCACCAAAGCGCGGGCCACCCCATGCTTGAGAGCTCCAGCCTGTCCCGATTTACCGCCACCATGGATGTGGGCCACCACGTCATACCGCGATTCAGTGCCGGTTTCGACCAAAGGCGAACGGACCACCAGCATAAGCGTCTGGCGATTGAAGTAGTCCTTGCCGTTCTTGCCGTTCACAGTAATGTTTCCGGTTCCCGGCATAAGGCGCACTCGGGCCACGGATGTCTTTCGCTTGCCTGTCGCCGCATAGACTACTGCTGCCATGGTAACTCCTCCGGACGCTGGGCTGCATGAGGATGTTTGGGCCCAGCATAGATCTTGAGCTTGCCCAATTGTTGGGCAGCCAGTCTGTTCTTGGGCAACATGCCCTTAACCGCTTTGCGCAGGACCTCGGTAGGCCGTCGCTCGATCATCTCAGCGAGAGTCCGGCTCTTGAGTCCACCGGGATAGCCCGAATGCCGGTAATAAATCTTGCCGGCCATCTTGTTGCCCGTCACCGCGATCTTCTCAGCGTTGACAACGACGACAAAATCACCAGTATCAACGTGAGGGGTGTACTGTGGCTTGTTCTTGCCCCGTAGCACCATAGCGATCTCCGACGCGAGCCGGCCCAGATTCTTACCCTCGGCGTCGACGACCCACCAGTTACGCTGTACTTCACCGGGTTTTGCCGAATAGGTTTTCACACTGCCTCCTTAAAAACGCGAGCGCAGATAATAAAGTAGATATATAGCCCGTGTCAAGCTGGAGATACCGGCCCCCGCCATGCAGTGCGGACGATCGAACGCCAACGCACACCACATCCCGTACATGCGTGGCAAGACCAGGGCGCCTCAGTCGAGGCGCCCTGGTCCCTTAAGAGATCCGTCTTAGATGGTTGAGGTTGTACTTACGCCTTCCAGACGGCGATGTCTCCTACGTTGATGTCTTTGGTGGTGACATCCACGGGGCCGAACTTCTGGGACATGTAGCCCTGCTTTTCGATGAGCAGGGTGTAGATGCCGTCTTCGAGGTCGCGCAGCCAGAAGTCACCGTAGTTGTCGCTTACGGCTTCGTACTTCTTGCCGGAGGCGGTGTTGGTAGCCGTTACCTTGGCGTCTTCCATGCACTCGTCGGACGCTTCGTCGTAGAGGGCACCGGCGATGAACTTCTTGGGCAGGCCGATGTAGTAGACCCTCGGCTTGACGTCGAGTTCAGGCTTCAGGGGTTCAGCCTTGGCGATGAGCTCCTTGATGGCAGGATCATCTTCATTGCCGAAGGTAAACGCACCGGTGGGGCAGGCATCCACGCAGCGGGGCTCTTCCCAGCCGTCATCGATGAGATGCGCGCAGAAGGTGCACTTCTGAGCGATGCGCAGTGCGTCGTTGTAGAAGATGATGTTGTCGTACGGACAGGCTTCCTGACACATCTGGTTGTAACGACACTTGTCCGGATCGATGATGACGATGCCGTCGTCACGCTTGTAGATGGCTTTTTCGTTACAGGCCTCAATGCACGGTGCTTCGTCGCAGTGCTGGCAGATGCTGTGCTCATAGGTGACCTTCACCTTGGGCACCTGGCCACGCTCGTTGTCGTAGATCTTGTTCCAGAACTGGCCGGTATCCGGCTGCGGCTTGGCGATGGGCGACCAGTCGTTGGCTACGTGCTCGTCCTTGCAGGCAATCTGGCAGTTGTAGCAGCCGTTGCAGATGTCATAGTTGATGACGAGTACTTTTCCCATCAGTCGACCTCCCCCAGTAAGCAGGCCTCTAAGCCGGGGCCGGCGCACGGGTGGAACGGCCGCTCGAAGGCTTCAGGATACTTCTTCTTGAGCGCTTCCAAATCGGTCTTCTCGATATCGACCAAGAAACCGCTGACGGCGTGGCCGACCGCGTTCTGAGACGTAGTGTTGGAAGGCACGATGGTGTTGATGGCACCACCACGGTCAATAACACCGGGATCGATGGGATCCCACTTGGCGCCGTGGTCGATGTACACAACCTCGGGCATGATGCGCTCGGTTATGTACGCTCCGGCCAGCACGCTGCCGCGCTCGTTGAAGATGGTCACCACGTCGCCGGCAGCGATGCCGTACCGCTCAGCCGTCGAGGGATGGAGCCACACGGGATGGTACTGGTAGCCGTCGGGTCCGGTGACCTTGCAGGTCGGGATCTCGCGGAGCCAGGTGATGTCCTCATGCTGCGAGTGGACGCTCCACCGCGGGTGGTTGGAGATGACGAGCAGCGGATACCTCTTGGCCCGCTCGGTGCCCAGCGTCTCTTCGTGGCTGACACCCTGGGGGATCCACTTGGGAATAGCCGGACGCTCGGGATCGTCGGGGAAGTGTTCCTTAAGACCGGTGGCCTCGAACTCCAAGAGTCCGGTGGGCGTGGTCAAGGGGTTCTCTTCCGGATCTTCGTAGAATTCGTAGAATCCGGCCGGGATGTCTTCCCAGTCATCACTGATGGGCACAACGTAGTAGCCCTTTTCGAGCAGGTCTTCCCAGCTGATGAGGTCCGCGCAGCGCGAGGTCTCCCAGCCGTACTTGATCCACTCAGGGATGCTCTTGCCTTCGGTGTACTCCTCGTAGAGGCCCAGGCGCTCGGCGATCATGCAGACGATCTCGTAGTCGCTGTAGGACTCACCCAGAGGCTCGATGCACCTGTGCTCGGGGTAGAGCACGTTGTACTGGCCGCTGAAGACGTCGGCAGCGATATCGTCCTCTTCCAGCTTGGTGTTCACGGGGAGGATGATGTCGGCCAAGAGGGCGTCGTTCTCGAGCCAGGGGTGCTGGCACATCATGAACTCGATGTCCGGATGCTGCATGGCCCGTATGTAGTCGTTACCGGCGTTCCAGCAGGTGATCCAGGAGGGGGAGTCGGTCCACACCATGTGGATCTTGGAACAGCCGTCCTCGGGGTACTTACGATGGATGAACTGGTCCTCGCGCGGAGCGGTCTCCGACTCGCATCCCCACCAGTCACACTCACCTTCGAGGATGGCCTTGGGGATGTAGGTCTTGGGTAGCGAAGGATGGTGGGCGTCGCCCGGATGACCACCGCGGTAGGCGGTACGCAGGTTGGGCACACGGATGGACTTGGGCTGCGCGTACTGGTCGGGATAGTCGAACAGACCCCACTCGATCATCTTCAGCTGGTTCTGACCCGGTTTGCCCAGACCCTGCATGGCCAGACAGATGCACTGCAGACGGGCGGGCTCGGTGGCGTAGGGGCCGCGGATGCCGGGGCCGCCGTTACCGATGACTACGCTGGTGCGCTTGGACGCCCACTCCTTGGCCAGAGCCTTGGCGATGCGGGCGGGGACACCGGTGATCTCTTCCTGCCACTCCGGCGTCTTGGGGATACCGTCTTCCTCACCCATGACGTAAGCCTGGAAGACCTCGACACCTACGGCGTGGGTCTTGAGGTATTCCTTGTCGTAGGTGCCGTCCTTGAACCACTGGTAGCAGATGGCCAAGTACAGGGCGGCGTCGGTGTTGGGCAGGATGGGGATCCACTTGTCGGCGTGTACAGCGGCTGCGTAGTTGAGGTCCGGGCAGATGTAGACCTGCTTGATACCCAGCTCGGTGTACCAGTAGCTGAGGCGGCTGGGCAGCTGGCCCTGCCATCCCCACGGGGTGGTCTCTTGGTCACAGCCCCAGAAGATGAGGAACTCGGTGTTCTTAGCCGTGTCGAGCAGCAGGTTGCTCTGCTTGCCCTGGCCTACCGGCTCGCATCCCCAGAGGTGCTTGGAGCCCCACCACCAGCCTTCCCAGCTGTCGGGCTGCCTGATCTGGAGGGTGTAGCCACCGAAGAGCGGTAGCAGACGGCGGCCGGCGCCGTGGCAGGCCTGCACGACCTTGTTCTCACCGTGCTGGTCACACTGGTACAGAATGGCGGTCGGGCCGTAGGTCTCTTTGATACGGTTCATCTCGCTGGTGATGATGTCCAGCGCTTCGTCCCAGCTGATACGCTTGTACTTGCTCTTACCACGGTTCTGCGGATTGCGCTCACCGTTGGGGTCGAAGTCGACCCGTTGCATGGGGTAGCGAACCCGCGCCGGCGAGTAGACCCGCTTCTTGTATGCGATGGAATAGGGCGGGATGAGCGTCTTCATGCTGGGCTCAAACGTGCTGCCCCGCACTTCGAACTTCCAAGGGTTGAATTCCTTGGGATCGTACTTCCAGTCGTAGTGCATAGGACGGATGCGGATGATCTTGCCGTCCTTCACGTCCACAAAGGACGCGTTGGAACCGTTCTCCGGCACCCCGCAGAAGCTGATATCCCGCACGAGCGTGCGTTCGCCAGACTTACTGTTCTTGGTCCGGTCCTCTGCCATACTCCCTCCTCAGTCTCTCAGTATGCTGTTCTCCCAGCTGTTTCTCCCAGCGGAATAGCTATTCCGCTAATGGGCTGTGGTGAAATTTTACCAGTTTTCGTCTCAAAGATACACACGAAGAATGTGATGCCCCCCGCCGGGAAACCCGGCGGGGGCGCAACGATCGACCTGGTACAGACCTAGTACGACTCAGTACGACTCGACTAGGCTTTCTCCAGCATGACCACTCCCATGTTGAGACTCTTGTCCAAGGTGACGGCGGCGGAGTGGGGTTTATAACCGGCCGCCTGGATGGTGACGTCATAGGTCGTCTGCTCGAGTCCGTCGACGACGAACTCGCCGTAGTTGTTGGTCTGAGCGGTACCTACTACGGTCCCCTTCTCGCTCACGGTCACCTGAACCCCGTCGGCACACTCATCAGTGTCGGCGAAAACGACGCCGGCGGCGACGAACACCTTGTCGAACTTGTAGAGATTCTTGTAGTAGACGCGGGGCTTGGTGCCCAGCTCGTCTTTGTAGGCGCGCAGCTCACCTTCAGCCACCTGCTTGGCCATGTCCGCATCCTCGGCCAAGACCAACTGGATGGCCTGGGTGGGACACACCTGCGAGCAGCGGGTCTCCGTCCACCCTTGGTCGATAAGGTGGGCGCAGCCGGTGCACTTCTGGGGAAGAGCCGCTTCCTCGTTCCAGTAGATGACACCGTAGGGACAGCTATCCAGGATCTCCTTCTTGCCCTTGGCCTTCTCGGGATCGATGATGACCAGGCCGTCATCCCGCTTGTAGACGGCGCCGTCATCGGTAAGGCAGGGGGCTTCGTCGCAATGCATACAGGGCATAGGCAGATAACCCACCTGTACGATGGGATACTGGCCACGCTCGGTACGCAGGATGTTCATCCAACGATGGCCGTTCCAGGGCTGAGCCGCCGAATAGGGTGGGAAATCGTTACCGACAAACTCGTCCTTGTCGGACATGAAGCAGTTGTTGCAATCGTGGCAACGGGCTACGTCAATGACCAGGTTCCACTTTTTCATTAGGCCTGTCCCTCCCATTTCTCGACCTGGACCAAGCATGAATTGGGGGCCTGTCCCGGTGAGGTAGGCGTGAGAAAGCGCTTGGAGGTAAGGATGTTGATGCACCCAGCGGTATCCGGTGAGTAGCCCGGCTCACCCAGGGGCAGGTAGTCACCGCAGGACTCATACGAATGGACCGTGCCGGGCCTGATGCGCTCCGTCACCTGGGCGGCTAGGATCACAGATCCCCGGTCGTTATAGGCACGGATGAGATCGCCGTCGGCGACACCACGTGCAGCTGCATCCGTGGGATGCAGGCGCATGATCCAGTAGTGGTGGCCATCCACCAGCACGCGATGGTCTTCGATCTCGTTGCTCCACGATTCCTTCAGGTCTCCATGGGTATGGAAGCTGAAGCGCGGATGCGGGGAGACCATGGCCAACGGGTACTTTTCGAAGAGCTCTGTGGTGTGATGACCCTCCCAGCTCTCTATATACTGCGGACCCATAACCGGACGCTCAGGATCTTCGCCGTCGGTCGCGTAGAAGCGCTTTAGGCTGTTGGACACGAACTCGATCTTGCCCGACTGGGTCTGCAGACCTTTACCACCGATCTGATCCCACGGCGGCGGTCCCCAGTCTGGGGTGTCCTTGCGACGGTCTTCGGCAAACCAGCGCAGAGCCGGCGTACGAGGCCGGTCTTCAGGCACAGGCACCATGTAGTAGCCCTTGCGCTCGAACTCTTCCCAGCTGATGCGCTTGGACACGTCGGTGGCGTGGAAGTACCGCTTCACCCAATCGAGATCGGTATGGCCGCCTTCGGTGTAGATGTCGGCGAAGCCGAGTCGTTCGGCCAGGAGCGTAAAGATATCGTATTCGGATTTTGACTCACCCAGAGGCTCAATGCACTTCTTCTGGAAGACAATGAGCCGGTGATTGACCTGGTCGTACTTGTGCAGGCCGTAGCCGGAGGGATGCGCCCAGTCGCCGATATCCCAACGTTCGAAGTTGGTGCAGCACGGCAGGATAAGGTCGGCGAACTTGGTCTCGCCTTCGAACCAGATGGCCTGGTTGACCACGAAGGGGATCTTGCCCTCGCGATAGGCACGGACGAAACGATTGGTCTCGGTCATGGTGCCGAAGAACGACCCGCCCAGACGATAGTACATCTGCGGGTACGGGTAACCTGAAGCCGGGAATTTGAACTTCTTGAACTGCATCTCGATGGAACCACCGCAGAAGCCCCTGCTGTACCATTCCAGCTTCTCGTGGTTCATCATCTCCGGGATGCGCAACCGGTAGCCGACCTGGCCTTCGGCCGTGCGCTGAGGGTTGGAGATAGAGCCACCCTCAGGCCACATCCGAGCTTGCAGGAACTTGCCGGAGGCCGTGCCGGCCGAATCACCTGAGATGCCGCCCTCAGAGTAACCCGGGAACCAGAACGTCTTGTCGGCGGGGACGCCGGCACTGGTTGACCAGATGTTGCTTCCCGGTTTGCCCAGACCCTGCATAGCCGCCAGGCCGATCATGGCCCGAGCGTACTCGGCACCGTGCGCCGCGCGACAGGCACCGCCCCAGCCGCCCACGCCGCCGGCGGAGAGCATTGTCTTTTTGGTACCCCACTCACGCGCTAGGGCGCGGATCTCACGAGCGGGTACGAGCGACTCCTCAGCCGCCCACTCAGGCGTCTTGGGGACTCCGTCGCTTTCGCCGAGCACGTAGGCCTTCCATTCATCGAAGCCGTGGGTGCGGGTCTCTACATACTCCTTGTCATACAGACCTTCGGTGAGCCAGACGAAGGCGATACCCAGGGCCAGAGCGACATCGGTACCCATACGGGGCGCCAGCCACTTGTCACAGAAGAGACCGGCGGTGTGGTTGTAGTACGGGTCGATAAAGACCATCTTGATGCCCAGTTCCTTCAACCAGAAGCGCCGGGGAGTACTCTCGAAGGCCCCGTAGTTACCACCGGTGGTCTCGGGATCAGACGCCCAAAACACCACCATCTCTGTGTTCTGAAGAGCATCCTCGAGAAGATCGTACTGGCCGGGCAGGCCCAGACGGTTAGCGAAACCCCACATGTGGTCGCCGCCCCACTGCCAACCTTCCCAGCTGTCGGGGTTATGCTCTACGTAGGTCATACCCCACAGGTTGACAAAACGGTTGTAGGCGCTAAAGCGATAGCCGATGTTGCCCCACATCTGATGCGAGGAGGGCGTGGTCATGATGGCTGCCGGACCGACCTCTCTTTTTAGCCGGATCATCTCTTCGGCCATCATGTCCAGAGCAGCATCCCAGCTGATAGGCTCGTAGCCGGAAATACCCCTGTTTTGGATGTTACGATCACCCTTGATGTCGAAGTCCACCCGTTTGAGCGGGGTGAGAATACGCTTGGGGGAGTAGATGGTGGACTTGTGTGCCGCTATCCAGGGCGACAGCGTCGTCGTGCGGGGGGGCGTGAACTTACGACCTCGGGCATCGATGGTCCATGATGGGCCATCACTCTCGTCCAGCTGCAGCGGGATAATACGTACTATCTCACCATCTTCCACATCGACGTAGACAGGTCCCCCGGTGGTGAGATTTGTGAACCGTTGCGTTTCTGGCATATGTCCCTCCTCAGGTCCTCAACGGTGGTGTGCGAGATGATGACTTCTGGCCCATTTCGAGAATCGGGATGTGATCCTGTCGACCCAGCCCGATATATCAAACATCAGCGTGGCAACGCGGACCACCTGGCCATCTTCTACATCGACATAGACAGGTCCGCTTACGCTGAAACTCGTGAATCGACGTGTTTTCATTATACACCCCCAGCCTCTGCGCCCATCATAGGAGCTTGTGGACCAAAGCTACCAAGCGTTCAGTTGTCAATGGTCACAACTTACCGCCTGCTCAGCAGTTTGTCAAGTGAAAGGCACAAATAGAAACGGTGGCCGACAAGCCTTGATGGCCGCCCTATCAGGCGACGTTCGACGACTCCTGTTAGGCGGAAGAAGGGGCCGAAAAGACGGCCCCGCTGCAGACAAGCACGCTCAGGGGCTGAGTGCCGCGATCACCCCTGACTCCCTGGACTAGGTCTGAGCTCCATCGCCATCGGCCTCGGTCGCGATGGCCCCATTAGCGAAACCCTTGAACATTTCATCAAGGATAGCGCTGTGCCAATAGGTCGCCAACTTGGGCTCCACAAGCGCGGTGAGGCCGATCAAGTCACACACATCTCCTCCGAGAGCCCAGCCGGTTATGAGCCAAGCTACGTGATCGGGGTCCACGTGCGCGGGGATCTTCCCCTCTTCCTTCCCCTTCTCCACTACTTGAGCGAGCTGTCGCACTGTGCCCATGTGCTTCTCCGCCATGGCTTCCTGGAGCCCCTCGGATGGGGCTGCGCCAATGAACCCTAACAGTAGTTGGTAGTTATGCCGGTCCCTCTTTCCGGCCCAGAACTCCCGGTGATGCTCACAGATGCGCCGCAGAGTATCCAGCGAGTTCTCGGTGATCAATGCCTCACGATCAGCGTATATCCTCTCGTACATGACATCCAAGGCGGCCAACAGAATATCGTGCCGGCTATCGAAATGAGTGTACAGAGCAGCTTGGGTGATACCAACGTTGGCGGCAATACGAGACATAGTAGTCCCCTGCAGCCCATACCGGCCGATCAAGTCGAGTGTGACTTCTGCTATCTGCTGCTTACGCGCTGCAGCACTCATGCGCGGAGTCGATTTAGCCATAGCCGAGCTGCACCCCCCACGATCCCCCCACTGATACTTCTCGCATTATAGCGCAAGCGTAAGTCAGCTATGACCCGAAGGGTATACGATGCAGTCCGGCCTGTCGCCGGGTCGGCGGTGGACTCTGAGCACTGCGGGAACGAATTTCCCGCAGTGCTCAGAGTCCAGCTCCATTAACTATCGATACTGCTACGATCTTTCGGCATCCCGCATATGTCCACGTCGGCAACCAGCTTCTTATCTTCCTCATACGTCACAGCCATACCCACGTTCATGTCCATGACGGCCTGGAAGCCCTGGTAGTAAAGCAGCGCGAAGTTGACAATCGCGTTGAAACCCGTCATCCACCTGAAATTATGGGCAAACTCGAAGGGCATACCCTGCATGCCCAGCCAGAACGACACGCCACCGAGTGTCGCTACGGTCGCCGCAAAGACCCACATCTTTGCCCTGATCGCAAAGACCAGGAAGATCGTGATACCAACAGCGGCACCGATCCCAATCAGGCCCAAGGCCAGTGGATCGGGCGGGCCGCCAGGATTCGAGAACTTGCTGGTGAAAAACAGGGCGAACGCCCACATACCGATGAATGTGGCGACGATCGCGAAAAAACTCTCTCCCCTGGCGTAGTTCCAGACACCCGCCCAGAAGAGACCGGCGCCTGGTATCAGAAGGCCCCACATTGAGGCTGTAGCGATGGCTGCGTTATCTGGGATGAACGAGGTCAGCGCCAAAAGGAGGAAACCGTATCCAGCCGCAAAGAACGTAAGTGCGGACGGGTTTCCATACTGCAATCTTGTTACTGTTTCCAATCTCTTCCCCCCTTGCCTAAAACGACGAGAGTCAGTCCCATTCGGTTTTATGCGGTCTGCCGTCCCCTCTCCAGATCGAACGAACCTCCTTCCCGCCGCCCCCGCCGGGAAACCCGGCGGGGGCGCAACGATCGACCTGGTACAGACCTAGTACGACTCAGTACGACTCGACTAGGCTTTCTCCAGCATGACCACTCCCATGTTGAGACTCTTGTCCAAGGTGACGGCGGCGGAGTGGGGTTTATAACCGGCCGCCTGGATGGTGACGTCATAGGTCGTCTGCTCGAGTCCGTCGACGACGAACTCGCCGTAGTTGTTGGTCTGAGCGGTACCTACTACGGTCCCCTTCTCGCTCACGGTCACCTGAACCCCGTCGGCACACTCATCAGTGTCGGCGAAAACGACGCCGGCGGCGACGAACACCTTGTCGAACTTGTAGAGATTCTTGTAGTAGACGCGGGGCTTGGTGCCCAGCTCGTCTTTGTAGGCGCGCAGCTCACCTTCAGCCACCTGCTTGGCCATGTCCGCATCCTCGGCCAAGACCAACTGGATGGCCTGGGTGGGACACACCTGCGAGCAGCGGGTCTCCGTCCACCCTTGGTCGATAAGGTGGGCGCAGCCGGTGCACTTCTGGGGAAGAGCCGCTTCCTCGTTCCAGTAGATGACACCGTAGGGACAGCTATCCAGGATCTCCTTCTTGCCCTTGGCCTTCTCGGGATCGATGATGACCAGGCCGTCATCCCGCTTGTAGACGGCGCCGTCATCGGTAAGGCAGGGGGCTTCGTCGCAATGCATACAGGGCATAGGCAGATAACCCACCTGTACGATGGGATACTGGCCACGCTCGGTACGCAGGATGTTCATCCAACGATGGCCGTTCCAGGGCTGAGCCGCCGAATAGGGTGGGAAATCGTTACCGACAAACTCGTCCTTGTCGGACATGAAGCAGTTGTTGCAATCGTGGCAACGGGCTACGTCAATGACCAGGTTCCACTTTTTCATTAGGCCTGTCCCTCCCATTTCTCGACCTGGACCAAGCATGAATTGGGGGCCTGTCCCGGTGAGGTAGGCGTGAGAAAGCGCTTGGAGGTAAGGATGTTGATGCACCCAGCGGTATCCGGTGAGTAGCCCGGCTCACCCAGGGGCAGGTAGTCACCGCAGGACTCATACGAATGGACCGTGCCGGGCCTGATGCGCTCCGTCACCTGGGCGGCTAGGATCACAGATCCCCGGTCGTTATAGGCACGGATGAGATCGCCGTCGGCGACACCACGTGCAGCTGCATCCGTGGGATGCAGGCGCATGATCCAGTAGTGGTGGCCATCCACCAGCACGCGATGGTCTTCGATCTCGTTGCTCCACGATTCCTTCAGGTCTCCATGGGTATGGAAGCTGAAGCGCGGATGCGGGGAGACCATGGCCAACGGGTACTTTTCGAAGAGCTCTGTGGTGTGATGACCCTCCCAGCTCTCTATATACTGCGGACCCATAACCGGACGCTCAGGATCTTCGCCGTCGGTCGCGTAGAAGCGCTTTAGGCTGTTGGACACGAACTCGATCTTGCCCGACTGGGTCTGCAGACCTTTACCACCGATCTGATCCCACGGCGGCGGTCCCCAGTCTGGGGTGTCCTTGCGACGGTCTTCGGCAAACCAGCGCAGAGCCGGCGTACGAGGCCGGTCTTCAGGCACAGGCACCATGTAGTAGCCCTTGCGCTCGAACTCTTCCCAGCTGATGCGCTTGGACACGTCGGTGGCGTGGAAGTACCGCTTCACCCAATCGAGATCGGTATGGCCGCCTTCGGTGTAGATGTCGGCGAAGCCGAGTCGTTCGGCCAGGAGCGTAAAGATATCGTATTCGGATTTTGACTCACCCAGAGGCTCAATGCACTTCTTCTGGAAGACAATGAGCCGGTGATTGACCTGGTCGTACTTGTGCAGGCCGTAGCCGGAGGGATGCGCCCAGTCGCCGATATCCCAACGTTCGAAGTTGGTGCAGCACGGCAGGATAAGGTCGGCGAACTTGGTCTCGCCTTCGAACCAGATGGCCTGGTTGACCACGAAGGGGATCTTGCCCTCGCGATAGGCACGGACGAAACGATTGGTCTCGGTCATGGTGCCGAAGAACGACCCGCCCAGACGATAGTACATCTGCGGGTACGGGTAACCTGAAGCCGGGAATTTGAACTTCTTGAACTGCATCTCGATGGAACCACCGCAGAAGCCCCTGCTGTACCATTCCAGCTTCTCGTGGTTCATCATCTCCGGGATGCGCAACCGGTAGCCGACCTGGCCTTCGGCCGTGCGCTGAGGGTTGGAGATAGAGCCACCCTCAGGCCACATCCGAGCTTGCAGGAACTTGCCGGAGGCCGTGCCGGCCGAATCACCTGAGATGCCGCCCTCAGAGTAACCCGGGAACCAGAACGTCTTGTCGGCGGGGACGCCGGCACTGGTTGACCAGATGTTGCTTCCCGGTTTGCCCAGACCCTGCATAGCCGCCAGGCCGATCATGGCCCGAGCGTACTCGGCACCGTGCGCCGCGCGACAGGCACCGCCCCAGCCGCCCACGCCGCCGGCGGAGAGCATTGTCTTTTTGGTACCCCACTCACGCGCTAGGGCGCGGATCTCACGAGCGGGTACGAGCGACTCCTCAGCCGCCCACTCAGGCGTCTTGGGGACTCCGTCGCTTTCGCCGAGCACGTAGGCCTTCCATTCATCGAAGCCGTGGGTGCGGGTCTCTACATACTCCTTGTCATACAGACCTTCGGTGAGCCAGACGAAGGCGATACCCAGGGCCAGAGCGACATCGGTACCCATACGGGGCGCCAGCCACTTGTCACAGAAGAGACCGGCGGTGTGGTTGTAGTACGGGTCGATAAAGACCATCTTGATGCCCAGTTCCTTCAACCAGAAGCGCCGGGGAGTACTCTCGAAGGCCCCGTAGTTACCACCGGTGGTCTCGGGATCAGACGCCCAAAACACCACCATCTCTGTGTTCTGAAGAGCATCCTCGAGAAGATCGTACTGGCCGGGCAGGCCCAGACGGTTAGCGAAACCCCACATGTGGTCGCCGCCCCACTGCCAACCTTCCCAGCTGTCGGGGTTATGCTCTACGTAGGTCATACCCCACAGGTTGACAAAACGGTTGTAGGCGCTAAAGCGATAGCCGATGTTGCCCCACATCTGATGCGAGGAGGGCGTGGTCATGATGGCTGCCGGACCGACCTCTCTTTTTAGCCGGATCATCTCTTCGGCCATCATGTCCAGAGCAGCATCCCAGCTGATAGGCTCGTAGCCGGAAATACCCCTGTTTTGGATGTTACGATCACCCTTGATGTCGAAGTCCACCCGTTTGAGCGGGGTGAGAATACGCTTGGGGGAGTAGATGGTGGACTTGTGTGCCGCTATCCAGGGCGACAGCGTCGTCGTGCGGGGGGGCGTGAACTTACGACCTCGGGCATCGATGGTCCATGATGGGCCATCACTCTCGTCCAGCTGCAGCGGGATAATACGTACTATCTCACCATCTTCCACATCGACGTAGACAGGTCCCCCGGTGGTGAGATTTGTGAACCGTTGCGTTTCTGGCATATGTCCCTCCTCATATCCATGTCTTGATTCCCCCCGATCCCTGCAGCGGCGCTCAGGGGTCTAGGTGAAGCATTTTGTGGCACTAAGTGACCACAAGCTAAGGTAAAGCCGCATAGTATCGAACTTACCTGCTGCACACCAGTTTGTCAATCAAAGTACCGTCCCCGCGATCAACTGGACATGCCCTCATCAAACACTGCCAATCGACCATGAGTACAAGAGAGTGGCCGCGGGAGAAATGCGCGGGACATGGGACCGCCCACCCGAAACACCTTGGGGAGAGAGACGGCGTAACGTGAGCAGAACCCCATGTCCCTACGTAAGATCTTAAAATCACGAGCCTTCGGTGGATGAACCTCCACGTAGGGTGCGATAGAAGAGAAGAGACACGCCCTTATGGCACGACGCGATCACGCGGCGGGATCCAGAGTCTCCCCCTACGCTCTACGACCTCCAAAAGAAGTAATCGCAGTCGCAGGCACCGACGAGCCTGCGACTGCGATCATAAGGTGCCGGCTTGTGTCCGGTCCGGTATCATTCCCAAACGAGGGTGGGGGAACCCTCGTTGCTTCCACTGGCCGCGATCACGGTCACGGCCAGTGCGGAACGGATCTTATCGACCTCAGGCCTGAAAGGGAGCGAAAGCACCTGATGCCGCAGCTAACCCATAAGACCGTCTATACGCCTGACACCTAACCGGGCCCCGTTGTGACAACCACCTTTGGCCTGACTAATGTCCGTCTCACGACACATCGCCTCGGCAGAAGCGGGGGTATTGGCCTTCAATGGCTACTACTGCCCGAGGAGGGCCACGGGGCCTCATCTGGAATCGCTGCTAACTTACCTGGTAACCGGCAACTTGTCAACCCTTTTCAACACAGCCGACCGAGAACACAGGGTCGAGGAACCTACCTTGCGCTCACCAGTTATCCGTACTACACTTTGGGATAACGCCCAAATTTGAGAAGGAGGCTCTACGAATGGGCAAAGTCGAAACACTAACCAACAGCACCACCGGGGGGCCCGTCTTTGTCGACATAAAAGACGGGAAAATCATCCGAATCTACCCCATGGATCTAGACAACAACGACGCAGAGTCTTGGTGTATTGAGGCGCGCGGGAAGAAGTTCACTCCCCCGCGACGGACGACCGTGGCACCCTATACGGCCGGTCACAAGTCGATGATCTATTCGCCGAAGAGGGTCCTCACTCCGCTCAAACGAGTGGACTTCGATCCTAATGGGGAGCGCAACCCCCAGAATCGCGGTACGTCCGGATACGAGCCGATAAGCTGGGACGAGGCTCTGGACATCTGTTGCAGTGAGATCAAACGCATCAAGCGAACCTACGGGCCGGGTACCATGCTCACCACCTGCGGCTCCCATCATCTTTGGGGGATCGTTGGCTACCGGCACAGCGCCTACGTCCGCTGGTCCAATCTGGTTGGCATGGTATGGGGCACCCACAACCCTGACAGCTGGGAAGGTTGGCACTGGGGCGGGATGCACATGTGGGGCTTTAGCCACCGCAACGGAATCCCCGAACAGTACGGTCTGCTCGAGGACGCCCTCAAGCATACCGACATGATCGTCTTCTGGTCCGCCGACCCCGACACCACAGGCGGCGGTATTTACTCGGCCTTCGAGAGCACAGTGCGTCGTCTCTGGCTCAAAGAGCTGGGTGTCAAGATGGTCTTTGTCGACCCGTACTACAATCACACCGCCGGTCTCATAGCCGACAAGTGGTTCTCTCCCCGTATGGGCACAGACGTGGCCTTTGGTTTGGGCATAGCCTACACCTGGCTCACCGAAGACCTGTACGACAAGGAATATGTAGAAACCCGTACCCACGGCTTTGGTGAGTGGAAAGCCTACGTGCTCGGCGAAAGCGATGGAGTCCCCAAGACACCTGAGTGGGCCGAGAATGAGTGCCGCATCCCGGCCCGGGATATCCGTGCGTTCGCCCGCGAGTGGGGCTCCAAGAAAACTATGCTGGCGGCCGGTTCTCTCGGTGGATGGGGTGGAGCAGGCCGTTCCGCAACCGGCAATGAGTGGGCCCGCACCATGATAGCCCTCATCACCATGCAGGGTCTTGGTAAGCCGGGCATCAACCTGTGGGGAACCTGCCAAGGGTCCCCCGCCGACTACAACATCACCTTCCCCGGCTACGGTGAAGGCGCGATCAGCGGTGACCCGGCAAAATCCGGTTCATTCTACCGCTGGGGAGCCCAGATGTGGCAGGGTAAAGAAGGTGCCACGGCCAACGCCGGCCCCACCAGCAACCCTCATGACTCCACTGAGGGCCAGATGGTACCGCGTCTCCGCCTTCCGGAAGCGCTCATGCATGAGCGCTTCGAGCACAGAGGCAAAGGCTTCTGCGCCGCCACCATCCAGAGCCAGTTCCAGAAGTATGAGTATCCGGCCCCCGGTTATGGCTTCATCCGCATGCTGTGGCGCTACGGCGCGTCGTTCATCGGCACCATGACTCAGACCAACCGGTACGTCAAAGCTTATCGCCAGCCCAAACTTGAGTTTGCCGTCTCCCAGGTCATCTGGTTCGAGGGTGAAGCCCAACTGGCCGACATCATCCTACCCGCCTGCACGAACTTCGAGCGCTGGGACATCAGCGAGTTCGCCAGCATGGGCGGCTACGGCGCCGACTCGTTCGACCAGTGCAACAACCGCATCGTCTCGCTCCAGAAGAAGTGCATCGAGCCGCTGGGTGAGAGCAAGTCCGACTACGATATCTTTGCTGCTATCTGCGAGCGTCTGGGCATCGGCGAGCTCTTCACGCAGGGAGGTAAAACCGACCTGGATTGGGTGAAGCAGGTGTTCCATGCCTCGGACATCTCCGAGCTCATCACGTGGGATGAGTTCTTCGAGAAGGGCTACTTCGTGATTCCCCCTCCGAAGAACAAAACGAGTGATGATCTCTACAACACTACTGCCCTGCGCTGGTTTGCTGAAGACCGGGTGCGCGACACACCGGACTGGGGTCCGGCCCCCAACGAGCAGATCGGCCTCAAGGGCCTGCAAACCCAGTCAGGTAAGATTGAGTTCGTGTCCAATAGCCTGAAGAACTTCTATGCGTCCGAAGGCAAAGAGGACCCCGAGCGCCCGCCGCTCGGCCCGACCTATATCCCCAGCTGGGAGGGTCACCACACCACAGAGCTCTTCGAGAAGTACCCGCTGGCCATGGTCTCCCCACATCCGCGCTTCAGCTTCCACACCATGGGTGACGGCAAGGAAAGCTGGATGAACCAGGTCAAGGATCACCGCGTTCTCGTGGGCGGTCACTACTACTGGGTCATGCGCCTCAACACGAAAGACGCGGAAGAACGCGGCATCAAGAACAATGACCTCATCCGTGCCTACAACGACCGGGGATCTGTTATCTTAGCCGCCCAGTTGACGGAGCGCCTCCCCCAAGGCACGGTGCACAGCTACGAGTCTTGTGCAGAGTACGATCCGATCGGCACACCGGGTGAATCACCCGACCAAGGCGGATGCATCAATATCCTAACCAACATCCGGTACATAACTCCCACCTCTCAGGGGATGTCCAACGGCTCGTGCTTACTACAGGTTGAGAAATGGGATGGTGCCAAATGAAGAAATGGAACCTGGTGATCGACGTTGCCCTGTGCAACGACTGCAATAACTGTTTCTTGTCCGACAAGGACGAGTTCACGGGCAACGACTTCCTCCCATACTCTGTTGCTCAGCCGTGGGAAGGCGCCCGCTGGATGAACATCGAGCGCAAGGAGCGCGGCCAGTACCCGCTTATCGACGTGGCCTATCTTCCCACGCCCTGCATGCACTGTGACGAAGCCCCCTGTCTCACCGCCGATGGCGCCGTCTACAAGCGGGATGACGGCCTGGTCATCATCGACCCCGAAAAGGCCAAGGGCAAGAAGGAGATCTTGGATAGCTGTCCCTACGGTGTCATCTATTGGAACGAGGAGAGACAGGTCGCACAGAAGTGCACCGGCTGCGCCCACCTCATCGACGAAGGTTGGACGGAGACCCGCTGCTCGCAGGTGTGCCCCACCGGCGCCATCAAGCTGGTCCTCACCGATGACGGCAACGTGGCCGAGGAGGGCCTGGAGGCCTATCTACCTGAGCTAGGCACCAAGCCCCGTGTGCTGTACAAGAACCTCTACAAGTGGACCAAGTCGTTCATCGCCGGCACTGTCGCCTACAAGGACACCGATGAATGCGCGGAGGGTGCAGCCGTCACTCTGTCTCAGAACGGCACGAAGATAGCCGAAGCGAAGACGACCAACTACGGTGACTTCAGGTTCGACAAGCTGGATCCGGGCGCATATGAGGTGACCGTGACGGCCGGCGGCTACAAGGACCTGGTACAGAAAGTCGACTTAAAGGAAAGCATCAACCTTGGTGTGATCTTCCTCCAAAAGTAGACCCTGCTGCAGTTCATAGCCGCGGACGGCACGAGGGCCGCCGGGATCTGTGTAGATCCCGGCGGCCCTTCTCCATAGGAGACCATAAGCCGTCAACCCGGTACTCCTCAAACCTGCTCGAGCCCTATGAGCGTCCCCAGGAAGTCCAACGGATGCACAAATACAACCGGTTTGCCGTGAGCACCGGTCTTGGCCTTCCCCAGGATACGAGCCCCCTCCGCACTAAGCTTTTGCACGGCGGCCTCGATATCGTCCACCTCGAAATCCACCGGCGTACATGGTGGCCCGAGGACCGCGCACATACAGCGGCAGCCCCGAAAGGGAGTCCACGTATCCTAGACCCACGCAGTCTGCTGCGGTATAGAAGATCTGTAAGTCGATCCCTTCCGAGGTCTGTCAGCCCAGCTCCTTAAATGACCCACCTTTGAGCTCCTTGGCCGCCAGAGCAACCCACTCATCACGTGTCGGCTTTGAAAATCTTCCCATCACTTCGACCCCCTCACCCGATCGAACGGACGATCCCGTTCAAGAACTGCGGCGCATCGTGCTGCTTTACCGCGCTAGTCACACTAGTGCCCTACCTCACGCTGCGGATACCGCACATCCCACAGAAACAGACCTCGTGGCGGCGCAGAGCGCCCCGCCTCATGCCGAAAGCCTCCCGTCAGCAGGCGCTCCCAGTCGGCCAACGTCCTACGGCCCAAGCCTATCTCCACCATAGTGCCCACCAAGCTCCGCACCATATGGCGCAGGAAGGTGTCGGCTTCGATATGAAGGACGAGCCGATCCGAGCCCCACCGGCCCCACCTGCAGCGCAGCACCATTCGATGGAAGAACACGTGCTCGGTCTCCGCAGGTGTAAAAGCTGTGAAGTCGTGACGGCCTTCCGTCAACGCAGCCGCCCGACGCATCAAGTCCAGGTGCAAAGGGGCCTTCACATGCCAAGAGTAGCGTGATGTGAACGGTGACTCCACCCCACCAACCTGAAGGAAGTAGCGATAGCTGCGGCTATCGGCGTCCCTGCGTGCATCGAAACCCGTCCATGTCCGGTCCAGCCGGGTGACTGCGATCCCTGCCGGCGTAAGCGCATTGAGAGACCGCAGCACCCGGCCCGCATCCGTGTCGGCCGGGAGAGAGAGACTGGCCACCTGCCTTCGTGCGTGGACCCCGGCATCGGTGCGCCCCGCCACACGCAGGAGGGGTGCGCTCCCCAAAATCGTAGCAAACGCCTTCTCCAGACTACCCTCGACGGTGAGACGGCCCGGTTGCTTAGCCCAACCATGCAGACCGGTCCCGTCGTATTGCAGCTCCAAACAGTATGTGTGCTCGTCCATCATTCTTCAGAGAAGAGAAAGGCCGGGAGCGATATCAGCCTCCCGGCCTCTCCATCCACAGCCCTATACAGCACCGCCGCCCCGGCAGACCCGCCCCGGCGGCCCTGGCAATCTATACCAATTCCAGGTAGACCATCTCAGCAGCGTCGCCCTGGCGGGGGCCCAAACGCGTAATACGTGTATACCCCCCGGGGCGGTCCGCGTACTTCGGTCCGATCTCATTGAACAGCTTGTATGTGATCTGCTTGTTGCGCAGTTGGCTGATAGCAATACGCCGCGAATTGAGATCTCCCGCTTTACCCATAGTGATGACCTTCTCGACCAAGGGCTTAACCTCTTTCGCCCGCGCCTCGGTCGTCTTGATGCGTCCATGCTCAAGCACCGAGCAGGCAAGATTAGCCAGCATCTGCCGGCGATGATCCGGCTGCATGCCGAGCCGTCTTCCTTTTCTCCGATGCCTCACTCTATTCTCCCCTTAGCTTCAGGTTGTTCAAAGCCAGGCGCTCACGTACCTCTTCTATGCTCTTCCGTCCAAAATTCGGAATACACATGAGCTCCTGGTCGGACTTGCGCAGCAGGTCACCGACAGTGTCGACACCCTCCCGCTTGAGACAATTGTACGACCGCACCCCCAACTCCAGCTCCTCGATAGGAGTGTCGTCCCGGCCGTAGTCGTCGTCCTCATCGGAGTGCACCTCTACGATGTCTTCGTCGAGCCGATCGAGTGAGTGGCTATCATCACAAGACTCCTCCGTAATGAAGATGGCCAGTTCGTCGCGAAGTAGAGCAGCCGCCCTGCTGACGGCTACCGACGGCTCGATCGAACCATCGGTCTCCACTTCAAGCGTCAGCTTATCGAAATCAGTGCGCTGGCCTACGCGGGCCGCCTCGACACTGTAGGCCACCCTGGTGACTGGTGAGAAGATGGAGTCAGTTGGAATGACACCCAGGACCGTCTCCGATCTCTTGTTCTCATCTCCGGAAGCGTAGCCGCGACCACGGCGAACCGTGAGACGCATCTCCAGCCGTCCACCGTCTTCGAGGCTGGCGATATAGGCGTCCGGATTGACCACTTCCACATTGCCGGGAAGTCGGATGTCGCCGGCGGTCACGACCCGCGGACCCTCACCGACCAACTCGATCTCGTGCTCGTCGGCCTCTCCATGCAGGACAAACACAATTTTCTTCAAGTTGAGGATGATATCTGCCACATCCTCCTTTACGTGCGGGACGGTCGAGAACTCGTGCTCGACACCTGTGACCTTGACCGCCGAGATTGCTACCCCCTCCAGCGAGGACAGCAACACCCGCCGGAGTGAGTTGCCAAAGGTATACCCGAAGCCGCGGGCCAGCGGCTCAACTATGAAACGGCCTCGGTTCTCACCAACCGGTTCATAGGTACTATGCGGGGTCGCAGAATCTAGCAATCGGCCCTCCTATCTCTACGCGCCTGTGGCGCCGGAATCTAGCCCGAGCACTACTTGGAGTACAACTCAACGATGAGCGACTCTTGGATGGGGATGTCAATGTCGGTCCGAGCGGGCGGACGAAGCACCTTACCCACCATGTTGTCGTGGTCGGCCTGTAGCCAAGCCGGTACAGAGGCCGTAAGATCCGTCGCGCCTTCTATAACGGTCTTTAGGCCTTCGCTCTTGAGTACAGCGGCGATCACATCCTCGGTCTTGACCCGGTACGAGGGGATGTTTACCCGGCGACCGTTCACCGTGAAGTGACCATGCCGGATCAACTGCCTCGCCTGTCGCCGGGAGGCGCCAAAGCCGAGCCGGTACACCACGTTGTCAAGTCGCGATTCCAGCAGACACAACAGGTTCTCACCCGTAATACCGCTCTGACGAGCCGCCATGAAGTAATAATTGCGGAACTGCCCTTCGAGGACCCCGTAGTATCTGCGGGCCTTCTGCTTCTCTCGCAACTGGTTTAGATATTCGGACTGCTTGCGCCTGCGACCGCGACCGTGTTCCCCTGGGGGATATGCACGCCGGTCGACACCGCACTTATCGGTTAGACAACGCTCGCCTTTCAAGAAGAGTTTTTCGCCTTCTCTGCGGCACTGCTTGCACTGTGGAGATCTGTCTCTCGCCATTCTTGTTCCTACTCCGCCTTAGACCCGACGCCGCTTCTTGGGACGGCAGCCATTGTGAGGGATGGGGGTAACGTCTTTGACACTCGCAACGTCCAGACCGGTGGCCTGTAGAGAGCGGATGGCCGTCTCGCGACCGCTGCCCGGTCCCTTCACGTAGCAGTCCACCTTCTGCATACCGTGCTCCATGGCCACCCGTGCCGCCCGCTCCGCCGTAACCTGTGCGGCAAATGGAGTGGACTTACGTGAACCCTTGAAGCCCGCCGAACCGGCGCTCGCCCACGCGATCACGTTGCCCTCTTTATCTGTGAGGGTCACCAAGGTATTGTTGAACGACGTCTTGATGTAAGCATTACCCACGGCTATGCTCTTCCGCGTCTTGCGGCGCCGCCCGCGCGGACCGGCGGTAGTGCGTTTCGGTTTCGGCATCTTCCTTTATCTCCGTCCGTATATATCCTGCGAGACAGCCGCCCGGCTAGACCCGCACCTTCTTCTTGACGCCCACCGTCGGTTTGTGTCCTTTGCGCACCCGGGCGTTCGTCTTCGTGCGCTGGCCGCGGACCGGCATGCCCCGCCGGTGTCTGATGCCCCTATAGCAGCCGATTTCCATCAACCGTTTGATGTTTTGACTGCGCTCTCTGCGTAGATCGCCCTCAACGAGGACGTGGTCCTCTATGTACCCACGCAGCCGGATCTCTTCATCCTCAGTGAGGTCTTTGACATGCGTGTTGGGATCAATGTCGACGGCAGATAGGATTTTGTTGGACATTGAGCGGCCTATCCCATAGACGTACGTCAGACCGATCTCTATCCGCTTCTCCCGTGGGAGCGTGACACCAGCGATTCGAGCCATTTAGCTACTCCTACCTAGCCTTGCCGCTGCTTGTGGCGCGGGTTCTGACAGATGACCACCACCACACCGCGCCGCCGCACTATTTTGCATTTCTCACACATCGGTTTCACCGACGCTCTGACTTTCATCCGTTGCCCTTTCTCTACTTGAAGCGATATGTGATCCGACCACGGGTCAGATCGTAGGGCGACAACTCGACCTTGACTCTGTCGCCGGGCAGGATGCGGATATAGTTCATACGCATCTTCCCGGAGATATGGGCCAGGATCTCGAGTTCGTTATCCAACTTGACCCTGAACATAGTGTTCGGCAAAGCTTCGACGATCTCGCCTTCCAGCTCTATTGCCTCTTCTTTAGGACACACGATCGGCCACCATTCCATACTTGCCCAAACACCGGCCGTCCATCATACCATAAGGCCTCACTCAACTACCCCCTGCCCTGTGGCAACACAGTCAGGACTCGTGGGCCCCGCTCAGTGACAGCCACCGTATGCTCAAAATGTGCCGACAGACTACCGTCTTTAGTGTAGATGGCCCACGAATCGCCACCCACCTCCACTTCGTGGCCGCCGACGTTGACCATCGGTTCGATGGCCAAGACCATGCCCGCACGTAACTGGGGCCCCACACCGGCGGGTCCAAAATTCGGGACCTGCGGGTCCTCATGCATCTCCCGGCCCACGCCGTGGCCGACCATACTCCGAACTACCGAGAAACCGTTGGCCTCTACGTACGTCTGAACAGCATGCGATATATCACCCACGCGATTGCCGACGCGGCACTGCTCAATGCCCTTGCGCAGGGATTCCTCGGTGACCGCGAGCAGACGCTTAGCGACGTCCTCAATGGAGCCTACCGGATACGTCACGGCACCGTCAGCCACGTAGCCCTCCAGTGTCACACCCACGTCGACACCCAAGATATCGCCGTCCTCCAAGCGCGTCTTGTCCGGAATGCCGTGCACAACCATGTCGTTTGGCGATGCGCAGATAGACCCGGGGAAGCCACGGTATCCCTTGAAGGTGGGAATACCCCCGTGCTCGCGTATGTACTTTTCCGCCTGGAGATCGAGCTCCTTCGTGGTAATGCCGACCCTGACCTCATCCGCCAGCATATCCAAACAGCCTCTAAGTATCGCACCTGCACGGGCCATCTTGGCAATCTCAGCCTCTGACTTTCGTATGATCACTGGTCCGCTCTCACGTCGTTGACGTGTTCGTCCGGAGCGGGTCCCAAGGCTTCGCGGATGTCTTCATACACCTCGTCCGGCGCCTTCGCCCCATCGATGCGAACGACTATACCTGCTGCATCGTAGTAGGCAACAAGCGGCTCCGTCTGGCTGTGATAGACCTCCAGCCGATTACGAACCGTCGCCTCACTGTCATCGTCGCGCTGGTAGAGCTCGCCCCCACACTGATCGCACACATCCTCGACTTTAGGAGCATTGAAGATGACATGGAACGGCGCCTGACAGTCACGGCAAATGCGCCGTCCAGTGAGGCGCTTAACCAGATCCTCTTCATCCACCAAGATAGCGATCGTCTTGCCGACGGACCGATCGAGCCGCTCAAGGGCTGCATCGAGAGCCTCCGCTTGGGGGATTGTGCGTGGAAAACCATCCATGAGAAAACCCTGCGCGGTGTCCGCCTCCTGGAGACGGTCCTCAACGATACCGATGACCACGCTATCGGGCACCAATTCACCGGCATCCATGTACCTCTTGGCTTCCAGCCCCATCCGCGTCTGATTCTTGACCGCGGAACGCAATATGTCACCCGTAGAGATATGGGGGATACCATAATCAGCCACAATGCGACCGGCCTGGGTGCCCTTTCCCGCACCGGGCGGGCCTAGCAATATGAGATTGAACTGACTCACTGTCTCATCACTCCCTTAGCCTTGGGCGCGCTACTTGAGGAATCCCTCATAATGGCGCATCAACAACTGGGCTTCCATCTGCTTCATCGTGTCGAGCGCCACACCCACAACGATCAGCAAGGAGGTCCCCCCGAAGTAGAACGGTATGTCGAAGCCCTTGATGAGGGCGGTAGGCAGAAGCACTATCGCCGCCAAGAACAGCGCCCCCGGAAACGTGATTCTGGTCAGTACCCGGTCGAGATAGGCCGCCGTTGGCCGTCCAGGACGGATGCCGGGCACGAACCCACCGTACTTCTTCAGATTATCGGCCTGATCGATGGGGTTGAACTGCACCGCCGTGTAGAAATACGTGAACAGGACGATGAGTATGACTTCGGCGACGATGTACCACCACGTCGCCGGACCGATGGCGTTCGAGAGGCTCTTGGCCCAACCCCACGGTGTCATCTGCGCCAGCGTGACCGGGAACAGCAACACCGACGAGGCGAAGATGACCGGGATCACGCCCGCCATGTTTATACGAAGCGGCAGATACGTGCTCTGTCCTCCGTACACCTTCCGTCCCACCACCCTCTTCGCGTACTGCACCGGAATCCGGCGCTGACCCTCCGTGATGTACACGATCGCCGCCACCACCAAGACCGCGACGATGGCCATGAGCACCCAGTAGGCCGGATTCAGCGAGAACAACTTCTGCAGTCCACCGGGGAGCCCGGATACAATGCTGGCGAAGATCATCAAGGATATGCCGTTCCCGATGCCGCGCTGGGTGACCAACTCGCCCATCCACATGACGAGCACGGCTCCCACAGTGAGAGCCAAGACGATGAGCCAAAAGCGCATGGCGTTCAACGGCGCGTCTGCAGGGAATGCCCCGTAGCTACGGAAGAGGAATACAAAGCCAACCGCCTCTATGAAGGCCAGCACGCCTGTGAAATAGCGGGTGTATTGGTTGACTTTCTTCTGCCCGGACTCACCCTCCTTCATGAGTGCAGCCAGACGGGGTATCGCCATAGTCACAAGCTGCATGATGATCGAAGCCGTGATGTACGGCATGATCCCCATAGCGAAGATGGCAATACGCTGCAAGCCTCCTCCACTGAAGAGGTTATAAAAATCGAACACGCCACCGGTATTGAACATCTCCGCCACGGCGTTCACATCAACGCCGGGCACCGGGATGAAGCATCCCAGTCTGTAGATGGCGATCATCAGGGCCGTGAACAGCAGCTTCTTCCGAAGATCGGGTAGCCTCCATGCATTGAGCAAGGATTCCAACATCAGGTTCTCACCCCTATGGTCCGCAGCGCTTCGTTCAGCACCCTGGTCAGATCACTTCTGCCGTACCACCGGCCGCTTCGATCTTGGCTTTTGCTGCAGCGCTGAATCCTTGCGCTTTGATGGTGAGTGCTGAGACCACTTCTCCGTCGCCCAGGATCTTGACCCGTTCATCCGCCTTCTTAATGATGCCCTTAAGGGCCAACGTCTCCGGTGAGACGACCTCGCCGGCGGCAAAAACGGCTAGGCGCGACAGGTTGACAGGAGTCATGTAGGTCCGGAAGGGGCCTATAGACATAGCCGTCTTGGCATACGAACCCCGCAGCTTGGGAGTGCGCATGTGCAACGGCATCTGGCCGCCCTCGTAGCGGGCCGAGATCTGACCACCCGAACGCTGCTTCGAGCCTTTGTGCCCCCGCCCGGAGGTCTTGCCTAATCCGGAACCCTCACCGCGTCCAACGCGCTTCTTGCTGTGCCTAGAGCCCGGATCCGGCCGGAGGTTGTGCAGGAAGATGTCTCCCATCGTTATCCTTCATCCTTGATGTCGACTTCGGTCACTTCGAGCATGTACGAGATCTTGTGCACCATGCCCCGGATGGCCGGAGTATCTTCGTGGTAGACGGTCTGGCCCATACGACTGATGCCCAATGCGTCAAGCGTGGCCTTGTGGTCTTTCTTGCGATTAATCCTGCTTCTAACCTGAGTGATCTTAATCATCGTGTCACTCTCCCGTTACCGCGGGGGTAAGCGCCTCCGCCGGCTCTTCCGCCGATTCTGTCACCGGTTCCGCCGCCTCAGCGGGGAAACCGAGGATCTCACGGACGGTCTTGCCTCTCTGGCGCGCAATGTCCTCAGGACGCCGCAACGAGCGGAGACCAGCCTCGGCGGCCCGTACCATGTTGATCGGATTCGTAGTGCCCAGGCATTTTGTCAGGACATCTTGCACCCCGCCCAGTTCGAGCAAGGCGCGTACACCGCCACCTGCAATAACACCGGTACCGGCTGAAGCAGGCCGCAACATGACCCGGCCTGCGCCATAGCGCCCCAACACCTCATGCGTGATGGTGGTGCCGTGCTTGGGGACCACGAACAAGTTCTTTCGTGCATCCTCGATGGCCTTCTGGATGGCCAGCGGGACTTCCTTGGCCTTCCCGTAGCCCAGGCCGACCGTGCTCTCTCCATCGCCCACCGCTACAAGAGCCGTGAACGAGAAGCGCCGGCCGCCCTTGACCACCTTGGCCACGCGGTTGATATGGATCACGCTCTCCTGAAGGTTGAGCGAATCTGCCTTGATCTGCGCCAAAGTCCTACCTCTCTCCCTCAGAAATCCAGGCCGCCCTGGCGAGCACCATCCGCCAGAGCTTTGACCCGGCCGTGATACAAATACGATCCTCTATCGAAGACGACGCGCTCCACCCCCGCCGCCTTGGCCCTCTCGGCCACCAACTCGCCCACCTTCGTCGCCTGATCCGTCTTCGACAGACCCTGCTCGGTCAAATTCTGGCTGCTCGCGCTCGCCAGAGTGCGACCCACACTGTCATCGATGACCTGAACCCAGATGGCACGGTTTGATCGGAAGACGGAAAGTCGCGGACGCTCGGTCGTACCGCGAACCCGGCTGTGCACCCGGAGGGCGCGCTTGTCCCGGGTCCGCTTGATGTTCTCTTGAATACTCATGCTCTCCTCTTCTTGCTACGCCCGCTTGCCGACCTTGCGCCGCACCGGCTCACCCTCGTAGCGAATGCCTTTACCCTTGTACGGCTCAGGCTTACGGATAGACCGGATCTCAGCGGCTACTTGGCCCACGCGCTGCTTGTCGATACCCCGTACCACGATCTGGGTGGGGGCAGGAACGTCGAACTCGATGTTCTCCGGCGGCTGTACGACCACCGGGTGTGAATAACCGACCAATATCTCGAGATCGTCACCCTTTTTCGACGCACGATAGCCAACACCTACGATCTCCAGCCTCTTCTCGAAGCCGGTGGTCACTCCTGTCACCATATTGGAGAGCAGGGTGCGCGTCAGCCCATGGAGGGAGCGATTGGGCGCAGTATCGTCCGGACGTTGTACCGTCATGACGCCCTCATCCATCGAGACGCGCATGCCAGGGTGAACGTCCACCGCCATCTGGCCCTTGGGACCTTTCACAGCGACATTCTGACCCGCGATTGTCACATCGACACCGGCGGGAACTGTTATGGGTGCTCTACCTATTCTTGACATAGCCTTACCAGACGAAGCAGACGACTTCGCCGCCTACACCCTGCCGTTGTGCCTCGCGCGCCGTCATCAACCCACGCGAGGTGGAGATGACCGCAGTACCCAGGCCTCCAAGGACCTTGGGGAGGTTATCTTTCTTGGCATAGATGCGGCGACCCGGCTTACTGACTCTCTTCAACTGCGCGATTACGCGGTGGCGACCGTCAGTGTACTTGAGCTCGATAACAAGAGTATCGAAACTACCTTCTTTGACCACGGAGTAGTCGGTGATGTACCCCTCATCCTTGAGAACGCGGGCCAACTCCACCCTCTGTCCGGAAGCCGGCATAGCGACCTGAGCGTGCAGCGCCTTATTCGCGTTGCGTACGCGGGTCAGCATGTCGGCGATAGAATCTGTGTGCGACATGCCCCCTCCTACCAGCTCGACTTGGTGACACCGGGGATGACTCCCGCGTGGGCCAACTCCCGGAAACAGATACGGCACAAGCCAAAGCGACGGACATAACCCCGAGGCCTACCACAACGGAAGCAACGGTTATGGCTCCGGACGGCGTACTTCTGCGGGCGCCGTGCCTTAGCGATCATCGATTTTTTTGCCATGCGCTGATGCTCCTATCTTCAACTCTCGCGGAAGGGCATGCCCAGCAGCTTCAGCAGCGCCCGCCCTTCGGCGTCCGTCTTGGCCGTGGTGGTAATGGCAATATCCATCCCCCGTAGCCGATCGATCTTGTCGTACTGAATCTCGGGGAAGATGATCTGCTCCTTCACACCCAGATTGTAGTTGCCCCGGCCGTCGAAGCTGCCCGGCGCCACGCCACGAAAGTCGCGAATACGCGGCAGGGCGATGCTCATCAAGCGATCCAACATCTCATACATGCGATCGCCCCGCAGGGTGACCCGCAGCCCCACCGGCATACCAGTGCGCAGCTTGAAATTGGCAACCGACTTACGCGCACGCCGGACTTGAGCCTTCTGTCCGGCGATTTGGCCCAGTTGCGTGGCCGCCTCTTCCAATGCCTTGGCATCGTGGATACCCTCACCCACGCCCATGTTTATGGTCACCTTGGTGACGCGCGGAACCTGCATCACGTTCACGTAGCCGAACTGCTCGCGCATGGCCGGCAGGATCTGCGTGCTGTACTTCTCTTTCAGTCTAGGAACTGCCATCGCTAACCTTTATCCACCTGGACATTGCACTTTTTGCAGTAACGGACCTTGTCCTGGCCCTCCATGCGCACGCCCACTCGGGCGGGCCGACCACAGCCGGGGCATACCAGCTGGACAGTACTGATGTGCATGCTGGCTTCCCGCTCAATGACCCCACCTTGGGGAGTCTTCTGCGAGGGACGAACGTGCCGCTTGACGAAGTTGACTCTTTCCACCACCACGCGCTCATCGTCCGCCACCAGCCGCAGCACTTTGCCACGTTTACCGGCTTCTTTACCCTGGATGACCTCAACTGTGTCACCCTTCTTGATACGAAACTTCTTGTTCTGAGTCGCGGTCTTAGCCATCAGAGTACCTCCGGCGCCAGCGAGACTATCTTGGCGAAGTTCCTGTCACGCAACTCCCGCCCCACCGGACCGAAGATACGAGTACCGCGGGGATTGTTCTGCCGGTCGATGATTACAGCCGCGTTCTCATCAAAACCGATGTATGTCCCGTCACGGCGCCCATACATCTTCTTGACCCTGACCACGACTGCCTCCACCACATCGCCTTTCTTTACCGTACCGCCAGGGGTGGCCTCTTTGACCGTCCCGACAATGATGTCACCGACCCCGGCGTAGCGCCGGCGTGACCCGCCCTTGATGCGGATGCACAACAACTCCCGCGCACCGGTGTTGTCGGCCACTCTCAGCATAGTTTCCACTTGAATCATCGTTTTCCACCCACTCCTGTCGGCGGTACTACTCAGCCCGCTCGAGCACCTTGATAAGGCGCCACGTCTTATCCCGGGAAAGGGGCCGACACTCCCGCACCAGTACGGTGTCACCCGTATGGGCGTCATTGAGCTCGTCATGAGCCTTGAGACGGGTGGTCCGACGCACCACTTTCTTGTATTCGGGATGCGGCTTCAGAGCGTTGACCTCGACTACGACAGTCTTGTCCATCTTGTCAGAGACGACCACGCCCAGTCGCTCCCGCTGTCTCATCTCTCGCTGTTCACCCATCAAAACTCCCTCGCCCGTTCTCTCGCGGACTGCACCGTCATGATCCTGGCGATATCCTGGCGCACCTGGCGCAGACGGCTGGTGTTCTCCAGCTGACCCGCGGCGTGCTGGAACCGTAGGTTGAACAGCTCCTCACGGGACTGTTTGAGCCTCGTAGCCAATTCCTCATCGGCGAGTTCGACCAAGTCCTTAGCCTTCAATGCCTCAATCCTCCCTTGTCGCGAATCTACATTTGACAGGAAGTTTGTGCGCCGCCAACCGGAGGGCCTCCTTGGCCAGGTCCTCGGGTACGCCCGCCAATTCAAACATCACACATCCCGGCTTGATCACTGCAACCCACTGGTCGGGGGAGCCCTTGCCGGAGCCCATGCGGGTCTCAGCCGGCTTCTTGGTGATCGGCTTTTGCGGGAAGATATTGATCCACACCTTCCCACCGCGCTTGATCTTCCGGGTCATCGCGATACGCGCTGCCTCTATCTGCCGACTGGTCACCCACCCAGGCTGCATAGCCTGCAGGCCGTACTCACCGAACTGGACCGTGGTCTGGCCCTTCGATATACCGGCCATACGCCCCCGGTGCTCTTTCCGGTGCTTAACCCGTTTTGGTAGTAGCATCTTTCATCCTTCGTTTTCTCCGGCTCAGTCCACGGTCCCGGGCGTTTCTCTCACCCTCCGACCGCAGCCCATGGCCGGCAACACATCAGCTTGAACGAGTCTCCGCCTGCGAACGAGAACCCTGATCGAACCCCTCGGGCATAATCTCGCCCTTGTTTATCCACACCTTCACGCCAATCTTGCCGAATGTGGTCTTGGCTTCCCAGAAACCGTAGTCGATATCGGCCCGCAGGGTGTGCAACGGTACCCGGCCCTCACTGTAGCCCTCGGTGCGGGCCATCTCAGCGCCGCCCAGACGCCCCCCCGATCGAACCCTGATGCCAACAGCACCAGAGCGCATGGCGGACGTTATGGCTCTCTTCATAGCCCGGCGAAAACTGACCCGATTCGCCAACTGTTCGGCGATCGACTGCGCCACCAGACTCGCATCGAGTTCCGGCCTCTTGATCTCGACGATGTTCACATGCACGGTCTTGCCGGTCATGTCATGGAGCTCACGCCGCAGCGCATCCACCTCCGAACCGGACTTGCCGATAACGATACCCGGACGGGCCGTGTGGATGTCGATGACTACCTTATTCGTGTCCTTGCGGATAACGATATCGGAGAGGCCAGCATGGCCCATCTTGTTCTGGATATGCCTGCGGATGTCCAAATCCTCACGCAAGAAGTCCGCGAACTGCTTCTCGGTATACCAGTGAGCCTTCCAGTCATGGATGATGCCGAGGCGCATGCCTCCCGGATGAACTTTCTGACCCACCTGCTACGACTCCTTCTTTTCGCCGACACTAACGGTGATGTGGCTAGTCCGCTTCCGTATGCGACTCGCACGCCCCATCGCCCGCGGCCGGAAACGCTTGATGATCGGGCCGGGATTCACGTACGCCTGCATGACATACAGATCCTCGGCGTCAAGGCTGTTGTTGTTCTCCGCATTGGCAACAGCAGAATCCAGAACCTTCCCCACCAACTTAGCCGCAGCCCGAGGACTGAGCATCAAGATGGCCTTGGCCTCAGCCACCTGCTTACCGCGGATGAGTGCCGTCACATCCCTTGCCTTGCGGGGAGAGACCCGGACAAACTTTGCAGTAGCGTTGACCATCCCCTACTTCCTCCTCATGCGGCGTTCTTTGTTGCCGCCGTGACCGCGATAGGTGCGGGTCAACGCGAATTCCCCCAGTCGATGCCCCACCATGCTCTCAGTGACATACACGGGCACATGTTTACGGCCGTCATGCACCGCGATGGTATGCCCGATCATCTCCGGATAGATCGTGGAGGCCCGCGACCAGGTCTTCAGCATACGCTTCTCACCGGTCTCATTCATAGCCTCAACCCGCTGCATAAGCCGCTCTTCGACGAAGGGAGCTTTCTTGCTAGAACGTGCCACGATGCTCTACTACCTCCCTTTGCCCCGTCGCCTGACGATGTATTTGTTCGAAGGATTCTTTGCTTTTCTGGTCTTGTGCCCCAGAGTCGGGACACCCCACGGGGTAACCGGGTTACGGCCGGGAGGCGTGGAACCCTCGCCACCACCGTGTGGGTGGTCCACCGGGTTCATCGTCGTGCCTCGGACAGCCGGGCGTGCGCCCATCCAGCGCCTACGCCCCGCCTTCCCGGTGGCCAGGTTCTCGTGTTCCGCGTTGCCGATCTCGCCCACCGTAGCCCGGCATCCAAGATGAATCATCCTCATCTCACCCGACGGCAGACGCACGATGGCGTAATCGTTCTCCTTAGCCATCACCTGAGCTGAAGCACCCGCCGACCGAGCAATCTGCCCCCCGCGACCCTTGTGCAACTCGATATTGTGCACAACGGTACCCACCGGGATATTCCTAATCGGCAGAGCACATCCAACCCGGATGTCGGCAGTCGGACCGGCTTCAACAACATCACCAACGTTCAGCTTGTTCGGTGCCAGGATATACCGCTTTTCGCCATCTCGATACACAATGAGGGCAATGCGGCAACTGCGGTTCGGGTCATACTCGATAGACGCCACACGACCGGGAACGCCATCCTTGTCGCGCTTGAAATCTATGACACGATAGCGCCGTTTGTGGCCGCCCCCTTGGTGCCGCGTGGTGATACGGCCGTTATTGTTACGACCCCCCTTGCGCTTGACCGGACGTGTGAGCGCCTTTTCCGGCCTGCTCTTCGTAATCTCCCTGAAGGCCGGCGTGGCCGCGAATCTGCGTCCAGGGGATGTCGGCTTGTAGTTCTTTATCGCCATTTCCTCTTACCGCTTCCTCTCTACTACGTGGCGCCGAAGAACTCGATCCGATTGCCCGGAGCAAGCTCGACCACAGCCTTCTTCCACCGGCGCGTGGTCCCCGCGTGGGCACCGCGACGCTTGGGCTTCGGCTTGACGTTGATCGTTTGTACACCGATGACCTTGACCTTGAAGATCTCCTCCACGGCCGCCCGGATATGGTGCTTACTGGCCCGGTGGTTCACCTCAAACGAATAGCGATTGCTCTCGATAGCCCGGTAGCTCTTCTCAGAGACAACAGGGCGCACGATAATCTGACGAGCGTCCATCACACCTCACCGCCTTCACTGAGACCACGTTCCAGGAAGGCCAGTGCCGCCTCCGTGAACACGAGGCTCTTCGCCCAGACGTAATCTTGGACTTCCGCCTCACCAACCGGCAGCGCCCGCGTGTTGGGAAGGTTGCGAAAGCTCTTCAGCGCCGCGATCTCGTCTGTCCCCACAAGCACGAGCAGTGGGGCGTCCACCGAAGACTTCTTGAGAAATCCGGCCGCGGACTTCGTTGAGGGTTCATTGAAAATGGCCCCGGGTATCACCCGAACCGTACCTCCGGCCACTAGGTCGGTCAGTGCCATACGAAAAGCCTGGGACCGGACCTTCTTATTGATCTTGACCGCGTAGCTGCGCGGGTTCGGCGGGAAAGCCACACCGCCGCCGGTGAAATGGGCCACCTTCCCCGAACCTGCGCGCGCCCGTCCGGTACCTTTCTGTCGCCATTCCTTGGCGCCGCTACCGGCCACCTCACCTCTGGTCTTGGCAGCGCTCGTTCCTTGACGGTGCGCAGCAAGCTCTGCGGTGACCACCTGATGTAGGAGACCGATGTCAATCCGGTCCTGCAGCAGGCCGGCCGCAAGTTCACGTTGGCCGACGACCACTCCATTCTCGTCGATTCTGTCGATAGATGGCATAGGCCTAACCTCTGATCACGACCAGGGAACCCTTGCTCCCTGGGACGGCGCCTTTGACAAACACCAAGTTCTTGTCGGAATCTGTCGCTACCACAGTGAGGCCCGTTTGCGTGACCCGCACATTCCCCATCTGTCCAGGGAGTTTGGTTCCTGGATACACGCGGGCCGGATCGGCGGAGGCGCTGATGGAGCCCGGAGCACGATGGAAGTGAGTGCCGTGATAGGCAGGCCCCCCGGCGAACCCGTGCCGCTTCATCACACCCTGGAAGCCTTTCCCCTTACTCACACCGGTGACCTTTACTTTGTCGCCAGCCGCGAACGTGTCCACGGTAACCGCATCACCCACGTTCAACTCATGCTCTCCGCGCACCTCGACAAGATGGCGCTTCGGGCCGACGCCCGCCTTCTTCAGGTGGCCGAGCAGGGGCTTGTTGAGCCGCTTTGCCTTGGTATCGCCGTAGGCGATTTGGGTCGCGGCGTAGCCATCGGTCTCCACCGTCTTCCTCTGCGTGACAACGCAGGGGCCGGCCTGTATGACCGTGCAGCGGACGACCGTGCCGTCGTCTTCGAAGAACTGGGTCATGCCCAGTTTTGTTCCTAGCAGTGTCTTCATCACAGTTTAATCTCAATGTCTACGCCGGCAGGCAGATCCATGCGCATCAACGAATCCACCGTCTTAGGGGTAGGCTGATGGATGTCGATCAGGCGCTTATGCGTCCTGATCTCGAAATGCTCACGAGCGTCCTTGTCTTTGAACGGGCCGCGGATGACGCAGTACACGTTCTTCTCCGTCGGCAGAGGGACCGGGCCGGAAATGGTGGCACCGGTGCGCTCAGCCGTCTCGACGATGCTCCGAGCGCTCTTGTCGACCAGCTCGTGGTCGTAGGCCTTGAGCCTGATACGTATCTTCTGTTGTGCCACCGAATCGACTCCTACTTGAAGATCTTGGTGACGGCGCCGGCCCCCACCGTACGTCCACCCTCACGGATGGCGAAGCGGAGACCTTCTTCCATGGCAATGGGGGTGATGAGCTTGGCCGTGACAGAAGCGTTGTCGCCCGGCATGACCATCTCGACACCCTCGTCCAGGGTCACGTCGCCCGTCACGTCGGTAGTGCGGAAGTAGAACTGCGGACGATAACCATTGAAGAACGGGGTGTGACGACCGCCTTCTTCGCGGGACAACACGTAGACCTGAGCCTGGAACTCAGTGTGCGGAGTGATGCTGCCCGGCTGGGCGAGGACCATACCGCGCTCGACATCTTCGCGCTTGATACCACGAAGGAGGACACCCACGTTGTCACCGGCACGACCCTCATCGAGCAGCTTGCGGAACATCTCCACCCCGGTGGCCACCGTCTTGGTGCTCTCCGGCTTCAGGCCGACCATCTCCACGTTATCGCCGACTTTGACCATACCGCGCTCAACCCGGCCGGTGACCACAGTACCGCGCCCCTGGATGCTAAACACGTCCTCGATAGGCATGAGGAACGGCTTGTCGATGGCCCGCTCAGGATCCGGGATATAGCTGTCCAACGCGGCGGCCAAGTCCCAGATGGGCTTGCACTGGGGGCAACTGCGGTCGCCGCAGCCGTGCTCCAAAGCTGCAAGAGCCGATCCAATAATGATGGGGATGTCGTCGCCGGGAAACTCGTATTCGCTCAGCAGTTCCCGGACTTCCATCTCCACCAGCTCAAGCAGTTCGGGATCGTCCACCATGTCGGCCTTATTGAGGAAGACGACGATGTACGGCACGCCGACCTGTCGGGCGAGCAGAATATGCTCACGAGTCTGCGGCATGGGCCCATCAGCAGCCGAAACCACTAGGATGGCGCCGTCCATCTGCGCCGCACCCGTGATCATGTTCTTGATGTAGTCGGCATGACCGGGGCAGTCGACGTGCGCATAGTGCCGGCTCTCGGTCTCGTACTCCACATGGGAGGTGGCTATGGTGATACCGCGCTCGCGCTCTTCGGGGGCATTGTCGATGGAGTCGAAGCTCCGGGACTGAATATTGGGGTTATTCACTGCCAAACATCTACTAATGGCGGCCGTGAGGGTGGTCTTCCCATGGTCGACGTGGCCGATGGTGCCTACGTTGACGTGAGTCTTGTTCCGCTCGAATTTCTGCTTCGCCACTTTGATCCTCCCTTTCTGCCCGATTACTCGGGCGGTCGCCGCACCCAGGCGACCGATTTCCTTAATCAGTCGATCAGTTTACTGCCGCCCTGCTGGGCGATTATCTCTTGCGCGAGGCCACTGGGCACTTCCGCGTAGTGACTGAACTGCATGGTATACGTAGCCCGCCCCTGGGTCAGCGACCGGAGGTCGGTAGCGTACCCGAACATCTGGGCCAGAGGCACCGTGGAACTGATGACCTGCGCTCCAGCCCTCGGCTCCATGCCCGAGATATGCCCACGACGTCCGTTTAGGTCGCCCATAACGTCGCCCATGTATTCCTCAGGCACCACTACCTCGACATCCTCCACCGGTTCGAGCAACACCGGATGCGCCTTCTTGGCCGCTTCCCTGAACGCCATTGATCCGGCAATCTTAAAGGCCATCTCCGAGGAGTCCACCTCGTGATACGACCCGTCTATCAATTCCACCTTGACATCCTCCACCGGGAACCCAGCCAAGACGCCGGTCTCCACAGCTTCGGCGATACCGGCTTGGATGGCCGGTATGTACTCCTTGGGTACTGCTCCGCCGACGATCTTGTTCTCGAATGTCAGGCCGGCCCCATACTCATTGGGCTCCATGCTGATGACCACGTGGCCGTATTGTCCACGACCACCCGTCTGCCGGACGAAGCGTGCCTCGGCCTTGGGAACCGCCTTGGTAATACCTTCCCGATAGGCAACCTGAGGCCGCCCGACGTCGGCATCGACCTTAAACTCCCGCAACAGTCGATCGACGATGATCTCAAGGTGAAGTTCTCCCATGCCGGCGATAATGGTCTGACCCGTCTCCTCGTCGATCCGCACACGGAACGTGGGGTCCTCCTCGGACAACTTCATGAGACTCTCGGAGAGCCGGTCCTGATCCGCCTTGGTCTTTGGCTCAATGGCAACGTGGATAACGGGCTCTGGGAACTCGATGGCTTCGAGCAGGATGCCTCCGCCGGCATCACACAGAGTGTCACCGGTGGTGGTGTTCTTGAGTCCAACCGCAGCCGCAATGTCGCCGGCAAATACCTGCGTGATGTCCTCACGGTGATTGGCGTGCATCTGCAGGATACGTCCGATACGCTCCTTCCTCTGCTTGCTCACGTTGTAGACGTATGAGCCCGCCTTGAGGGTGCCGGAGTAGACCCGGAAGTAGGTGAGTTTGCCCACGAAAGGATCGGACATGATCTTGAAGGCGATGGCCGAAAAAGGCTCCCCGTCATCCGCATGCCGCACCATAAGCTCACCATTGACAGGATTGGTACCTTCCACCGCCGGGATGTCCGCGGGGGAAGGAAGATAGTCGATCACGGCATCAACGAGCATCTGGATGCCCTTGTTCTTGAACGAGGACCCGCACAGAACTGGGATGAGGTCCATGTTGAGGGTCGCCTTGCGGATCACGGCCTTGAGACGCTCCTCCGTAATAGTCGCGCCCTCTAAGTAGTCCATCATGAGTTCGTCGTCGGACTCAGCCAACATCTCGATCATATGTGTGCGCTCAGCCTGAGCGAGCGAGTCCATATCTTCCGGAATAGCAGTTTCCTGCCAGTGGACACCCATCTCATCATCGTAGATGTAGGCCACCATACGGACCAGATCAACAACGCCCCGGAAGGTGTCTTCCCGGCCGACCGGCAATTGAATCGCAAGAGGCCGGGCATGGAGGCGATCAACCATCATCTGCATGCTGTGCATGAAATCCGCCCCTACCCGGTCCATCTTATTGATGAAGGCGATGCGGGGTACGTGATACTTGTCAGCCTGCCGCCATACGGTCTCCGATTGGGGCTCCACCCCCGACACCGAGCAGAACAGTGCGATGGCTCCATCAAGAACCCGCAGGGATCGCTCGACTTCCATGGTGAAGTCCACGTGCCCGGGTGTATCTATAATGTTCACTCGATGGTCGCGCCACATACACGTAGTGGCGGCTGAGGTGATGGTGATACCCCGCTCCTGCTCCTGAGCCATCCAGTCCATCACCGCCGCGCCGTCGTGTACTTCGCCGAGCTTGTACGTACGGCCCGTGTAGTAAAGTATGCGCTCGGTCGTAGTGGTTTTGCCGGCATCGATGTGCGCCATAATGCCTATGTTCCGGACCATCTCCAGCGGATACTTGCGAGCCGCCTTTGTATCGGATTTATGTGCCGCTACCTGTGTCACGTATGCTGTTCCTAAACTCGCGCTCTTTCGCGCGTCCGCTACCAGCGATAATGGGCGAATGCCTTGTTGGCTTCGGCCATCCGCAGGAGATCTTCCTTCTTCTTCATGGTCGCGCCGCTACGATTGAAACCATCGAGCAGTTCGCCGGCCAATCTCTCAGCCATGCTGTGCTCGCGACGCGCCCGACTATGTATGATGATCCAACGGATCGCCAACGTATACGAGCGACGTGTAGGCACCTCGACAGGTACCTGGTAGTTGGCGCCGCCGACCCGCCGGGAGCGCACTTCGAGGGCCGGCCGTACGTTCTCAACCGCGTCCTTGAGTACTGTAGCGGGATCGCTGCCCGTACGTTCGCGCAGAAGGTTCATCGCATCGTACATGATGCGCTCGGATGTCGACTTCTTGCCGTCGAGCATCATACGATTGACCATCTGGGTCACCAGACGGCTGCGATAAATAGGGTCGGGCTGGATTTCCCTCTTGGGTGCCCTAGCTCTTCTAGCCATACTGCGTTGCCTTCCTGTCCTAGCTGTTCAGCTTGACGCCGTACTTGGAGCGCCCCTGCTTGCGATTGGCCACTCCGGCCGCGTCAAGGGCCGCACGGACGATCTTGTAACGGACGCCTGGGAGGTCTTTAACCCTGCCGCCTCTAATCAAGACTACGGAGTGCTCCTGGAGATTATGGCCGATCCCGGGGATGTAGGCCGTAACTTCCATGCCGTTGACCAGCCGCACACGTGCCACTTTCCTCAGGGCCGAGTTGGGCTTCTTGGGCGTAGTGGTGTATACACGCGTGCAAACGCCCCTCTTCTGGGGTGCACCCTTAAGAGCTGGGGTCTTGGTCCTCTTGGACTCTTCCTGCCTGCCCTTGCGGATTAGCTGGTTGATTGTTGGCACAAATGCTCCTCATCTGTTATCGCTAAGCGCTGATATTGATATCGCTGATATAAAAGGCCGCGTACGCAAGGGTATATCACGCACTTGAACGCGCGGCGGCGGCGAAGTATAACAAAGCCCACTCCGCCCTGCAAGGACGACCTATCGATACCGGGAGCCTTCTAGAGGGACATGACTGCCCAGAATCGACTATTGACAGGCCGGATTCCCCGAGCGCGATCGAAAGTAAGACACAGGCTCCTACCTCACCAGAACGCACGTGCAGTCAATCGACCGGGCGAAGTCGGCTGCGGTCGCTACAAGGCTGCTGAACTATGACACTTCGCCGCCGGAACGCGGGTCAGCACGTGCAAGAGAAAAATAGAGGAGGCGCGAATAGCAGCGCTATTCGCGCGACCGATGACGTACTATCGTGCCGCTCAGTGCGTTCCGGCGGCCGGGGCTTTATTTCAGCAGCCGCCCAGCGTGATGAGCCGGATGATCAGCATCCGACCCATCACGACGTCATGGCCCGGGAAGCCGCACGGACGCAGCCTCGCTACCTGCAGCAACCCCGGTTATTCCAGACCCGGCGACTCGGCAGTCGATCCTGCTTCGAGCGGATCGGGGCCATCCTGCAGCCCGCACCCATCGCCCGCACCCAGAAGTGCATCCTCCTCCATGGGCCGGTCATCATCCGACTCGCCCGAAAGATACCAACCGTGTTCCGCCAGACAGTTGCAGATCTCTTCCAAGCTCTTCTGCCCCAGGCCGGGCACCTCCAGCAACTCCTTGGTGGTGAACCGAAGCAGATCGCCAACACGTTCGATACCGGCACGAGTAAGGACCGAATGAACATAGGTGGGGAGGTCGAGATCGTCCACCAGCATATTGCCACCCTCGACGTCCGAGGAGATCCCCGTCAACCGCGCCCACTGTTGTTCTGGTGTGAGCGACACATCAGTGTCGAAACGGCCGCCCATACTCTCACCGAAGACGTTCATATCCGCGGGCAGGCCGGCACTGACCAGTTCGATGTTGCGGTAGACCCGCAGGCCGGTGGCGGCCGGGATGAGCTTCCCGATGATCACGTTCTCTTTCAAGCCGCGTAGCTCATCGATCTTACCCTCAAGTGCCGCATCGGTGAGCACCTTGGTCGTCTCCTGGAAGGAAGCGGCCGACAGAAAGCTCTCCGTGGCCAACGACGCCTTGGTGATACCGAGGATGACTTCCTCGTAGGTGGCAGGCTCGCCACCGGCCTCCACCACCCTCTCATTCTCCTGATCCAAGATGAGCTTATCGACCATACGTCCCGGCAGGAACGATGTATCACCCGGGGTCTCCACCAAGACCTTCTTGGTCATCTGCCGGCAGATGAGCTCCACGTGTTTGTCGTCGATCTGCACACCTTGCTTGCGATAGACGTCCTGAACCTCGCTCACGATGTAGCGGGCGGTCTCAAGAGCCCCTCGATACTTGAGCAGCTCATGTGGACTGAGCGGCCCCCTGTAGAGCTGGTGGCCTGCCTCCACATGCTGGCCCTCGTCCACCAGGAGCTCTGCACGCCGCGAGACGGCATAGCTCTGCAGCTCTTCGCCCGTATCATCGAGGATGACCACCTTCTTGATCTTGTCGGACTCTTCGATGTGGACCTGGCCGGCGAACTGCGTGATCTTGGCCTGCCCCTTAGGTTTGCGGGCTTCGAAAAGTTCGACCACCCGGGGAAGACCGTGGGTGATGTCGGCCCCAGCCACACCACCCGTATGGAAGGTACGCATCGTCAGCTGTGTGCCCGGCTCACCAATGGACTGTGCAGCCACGTGGCCCACGGCTTCGCCGATGGCCGCCAGGTCGTTGGCCGCCAGCGAACGGCCGTAGCACAGCTGACAGACGCCGATCTCACTCTCGCATCCCAACACCGACCGCACCTTGAGCATCACGTCCGGATGCTGGGCCGCCGGATACAGCGACAGAAGCCTCTGCAACATGCGCTTGTTGAGCAGCTCGTTGCGTTCGTAGATGATCTCGCCCGTGTCCGGATCGGCAACGTCTACAGCCAAAGCTCGCCCCAGTAAGGGCTCGTTTAGACAGTCGTTCTTGCGCAGCGGCATGTGTATATAGTTAGCGGTGCCACAGTCGTGCTCACGGATGACCACTTCTTGAGCCACATCGACCAAGCGCCGGGTCAAATAGCCCGAGTCAGCCGTACGCAGGGCGGTATCGGCCAGACCCTTACGTGCGCCATGCGTGGAGATGAAGTACTCGAGGACACCAAGCCCCTCCATGAAGTTGGCCTTGATGGGCCGTTCGCTGATCTCGCCCTTCGGAGATGCCATGAGACCTCGCATCCCTGCCAACTGGCGGATCTGCTTGAAGGAACCGCGGGCGCCGGAGTTAGCCATCATATAGACGGGGTTGAGGCGCCGGAAGTTGAGCTCCATAGCATCGGCCACTTCCTCCGTAGCCTCGGTCCATTGCTCAGTCACCCGCTCACGACGCTCAGAGTCGGTCAGATTGCCCCGGTTGTATTCATTCTGGATCTGCAGGACCTTTTCTTCATAACCCTGAAGGATCTCCTCCTTGTCGGGCGGCACGACGATATCGTTCTTGGAGATGGTGACCCCTGCCACGGTGGCGTAATGGAAACCAAGGTCCTTGAGGACATCGAGCAGATGAGCCACGGCGATGGCGCCGTAGTACTCTACTAGGTCGGAGACGAACTCCGACATAACGTTCTTCGTGAAAACACGATTCTGAAACTCGTAGTCCTGCCTGCGCACCGAGCCTTCGGCCCCTTCGGCTTCCCATGCTTCACCGAAATACTCCTGCAGAGCGGCAAGAACCGCTGCGTTGAAGAGTGCGCGACCGGCAGTCGTTACCACGCGCTCACCTTCCCAGCGGAAGACAATGGGGTCCTGGATGCCTATGGCCTTGTTGGCATAGGCGTGCTCGATGTCGGCCACAGAGCCGAACACACGTGGCCGGACGAAGCACTTCTTCATGTCTTCGATGCTATAGGGATCGAGCTCGGCTAGATCGAGTTCCGGGTTCTCATGATCCTCGAAGTAGGTGAGGTAGTAGCACCCCAAGATCATGTCTTGTGTGGGCACGGCGATAGGACGCCCGTGGGCCGGCGACAAGATGTTGTTTGAAGACAGCATGAGGATACGCGCCTCAGCTTGAGCCTCCACCGACAGGGGCAAATGGACGGCCATCTGGTCGCCGTCGAAGTCGGCATTGAAAGCCGTGCAGACCAGCGGATGGAGCTGGATGGCCTTGCCCTCGATGAGAACCGGCTCGAAGGCCTGGATGCCCAGGCGGTGCAACGTCGGCGCCCTGTTGAGCATGACCGGATGCTCGGAGATGACCTCCTCCAAGATGTCCCACACCTCGGTGAACTCACTCTCTACGAGCTTCTTGGCTGCCTTGATGTTTTGGACCTGTTTGCGTTCCACCAAGCGGCTCATGACAAACGGCTTGAAGAGCTCGAGGGCCATAGTCTTGGGTAGACCGCACTGATGCAGCTTGAGTTCAGGGCCGGCCACAATAACTGAGCGACCCGAATAGTCCACGCGTTTACCCAGCAGGTTCTGGCGGAAGCGCCCCTGCTTGCCCTTGAGCATGTCGGACAGCGACTTGAGAGGTCGGTTGCCTGGACCGGTAACCGCACGACCGCGCCGGCCATTATCGAAGAGGGCGTCGACGGCTTCCTGAAGCATCCGCTTTTCGTTATTGACGATGATCTCGGGAGCGCCCAGATCAAGTAGCCGCTTGAGACGGTTGTTGCGGTTGATGACCCGCCTGTACAGATCGTTGAGGTCACTGGTGGCGAAACGTCCTCCGTCGAGCTGCACCATGGGGCGCAGTTCGGGCGGGATCACGGGAATCGCCTCGAGGATCATCCATTCCGGACAGTTATCCGAGCGCAGGAACCCCTCGACTACTTTCAGTCGCTTGACCGCCCGGGACAGCTTCTGGCCCTTGGAAGTCTTGATGGTCTCACGGAGCGTCGCGCCTTCGGTCTCCAGGTCGACGTCCGCCAACAGTTCGCGGATGGCCTCCGCACCCATACCGCCCCGGAAGTACACACCGTATCCGAACGGACTACCGAACTTTTCCTTCATCTCTCGGAAAAGCGTCTCATCAGCGATGATCTCGCCCTTCTTGACATTCTTGAACGCCCCCCAGATCTCACGGAGACGGGCGGCCTGTTGGTCGGCATGGCGTTCGAGGTCACGCAGACGAGCATCGGCTTCGAGACGCAACTCGCTCGCCCGCTTCTCGACCTCCTCATGACTCAACTCTGCCAACGGAGTCTCATCGAGCCCCAAGGCGGCCTCGTCGTCCTCGTCGGGCGTTGAATTACCCAGCAGGACCGACACGCGCTTGTCGCGTTCGGCCATGATCTTCACCTTCTGCTCATCGCGCGACACGAAAGCATTGTCGATGTCGGCCTGCAGGAGATCCTCCAACTTATCGAGATCCCGCTGCCGTTTGTCGTCGTCTACAAAGGTGACGATGGAGGCGGAGAAATAAAGTACCCGTTCCAACTGTTTGGGTGGGATATCGAGTAGGTAACCCATCCGGCTGGGCACGCCTTTGAAGTACCAGATGTGGCTTACCGGTGCCGCCAGGTCGATATGACCCATGCGCTCACGACGCACTTTCGACCGAGTAACCTCCACCCCACACCGCTCGCAGATGATGCCTTTGTAGCGGACACGCTTGTACTTACCGCAGTAACACTCCCAGTCCTTGGTGGGACCGAAGATGCGCTCACAGAAAAGCCCATCCTTCTCCGGCTTGAGCGTCCGGTAGTTGATGGTCTCCGGCTTGGTCACTTCTCCCGACGACCAGGCCCGGATCTGCTCAGACGAAGCCAGGCCTATCCTGATGGCATCGAATTCGTTTATGTCTATCACGAATGGCTCCTATTCAGCTTCATCGGCAAGAGGAGAGGAGAACAAGGGACCTGTGGGAGCGGCGCCCAGATCGATCTCGTGTGTCTCGATTTCAGGTGCGCCTTCGAACTCGTCGGATTCTTCCTCATCGTCCGGCTGCTCATCGAGTTCCGAACCGGTATACGTGGGGACAATGGCGGCCTCCGTCTCTATGGCCCGCTCCTCAGTCCGATACCGAGCGGATAGGTCGATACCCAACTCCTCGGCCGCCCGAAGCAGATCATCCTCCTCCTCGGCCACCTCGAGAGAGCTACCCTCCTCACTCATCACCTGGATGTCGAGAGCCAGAGACTGCATCTCCTTGAGCAGCACTTTGAAGGACTCCGGCACACCAGGCTTTGCGATGTTCTCGCCCTTGACGATGGCCTCGTAAGCCTTGACCCGTCCCTGGGTATCGTCGGACTTGATGGTGAGCATCTCCTGCAGCGTGTAGGCCGCTCCATATGCTTCGAGAGCCCACACTTCCATCTCCCCGAAGCGCTGGCCGCCGAACTGGGCTTTGCCGCCCAACGGCTGCTGGGTCACAAGCGAATACGGACCGGTCGAGCGGGCATGGATCTTGTCATCGACGAGATGGTGCAGTTTGAGCATGTACATGTAGCCGACGGTGATGTTGTGATCATACGGCTCTCCGGTGCGGCCATTAAACAGCTTGACCTTGCCGGCCACACGCGTGCCCGGATTATTATCAAGGCTGATAGGCATCTTCACCGCCAGAGGGTCCTGCGCCAACTCTGGATGCGCGAGAACCCAGCCCATCAAAGCTTCATCGACTTCGACCTGGCTGGCGCCATCAAAAACCGGGGTGGAGACGGGCTGAGGACCTTCGGCCGTATCCGCATCAAAAACATCGTAGTACCTGCGCACCAACTCGATTTGCTCCGCCGTGCTCAGGCAGTCGCTGTCGGCGACCTCAGCTGCGTCCATCTCCAATGCATTACGCTTGATCCGGCAGAAGCCGTGGTGCGCGGCCCAGCCCAGGTGGGTCTCCATCACCTGTCCGATGTTCATACGTGAAGGCACACCCAGAGGGTTGAGCACGATATCGACCGGCGTACCATCCTGCAGGAAGGGCATATCCTCCTCCGGCACGATCTTAGAGACAACCCCCTTGTTGCCGTGCCGGCCGGCCAGCTTGTCGCCCTCGGCGATTTTGCGCTTCTTGGCTACATATACCCGCACCAGGCGATTGACGCCGGGAGAGAGATCGTCACCGTCTTCGCGCGAGAACTCCTTGACGTCGATGACGACGCCTTTCTCACCATGCGGGACCTTGAGCGACGTATCGCGTACCTCGCGGGCCTTCTCTTTGAAAATAGCCCGGATAAGCTTCTCCTCCGCTGTGAGCTCGGTCTCCCCCTTGGGCGTGATCTTGCCCACCAGGAGGTCCCCAGACGACACCTCAGCACCTATACGCACAATCCCGAACTCGTCGAGATCGGCCAGCGATTCCTCCGAACGATTAGGGATGTCGCGGGTTATTTCCTCATCACCCAGCTTGGTGGAACGCGCTTCGACCTCGTACTCCTCGATGTGAACCGACGTCAGGATGTCGTCCTTGACGACCCGCTCGCTGATGACGATAGAGTCCTCGAAGTTGTAACCCTCCCAACTCATGAAAGCCACCAGGAGATTGCGGCCCAAGGCAAGTTCTCCCCGGGCTGTAGAGGCCCCGTCGGCCAAGACCGACCCCGGCACCACCTCATCACCCACGTCCACAACCGGCTTCTGGTGGATGAAGGTACCCTGGTTCGAGCGCTCGAACTTGAGCAGATCATACGATTCGATGTCGCCCTGGTCGGTCTCGATCAAGATGCGATCGGCCGAGACACCCCGGACCCGACCTGCCTTTTTCGACAGCAGAACGTCGCCTGTATCCACCGCGGAACGGTATTCCATACCCGTGCCAATCAACGGCGCCTCGGATCGCAACAGGGGCACCGCCTGACGCTGCATATTCGACCCCATGAGGGCCCGGTTGGCATCGTTGTGTTCGAGGAAGGGCACCAAGGCCGTAGCCACAGAGACAATCTGCTGCGGCGAGATATCCATGTAGTCGATATCCTGCCGGCGCGCACTGACGTACTCACCTCCCGGTGCCCGTGCCAAGACGGTATCTTCCAAGAAGTCCCGGGTCTCAAGATTGATAGGGGCGTTGGCCTGAGCGATGGTGTGCTTCTCTTCCGCATAGGCGGTCAGCCACTGGATCTCGTCGGTAACCTTGCCGTCGACGACTTTGCGGTACGGGCTCTGGATGAACCCAAACTCGTTCACGGTGGCATAACTGGCCAGGGAGCCGATGAGGCCGATGTTGGGCCCCTCCGGCGTCTCGATAGGACACATACGGCCGTAGTGGGTAGGATGCACGTCGCGCACTTCGATAGGGGCCCGCTCGCGGGTCAGGCCCCCGGCACCCAGGGCGGAAAGCCGTCGACGATGGGTAAGTCCAGCCAATGAGTTGGTCTGGTCCATGAATTGGGACAACTGCGAGCTACCAAAGAACTCTTTGAGTGCCGCTACCACCGGACGGATATTTATGATGGACTGCGGAGTAATGGTGTCGACGTCTTCCGTGGTCATGCGCTCCCGTACGACGCGCTCCATGCGGTAGAGTCCCACCCTGAAGGCCTCCTGCACCAACTCGCCAACCATGCGGAGCCGGCGATTTCCGAAGTGCTCGTACTCATCAAGCCGGTTGGCGACTTCATCCCAGGGCAGGCTCGGGGCCACTTCAGCCAGATCACGGGCCTCTTCGAGCAGATGGTCGTGATCGATGACCAATGGTACTTGGACCAACTCCCTCAGCAGCGCCACGATGTCGGCCTTGGTAAGGGTACGAACGTCCAAATCTGTATCGAGGTTGAGCCGGGCATTGAGCTTGTGACGCCCCACTCGGGTAAGATCATAACGTTTGGGGTCGAAACAGATGTTCCAGAGTAGATTACGGCTGGCCTCCAGCGTAGGCGGCTCTCCCGGGCGCTGCTTCTTGAAGAGTTCGACCAGAGCCTCTTCCACCGAGCGAACCGAATCCCTTTCCAGTGTCGCGGCTATGAACGGGTTGCCGTCGAAGAGATCAAGGATCTCCTCGTCCGTGCCCTTGGACAGAAGATCGGGGTCGTCCTTGGTCTTCGCCGAGTCGATCCCGGCCAGTGCGCGCAGAAAGACGGTGGCCGGCAGTTTACGCTTCCTGTCGATGCGTACGGAGACGCCCCCCCTCTTGTCGATCTCGAACTCCAACCAGGAGCCACGAGCCGGCATAAGGTTGGCGATGAGCACCTGCTTCGTCGGGTCCTTGGCAGCCATTACGTACGCGCCCGGAGAACGGACCAACTGCGTGACAATCACCCGCTCAGTGCCGTTAATGATGAAGGTGCCCTGTTCGGTCATCATGGGGAAGTCGCCCATGAACACGTTCTGCTCGCGGATTTCACCGCTCTCTCTGTTGACGAAGCGGATGGTCACAAACAGGGGCGCCGCGTAGGTCATGTCTTTATCGCGACATTCCTTGAGGGACAAAGGCGGATCGTTAAACTGGTAATCCCCGAACTCGACTGCGTAGTTGCCGGTATAGTCTTCAATAGGTGTGATGTCGTCGATGGTCTCTCTTAGGCCTTTGGCCTTGAACCACTCGAACGAATCTGTCTGAACGGCGATAAGGTTGGGAAGTTGTAAGATTTGCGGTAGTTTAGAGAAGGACGTACGCGGTCTTGGAGTCTTCCTTTCGGCCAAAGGGGATCACTCCTCGCATCAAGTTTTTTTGCACAGCGCATAACGCGCAAACTTGCATGCTAGCACGTTTGCGGAAGAACAACGAGCCCAGCAGCACCTCGTCTCTTCCGAAACAGGTGCTGCTGGGCTCGCGCCTCGAGCGCCTACTCGACGTAGGCGCCGCGATGATTGGATGACTATTTGACCTCGACGTCGGCCCCGACTTCCTCGAGTTGCTTGCGCAGATCTTCAGCCTCATCCTTGTTCACGCCCTGCTTGACAGGATTCGGAGCTCCGTCGACCAGGTCCTTCGCCTCCTTGAGTCCGAGGCCGGTGACCGAACGGACTACTTTGATGACGTTGATCTTCTTCTCGCCCGCAGCCTTGAGGATAACGTCGAACTCAGTCTTTTCTTCCTCTTCGGGCGCCGCGGCAGCACCCGCAGCTGCAGGAGCAGCAACCGCCATGGGCATCGCGGCGCTGACACCGAATTCTTCTTCTAGAGCCTTCACCACTTCAGACAGCTCGAGAACGGACATCTTCTTGATCTCTTCTATGAGCTCTTGAGCATTCACCTTAGTTCCATTCCTTCATGTTCGGTTCACAACGATCTTCGACCACATCGGATCCTGACTCTACCCAGAGCAGGCTACGACCGGTTCCGGTAGGCGCCCCTCAGGCGGCGCCCGCCTTCTGGTCCCTCACTTGCCCCAGGGTCATCACCAATCCGCGGATAGGCCCGTTCAACACGTTGGCCAGACCCGTCAGCGGTGCGGCAACAGCGCCCACCATCTGGGCGATAAGGACTTCGCGGGTGGGCAACGAGGCCACACTCGCCACACCGGCAGGATCCAGCATAGACCGCTGAAGCCTGCCGCCTCGAACCGCGGCCTTCTTCTTTTCCTTGATAAAGTCCTGGATGGTCTTGGCCGCGTTCACGGGGTCCCCATGGCAATAAGCTATGGCCGTGGGTCCGGCAAGCATGTCCTCGAGCCCATCCACTCCGGCATCCTTGGCCGCGATCTTGGCGAGGGTGTTCTTCACTACTTTTAGACTGGCATCGGCTTTGGCCAAACGAGCCCGTAGCTCCGTCGCCTCCGAGAACGTGAGCCCCCGATAATCTAGAAAGTAATACACATCGCACGACTTGAGGTCATCGGCGATCCGTTTAACCGCTTCGACCTTGGCTGGTTTCGGCATATATCTCACCTCCCTCAAAAAAAATCGCCCACCTCCGATAGCAGAGGCGGGCGACTGTATACAAGCTGCAAAAGCGGCCGTATCTGTCTCTCTACCTCGGCTGGCGGGTTGGTGCAAAAACCTCCACCGCTTATGCCGCACCAGGCGGCACCAGCTGTCTCTGGCGGATAGCGCGGGAAGTATACCAATGCTGCCACCCGCTGACTACCCGGCGATGGAGCCGCTGCAATCACGTCGCACCTCAGTGACAAACATCTGCCACTGAGATCTCACATAGCGGCTGAGAAAGAAGGGGCCGAGGCGGTTCGCCCCGGCCCCTCATCAGACCCGGCTCTATCGCCGAGCCCTCACTTCCTAACAGGCGGCTGCTAAAAACGAAGCCTCTTAAGCTTCTTCCTCCAGCAGCGCCCGCGTCTTCGATGAATCCACGGGAACGCCGGGACCCATCGTGCTGGCCATGCTGATGCTGCGCAGATACTTGCCCTTGGCCGCAGCCGGCTTCGCCCGGATGATCTCGTCCAATACTTCGCTGTAGTTGGCTACGAGCTGTTCCGGATCGAAGGACTTTTTACCCACTATCAGATGGATCACACCGAACTTGTCGGTCCGATACTCCACCTTGCCGGCCTTCATGTCGGTGACTGCCTTTCCAACGTCGAACGTGACCGTGCCGGCCTTGGGATTCGGCATCAGGCCCCGAGGACCGAGTACTCGACCCAACTTGCCCACTACGCCCATCATGTCTGGAGTAGCGATGGCGGCATCAAAATCGAGCATCCCGCCCTCAACCTGCGCTGCCAGGTCTTCAGCACCCACCAGATCGGCGCCGGCCGCTTCGGCCTCAGTAGCCTTCTCACCCTTGGCGAACACGGCCACGCGGACGGTCTTGCCCGTGCCGTGAGGAAGCATCACGGTGCCCCGCACCTGCTGGTCGGCGTGACGCGGATTGACACCTAACTTGATATGGACCTCGACGGTCTCATCGAAGTTGGCCGTCTCCATGGACTTGACCAACCTCACGGCCTCGAGCGGCGTATAGAACCTGTCCGGCTCAATGAGGCGTTTCGCCTCCTTGTATCGCCTGGAATCCTTACTCACTATGACACCTCCTGGTGGTCAGACGGGCGTCCGGCCCTTCCACCTTCCCGGCCCGCGGTGACGCGGGTCTATTCCACTACCGTGACACCCATGCTCCGAGCCGTACCGGCCAGGATACGCATGGCCGCCTCGACATCGAGTGCGTTGAGGTCCGGCATCTTCGCCTCGGCGATCTGGCGCAGTTGCTCTTGGGTGATCTTGCCCACTTTGTCCTTCCGCGGATTTGCGGCTCCCTTGTCGATACCTGCCGCACTACGGATGAGGACGGCCGCCGGAGCGGTCTTGAGGATAAACGTGAACGAACGGTCCTCAAACACCGTCAGTTCCACCGGGACAACCTGGTCGATGCGATCCTGCGTAGCCGCGTTGTAGGCCTTGCAGAACTCCATGATATTCACACCGTGCTGGCCCAACGCAGGACCGACAGGAGGAGCCGGACTCGCCTTGCCCCCCACAATCTGCAGTTTGACTATCGCCCGTACTTTCTTTGCCACCTTGATTCTCCGTCTCTATCCCAGGACCCAGGACCCAGCCGGCCTAGATCTTCTTGACCTGCTCAAAACCCAGTTCGGTGGGTGTATCCCGGCCGAAGATGGAAACCATCACCTTAAGCTTGCTCTGTTCTATGTTGACTTCAGACACCTCGCCGGTGAAGTCGGTGAGAGGTCCATTGATCACACGCACCTGGTCACCCACCGAGAACTCGGCCGTAGCCTTCGGTTTTTCCACGGTCGACGTATGGAGAATCCGATCGACCTCAGAAGGCATGAGAGGAGTCGGCTTGTTCTCCGAGCCCACGAACCCGGTCACGCCCGGAGTGTTCTTGACCAGTGACCAAGAATCATCGGTGAGGATCATTTTCACCAACAGATAGCCGGGGAAGATGCGCCTCTCAACCTGCACCTTCTCGCCGTTCTTGGTCTCGACCACCTGTTCTGTAGGTACGACGATCTCGTCGAACAGCTCGGCTTGGTTCATAGACTGGATGCGGTTCTCCAGATTCGTCCGGGCCTTGTTCTCGTGACCGGAATACGTGTTGATGACGTACCACTTCGAATCCATGAATGGAAGACTCCTGCTCGGCTTGCCTAGAATCGAGGTGCGCCGCTCAGCCGAGACCGACCGAGCGCATGATGATGTTCCAGATGAAGTCGAGCACGCCGATGTATATGCCGGCGATCACGACAGCAACGATGACCACACCGGTCGCCTGTATCAAATCTTTGCGCGCGGGCCAGGTGACCTTAGTCATCTCTATGCGGACTTCGCGCAGGAACGTGCGGACACGACCATGAGGCTTAGTGCTCACCGTCCCCTTGGGGTTGGGTGTGGGACGGCTCGCCGCTACGCGCGAGCCGGAACGGGATAGGGCGCTCTTGAAACCCCCGGCCTGTTTGGCCCGGGCCTTATCTGCCGTCTTATCACCTACGCTCTTTGCCATCGCCTCTATTCGATCCCCAGGGAGAATTGGCAGGGCAGGAGGGATTCGAACCCCCAACTTCCGGTTTTGGAGACCGGCGCTCTACCGTTGGAGCTACTGCCCTATGCCTACCCAACGCCCGCTATATGGGACTATTTGGTCTCTTTGTGGACCGTCACCGTGTCGCACCACTTACAATACTTGCGCAACTCAATCCGCTCAGGATCGTTACGCTTATTCTTCATGGTGTTGTAGTTACGGCGCTTGCACTCTTGACAGGCCATCGTTACCCTTGTCCGCATTACTTCACCGCTCCCTAGTCATAAACACCGGTGCATGCTACCACAAACTGAGATAGCGGCGAGAGGACTCGAACCTCTGACACGCGGATTATGATTCCGCTGCTCTGACCGACTGAGCTACGCCGCCCCATTTATGGAGCCCCCACTCGGATTTGAACCGAGGACCCCTTCCTTACCATGGAAGTGCTCTGCCACTGAGCTATGGAGGCCCGACAAACTCGCCCCGTGCAGCTCGCCCCGTGCAGATACCTGTACCGGGCAACGGCCACCCGCGAATCAATATGGTGGGGGGAGGAGGATTTGAACCTCCGTAGGCTGCGCCGACAGATTTACAGTCTGCTCCCTTTGGCCACTCGGGCACCCCCCCACACGCAAGAACCCCACGCGGAGGCGAGCACGGATAATACCCAAAGCAGAGACCCATTTCAAGAACCACTCTTCCACCACTCTTCCGCGCTCACCTGCAGCCGGCAGAGCCTATCCCGGCCGGTTGTGAGCTTCGACGCGGGGCACGGTGATACTCGCTTCTTGGAGAAAGAGAACCCGGGCTTCCGGACCCTGGTGGAGAAGGGCACGGTCCAGAGCCACCTGTATATCTGAGAACGGGGTCATGAACATGGCGTTCACATCATCGTCATCGAGAGTACTGACGATCCAGATCTCGGCCCGTTCCAAGATGGAGGCGATACGGGTGGCCTGCTGCACCCCCAACTTGTATTCCTCACGATTGGCCCGCTCAATCGCCGCCCTGGGCGAATCGACCGACGCCAACATGTCGAAGAGTGTCTGGTTTTCTCCCAGCCCGAAAGGACATTCCGACACTACGATGAGCACACCCCCATCCTTAACGGCAGCAGCGCCACTTTGGATGGCTTTGTTGGTCTGATAGAGATTGCAGTCCATGGGGTGAGGAGCCACCGCCACCACCACGTCACAGCGCTGGTCTATGTCCAACACAAATTGCCGGTCGGCCACACGAACCGCCTCGCGGAACGTATCATCAAGAGGCCCTGCTGCTGCGAACCCGATACGATGATCCTTGTCGAGCACCAACTGGACGGAAAACACCTCCTTCCCGGCTATTCCGACCGCCAAGGCCTCTTCCATATCTTCGTGGACCGGGTTTCCCGCCAGCATCAGACTCTCCGACCCCGCTTCCATGGAGAGCTTGTGGTTGGCCCAGACGGTCTCATACGCAGCCAACCCGGGAAAGAGCGATTTGCGGCCGCCCGTATAGCCCGCGAAGTAGTGGGGTTCCACCGAGTTGATGAGGATAACGCTTCCCGCCTCCGCAAGCAGGCGATTCACCTTGATATCGATGCCACGGCTGGTCCGTCCCAGCCACACCATCTCCTCCTCCGCCTTGGCATCATGAGACACAATGCGCTCCCTGTGCTTACGGGCCATCTCCGCCCCGAAGATGCGCGTTATCTCCTCCGGCAGAGCCACCCGATGCGTGCCGGTGGCGACGGCGAACCAGAGCTCCCGGCCGGGCCGGTCGAGCCAGTCTTCCAGAGCATCCTGCATGACCTGCAGAACGTCCGCCGACGGCGTCGGCCGGGTGCCGTCGTTGACCACCACCAGAAGAGGCGACGGAGCCTTCTGAAGGAAATCATCGAAGCCTGCACCCGGTCTGCGCAGCGCTTCGCGCAGAATCGCCTCCGGATTTGAGGCCGACTCCACCTGCGCACCGAGGATGCCGGCCACCCGCTCGTCATCGATCTCAACGGTCCTTATACCTGTACCCCAGGGAACATCAATGCGCATGCTCTGACTCCAGACATTCAGTCTACCGTGAAAACCGCAGTGCGCAGGATACTACCGGCCCCTCCGCGGCACAACAGACGAGGGTAGCGACCGGCGCGGGACGGCCATCCACCCGGGGGATCACCGGCCCTCAGACCTTGTGCCTGCAAAGCCTGCGCACCCCTACCATGCGGCCTCCACCACCGTCGCTATGCCCTGCCCTCCGGCGATGCAGAGTGTGGCCAGGCCGTAGCGGACCTTGCGCCGCCCCATCTCATGCAGAAGACTGCAGAGTATCCTGGCCCCCGAGCACCCCAGTGGATGACCGAGCGCGATGGCGCCGCCATTGGGATTTATGTCGGACATACGATCCTGTAGGTCCAGTTCCTTGATAACCGCGAGACTCTGAGCCGCAAAGGCCTCGTTCACTTCTATCAGACCCAGATCGTCAAAAGTTAGACCCGCAAAAGCGAGCGCTTTGCGACTGGCCGGCGCCGGACCGATCCCCATGATGTCGGGGGACACTCCGACCACAGCCTGGCTCCGCACGATCGCCATAGGATGCAGACCCCTCCTGCCCGCTTCCGCAGCCGACATGACCAGACAGCAGGCAGCGCCATCGTTCCGGCCGGACGAGTTGCCGGCCGTAACCGTACCATTCTCCCTAAAAGCGGGAGTCAACCTGGACAAAGCCTCCATACTCGTGCGACGAGGATGCTCGTCCGTGTCGAAGATGAGCGGATCGCCCTTCCGCTGCGGCACAGAGACGGGCACGATCTCGTCACAGAACGTACCGGCCGCCATCGCCGCCAAAGCCCTAGTGTGGCTCTGCAGCGCGAAGGCGTCCTGCTCTTCCCGGCTAATGCGGTACTTCGTGGCCAGATTCTCGGCCGTGAGCCCCATAGAGAGATTGCCGTAGACCTCGATAGGCTGCGAACGCGGTTGGCTCTCTGTGTTCGAGTCGACCAGGACGGCGTTACCAACGCCGTAGCCGTAGCGGGCACCCCGAAGGTAGTAGGGCGCATTGCTCATACTCTCCACACCGCCGGCAACGACTATCTCAGCAAGGCCGAGTGCGATCGCTTGAACAGCGTTGTTGACGGCCTGAAGCCCCGAGCCACACTGGCGCATGACGGTATAAGCTGGCACTTCGACGGGGAGACCGGCCTTCAAAGCCGCCACGCGGGCCAGATTCGCGGCATCGGTGCTCTGCTTCGCCTGGCCGAAGATGACCTCGCTTACAGCATCCGGCTCCACCTGGGCACGCTCAAGAACCGCCTTGATGACCACCTGGGAGAGGTCCTCAGGCTGAATGGCCCGCAACCCTCCCCCCATCCTCCCGCCGGCAGTCCTGACGGCACTGATGATCACCGCTTCGCGCATCGTCACCTCTCAGCTCGACCGGCGCTGATCAACCCTGCGGCTCAAGAACGATCTCGCCTAGATCTACATCGCGTCGCGTCACGACTTCCATGACGTGAGTCGCATAGCCGGCAAGCTCCACACGAACCGTATAGGTAGAATTTTTTTCGAGGCCTTCGAATTCAAAATCACCAAAGATGTCCGTACGAGTCTCCTGCGCACCCCCCTCACCTTCCACCGTGACCACAGCTCCCTGTACGCATTCCCCCCGGACATCTGCACGAACCACCTCTCCCACGATGAAACGCTTGGGGATCCCCACGTACTTGACCGTGGGCGACGTCTCGTACTCCGGATGGTAGTCCTCAGCCCGGACGGCCGCCAGCGCGGCAACAATGTCACTCTCCGGATCGTCAAGATCACCAAACACGAGAGCTCCGGTGGGACAGGCCTCCACACAGCGTGGCTCTTTATCACCCTCGTCGAGCCGATGAGCGCACATGGTGCACTTCTGAGGTATCTGCAGTTCGTCGTTCCAGAAGATCACCCGATACGGACATGCGCCTACAATGTCCTTCTGCCCCTTGGCCTTCACGGGATCGATCAGGACAATGCCGTCCTCCCTACGGTACACGGCACCGTCCTGCGCCGGCACCATGCAGGGGGGATCCTGGCAATGCATGCACGGCACCGGGATGTAGTCCAGTTTGGGCTTGGGATATGTGCCCCGCTCGATCTCCTTGACCTGCATCCAGTGCTGGCCGTTCAACGGCTGCGGTGCGGAATACGAGCCGTAGTCGTTCCCATAATATTCGTCACGGCAGGCGAGGAAGCAGTTGTAACACCCGCTGCACTTGGTGACATCAATCAGCCAACCATACCGGGGCATACCGTCAGCCCTCCCATTTCTCGATCTCGATGAGACAGGAATTCGGGGTCATGCCCGGCGCATTCTCCGACATCATGCGGCTCGAAGTCAGCATAGCCACACACCCACCTTTGTCGGGCGAATCTGCCCTGCCGGGCAGCAGTGGATCATATTTAGCCGACGAACAGTAGGAATGGACGACTCCCGGGCGAACCCTCCCGGTAACCACGGCGATGCATATCACAGAGGCGCGATCGTTGTATAGCCGCACTAGATCGTTGTTGGCAATGCCCCGCCGAGCCGCATCTTTAGGATGGATGCGGGCGGGCCACCAACTGTAGCCGTCCTTGATGAGACGATGCACGGGGATGTCGTCCAGCCAGTCCGTGTGCTTATCGTAGTGACAGTGGAAGGAGAACCGCGGATGAGGCGATATGAGTTGTAGCGGGTATTTATGCACCGGCCCGCCGGCATGGCCTTCCCAACTGGGGATATAACGCGGCACGACCGGCCGTTCCATGTCATCCGGGAAGTACTGCCCGAGGCTCACCGATTCGAACTCGATCTTACCGCTGAAGGTACCCAGCTCCTTGCATTTTTCGCCCAGACGCTTCGGGTTGCCCAGATCAGGGGTATCACAGGAGCGCCCCTCATAGAACCAGCGGAGACCCGGGGTAGGTTTGTAGTCGTCCTCAATGTTGATGATGTGATAACCCTTGCGATCGAACTCCTCCCAACTGACCTCCCGGGAGAGATCGGAGACATCGAAGAAGGCCTTGACCCATTCCAACTCCGTCTTGCCGTCGGTGAATTCCTCCTCGAATCCCAACCGTTCGGCAAGCAGCGTGAAGATCTCGTAGTCGGACTTCGATTCCCACAGCGGCTCGATGCACTTCTTCTCCCGTACCACGTAGCGATAGTTACAGCCGTTGCTCGCATGGACGGTGTAGCCATTAACCCCCGCCCATTCACCTATGTCATCGCGTTCGAAGTTGGTGCACGCCGGCAGGATCACGTCTGCCATGCGCGTTTCGCTGCTGTACCAGATGTCTTGGTTCACGACGAACTCCAGCTTGGGGCTCTGATACATGCGCACCCACTTGGTGGCATCGCTCATGGTGCCCATGAACGATCCACCGTAGCGATAGAACAGTTTGATCTCCGAATATCCCTCCATGGGATATTCGAAATGGGTGAACTGTTGCTCCAAGCTCTGGCCGCAGAAACCCTCGCCATACCAACTCACCGGCGGATCCAAGATTGCGTCGGGGAGGGTCAGTCGCCAGAGACGCTGCTTCGTCGGGTTGGTCGGAATGAACGTGGCGGCCTTGGTGGAACTAGAGATCCTGCCCTCAGGCTCGCCGTAGCAAGGAAACCAGATCGAAGTCTCCGACGGTGCCCCCATCGTGGTGCCCCAGATGCTGCGCCCAGGAGCCCCGAGACCCTGCATAGCCTGCAGGAGGACCATCATCCGAGCCCATTCGGTACCGTACGCCTCCCGGCAGGCTCCACCCTCGCCGCCACGCGACCCGCCTGATAGGACAGTGCGTTTGGCGGCCCATTCGCGGGCCAGAGCACGGATAAAGCGGGCTTCCACATCCGCTTCAGCCCCGGCCCATTCCGGGGTCTTCGGTACGCCGTCGCTCTCACCCATTACGTATTTCTTAAAAGCATCAAAACCAATGGTACAACGCTCGATGTAGTCCTGGTTATAGGTACCTTCCGTAATCCACACAAAGGCTATGGCCATGGCGATAGCCGTATCGGTCCCCGGGCGGGGAGCTATCCACTTGCCGCCCATCACAGCGTTGGTGTAGTTGTGAAATGGGTCGATGAAGACCATTTTCACGCCCTTCTCCTTCAACCACTGCCGCCACAGAGAGGACTCCTGGCCGGAGTACGTACCCCGGGTGGAGTCGGGATCATTCGACCAAAAAACGATCATCTCAGCGTTCTGGAGGGCATCCTCCAGCATGTCATACGGTTCCGGCATCCCCAATCGCCAAAAGAAACCGTAGCAGTGGGTGGCACCCCAATGCCAGCCCTCCCAGCTATCCGGATTGTCGAGCACGGGGGTGAACTCCAACAAGTTCATAAAGCGCGTAAAAGGCCCCATCTTGTAACCTACGATGCCCCAGTTGTGGTGCGAGGAGGTCATACCGCTGATCGCCGAACCACCATAGGTGTCCTTCACCCGCTTGAGTTCACCCGCCACCAGCGCCAAAGCTTCATCCCATGAGATACGCTCGTATCCAGACTTACCCCGATTCTGGGGGTTGCGCTCACCATGGGGGTCGAAGTCGACCCGTTTCATCGGGTACTTTATGCGCTCATCCGAATAGATACGACGCCGCTCGGCGTGAACATAGGGAGAGAGGGTGGGTTTCTTAGGCGGTGAGAAGCTCCTGCCCGGCGTCTCTATAGTCCACGGCCTGTAATCGCTCTCGTCCGCGACTAGAGGACGAACCCGCTTGATTTCGCCATCTGTCACGTACACGGTCACGGGCCCGCTGTTCGTCAGATTCGTGAAGACCTGTTCCGGCATAGGGCATCGGCTCCCTAGATGAAGATGGGTGACCGCCGGCGAGCACCGGGGTGAACCACGTGTGCGGCCCGCTCAGCAGTCTCTACAATAGTCTCTACACTACAATGATATCGTCTGATAGCATGCGCGGTGCCATAGAATATGAAGGACCTCGCGGACAAGCAGCCACGCGTATTCCATGCCGAGTATACGCCTGGAGGAATAGGCATGTCGGACAGTAAGAGGGCGACCACCACCGGCGCAGCGGCCACGGGGAGACAGAAGAAAACCACTCCAGCGGAAGGCGACCCGCTCATAGTACGAGCACTGGTGCGTGGCCTGTCGATCTTGGGTCTTTTCGACGTCGATCATCGCGCCTGGACCATCGACGAGATAGCCGAGCGGACGGGCCTCCTGCGCATGACCGTCTATCGCATGGTGCGCACACTCGAATCGATGGCGTTCCTGGTCCGCGACCCCACTGCCAATCGCTACCGGCTCGGCCCCGCCACCTTGGCCATGGCCTATCTCTCCGAAGACAACTCCGACCTCGTGGCCCAAGCGAGGCCCTTTCTCACCAATCTGCTGGAGGAAACAGGAGAGTCCGTGACTCTGGCCAAAGAGGTGGATGGTATCCCTGTCTGTATAGATATGATAAACACCACCCGGCCCTTCCAGCGGCAGACCGCACCCGGACGTATTATCGGGAACCTGGCATCAGTGCAGGGTAAAATATTTGCCGCCTTCAAGTCCCCAGAAGAGCGGGAACGCATATTGTCCCTCGATCGACCCCAACTCACCCCCCACACCGTCATAGACCGAGAGGCGATCGCAGCCGAACTGGATCGGATAGTAGAGGAGGGCGTAGCCTACGACCTTGAGGGCCTACACATGAATCTCTGCGCAGTCGCTGCCCCGGTGCGCGACCAATTGGGCCGAGTCATGGCAGCCATAGCCGTAGTAGTACCCACGGGACGCTTCGGGGTCGTGGAGTGCGAGCACTGCACCCGGGCGGTGAAGGAGGCCGCTCAGTCTCTGTCGGCCTATTTGGGATGGGATCCCGGGTTGCGGGAGCAGGAACCACGATCCGAAGTGGGGCCAGCCTCTACTGAGGAGCGCTCATAGCACCAGACCGGCGTCCTCAAGAATCGTAGAGTTCGTCGCCCCTACACATTACTCCACCCTGGCTCGACCGGAGTAGCCAAGAAACGCGGACAGCGAGGCGGCGGCCTCCTGAACGGCCTCGGCGAAGCGTTGTCGCTCAGCTGCCTGAAAACGACCGGTGGGTACGACAAGCGATACCGCGGCAATGACCTTACCCACCTGGTCTCTGACCGGCGCTGCTACCGCGCAGGTGCCGATGTTGCGCTCCTCGTTGTCAAAGGCGATACCCTCCCTCTGCACCTTATCCAACTCCTTATCCAACTCCTCCGGATCCGTGATGGTAAAAGGAGTGAGTTCGATATGAGGCTTCATCAGAAGTTCAGCCCGCTCTTCCTTGGTCTTGAAGGCCGACAGTATCTTGCCACTGGCATTGGCAGTGTCGCCTATGATCCGTCCTACGGCCACTTCACGCTTGAGAGGTCGAGAAGTATCAACCGTATAAACACTTACGGCCACCCCGTCAACCTCAACCGCCAAAGTGGCAGACTCTCCGGTCTTGGCCGTCAATTCCTCCAAATAGGGTCGTGCGATCTTGACCAAGTCAGAATAAGATTCCGACAGATAGGTAGCAGCCAGGAGAGCGGGGCCGAGGTGATACCGGCTGGTGACCGGATTCCTTACCAGATAACTGGCGGCCTCCATAGTTCGTATCATCCGATAGGCGGTCATACGCGGAAGACCGGTCCCCTCGGCTATCTCATCAAGTGTCCACTCACGGTTCTCGGCATCGAATAGTCCGAGCACGGTCAGACCTTTAGCCAAGGCCCGCACCAGAAAGGCGCCACCGCCCGTATCGCCCTGCTTATCCGGTTCTGCTTCCTTATTCCGCGGTCTTGCCATGGTTCCAGCTACCTCATCTGGTCAAGTGTGGACACGTGGATATGTAGGCAGTTCTGCAATCGCCGACGCGGCTAGATGAACGCCATTGCACCACCGTCAGGATAAAGGATGGTGCCAGTGACAAAATCTGACGCCGCCGATGCCAGGAAGACGCAGGGCCCAATGATGTCCTCCGTAGTACCCAGCCGCCCCAACGGAACGTTCTGGAGAAAACGAGCGTAACGCGAAGCCTCTGCTTCGATCAGCTCGGTCGTCATAGACGTCTTGGTTATGATAGGCCCCACCGCATTCACAAGGACGTTCTTAGGTCCCAGCTCGCAGGCCAACTGCCGGGTGAGCATATCCACCGCACCTTTGGTGGCACAGTATCCTGCATTACCACCCAGAGCGCCCCGTTGACCACGGATGGAGGAGAAGTTGATGATCTTTCCATAACCCTGCTTTACCATCTCGGCCCCGAAATGCTTACAGCAGACCATCACGCTACCAACATTCACAGCGAACAACTTTTCCCACTCGTCCATGGGAAAATGGGTGGCCTCACACTTGACATTATAGCCCTGGGCATTCACCAGGATGTCGACCGAGCCCATGTCACGAACGACGTCCCTCACCAACTGCTCAACGTCCTCTTCCTCTGTAGCGGTGACTACATATTGCCTGGCCTTTTTTCCAGTCTCCTCCTCCAGATAAACGACGGCCTTTTGGAGACTGTGGGCCGCAATGTCACACAGCGCAACGTCGGCCCCATAGGCGAGAAAGCCCTTTGCCACTGCGGTGCCTATGCCCCCTGCCCCGCCCATGATAACGGCGTTCTTACCTTCGAGAGAAAAAAGGTCGCCTACCATTGTGTCTCCTCAATGATAAAAGTCCTATCAAGAGCGTCCGTTGCGATGATCTCGTCTGCGGGCAGCTTCATACCCCTCCTTTCACACTTCACCAGGCACTATCACGCCTGGTCGCTTGAACCGCATCGCAACTAGATACGCCTTGATATGAGGTCCTTGGTGTCGGTGAATACTTCAATAAGAGCTTCGTCCCGAGCCCTAAGCACCTCTTCGAGAGAACGGTCGGAGTAATCAAAGAAGCCTTTGCCGCTCTTGACCCCCAGCTCTCCCCGCTGCACCCGTTCGCGCAGGCTTCGAGGCTGGTTGTCGATAGGGGGCTCGAGAAAATCCTCGTTCTGGAGGTTGCCGTAACTGAGATCAAGTCCCGTGAAGTCATAACGCTGCACAAACCCAAGAACCATGGCCCGGGGGATAATGCTGGCTTTGACGGCCATGTCGATCTGATCCGCAGTCATATAGCCGTTATCGAGTAAAAAGAAGAGCTCCCGGCCGATGATGCGCAGAAGGCGGTTGACGCAAAAACCCGGTACGAACTTCTCCATCACCACCGGCACATGCTCAACCTTCTTGAGCAGTCCGAGCATCAGATCTACCGTCTCCGGACTCGTCTGCGGACCCTTGACCAATTCGACAAGGGGAACGATGTGAGGGGGTGCGAACCAATGCGCGATGATGGTCCGTGGCAGCCGTCGAGAGGGAACCAGCTCATAGATGTTCAGGTACGACGTGTTGCTGGTAAAGAGGACGTCTTCACGACACACCTCGTCAAGTTCGTCGAACAAGGCCTTCTTAGTATCCATGTCCTCAGTGATGCTCTCGATGATGAGATCGGCATCTGCAGCAGCCTCAATGACCGACCGGGTCGAACAGATACGCTGCAGAGCCGCGTCCATATCGCTTTGGCTGAGCATCCCATGGGCGACAAAAGTGGTCATATTAGCCCTCACCACAGACAAGCCCTTCTCCAAAGCCGCAGCCCTGAGATCGCATAGGGCGACGTCGTAGCCTCTGGTGGCAAAGACCTGGGCCAATCCGGGCCCCATGGTACCGGCCCCGCAGACAGCTATCTTCTTCACATCCTCACAGGTCACAGGCAGCCTCGCTCTTGTGGGTCTGCGCTACCCTGCCGATTGGTTGGTATGGATATACCAGTGGATAGACATATGATACCATGTTTTGACTATCCTAGTATAGTCCTCGTGGGAATTCAAGAAAGCTCGACCCAAACAAAAGTCTGGGCAGCATCCATCCCAGTTGTCCAGCCTTCTCCACCTCGCCACCAGGTCAACAACGCCCGTTTGCGCCGGCAGCATTTCGCGATCTCCTGGAAGGCTACTTAAACCTGAGCCGTACCGCCACCATCCTGGATGAAAGTGGCTCCGGTGATATAGCTGGAGGCGTCAGAGGCCAGCAGCACCACCAGACCCTCGAGTTCATGTGGATACGCGACGCGGCCCAACGGGAGACTTCTGGCTGCGAACTCCTCGAGAAAGGTTACCCTTTCCACTTTCGCGCTCTCGCCTTCGGGCATACCGAAATCGGTAATGTGGATGCCGGGCAGTATGCAATTCGCCCGTATCCCGTATGCGCCGTACTGGACGGCTGCGTACTTGCAAAGCGCAATGACAGCGGCCTTGGAGGCACCGTATGCAGCAGGGGCAATCCGATTACCCCCCAGTGCACCTACGGAGGCGATGTTGATGATGGTGCCCGACAACTGCTTCATCATCGTGGGCAGGACGGCCCTCATGGCCAAAAATTGGCTCGTCAGATTGGTCCTGATCATGTGCTCCCAATCGGTAGGACTCGTCTCGTGGAGGGGAACCGCGTCCGATGTTATCCCTGCATTGGCGATGAGTGTGTCTATCCTGCCGAAGGCCGCCAGCACCTGCTCCACACTACCGTCCACCTGCACTGAATCCGTCATGTCTGCAACAACGGCAAGGGACTCGCCTCCATATCCGGCAACCACATCCAGGGTCTCCTCGATTCCGCGCAGGTCCCGATCCACGCAGGCGACGGCCGCACCGTGCCGGGCTACTGCCCTGCAAAACGCCCGGCCCAACCCTCCACCTCCGCCCGTGACGACAACCACGCGACCGGTCAGATCAAAGGAGGCTGAAGCCGCACTGCCATCCTCCGTATGCGTCATCGTATGCACTCTCCAGACACACCCGCCTCCTCTCCTTGGAGCTACACCGGGGACGCTAGCACTCCCCAGGATGCCGTTCAAGTCGACCAGATCGCCATCAATACTGCAGTCGGATGACATCTACTAGGATGCATCTACTATGCTGGGGCGGGTGATCGGTCCTAGAAACGGCCCAGGCCCTGGAAGCATCGCCTCCAGGGCCTGGGCCGTTTCCGCATCTTCGCCGACCGAGCAGGACGGCGTAAGCGCGCGTATGTTACTCCTCGTTCGGCGGTGGGACGAAGCCGTATTCCTCAGTGTGGAACACGTTCTCTACGAGCTCCTCGTCCTTGGCCTTATAAACCTTGCACAGCAGGCAGGTGAGATCCGGCGAGCCGTACATCGGATCCTGATGGTTATTGTTTGTAAGAACGTTCGGGTTGGAGATAAAGATACCGTGATAACCCTTCGACGGTTCCTCGGGGTAGAAGGCGTTGGCCGTCAACATGATGACGCCCTTCTTGATGCCCGGGAAGGCACGCAGCTTCTGACGGACACGACCACGTGGCGACTCGATCCACACGATGTCACCGTCTTCGACGCCGTACAGAGCGCACGTCTCAGGGTGCATCTGGCACGTCGGGAACTCCATGAAGCTCCGCAGCCAGGGGATATTTCTGTACTGGCCCAGGAAATAGAACGGCGCCCTGTAGCCACTGGTCATAACGACCGGATACTGCTTGTACAGATCGGGCGTCGAGTACGGGCTCTCACCGGGTTCCCGGAACACGGGCAGAGGATCGTAGCCCAACTCCTCAAGGTAGTTCGAGTGGAATTCGAACTTACCGCTGGGAGTCGGAAAACCGCCGCCCTCGACCCAGAAGTCGGTCTTATACTTGTAGTAAACCTGATCGGGACCCCAACAGCCGCTGAACAAACGGTCACTGAACTCTTTCCACTTCAGCGGGCCGCCGTCCTTACCCTTGCCGTACTTGAGCTGGTAGTCAAGCATGTCCTCAACGTTCTCGAACCACTTATCGGGAACAACCCGCTTACCGATCTCGTTGAAGATCCAGGCATCCGACCTGGCTTCGCCCGGAGGATCGACCACCTTGTTGTGCGCCGCGATGAAGAAGCGCGGATGCATATCGTAGATGTCGTCCAGCTCCAGGTAGTGGGCTGCCGGCAGCACGATGTCCGCCACTTCGGACATGGGCTGCATGAACTGGTCCACATGGACCATGAACGGGATCTTTTCGAGAGCCGCCACAACTTCTTTGGTGTTGGCCATATGCACGATCTGCTGACCGCCCACGCTCAGCCACACCTGGAGAGGCTCCTCACCGGAGTTGATAGCCCGCACGATGGTATCAGGGTTGCACGTACGGCTGGCACCCATCTTGAAGCGATCGCCACCGTAGATATGCTTCTTCATCTCATCGGTGATGGGCAACTCGAGGTTGAACTCCTCAATGAGGCCCGTGTCGGGCAGCACCCAGCTGCACATGCTGCCGGGAGCTTCGATATTGCCGGTGAGACCCATGAGACATGTGATGGCCCGGAGCGTATGGCCGCAGTTGGCCTGGCGCTCAAGGGAGCTACCAACCTGGATGGTGCCTGGGGTATCGATGGCGAACATACGCGCCGCCGTTATGACGTCTTCCTTCGGAATCCAGCAGATCTCGGAGACCTTGGTGGGGGTGAACTCCTTGACACGCTCGCGTAGTCCATCGAACCCAAAGGTCCAATTCTCCACGAACTCCTTATCCCAGAGCCCTTCCTCGATGATGACGTTCATCATGCCCATAGCCAGAGCACAGTCCGTACCCGGCCGGGGCTGGATCCACAGGTTGGCCCGGGTGGCGTAGGCGCTGGCACGGGGATCGATAATGATGAGGTTCTTGATGTAGTCGAGCGAACGCATGTACCAGTAGCACATCTCGGAGTCGGCACTACTGATCTCAAGCTGCTTGGCCCACATGATCGACGTCTTGGGAAAGACGCCGCCCCAGCCGTGGTAGTCACAGTACAGACGGCCGTAGCCGACCACGAGACCGTACAGGCCCAGGCGCGGGCTGTGACACACATAGCCCGGCGTAATGGCGTTACCGCTACCGAGAGAACGCGCCATACGCATGGTGTACCGGTTATACCCGCGACCGGTACCCTGGCTCACGGCGATGGAGTGCCCACCGTAATCCCGGATTGCAGCCTTCATCTTGGCTTCGATGGTGTCAAGCGCTTCCTCCCAGGAGATGCGCTTCCACTTGCCTTCGCCTTTCTTGCCGACCTGCTTCATGGGGTACTTGATGCGATACGGGTTGTCGATATGCTGGAAGGCCGCCAACCCCTTGGCGCACATGGTGCCCTTAGTGAGGGTGTCGTAATTACCCTCGACCTTGATGATCTTGCCGTCTTCGAGGTGGACCTTTACACCGCAGCCGCCATGACAGGCCTTACACGTGGTGTATTTAACTTCTCTCTTAGCCATAAAAGTGTCTCCTCAACACGTACCTAGTGTCGCAGCCTCTAGTAGGCTTTAGCTCTGGGGAAGATGGGCCGATAGTAGCCAACCTTGAGCACACCATACTTCAGAGAGAAGGCCCCGATGGTGTGGCTAACGATGGCGACAATCAGCAACCACGTGGTGGCATCTTCGCCGGTGAAGTAGCTGCTGACAGAGATAACAAACGGCACGATAATACCCAAGACGATAATACCGAGCCAGAAGACCCAGGCCACGTGTCCGCGGATGAGCTTCTTTACAGACAACTCAGCCGTCTCAGACTGGTAGCTTGCGTTGACCAAGTAGCTCAGGATGAGTAGTGAGTTGAGGATAAGCATGATCCGGGTCGCAGCTTCCGCGGTGTGGACGACCTCTTCACCCGCGACCATGCCTACTCCCATGGTAAGCGCCAGACCGTCGGCTACACCCATGAACAGGAAGATGACGGGCAGCAGACCCGTGTTCCAGAAGGGCACGCTCTTGCAGTAGCTCATGGCGAAGCCACAGTAGATAGCCGTAGCGACGGCAAAGATACCGGCAAGCACCATGAAGACGTAGTTAGCCGCGTGAACCCCACCGCCGGTGTTTACGTCATAGGCAATAAGCCCCTGCATGACCAACTGGACAACACCAAAGGCGAGAAAGATCATCGTAAGGACAATGCCACGGGCGAACCAAGAAGTCCTCCACGCGGTACTAAAGGGCGGGAAGGCGCGCCAGAAGCGCAAGGGTTGCCCAAGGTATGCCAAGTGTAGAGGTAACTTGAAAATGGCGATGCCAATCCAACCACACACACCGGCCCAGAAGGCAGTCATAGCAAAGTCATCGCTAAGTCCAAAGAAGAGAGCGACGATATATAGGCCCGTGCCGAGAGCCGAGAAGACCTCCGCCAACCAAACGAGTAGACCTTTGCCCTCGATCCACTCAGCCTGGGACATGGGCTTGACCATCCACTCATGGGTGACCATCCACTGGCGAGATATTCTTGCCATACTACTCTCCTCCTTTCTTACTTGAAGTTCTTCTTAGCGAGTTTCGGTATAGACTCCTCATACACGGTACTCAAGTGCTGGATATGAGTACCGGTCTGGTCTTCCCACGGCGCCACGTTTGACGGGTTGTTGCCCAACATGTAATCGATGTAGTACACAGAAGGCTCAGTGCCGTACTCGGGATGGAGGGTAAAACCGTTTCGCTCCCTGATGAGCTTGGACACGTTGCTCTCGGGATCGTCGAGATCGCCGAAGGTGAGGGCTCTTGCCTGACACGTATTCACACAGGCCGGCGTAGCATCGCGGTCGATACCAACCTTGAGCCCCTTGGCCATAGCCTCGTCGATTTTCTCCAAGCAAAAGTTGCACTTCTCGGTAGTGCCCACCTTGTGTGGGTAGAGCTTCTTGCCCATCTTCTCGAACGAAGTCTGGGGATATCCAGGGAAGAGACCTGGATTACGCTTGCGGGACAGATAGGTACGATTCTGGTAGGGACAGGCAATAACACAGTACCGGCAGCCGAAGCACTTGTCGCGATCGACAGCTACGATACCGTCCTCCCGCTTGTAAGAAGCGTTGGTCGGGCAGGCGTCGACGCACGGCGCCTCTTTACACTGATTACACCGCACCGGATATGTGGAGACATCGACGCTGAAACCCTCGTCGACTTCCAGAGCCACCAGCCGCGGCCAGGTGATACGAAGTGGCAGGAAGTGCTCGATCCTGCACGCGTTGATACACCCATGACAGCGGGTGCACTTCGCCAGGTTTATGACCATTCCCCATCTCATGTTATGTGCTTCTCTCCCTATTCGCTGGTGTACGTCGGCGTGGCGACAACGCGGAGACGGTTATCGCAGGAAACATTCTAACATGACCGGGGATGACTGTGACGTCCATCCTGGGACCAGCCCCGGCCGATATGTCCTGCACATCAGACTATTCCCAGCATTGAACCCCATACGCCCCTAAGAGAGGCCCCGGCTCCGGAGGACGCCGGGGCCTCTTTCGTCCCAAAACAGACTGTTAAACGATCAGGCGAAGTAGCGCTCTAGAAGACCCTGGAACGCCTTGCCGTGACGAGCCTCGTCTTTGGCCATCTCGTGCACGGTGTCGTGGATGGCGTCGTAGCCCAACTCCTTGGCCAAGTTGGCCAACTCCACTTTTCCCTCGGTGGCACCGTATTCAGCCTCCATCCGCATCTGCAGATTGACCTTGCTGTCGGCAGAAACAATCTCGCCGAGCAATTCGGCAAACCGTGCAGCGTGATCGGCTTCTTCAAAGGCGATGCGTTTGTAGGCTTCCGCCACTTCGGGATATCCCTGTCTGTCGGCAGCCCGCGACATGGCCAGGTACATCCCAACCTCTGTGCACTCGCCATTGAAGTTGTTCCTAAGACCTTCGATGACCCGTTCGTCTGCGTCTTTCGCCACTCCGATGACGTGTTCGGCGGCCCACTCCATCTTCTCGCCCGTCACCACGACGAACTTAGAAGCCGGCGCGCTGCACTGTGGACAATTTGCAGGTGGCTCATCGCCTTCATAGACATAGCCGCATACGGTACATCTGAATTTCATCATAACCTCCTGGGGTATAATGGCCGCCATTATACCGGTGGGAGTCACTGCGTATCAAGCAGCCCACAGACGAGTCGACCCTGCAGCACCTTTCACGCATCCTCCTTGGTCGATGGCCACATCCACGACAACTGAATCCTGCGCATCTCGACCAATATGGCCCCGGTTACCTGGTGGCAACCGACGTTGCCCGACCTTTACTCAACAGAAGCTGCCTCCTTGCCGAGACGAAAGGCCTCCAGATTAACATCGACCGTCTTCGGTGGCACCGCCCTACGGATCACCGCTTCCCACGTCCTCGCGGCAAAGGGGAGGGCGCCGGAAACGGCACCCAACATCACCACGTTAGCAGCCTTGACGGTACCCGCCTGTTGCGCCAGACGGTTCGCATCCACCGAATGTACACGCGGCCAGACCGTCGCGATACGTGTGTCGATATCGCTGGGATATTCGGCGAGTCCGGCGGAGACCGGGCTCGGGTTGATCTGCAGGGTGCTGTAGACGAGCAGTCCTTTTGGCCGCAACCAGTGTATGTAACGCAGTGCCTCAAGAGCCTCGAATGCAAGCAGGACGTCGGCGGTACCCGGGGTTACCAACGGAGCCCACACCTTCTCACCAAACCGGAAGTGGCTGGTTACACTGCCGCCGCGCTGGCTCATGCCGTGAACCTCACTCTGCTTCACATCGTACCCCTCAGCCATGGCTACTTGGGAGAGCACATAGCTGGCCAGCACAACCCCCTGGCCACCGACTCCAGAGAGAAGCATGTTGAAGGTGGCCAGACCGATGGCCGGTCCGGTAGCCGTCTGCGGGCCTACCTGTGGTGTTGTCATGAAGCCCCCTTTATATACACGCCCTTCAGACCCTCCTCACCAGGAGACGGCGGGAGGATGGCGCCCGTATTGCACATCTGGCTGCAGACCCCGCAGCCCACGCATTGATCGGACTGGATCTCGACCTTGCTGTCTCCGTCGGCATCAAGCAGGAGATTGAGCGCCGTGCATCCTGCCTGCAAACATCGTTTGCAGCCACTGCAGAGCTGAGCATCCACACGATAGGTGGGACGCCTGACTTTGAACTGCAGAACACAGGGAGCCTGGGCTATGACTACCGAGGGACCTTCGGCGGCCAGTTCCTCGCGCAACACCTTTTCGATCCCCTCTAGGTCATATGGATCGACCTGGGTCACCCGCTCGATCCCCATGTCCCGACAGAGCCCGGCGATATCGACCATGGCCGCCGGTTCTCTGAGCAGAGTCTTGCCGGTTCCAGGGTTCTCCTGCCCACCCGTCATCGCCGTGGTGCGATTGTCGAGTATGAGAACAAGGATGTTGCTCTTATTGTAGGCGACATCCATGAGTGAATTGATACCGGTATGAAAGAACGTACTGTCGCCCAGGGTGACCACCAACTTGTCCCGCGGGTTCGCGGGCGGCTCCAGCACCTGCGCCATGCCGTGCGCCATGCTGATACTCGCCCCCATACACGTGCTGCAGTGCATGGCGTCGAACGGCGGAAGAGCACCTAGAGAATAACAGCCGATGTCCCCGCTCACAAACACACGCAGCTTCTTGAGCATCATGTAGATGCCACGATGTGAACAACCGGGGCAGAGGGTCGGCGGCCGCCCGACCAAGTCCTCCGCCACGGAGCTGGGCATCGCCAATAGATCGTCATTGACGCCAGGTACTCCGGCGGCATGAAGGGTCCGGGCTATCAGCCCCGGACTGAGCTCCCCGCAGATGGGGATGAGGTTCTTGCCGCCGTCTACCTCGACCCCCTGCACGCGCAGAATCTCTTCCAAGAAAGGATCCAACTCCTCAACGACATAGAGATTCTCCACCTGGGCGCGAAAATCGGCAATCATACGCCGTGGAACGGGATAGGTCATGCCGAGTTTCAAGAAACTGGCCCCGGGAAACGCTTCGCGTGCATAAACGTAAGCTGCGCCCGACGCAAGGATCCCCACACGAGGATCCCCCATCTCCACTCTGTTCAGGGGGCTGGTCTCAGCGTACTCGGCCAGGTCAAGTAGGCGCTGCTCCATGACCGGATGCCGGACGATGGCATTCGCGGGCATCATCGTGTACTTGGTCCAGCTCCAGTTCCTGTCCATACGGACCAGAGGGTCGAGCTCAGGTCGTTCAGCAAGTTCGACCAGGCTCTTCGAATGCGACGTGCGAGTGGTGGTTCGAAAGAGCACCGGAGTATCGAAGCGTTCCGAGAGGTCGTAGGCCAGTTTGACGTATTCCTTGGCTTCACTGCTGTCGGAGGGTTCAATCAGCGGAATCTTGACGAATTTGGCGTAGTTACGATTGTCCTGTTCATCCTGGGAGCTATGCTGCCCCGGATCGTCGGCCGACACAATCACCACGCCTCCCTCCACACCGGTAACGGCTATGGAGAAGAAGGGATCTGCAGCCACGTTAAGACCCACATGTTTCATGCAGACCAGCGCCCTTGCTCCCGCCCAGGAAGCACCCGTAGCCACCTCCAGGGCCACCTTCTCGTTAGGCGCCCATTCCGCGTAGACCCCCTCGTAGGTAGCAAAGGCCTCGAGTATCTCGGTGCTCGGTGTGCCCGGATAGGCGGCAGCCAGCCGCACCCCGGCTTCCCACGCTCCTCGCGCGATTGCTTCGTTGCCGGACAGGATCTCGTTCATTTTCTCTCCCCCCGGAGACCATGACTACGAAGATAGGACCCGTACCAGACCATGCGTCGCAGCGCCCGGCCCGTCGCTGCCGCCGACGGCAGGACGATTGGAGCGTAGCGGCCGCCCGAATCAAGCAGAGAATGCGGAATGGGTGTGTCGGGAACGCTGATAATGGGTTTTTCCGTGAGCTCTATCAGGCGGTTGACCTGTGCCATGAAAGCCGCCTCCCAAGGGCTAAGACCCTGGTACACCCCGTCATTGCAGGTCGGTCGCCCGTCATCTGCCGCAGTGGGTGCCCCGAGTACTGAAAGAATGACGATGGCATCGAAAGCGTCACAGCGGGCCACGAGATCGAGAACCCGTGGACCCATGTCTCCAACGGCGGAAGCGACCGTGTCAATCGGATTGCGTCGACTCCAGAACGGGGGCAGAATCTGATCCAATCCCTCTAGAAGATCCGGCGGACATTCAGGCAGCGTGAGCCCATTCCGAGCTACTTCATCAGCCATAAGGACGCCCGCGCCACCGCCGTTAGTCACGATGCCGACCCTCGGCCCCTTAGGCATGGGCAGATACGCGAGACAGGTGGCGATATCCACGGCTTCATCCGGGCTGGTACAGGTGACCACACCCGTCTGACGGGCAGCCGCGTGGTAGACGGGGCCGGATCCTGCCATAGCACCGGTGTGAGATGCCGCCGCCTGGCTTCCCAGATCGCTCAGTCCGCCACGCAGCACGACCACAGGTTTCACAGTGGTCGTTTCGCGGGCGGCCTTGAGAAAGTGTTGGCCATCGTTGATGCCCTCAAGGTAGAGCATGATGCTCCTGGTGTTAGGGTCGTCACGGAGACACTCCATCAGATCGATCGCCCCCACCTGAGCTTCATTACCCACACTCACGAACTTGTCGATACCGATGCCTCGCCGCTCACAAGCGTCGACTATCCCCGTACCAAGGTTGCCCGACTGCGACATAAAGCTCACTTTGCCCTTTGCCGGGTGGAGCACGATGTACCCCACCGCGTGCAGACTCTGCTCATTGGAAAGCATCCCCATGCAGTTGGGCCCGATGAGAGTTACGTTGTTCTCAGTGGCAAGCCGCGCCAGCTCTCTCTCCGCCTTTGCCCCCTCCTCGCCGATCTCAGAGAAGCCGGCCGCTATGGCTATTGCGGCCGGGATACCCCGCCGTCCACACGCCTCAATCATAGGCGCTATCTGACGGGCCCCCACAGCCAAGAGAGCGAGATCGGGCGCCTCAGGAAGCGCTTCGATGTTCGGATAGACCTGGAGACCAAAGTACACGCCCCCTTTGGGGTTCACCGGATAGATCGGACCCCTGAAGTGGCCGTCTAAGATGTTGCGCAAAGCGGACCCCCCCCATTTCCCCACGTCATCTGAGGCGCCTATGACGGCAATTGACCTGGGGGCCAGCACCGCGCGTAGGTTGGGTTGAAAAGCAGGTCTGCTCAGCGGCTCCTGCACGGGACCGAGAATGACGAGCGCGTCGGCCGCCACCGGTTGGTCGCCGTCGATGAGGAGAGGATTCATGTCGATCTCAGAGATCTCCGGGTGCTCGATAGCCATCCGGCTGACCGTCTGCAGTATGGTCGACAGGGCCGTCTGGTCGACAGGAGGATATCCACGGAAGGCCTCCAGCAACCGCTTCGCCTTAATAAGACCGGGCAGTTCCGCTGCGTCCAGATCACTCAGTGGCGCCACGGCCATAGCGATATCACCCAGTGCTTCGGTCAGCACACCGCCTAAACCGAACACGACCACAGGCCCAAAGACCGGATCGCGCTTCATCCCCACCATGAACTCCCGGTTGCTGACAATCATCTGCTCCACCAGCACGGCCTCCAGTGCCGAGCCCGCACGTTGCTGAAGAAGATGGAAAGATTCGGCGGCCGCTTCGGCACCCTCGACATTAAGAAGCACCAGTCCGGCTTCAGTCTTGTGGTGAATGTCTGCCCCGATCGCCTTCATAGCCAACCGTCCGCCGATACGCTCAGCCACCTCGCCCGCCTCGACGGCTGTGGTGACCAAAGCTCCCGACGGCACAGGAATCCCATACGCCGCGAAGAGCGTCTTCGCTTCCCATTCGTTCAGAGCAGAACGGCCGGAACGAATGGCCGCCTCCAGCATCATCGTAGCCGTACCCATGTCCGCTCTCGTGGCTTCTTCCCCCATAATTAGTCCGCTCCCCTTGTCGCCGGTGCCCGGCACCATCGGTGCTTACCCTGCATCGAGGCCGGCTTCAGCCCGGTCAAAGACCCCGTGATGTATCGGTTGTTCTCGCCTTTCGGCCTTGATATGCCGAATACTGCTGGTGATTACTCTATATCAATTACTCTATATCAATAATATACTCTCAGCAGCACGGGTTTGAGAGTAGGCGCCCGAATCAGCTGAACGAAAGCGAAAAACGCGACCGCCGGACGGCGGGCACAGAGGGACAAGGGGCAGCAGGCCGAGCTTACTGATTAAGAGAGGCCACAAACGTAAACAGGCCCCTCGTGACCTTCCAGAGCGCTAAGCCCTTATGGATGCCAACGTGATCGATAGCAGAGAAGGTGAAAACGCCCTGCATCCCCTGGAAGTCCTTGATGGCTTCAACACCGGCCGCCACCTTTGCCGGATCATCGCCACCGGCCTTCAACCCCAGAGCGAGAACGTGAACAGCATCATGTCCTAGGCCCGCATGCACGGCGGGGGACTTGCCATACGCAGTCCCATAGCGAGTGGCAAAATCCACATATGCCGCCCTACCCGGGTAACCGTCCGGCAGAACTGTAGGATCGACCACACCCGGGCCGATGGGCATAAAGCCTTCCGACTTCTCCAAATCCGCCAGGAGGGTGGCCGGGGCGGCAGCTGCGGGGCTGCCAATAACAGGCACGATGACACCCTGAGCCCGGAGTCCAGCGTATATGTTGGAGGAGGCGATAGGATCACCCGCCACCAAAATCGCATCCGGTGTCGTCTCCTCGGCTTCTGCCGCGATCTTCTTGATGAACGGGGTGTAGTCGTCGGTAGTGCGGGGCGACCAAGCATCAGGCACGATGGTTACAGCAATACCGGCCACCTTCGCCAGATCGGGCAGGAGGCTGAGGGCATCCTGGTGAAGTGGGTTCTGGTCACCGATGCACACGATATTCTTTGCGCCCTCTATGGAAAACGCCTTAATCCAGGCGTCGGCGACGGCATCTGCGCCCATCGAGATCAGAAACGTACATCTGTACTCCGTCCCGGCGACCAGTTCAGCGAGTGTCGCCGGCCCGAAGCCGATATTCACCACGCCGGCCTTCTCACAGAGTTCACGCGCCGGAGTCGCCGTTGACTGTGGGAGTGGTCCGATGACGGCGTCGACCCCCTCGCTGAGGGCCAGTTCCACTGCGGACATGGCAGCTGCCATGTCCGTCTTGTCGTCCTGCACCGTGTATTCGATCCTGCGCCCCTCAATGCCGCCAGCGGCATTGAGGGCGTCGATCTCCAGTTTGACTCCATTGAGTACGGACGCGCCTGCAGCCGAGTCAGGACCCGTGAGCGAGACAATCACAGCCACCTTGAAGGGTTCGCTCGACGGCCCGGTGGTTGAAGTGCTCACAGTTCCTGTGGCCGGGGTGATGGCTTTCGTCGTCGTAGTGACCCCATTCCCGTCGCAGGCCACGGCAAAGGCACCGACAACCAATATGAGGACAACACCCAGAGCCATCCGGTAGCCCATCATCATGTTCACTCCCCCTCCTCAGCCTCATCGATATTATGGCAGGAATATCGGTGACAGACGCCACACCGCGGACTGATCTATCGGGCCACCATCCCGCCGTGCCCGCCCTTCGAAGGAGAGGTGACTTGCGCTGTTGCCATCCTCGTCCACTGAAAGCTAAGCTGTGGAGACCCTATGAGAACAGCGTGGCTCTTATACCACGTCGTGGGGCGCTACCGGAAAGGAAAAAACGATAGTGAATCGTCGTCGTTCGAGTATAACGGTCGCGCTAATCACTCTCCTCTTGCTCGGCACGCTTGGTGTGGCATTAGTTCTAAACCCCCCCCACACACAGCTCACAAAGCAGCAAAACGACTTCACTATCGTTCGTTTTGATGCAGCACTCCATCTGCCCATGTTCGTGTCCCAGTCGTTGGACACCCCGGATGAAACCGTGACCAGAGCCGT